>JAZQGH010000159.1:0-1885 GCA_045539925.1 Acutalibacteraceae bacterium | reverse complement strand
TTTGTCACCGCCTTTCGACGGTTATTATACCATATTTTTGCCTTGGACTTACCGATGCGCTGACACATTCACTTACCGATGCTCTGACACATTCGACTTACCGATGCGCTGAAACCGGACATTATAATTTAATTTTGATTTTTGCGTTCCATTGTGCTGGTGGATAATTCAATAAAAAGGAATCGGATATTAAGAAGATTACTTCAAAATATCCGATTCCTTTTGTTTATTTCAGTTTTGCAGTAAACAGAGTTTCAGACGTACTGAACAAAATTTTTTGTGTCCGGTTTCAGCGCATCGGTAAGTCGAATGTGTCAGAGCATCGGTAAGTGAATGTGTCAGCGCATCGGTAAGTCCAAGGCAAAAATATGGTATAATAACCGTCGAAAGGCGGTGACAAAATGTCTTGGAAGGAAACCGATGTGATGAAAGAAAAAGAAAAATTTATCGATGCTGTGATCAAAGCTGAAAAGCCTTTTAAGTACATTTGTGAGGATTTCGGAATATCCGAGAAAACAGGTCACAAATGGAAAAATCGTTTCTACGAAGAGGGTAAGCTCGGTCTTTATGAGAAAAGTCGTGAGGCTGAAAATCACCCTAACGCTTTGCCCGAAGATACTGTGATCGCGATCATTCAGTTGAAGACCGCGCATCCATATTGGGGTGCAAAAAAGATCTTGGAGCTCTTCAAAAAGTCTCGCAGAAACGCAGAAGTTCCGTCTTTGAGCAGCGTTAACAGAATTCTCTCTAAAGCAAATCTTATCAAGAAAAGACGTGTTAAACCCGTTTCCGCAGATTGCCGAAGACTTCATGCCCACATTCAACCTCAAGAGGTCAATGATGTTTGGGCGATCGACTTCAAAGGCTATTGGAGATCCGATGGTGAAATATGCGAACCATTCACAGTTCGCGAACTGGTTTCAAGAAAAATACTTTGTGTAAAGCTTATGCAAAGTAAGTCTTCCGAGGCTGTAAGAGCCGTTATGACCGATCTTTTCAAGAAATATGGGCTTCCAAAGGTCATAAGAAGTGACAATGGCACGCCTTTTTCCTCTCCAAACGGGGTTTTATCTCTCACAAGCCTCTCTGCCTGGTGGATCACTCTGGGTATTACTCCCGACAGAACCGAGAAAGGTTCTCCGGGTCAGAATGGATCTCTTGAGAGAATGCATGCGGATATTGCTCGCGAGATCGAGGGTAAAGTACGTGGCGGTGTTCTTGCAAATCAAGCTGTAATTGATGCTTGGGTCGAGGAATACAACTCGGTTCGTCCCAATGAAGCGATCGGCATGAAGACGCCGGATGAAGTATTTATACCCTCTGAAAGAAAGTACATAGGTGATTACGAGGAGATCGAGTATCCTTTAGGATTCTTGACCAGAAAAGTGACAGCCGGCGGTGAGATCGTTTTGAACAGCATTCGTATCGCTATCGGGCATTCGTTAAGAGGTCTGTATATTGGGCTTAAGCCTTTGGAGAACAATTCTTATGAGGCTTATCTTGCCGACTTTATCCTCGGAACCGTTGATATGAACTCCTGTTGCTTTTTCCCGCTGGATGTGTTAAAATAGTAGGCTGGGGAGGGCGAAAACACACTTGTGTTTTCACCCGTATCCATTATATTTTTGCTGCTTCGTCAAGGTAGTATTGTAAACTTTTCGCGGGGCGAAAACTTTACAATCTCCACCTTGACGAGGACTTACCTTCGATTCCTACTGGCTTACCTATCCTCTGACACAAATGACTTACCGATGCGCTGATTTTTCAGCAACCCGCATCTTTCTGTCCACTGTCCACTAACCACTGTTCACTTACTTAAGGATCTCATCAATAGGCGAACCCTGCGCGTTGGAGAGATCGGCGCCGAGGATCTTTGCGTATGTGG
>JAZQGH010000158.1:0-1931 GCA_045539925.1 Acutalibacteraceae bacterium | reverse complement strand
GCTACGAGCAGGGTTAACGGAAGTTCCGGTGAAGGAAATACCAAGGATATGTACGAGAGTTAAGGTCAAACCTATTACAATGCCTGAAACAGCGCTATTCTCTATCTTAGAAGTAACACCAAGAATTGCAATAACAAAAACGAAGGTAAGGATAATTTCGATTAAAATGGATAATGCAATATTACCCTCATACAGAGCATTTGCACCTAATCCGCTTTCCTTACCGACAAATGCCATCAGCACGGCTGCACCTGCTGTTGCACCTGCAAACTGAGCAATCAAGTAACCGATAAAGTCTTTTACCGAGAGTTTTCCGCTAACCAACATTGCAATTGATACGGCAGGGTTGATATGGCATCCTGAAATGTTGCCGATAGAGTAAGCCATAGCAACAATAACCAGACCGAAAGCAAGAGCAGTTAACAGATATCCTGTTCCGTTTTCAGCCGAGCAACCGACAACTGCGGCAGTTCCACAAGCAAAAAAGACTAACACGAAAGTTCCAATAAATTCTGCTGTACATTTTTTGAGTAAATTCATAAATCTTTTCCTCCCATATTAATTTATTTGGGTTTTGCTATTTATATTATATATTACAAGCAACAAAATTTCAAGAATAACTGAATTTTGCTAAAGAATAAATTGTAAGATAAAATAAACATAAGTTGAAGTATATCCTTAATTGTTGTATAATGAATATATAGGAGGTTTTCTTAATGAAAATACAGTTTATAGGAGCAACCCACGAAGTTACAGGAAGCTGTACTCTCTTGGAAATAAATAATAGATACTTTTTGGTTGATTGCGGAATGGAGCAAGGTAAGGATGTTTTCCAAAACATCAGTCTTCCGATTGCCGCAAATCAAATTGATTCCGTTTTTTTGACACATGCACATATTGACCATTCTGGTATGCTGCCGAAGTTATATAAGGATGGTTTCAAAGGAAAAATCTATGCAACCGATGTAACCTGCGATTTATGTGACATTATGTTGCGTGATTCCGCACACATTCAGGAAACCGAAGCAAAATGGCGTTCCAGAAAAGCAGAACGAGCAGGCCTTGAAACCTATGAGCCTGTATATGATATGCAGGATGCGGTTGGAGCCATTTCATTATTTCGCAGATGCAATTATGGCGAGATAATATATCCGGCAGAAGGAATTGAGTTGCGCTTTACAGATATAGGTCATCTTCTCGGCTCAGCATGTATCGAGCTTTGGTTGACCGAAGGTACTGTGAGTAAAAAGATTGTTTTCAGCGGTGATGTCGGTAATACAAATCAACGCATTATTAGAGATCCACAGCAGGTGGCTGAAACGGATTATCTTGTGATTGAATCCACCTACGGTAATCGTCTGCATAGCGCTGATCGAAGCAACGTAATTCACGAACTTGCGGGGTATATCCAAAAAGCATTAGATCGTGGCGGCAACGTTGTTATCCCGTCTTTTGCTGTCGGTCGCACACAAGAAATGCTATATGCTATCCGTGAAATTAAGCAAAATGGACTTGTAAAGGGACATGAACATTTTCCTGTTTATGTAGACAGTCCCCTTGCTGCAGAAGCGACTGCAATCTTTATGCAATGTAACCCCGTTTGTTTTGATGAAGAAACTCTTGCCCTTATTAAGCAAGGCATTAACCCTATCTGGTTTGACGATATCCGCATGTCGATGACATCGGAGGAATCAAAACAAATTAACTTTAACAATGAGCCAAAGGTTATTATTTCCGCAAGCGGAATGTGTGAAGCCGGTCGTATTCGTCATCATTTGAAGCACAACTTGTGGAAAGAAAACAACATTATTCTTTTTGTTGGTTATCAGGCAGAAGGTTCTCTCGGTCGAATACTGTTAAACGGCGAAAAAAGTGTAACCCTTTTCGGTGAAGAAATTTCGGTGAATGCGGAAATCTGCTCACTCCACGGA
>JAZQGH010000157.1:0-29429 GCA_045539925.1 Acutalibacteraceae bacterium | reverse complement strand
TGTCCAATATCCTACGAGCCTCTTCTTCGGTCATAGGCTTGATATTCTTCTTTACTTTTCTTGAAGATGTTTGTGTCAAAGATACACAACGAATATTACCCGTAGCACCAACAGCACTGATTTGCTGTGTACCACTACCGTTTGTGAGCCTCATTATTCCGCAGTAATCGACTACTCCACCATTTACTATAAAGGTATTACCAAATTCCGCTACGGATATTCCGCTTGTATTGTAGAATTTACTATATCCACCGAAGTTTATAGTATTGAGTTCTACGGCTTTTTGTCCGTTGCTTTGGTATGTTTCTACCGTACCTACTTGTGAAGATGCAGGGTTAGCAAAAATCCTTACAGCGGGGTTTCCGTTTGAGCGGTTTAGGAGTATTTCAGGGAAGGTATCGTTGCCTGACACGAATGCTCCAATCTCCATATATTTAGTAGACCAAGCCGTGTTGTAAAACTTTATAGCCTTATTAGCGGAGAAGTCGCTTGCTTTAACAACACCAGTGCTTGAAACACTAAAATTAGTGCTATTGACTATAAATGTGTTTGAATTGAAGGTTATTGTACCTGAGCTTATTGTTACACTTGTGGCATCTGCGGCGAATTTAGTTCTTACAGCCGAATTATCACATTTACTATTGAGCACCGTAGTCAGGGCTTTTGTACTTCCACCTATTTCTATATTTAGGCTTGTGAATTTAGCCGTACCCGTAGTCATATTCCAAGAGTTTTTGCCCGCTTTATCGGTTAGAATTCCCGTGTCTATGCTACTTGCCGACAGGTGTGTTACGTTTATCTTGGAGGCATCGAGCGTTCCTGTTGTAATCCTATCTGCTACGATTGCCCCGTCCATTGTCAGGGCTAATCCGTAGCTTCCCGAATAGCCCGTTGCTGAATACCCCAATCCATTGAGATTGAAACGCCATACTTTTGTAGCTGTGCTTATATCTGCGGTATTCATTATGAGTAATTCGTCAGGCATTCCGTCGTTATTGCTATCGTGAATTACCAAATTACCACCCATATTACCCGTTATAAGGCTTGTGGCATTATCTATTGCCTGATTCATCGCCGTTGTGCTTGGCTTTGAGGCTGTTTCTTTTGCCTGTGCTATTATGGTGTCCGTTATATTGGTTTTAGGCTCGCCTAATTCTATTGAGATATACTTTTCCTTGATTACATCCCAAGTCGTCTTTATACACTTGGCTGTAGCCTCTATACCAAAATCTTCGTAAATAATCTTTACCATATCGCATAAATCTACTCTATCTTTGAGTGTTCCTATTTGAAGGAAGTTCAGAGTTATGCTATTTGCAGGTGTGGAGACATTATTACCGCCTATATAGGCTGTTGCTTTGGCATCCAATTGTTCTACTGTAGGGGCATTTTCAAAGTCCTGTGAGACATCGAGTGTCTTTACATTTGGGACATCGAGTGTTACACCCGTACTTATTGTGTTACCTATTACCACATCGCCATCTTGGTTTTTCCAAAACGCTATAACACCCGTGATTATGTTAGAGCTGTCTCTATCTTGGGATAGGGCTAAAAGGTTTTTGCCGTAGAGTATTTCTACGCCTCTATTAGTTCCCCTTGCGGACAGGCAGTTTACAGTATAGTTATCATAGTGGTATTCTGCCGTTCCGTATATGTCGAGTATTGAGCCTTCTTTACCACCGAGCCAACTTCTTACGCTTGAGGGTTCGGTGATAGCAAAATTACCATTAGTGGCTTTGTCGGTGTAAAAGGTATAATTTCCCGAATTTGCCTCTAAAAGCCTAAATGCATCGACTATATTTGTGGCTGTACCTGTAGATATAGGCTTTCCTGAGAGGTCATAACTTATATGACGAGCATATATTGTAAAGGAACTTCCTAAAACCTTGCCTATTCTATAAATTCTAAAAATCTGTGGGTCGTCCGTGAAGTTAGGTTTTACTTTCAAAAAACGGCGTTCCTTTATGTCGCCTGCGTGAATACCTTGTGCGGGGTATTGCACTTGGAGTTCGTAAATGCCGTTTCTCTCTTCTATTACTTGTGCGGATATAGCATCATTCAAAATGCCTAATCCATTGTCGGAGGGAACGCTACCCTCAGTTATTGTTTCGTATAATATTGGGAACATCCTGTATCCTCCTTTTTGCTTTATAATGTCCACCATCTCGGGGTTATCTCTATCTTGCTTATTACGCCCGTATAATCTCGTAAATTTACTAAATTCTCTCCGCTTGGGAGTGTAGGCATATTACCCGTGAATTTATTGTTTTTGTTCTCGGCAGGCTGTCTGTAGCAGTCTTGTGTTTCGCAGTCTATATTGAGATAGTCCGTTATATTGAGTAAAAAACTTCCCGTTCCTATACTTCCGCCGACTTGTCCTGCCGTGCTTGCCTCTATATGTATAAGGGGTTTAGCAGTAAATGCCGTTGGATTGATTATCTTTTGTATAGTTTGAGGTGATGTTGGTGTTATTGATATTGGCTTTTCGCCTGCCTTCAAAAATCTTTCAGGTCGGCAGGTAAATGTTATTGTGGCTGTACCGTATCTGCATAAATCCGTTTCTATATTTATAGAACCATTGAAGTATGCGAGGCGATAGTATTCAGGCTCGAAGTCGTCCTCGAGCCTGACATAGCCTTTTGAATTATAAAGCCACGCTACTATCTCTCTTGCCTGTTTTTGGGCATCCGCTACCTTAAAATACTCGTTAGCGAACCATACTTCGTAATTTACTTGTATGTCGTCGTAGGCATCGAGTTGTTCTATTACCGCTCCATTACGACCTGGAACTTGGTATATCTCGAATTTACGCTGTGGGCGTGAGAGTGTCGGAACTTTGGAGATTACGATGCCAAATTCCGTGCTATATCTTCCATTGTATAGGAATTTGCCTTTTACTGTTGGATTAGGCATATACGACCTCCTTTGCTTCTGTCATTTGTTGTAACTTTTCCGCTACTCTGTTTGCTAAATCTTCGGTATTCATTCCTTCAGTTCCGTAGACATTTACTACTATGCTCTTTGGTGAGGTAGCCCTGCTTATCATATCCATCAGGTGTGCCTCTCCTACGACGACTTCGTTTCCTCTTTCGCCTCCGCCGAGTAATTGTCCGTTCTGAACGCCAAATATCTGTGCTCCCCTTAAAATCTGAGCCTCGTCGTATGCCTTTCCGTACCAATCTACGGAGAGTTTAGGGACGCTTGGAGGGTCTATGCTAAAACTTCCCTTTATTGAGAAGTGTGGGAGCTTGATTTTAGGGAATGATAATCCGCCGCTTAAAATACTCTTTACTTTGTTTATTGCATTTTGAACATTTGTCTTTGCTTGGTTTATAGGGTTAGTGATTGCGTTCTTGATATTGTTCCAAATGTTCGTTACGGTGTTCTTTACGGCTGTGAATACATTTGTAATTGCGTTCTTTATATTATTTATTGTGTTGGTTACGCCGTTCTTTATACCGTTCCAAATGTTATCTATCGTATTTTTGACGGATGTGAATATATTGGTTATCGTGTTCTTTATATTATTGAAGGTGTTTGTAACATTATTCTTTATATTTGTGAAGATATTGACAAAGAATGTTACTATTGCGTTCCAAATCTCGCTTATTTTGTCCTTTATTGCTTGCCAAATGCCTGCGAAGAATTGTTTTACACCTTCAAGCCACGGTGTTACTACATTTGTCCAAATATCTACTATTGAAGGTATGAGGACATCTGCGACCCAATTGACCGCATCTACGAATAGATTTCCTATATTGTCGAGCAGTCCTACCACTCCGTTTACGAGTTCGGGTATGCAGTTAGCCAAAGCTACTACTAATGCTCCGAGCAGGGTGAGTGCCGCATTGAGCAGTAATTCTATGTTCTCGGGGCTTGTGAGCGTTGTTACTAATTGCATTATGATTTTTACTACGGCAGGAACGAGTATAGGCAAATTCATCGCTATACCATTTACGAGCGTAGTTATAATCTGTACCGCTCCATTTACCAAATTGGCTACATTATCTCCGCTGGAGAGTGCTGTTACGATTGTGGTTATAATCGACACCACGCCCATCAGCAAAGCCGTTAGTGTTTCTCCACTATTTACGAGCAGATTTATGACCGTCGGTATTAGCATTTGTATAGCGGTTATAAATGTCGTTATGAGCGAAGGTAGCATTGGAGCGAGTGTATTGAGTAAATTGTTTATTGCTCCTGTTGCTATGGGTAAAAGTCTCTGTATTACGCTTGGAAGTTGTGATGTTACGACCGTGCTTATTGTAGTGAGCGTTGTTTCTACTACGGGTAAAATATTATTTAGAAAACCGTTCGCTTCGCCCTCTACGCCAAATATGCTCGTAGTGAGTCCATCAAGCGATTGTGAGAGTTTATCTACATCTCCGCTTGCGAGGCTTGATACGAAGTTTGACCAAGCCGCTTTTGTGGATGCCAATGAGCCTGTTATGGTATCAGCACCCTCTTTTCCTGCATAGCCTGCATATCCGACCATTTCTACATAGTCGACCAATGCCGCCTGACAGTCTGCGAGGTTATCTATTTGGTAGTTAGTTGCTTTTCCTTGTACTGCGTTCCACTCGTTTACTTTATCAATGACTTCTTGAAATCCCGCTTTGGTTGGTGCTATACCAATTTGGAGATTATCGAGCATAGCGTAGTTGCCCTTCATTATTCCATTGAAGGCATTTTGTACGGCTTCTTGTGATTGTCCTGTTGCGGCGATTACATCTGCTTCTGCGGTTACTACTTTATCTGCGAGTTCTGCGGCGGCTTGTGCATCTCCGTTTAGTGCTGATTTCAAGCCTACTGCTAATCCGTTTACTTGCTGTAAATAGTCGTTTTGCGACATCTGTACCGAAGCGTATGCTTCTTGTGATTTTTCTATAATGAAGTCATACGCATCGCCAAACATCAGTTCAGCACCGCCCGATAGTTGTTCGAAGTCTGCATAGGTGGATATTGCCTGTTTGGATAAGGCTACTACTCCTGCGAGGGCGGTGGATGCTATTGCTGTTACCGCTCCTACTACGACTTTTGCTCCCTTTTTCAGAGCACTACTCATTCCCGAGGACATTCCCGAGCCGACCTTTTTACCCGCTTCTTCGCCTACGCCGTTGGTTTCTTGACCGAGCTCTTCAGATATTGTCTTTTGTGCTCCTTTTAGCGAGGGAACGAGGGTTATATAGGCTCGAGCTACCTCTATGCTATTTGCCATAAGCTGTGCTCCTTTCTTTCAAAAATTATGTTTGTGGTGGTTTTTTGCCATAGTTTTTGACCCATCCCCTTATTTCGCTTAATGGGATAGGTTTCTTTCCGTACTTCTTTACTTGTTTGTTTTTGGAGTTTGGTCTTGGGTATGGCTTTGGTTTTTTAGGTTTTCCACCACTTAAAGCCTGCAGATTATAGTTTATGCTTTGGAGTAAATCTGCTATATCTGCGAGTATTATGTTAGTCTTTTCTCGACTTCCCCACACTGAGGTCTCGGGGGCGACCTGTTTTGCGAGTGAAGATTGGGTATCGAGGTGAGTTACAAAGTCGTCAAATACTTCCCAACTCACCTCTTCCCCTATATCTTCTACGGTATATCCCGTGTTGCAAAATAGGTCGGAGTTTATCGCTTGTGGGTATTTATTGATTAGCCCTGCGAGACCTATTACTTTCCCAGCTCTGTACCGTCTTCCTTGCTTGCGTTAGCCCAAGCCTCCATCAGTTGCTTTATGCTATCGAGTGTGAGGTCGTCAAGGACTTCTCTTGGTATATAGTTGGCAAATAAATCTAAAACAGCATCTATGTCAGCCCCGTCCTTGATAGTTCTTAAATACTTATAAGGCAGGTGTTTAGCGAGCGGAATTGAATACTCCTTTTCGCCTATTCTTGCTTTCAAAACTGCTGTTTGGTCATAATGCTTTTTGTTGATATTTACCTGTGGCATAATTTAGTCCTCCTTATATGCTCACGCTAACTGTCCGTTGTCCTTCATTACAGTCCAACTCTTTGCAGAGATGGTTGCGTTCCATACGATTGCATCGTCAGGTGCAAAATCGATGTCGTCTACCGCTGTTACAAATCCTCTTGTAGTGCCGACCATAATCATATCGTCGCCATCCTTCATCAAGAAAAGGAATGCTTCAGCATCAGGCTGTGTGTCTGGACCAATTTCTACGCTGATGAGTTTTCCGTGTGTTGCTGATGCAGGTGTTACAACAACATTATTTGCTCCAAATAAAGTCTTGAGTGTTTCCTCGCTTGTATCGATGAAGGGTGCTTTTACGCTTGCATCGCCGTCAGCACTCTTGAGCCTCTCGATTTCTTTCGCCCAATTGCGAATTGCGTCGAGTTCGTGATTCATAGCGTAGGAAATACCATCTTCCGAGATAGCACCAATCTCTACCCAATCCTGTGAGAGTTCCTCACCAGGGTATGTAGGGAGTGCAGTGCCTGCGGGAGCGTGGAATGCCATTCCGCTTGCGTAGCCAATTCCTAAATTTACATCGTGTGTATTAGGCATAATCTTTTTCTCCTTTACTTTTTAGGACTTATTGTGTCCGTTGTTATGTGTGTTGTAATTTGAAGTCTTGCTGAACACATCGCCAAATCAGGTCTTGCGGGGTCGTTACCCCAACTTCCGCTTGAATTGACTGTTATGTGGCGAATAGCCGTTGTCTGCTCTCTTGCGACAGCTTTCAAAATGCCTATTGCTCTACGCAGTAATTCGTATGCTTCTGCCTCGACTTTGGCTCTGCTATCAAGCGTTACTTCAAATGTGTCTATGTCGTTGGCATCCGAGCCTCCGACTACCGTTACGCTTATAGAGGGTGTAATCAACTCTTTTGGGAGTGGTCGGCAGTAGGATTGTAAAAAAGGCGATAGAGCCTTACGAACCTCGTCCTCTATGTCTATAGATAACTTTATGTCCATAATTACTTCACCGCCTTACTTAATACTTTGTTTTCCGCCTCTTCTCTTGCAGACTTCGCATCGGTGCTGTGAACAAAGCCTACGGGTCTTGTGTTGTTATATCCCCATACAACTTCGCCCTCAAAACCCTCGCCCGCTCTTTGGGCTATTGCGAGTGTCTGTTCTGTTACGAGTTGAGCTACACTATTCTCTTTGAGTATTTTCTTGAAGCCCTCATCTTCAAATTCGATTTTTACTTTTTTAGCCATCGTATCTGACCATAGTAAATTGCAGGCTCGAGACCAATCCGCTTGGCGAAGTCCATTTTCTCGGTTCTTCATTTACTTCGAATGTTTCGCCGTCGAATTCTATTCTGTCGCCTGCTTTTACATCCTCGTCAGGGTTACAATAGACCGTATAACTATCACTAATTCCTAATACTCGTCCGTCTAAAGACACCGTACTTGTTGAGGGCTGTACGGAGCAGGGTGATATTGGTGCTGTTGTAGGGTTATCCCAATCGGGTATAGTTGACCCTCTCGATTCCTTTTCGCCTGCTCGTATTCGGGTTATACTTTGTGAACAAAATGAAGGTATCATTGTTTGCTACCTCCTTATAACAGTTCTGTTACTTTGAAGGGCAGTAATGCTTCTTTATCGTCGGTCATCAACGCCGTTGCTTTTGCATTATTTACGAATGAACCTGAATATGATATAGAAACTCCACCTGCGGTTTCGCTCGTTATTCCTACAGGTGCAGATAGGGTGTGTGCGGTTCTCTGTGCGACGACCGCCTTAATTCCCATTGAAAGTTCGTCAGATAATCCCGCTGTGAAGATTACGACTACTTTTTCAAATCGCTCGTAGCATTGTGGCACATTATAGGCTCTCACTATACCGTTCTTCTTGAACGAGAGCAAATACTCCGTACCACCCCATACGCCTTCGGTTTTTGTTGCTCCGAAGTATATATGACTTACTCCTGTTATATATCCGACAGGAAGGCGTATATCTATATCTCTACCATTTCTTACTATATGCAGGTCATCCATTGTAAATTCAGCTTCGCAGGCATAATTGCCCGTCAAATGCCATCCTACATAGTTACGGACTGCTGTGCTTGTGGCTTTCAGAGTTGTGGCTACTCGGCTGTCCGTAGAGTATTTATTTGCCGTCATTGTATTGAATTCTTCAACACTTAAAATGTCAGGCAGGGTGTTTTCCGTGGTGAGCGTATAGCCCCAATTTGTCAGCACCATAGCATTTATCCTTTCTTTGTAGTTTTTGTTCTTGGTTTTACGACCTTTGTTTTAGGCTCTACGACCTTTGTTTCTACGACAGGCTCAGCCTTTTCTAAAAGGATTGCTCCCTCGGGCTGTGTGCCTTCTTCGTAGCGGTATTTTCTACCGTTGAATTCGTAAATCTTAATCATTGATAGCCTCCTTGAATTTATAAATAGGGAGGGCTTTTTACACCCTCCCCGAATTTACAAATACATTAGGTTGTGATATTCACCATCAAGCGTGTGCTGTCAAAATGACTACGCCTGCGGGAACTTTTACAGCAGGGAGGACTCTCTCTTCTGCGAGGACAGTTACTCTGTTATAAAGAGCATCGTCTTCGTTCTGCTCGTAGACCTTTACTGTTGCTCCGCCCTTACGATAGACCTTTACAGCCTCTTCGGAAGCGATGATTACCGTACCTGCGGTTACATTAGCGTCTGTTGCGACCTTCAAGCCCCAAGGGTTATATGCTCCCTTGTATTCGCCATTACCATAAGCATTGAGGAAGTAGCCACCACCGAGGTATTGACCGTTCTCGTCCTTTGCTGTCTGGAGAGCGAAGAAGTCTGCAGGGTTCATAATTACGCAGGATGCATCGTAGGGTGTAGCACTATCAATCATTGACTTTGCTAAAAGGATACCATCTACGAGTGTTTCAGCGTCTCCGCCTGTACCGTATGTTGCTGACTGTGTTCCGCTTGCTCCGAGGATAGAAGTTACGATTGTGCCGTCCTCTACCTTTGCGAGTCTGTAGACCATAGCGTCCTTTACAGCGGATGCGAGGAAGTCGTTATCTTCGAGGACTTCATCGGTTTCCTTTACAAAGCCTGCAATCTTCTTGAGGGCTTCGGTCTTACTTGTATATGAAGTGTGACCCTGTGCCTTCTTTGCACCCTCTGCTACGACTGCAGGTGATGTGCCTTCAAATGCACCCTCTACGAAGTATGTTACGGCGTTACCGCTGATAGTTGCTCCGCTGAACAAATCGGCAATCTTGCCCTTAATTGTATGAGCAGGAACATCCTTGTCGACCGTAGGAATCTGTACGGAAGTCATTACATCAGTTGCCGCCTTAAAGTTAGCACTGATAGACCATCCCTTTACAGCTCTGTCTACCGACTTTGCCTGTGCAAATAAAGACTTCATTCCGTCCTCGTCTGCTGAATCCTCAGGCTCCTGTGTATCGCCGATAGTAGCCAAAATAGCCTGTGCCTTCTCTGCGGACTTAATGCTTGCCTCAAGCTCTGTGATAGCATTAGCGATTTCCTCGCCTGCCTTGATAGCCTCAGCGTCGCCTTCCTTAATCTTTGTTTCGAGAGCCTTGAGCTCTGCCTTCTTTGCCTTTAACTGTTCTTTCAAATTCATAGTTTTTTTTCTCCTTTGAAAATCATAAATTGCGTAAAATTTCTAAAAGTTTTTCCTGTGTTTCCTTGTCTACAGCATCTTTCTCTTTGACATCAGGTTGTTCCTTTTCTTCCGAATTGACTCCCTTGTTGCCCTCGGAGGCTTCTGCTGTTTTCTCGTCATCACGGGTATCTTCACTTACTTCTCCTAAAAGGTTTTGAAGTAATTGAATACAATCTTTGAGCGTCTGCTCGTCTTTTGTAGAGTTTCTACGACCGCTCTTCTCTTCGAGGTTTACCTCTACTCCGCACTCTCCGCACTTTACTTCGGTTACTTGTGCCGTGGAGTTAGCGGGGATGAGGCAAGCGGTGATTTCAAAAATATCAAGCTCTCTTAACTCGTTGGCTTTTGTTCCGTCCTCGAGTGTTACCTGTGCCTCTTCTAAAATGTTATAAGCAAAGCTGAACTTGCTTAATCTACCGTCTTTGAAGAGCTGTCTTACTCTCTGTGCTTCGGGTGTGTCGTCGAGTGTGGCTTTGAAGAATAAGCCGTAGTCATCTTCGTGGGCTTTACAACTTCCTATATAAGCTGATATATCGTCCAACTTATGACTCCATACGAAGGGTATTGTTTTACCTTCCTTTTCAAGCCTATCGAGACACTTTACAAATGCTCCTTTACGGACTATATCTCCGTATGCATCGGGCTTTTTTACCCAAGTTGATGCATAGCCTTCGATATAGCCATTACCGTTATCATCTTCTTTATATGACACGGCAAAGTCTTTGAATTTAGTCATAGTTTTTACTCTCCTTATCATTGTTCGATTTCTACCGTAATTCTGCAGTTACATCCGCAGGTTTGGTCAGCTCCGAGCCAACTATCGCCTACCCAATCCGCCCCGTTGCTGAACTTCTCGTCTATAAGGACTCTTTCGCCGTTCATTCGAGCGTGTTCGGGTCTTGGGTTACTTCCTGTGTTCCAGACTTTGTAGACTTTGGCTTTATCTACCTTGCCTTGATATTCGGCTTGGTTTATTGCCTCTCTTGTTGCGAATGCGTTTGCTACCATAGCGAGGCTTATTCCTAAAAGTCCTGCATCGAAGTCTTTTCTCTTACCAAATACTTCGGCGGGTGTTTTAGGCTCTTCGCTATCTTCGGGAACTTCGTCCAATCCCTCTAACTTTTCAAGGGTGTCTGCATTTATGAGTTCTGCTTTTGCTCTTGACACCTTTTTGAGATATTCGACGGTGTTATCCTTATAGAATTTAGAGCCTATTCTCTCTGCGATTGCTTCGCCTTGCTTTGTTGTTTGGGCTAAAAATACTTTGAGCAAATCTTCTGCGAGTTCCTTGTTCCACCTCTCGGCATCCCACCACTCAGGCGTTGTTGCCTTTACTCCCATCTTTGCCAAAATGCTTTTGCTTTGGCGATTGAAGAATTTTACGAGGGTTTCTTTGAACTCGTCTTTTTGTTCGTCGTCCGTATTACTATCTATTACTAATAAATAGCTCGCCTTTTGCTCTAAAAGTCGACTTTTTTCTTCGTCGTCCGTCGGCTTTGCTCGGTTATCTACTCCGTCATAATCGTATGCGTTAGGAGTGCTATCCTGTGCTGACATCTGACCACCTACTAATACATTGAGAGGTATTACTCGCTCGTCACCACCCTCTATTGGTTGTCTGTTGAGGTCGGCTCTTACTTCATTTACCGTCAAATATGGAACACCGCAGGCTGACTGATAAATCTTTGCTCTTTCTTCAAATGAGCCTTTGAGTTTTTCCTCGAGGTCAAATTCTACATAGGTATTAGGGTTTGCTCCGATTTTAGGTAAAAGGAAGCTGTTTATCCTTTGCTGTATCATTTGTAAAACTGGACCGAGGCAGTCGGCGTATAATGCCCTTGCATTGTCTTTTGCCGATGCATAGGTTTGTGTTCCCGTATGCCATACGAGCGAAGGGTTTATATGATAAGCGGCGGCTACATCTTCTCTTGAGAGCTGTTTACTCTCGGCGTATTGTGCCTCTTTTGAATTGAATTGGTATGTCTTAATCTCCATTCCATCTTCCAAAATAGGCATTGAGCCTTTCTTTTGTCCGCCCTCGCTCCATCCTTTTCTAAATGATTCAGTCCAAGCATCCCTTGCGTTCTTGTCCCAAGCCGTTACATTGGCAGGTCTTGTGATATAGGAATTGAACCTACCGCTTGACTTCCAAATGCTTGTTCTGAATTTGTCCGCCTGTATCTGCTCCGTCAGGACTTGCTTTAAGCTGTCGATAGGGGAGAGGTATGTGGCGGGTGAGCCAGGTCTATACATCTTAAAAATGATGAATTGTGTTTTGGGTATTGTTATTGTGGTGTTACCACCGTTTGCTCTTACTTTGAGTTCTTTGGGAGCGTAGTTGGTTTCGTTTATTACATCTTCCACCCACTCTGACGGAATTATTCTTAATTGAAATCCACTCTCGCTCTCGTTGTCAGGTAAAAGCCATACTATCGCCTCACCAAATAGGAGGTATTCTATTGCGAGTGCCTCTATAAATTCGTATTCGGTTTGGTCGGGATTAGGTCTGTACAGAAGCAGTGCCGCTGTGCTATTCCTATCTCGCTTGCGGTCATTTTCTCCCTCACGGGTATATACCTTTATTGGGAGTTGTGCTATTGACGAGGACAGGAAGCTGATTACAGCGTGTAAATTTGCCTGTGTAGCGTAAAGTTCTCTTGCAGACAGCCCCTGAACACTTACAGGGATGTCTTGTCCGTAAATATTTACGACCATATTACCAAATAGGTTTCTTAAATTACTTATTACGCCCATTTTTGTTGTCCTTTCTTTGTGATTTATACAAATGCCAATCCGTAATCAGCGTTGGCATATACGCTTTGGTAAATCTTCTTTTCCGTAGTGTTGGTTTGAGTTGCCGCCATAAATGCGACCGCACAGGCAAATAGTGGTGCTATGTCGTCGGGGCTTTTTGCTCTATCAGGTAAAAACATCCCGCCTCCCAAGTTCTTCAGTTGGCAGGTCTTTGCACAAATGTTTAGTGCAGGTTGTTCTATGTGATAGGTCTTTATTCCCGTCTTTGTAGGACTTCCTTCTTCCGCTATTGCTATGCTGTCGTAGAACCTTGCCCATCCGTTAGTCAGGTCAGCTCCTTCTACGGCTATTCTCGTTACTCCCGTCAGTGTGCATATTTGCTCCGCTAATCCACTTACGGGTGCTCCTCTACTTTGGAACGCTAAATTTATCTTTTGTTTTAGTCCTCGTTCTCTGAACCAATCTATTGCCCAATCCAAGCCATTTCTTCGTGCTACCAGCTCTATGTGATAGTTGCCGTCTTCCCTCATCCCGCAAACGCCAATTGACACCGTTTTTCTATCTACCGATAGGTCTATTCCGAAGAATAGTTCGCTTGATTCGGCTATTTGGCTGTTCTCGTCGTAGAGGTTGTTCCAGCTTCCTTTTGGGAAGGGTTCGGGCAAAATGCTATCTACCTGTTGGCATAAGCACTCTGACCTGAATTTGTTTTCAGGCATTGTTACTCTATTTGAAGTTATTGCTCTTTCGGTTAGTAATCCGTATCCTATTGCGGGGTTTGCTTGGGCTATTGCCTCGTTGTCGTTTAGGTCTGCATCTTCTTCCGCTGACCACTCGAATAGTCCGAGACTTTCAGCCTCAGCCCCTCCGAAGTTGTCGGATGTTCCACCTGTTATTTGTGCTATACCTTGCGACCTTAATTGTCGTAAAACTATACTGTCGGGGTCGCCTGCGTTGGAGAAGCATATAGCCATAGCATTAGGTTTAGCGTTGGTGGAGTTTATACTCGCTGACCAAGCCTCCCAATCCCTATGCTCACGAAGCTCGTCGAGTAGCACCAAATCATTACTATCGCCTCTTCCTGCTCGTCTATTAGGTGCTCCTACTTTATATACTCGGTTTCCCGACAGGACTAATTTCTTACCGCCGTTTTGTCTTGCTACTCGGTCTATCTCGGCTTTGAGTTCGGGTATATTCTCTTGGTCGGCTATTACCGCCTCCCATACTTCTTCAGCCTTTTCTACCGAGAGTGAAGTTCCAAATACGCTTTTAGCCTGCAGGACATTTAGGAAGAAGCTCGCTATTACTTTTGACAGCACCGTTTTTCCGTTTTGTCTTGCGACCATTATTACTACGGTTCTATATCTAAAATGCCAATCCTTTTCTAAATTGCCCTCTATCTCGAATATGTGTATTAACGCCCATTCCTGCCACGGGTATAGTTGAAGGTTTAGAATATTCTTGGCGTAGTCTATTGCCATATATCCAAGCGAAGTCTTTTCCGTTAGTTTTCTCTTTGGCTTGGTATATATGCGTGGTTCTGTTTTACCTTTGAGCATTAGTTTATTGCCCTTATACCTTTCCTCATACTATCGAGGGTGCTTATTGTGGCAGGGGCTTTGTTATCTTCCAAAATATCCTGAAGGTTATTAAGGGCTTGTGAATAGTCTTTTACCGTTGCTCTAAACTCCTGCGTAGCAGGGTTATTTCTCAACATCTTTTGTCCTGTACCTACTTGTACCGTTTGGGCTAAAGGCATTTGCTCGTATATAGGTATTTGTTGTTCTATCTTCTCCTGCATAGCAAATACTGCATTTGCGAGGGTTATTGCTTGTGAGCGTATAGAGGGTGTTACGCCTTTGCACATCTCTTCTGCTCTGTTGTCTTTCTTTGCCATAACAATCCTCCTTTCCTTACTTGTAAAAATCTTGTATTTTTACCGTCAGATTGCGTGTATTTTCGTTTTAGAGCCAAAAATAGGCGTAGTTATAGAGAATGTGTGCCAAAATGGAACACATCCCTATTACTTAAAATCCTTATTTTTAGGGGTTTATTCGCCTTTTTCGCTAATCCTTACCGCTTTTTGTCCTGTAAATTGCTCCCATCTTGTGATTATTACATCTACATAGTGGGGGTCGAGCTCCATTACAAATGCTTTTCTGTTCAGTTGCTCGCAGGCTATTACGGTTGTTCCTGAGCCTCCGAAGAAGTCTATGACCTTTTCTTCTTTGCGGGAGCTGTTACGAATTAGTCTTGCAAATAGTTTTACAGGCTTCATTGTGGGGTGGAGGTCGCAGTGATTTACTATTTCTTCGTGTATTACATCTGTGCTTTCTTTGTCGGCATATAAATTATCCAAGAGTGTTATCAATTCGTCTTTCTTCATTTGACGATAGTTAGGTCTTGCATCTTCAATTACCGTGATTTCTTTTCTGCTATCTGTAAAATAGTGAGCCGCTCCGTTCTTCCAACCATAGAGGCAGGGTTCATATTTATTATGATAGTCAGAGTGGCTGATTACAAAATTGTTCTTTACCCAAATAATAGGAACGCACTGATGTATATCTATTTTTTGTAATTCATTTATAAAGTCATAACTATTTACAGCGGCGTACCATATATAATATACTCCGCCCTTTTTTAGACTGCTGAACATTTGTGTGTAAAAATCATATAGAAACGCTCTAAATGATTTTGAGTCCATATTATCATTTTCTATTTTGTTTGTTGTTCTCGTCCTATTTTGGTTTATTTTCTCGCCGACGAGTTCTTCATATCCAACATTATAAGGTGGGTCAGTTATGCACATATCCATTTCTTCGCCTTGTGTGAGTTTCTTTACATCTTCGGCATCCGTGCTACTTCCGCACATTACTCTGTGATTACCTAATTGCCAAATATCGCCCTCTTTGACATCGTGGGTATCTTCGACTTCTTCTTCGTCAAAATCATCTTCGGTTACTTCGTCTATGCTTTCTCCGCCGTCGAGGTCTATATCTCCAAATCCGAAGAGCGACATATCTATATCTTCTATCAGCCCTATTTCTTCTATAAGCATAGCCTCGTTCCAAGTGGCGAGTTCGTTTGTTCTATTGTCTGCGAGCCTGTATGCTCTCGCTTGCTCGTCATCGAGGTTCTTTGCTATTACTACAGGAACGGTTTTTAGTCCTAATCGTTGAGCCGCCTTAAAGCGTGTATGTCCGACTATTATGACCATATCCCTATCTACGACTATTGGTTGCTGAAAACCAAATTCCTCTATTGAGTTAGCGACCGCCTCTACCGCTTTGTCGTTATCTCTCGGGTTATTCTCGTAGGGATATATCTTGTTTATATTGATTTCCTTTACTTCCATTTGCTTGTCCTCTTTTCCTTTATTTTTCAGGAGGGGTAAAAAACTACTTGGGGCGGTGTGATTTGACCGTCCTTTTGTGAACATTTACACGCCCTTCCCTTTGTGCTAAAAAATTGTTTTGCTTGCTCGGGGAGGTAAAAAACTACTTGGGGCGGTATTGCAAAATCCTATTGTGTCCTTTGTATTACATCCGTTACCAAATGCGTGTTCTACGCCCTAATCCATTGTCTAAATGCCCGACTGCTCCCCTATTTCGGTTACATTTTCGGTGTGACGCTCTTACATTGTTTGGGTCGAGTTCGAGTTCGGGGCAGTCCTTAAATGTCCTTATGTGGTCTGGCTCCCAACTCGCATCCGTACTGCTTGGCTCGAGGGTATAATCTATTGGTTGTCCACAAATACCGCAGACAGCGTGGTTTTTCCTATCTCTTTCCCAGCATTGGCGTCTTACATATTTCCATCGGCTACTACGACTTGACTTGGACATAACACTTCACCTCCCTCCCGTTATTGCTTCCAAAATGGTTAGTGCTATTAGGACTATTAGGGCTACTAAAAGGGTTATTATTGCTCCCATTTGTCGAGCCTCCTTGTTATGTTGGTGGAACTGATGGGGGTCGAACCCACAACTTCCTGCTTGCAAAGCAGGCACTCTCCCATTGAGTTACAGCCCCTTATTTATGAGCAAAAATATAGAGGGCATTTCTGCCCTCTACTTTCCAAGACGCTTGACTATCAACTAAAGGAGTGTTTATTACGGTGTTGTTGTTCTTTATTGCTGTGAGCGTCTTTATGTCTTAATCTTCTTTATTCCTAAATACCTGCTGTAGGGCATATACCCATCCGCTCGTCATTATATAGTGCTGTGCTTCTACATTACACGCCTGCATAAATGTTTCTAAATCAGGATAGTTCTTTTGAATAGCCTGTATCTTCTTTCCGTCGGTTATCCACGCCTTTATCTCGGCTTGGGTTATCAACTTCTTCCTGCGAGCCATTGTTTTGTCCTCCGCTTTTTTGGTTTTGTTTATCTCTTACATATAAATAGCTTCCATTTAGGCTAAAAAGTCGACTTTTTTAGTGCTCATCCCTGTCCTTGACTATATATCGGTCGGGAAGTGTCAAATACTTATATCTTAATCGCTTGGAGAGCTTTATCAGCCCTTTTGTCTTTCCCATAGCATCGAGTGCCTCTACCAAAACCTTTTCTACTTCGTCGGGGTGTCTGTGATAGTTATACATATTTCGCTCCTTATCTCTCGCTTGCTCGCTTATAGGTGTTTTCGGGGAGTAAATCTACTAATACTCGGCAAAAACATTGATATATCTTCCTTGTGTGTGGGAATTCTGTCGGCTTGGAGTTCATCGGCGGTCTAAAATGATAGTATATGTTGTCTATCCACTCCAAAACTTCCTTATCTTGCTTGCAGAGTTCCTTCAGTTTGGTTACAGCCAAATCTTCGTCGTTGTTGTTGATTATTTCCCATACTTTGCTCATCATACTTGTTCCTCCAAAACTCTTTTTGCTATATGTATCATTCCCTCGGTATAACTCATCTCGGTTATTTCTTCTTTGTACCGCTCATACTCTTCGGGGAAGCTATCGTAGCCAAAACCACACTCTATAGCCCAATCGAGTAAAAGCCTTAATGCTTGCTCTTCCATATTATTTTTCCTCCCTTATGCTGTTTGCTTGAGCTGTTCTATTTCTGCCTTGATTTCCTCTACCTCTTTGTCGTCAAATGCCTTCAGTTCCAATTGCTTTTCCAAAATGTATATCATCTCGGCGTTAGTAAAACTGCAGGACTTGATTTCTTCCGTTTGTGGTGCAAATCTCTTTTTCTTTGCCTCTCGTCTAAATGCCTCCATTTCCTCGGTCATTCTCCATAAATTGCCTTTGGGTATTGTTGGCATTATTATTACCGTCGCTACTTCTCTTACTTCGTCGGTTATTTCCTCTTCGTCTTGTGCTTGGTCATCTCTATCTGCAAATACCATTATCTTCTCGGTGCTTGCTATTATCTGCTTGAGTATGTCCGTTGCACTTGCGTATATTTCGAAGAATACTTCCTCAGTCCAATTGTAGTTGTCCTTATCGCCGTAAAAGCCGTCGTAGGCGTTTATTACCCTTATGTTATAGTCGGTTAGGAGCTTAATCTTCATTATTGCGTGGAGGTCGCTCTCGTAGTAAAAGATTGCTCTATTGAAGAATTTGTCTACCCCTAATACCGCCTTCATAGCATCTCGCAGGTTGTAAAGCAAATCCTTGAGGTCGATGCCTATCTCTTCCCATACTTTGTAGCTGTCAAATCTCTTTTGTTCCTTTTCGTTGAGCTTGACCTTTACCGTGCCTTCCTTTGTAATTGCCTTTACTCGGTTGTATTTACCTACCGTTGTTCCTATTGCTTGTGGCTTCATATAGATTGGCATAGCCGTCTCTTTTAGGGCATCTCTTACCTCTTTTGTAAATGCCTGCTTATAGCCCATCTCTTGCCAAAATAGTTCGTATATATCGACTTCCTGTGATAACTGTTCGTCGTGTGTCAAATTATAGGTCAGTCTGTAAATACTTCCATTTACATCGTATTCTACGGGGTTATCTATACCAAATTCCTTGAGGAGTGTTGCTCTTTTGTTCAGTCTTTCGGTATATTCTTCTTCCGTGATGTTGTTAGGCTTTTTGTGCTCTACTTCGGGATTCCAAGTTCCGCAGATTATGTTTGTTGCTCGGAGTTTGTTGTCGTCGAGGTAAAAATCTCTGAATTTGGCTAATCCTAAATCTAAAAGCATAAGGTTATATTTATCTACATACTCGATATTTACTTCGCCGTGTATATAGTCCTTTTTTACTTCGCTTGCTACCTTTGCGGTTTGCTTGTTCCTCTTTTGTTTTCTCTCGCTGATGCAGGCTTCCTTGAATTTGGCTATATTCTCTTTGGCTTTGCTTTCGTCAGGCAAAATACCTTGTTCAGCCAAATGCTTTGCTACCTTTGCCTTATCTACATCGTATTCGTGGCTTATGTTCTTTTGGCTTGCCTTATATATTACGAGTTGCTTGTTGGTTATATATCCATCTTCTCTCGCATCTCTTACATAGTCATTTATTGTGCTCTGTGACCTGCCGAGTGTTTTTGCTATTGTCTTTTGGTTTAGTGATAATCCCTCTGCTCCGTTATAGTCGGACAGGTTATTTATGAATTCCAAAAACTCGTTATAGCCTTTTGAGGGTGGTCTGTTATAAATCTTCGACATTTTCTTGTCCTCCTTATTCCTGTTGACAAATATTATCGTTAGTGATATACTTGTTTCCCTTACTTTATCCTTATATTCATTATAATACCTGTTTCACGGAATTCAAGTTTTGTCTATCCTCTTTTTACACAATTTTAGTGGTTCACTATTGATGAATACTACCAATGGTTATATACTTATATATGTAAAGATTACCTCTTTACAATTTTTGCAAAAACTCATCGGAGGTTCGGCATTTTACCATCCCATAATGGTTCTCCTTGCCAAATACTTTATCCTTTTTTACTCATACGACCTCCGAATACCAAAAAGCCCTCACAGCAAAATGTGGGGGCTTTACTTATGCCTTTATTTTCTGTTCAGGCGTGGACTCTCGCTATTGCAAAATGCCTTGCGGTGTTTTTGCGTATAATTTCCCTTACCAAATAGCAAATGTTTAGGGCGTGGTTGGGCGGCGGACTTTATTACTTCTTTATATAGCGAATTACCGATTCATACCTGAATATAGTCCCTGTCCCGTACTCTCTCTCGGCTTCCTATAACTATAGTAAATTTAACTTTGTTTATATTGTTCTTTATTATCAGTATATGAATCGGTATTTCAGTTCTGTTCAGAATAGAGAGACGCCTAATGCCAAATAGTAGGTTTTCAGATGCGTATAAGGTATTGTATTTTTCTACGAGGTGTTTGACTCGTGGTCGACTCCCGCTCTGGACAGCAAATATAGCGAGTTATGTTTTTAGGTAGGGTAAAGGAGCAAAAATGCCTATTAGGTAGGTCGGTCGCCAAATTACCGATTCATACCTGAATATACTTCCTGCCCTCTCTCTGCCCTTGCCTCTATTACTATAGTAAATATAACTTTGTTATTATTGTATGTTTCTATTATCAGTATATGAATCGGTATTTCAGTTCTGCAGAGAATAGAGGAACGCCTATCGTGGAATGGTAGGTATTTTAGGGGTGTAGTTTATTGGAGATTACCGTCGAGGTTGTTGGCTCGTGCCGTAGCCCTACTCTGGACAGCAAATATGGCGTGTTATGTGTTCCTTATAGAAAATAGTAGGTAAAAATACCCTTTTTGCTCTTTTGGTAAAAAATAGGAGGTAAAAATAGGCAGTAAATCTTCGCCTTTTTACTTGTCACCCCTATTATCCTACTATCGAGGTAGGTGTTTCTTGCTAAAATCTGAGTTTTTTGTTGGGATGTGTACCAACTCTGCTTGAATTGTGTACCAAAACTCATTGAAGATGTGTCTAAAAGCCTTATAAATTCAAGCATTATAGGTAAAATGGGGTCGCAGGTTCGAATCCTGTCACCTCGACCACTAAACCCCCTGTTTTCAAGGACAGGGGTTTTTAGTTGTGTACCAAGTGTTCCAGATTATGACCTGCCCAAGACTTATTGAAAACTTGTCTATTCTCGGCGGTAAATCTACTCTATCCTACTATATTTACTCACCCTTTTGGTTATGTCTGTAAAAAAAGTTACATACTTTATGATATATACATAGGTAGGTAGAGGCTTCTATTATATATAGTAATCCACCCCCGAGAGTGAGGGTGGTTATTTAGAATTGAATATCTTGTTTAGGCTATTCTTGATTTGGTGTTGTTCTTCGGTGGTGGAGTGAGCATATACGCCTATACTGTCCATATTAGCAGAGTGTCCGACCGTGTGGCGGAGTGCTGACATCCCGAGTATGTCGGCGGTATATGTTATGAAGAAGTGTCGACAGGAGTATAGTGAGAATTCCCGTACCCCGCACTTATGGCATATTAGTTGGAGTTGTTTATATACTCTGCCTTGTCCTGTTATATTTCCTTCGCTATTACAAAATATGTATTCAGCGTTAGGACACCGCTCTCGCATTATGCGTATTTGTTCTTTTGCCAAATCGCAGAGGGGGACTACTCGTTGTGCATTTTTGGTTTTACCATTACTTATGCTCTTGTCGCTTAAAATACCTCTCTTTATATATACAGCATCACCTATTATATCTTCCGCCTTTATACCTATTGCCTCCGACGGTCGAAGTCCTGTACAACATAGGAAGATTATTAGTGGTTGATGCCACAGTCCTGTAGGTTGGCAAATTCTTTTGAATTCTTCGAGGGTGGGTATATTCTTACCCTTTACATTTCTATCTTTTGGGAGATATATTTTTCCTCTTGGTTGCTCGTATAGGTATTCCGTTTCCCAAGCCCAATTTATGAATGAGTTTATGGTGGCTATTACGGATGATAGGTATTTCTTTGACGGTAAATCTCCATTTTGAAGGCGTAGTCTATTTATGAAGTCCTGATAGTCCTGTATTTTGTAACTATCTATTGCCTGACCGCTGAATTTAGGGAGCAAATATATATTACCTATTGATTCTTCATTCTTGACTGCTCTGCTATCATTACCGAGCCTTGCCTTTTTGGAGTCTATATACTTATCCCATACAAATTCAAATGAGTTTCCTCGCCACGCTCGGTATTTTACTATTACCTCTCGTTTACCCGCCTCTCCCTTTTTGGACGAGCTGAACACACGCTCTTTTCTTACGCCATCTTCGTAGTAGAGGTAGCGGAGTTTCCATCGGTTTTCTTTGGGTAAATAGTGTGGTTTTGGTTCAGTCATAGCTTATTATAGCTCTATATTTATAATATATAGTCCTATTATAAGTACAGTTTCCTGTCACCCCTTATTTCCTTATAACTTAAATTGTCCTGTTTGTAAAGGACATCTATTATACTCGGGTTTTCTATATTGACAAGGCTCTAAAACCTATTGTTTACAATTTGTTTACAATTAGGTGTTGAATTCCGTTTTGGGTGAGTTATACTGCAGTCAAGGATAAGGTGAGGGTAAAAAAGGTATTTAGTATAACATAATTTACCCGTAGTTGTAAAGAGTAAAGGAGGAATTTATTATGGCAACTATTGAATTTATTATCCAAATGCAGATTTTACACAATTGCTCTTTTGGGACTGCTTGTGAGTGGTTCAAGGAATTTCTTGTAGAGCATCCGAATGCAGTTCTTGGAATTGATGTAGACAGACAGGCGACTTACATAAAGGGGGTTCGAGTATGAAGAGAGTTGATGGGTTAGTTTATTACCAATTTGACGATAGGAACGAGCCTACTTTGGTAGAGATTTGGGGCAGTTATAGGTATGAGGACTCCGATGCTTATGACACGACAGGGGTTGAAGAGTATAGCCTTAAAAATATGTCGTTTGAGCGAGCTATTGGTTTATTCATTAGGAACAATCATATATCTCTCGTTAGGGATATTAGGGAGTGTATAGAGTAAATGGAGGTTTTGGTTATGAATGATTACGATTTAGCGAACAATTTACGCAGACAGCAAATGCTCCAATCATTGATTATGCAGTATGGGTTTGAATATCTTGACCGTTTAGACCCCGAGGATATTGAGCAAATGGTTGATGATATGGACAGGTATTTTGAATGAAGGAGGTAGTGGTTATGGATAGCAAAATGGAACTTGCTATGAAGAAAAGTGTTATCAGTAGGCAGTCAGCTACCATTGATGACCTTACGAAGTCCAATCTTGATTTACAGGCAGAGAATACTCGCCTTAAAAAAATTATTCATAAGCTCGTTATGACTTTGGGCGAATTGAATGATTTAGCCGACGATATGTATAAAGGCTCTCGTAGAGAATTGGAAGACTTGTTATAACTCTAAATCTATTTTTTGTGAAGGGAATTTATATGAATACTATAACTTTTGAAGGCGGTAGATTACTATGTTGCATTCTCGTATTTCGGCGAATTGCATTGATAGAATTATGCAGTGTCCGAACTCCATAGATTTTGGTAAAGGCGAACTTCAGCCCGCAGGCTCTTACTATTTGAATAGCCAACAGCATAGGGCGAGTGTTAGAGGTCAGGTTATTGATGAGCTCGCCAAAAATAAATTCTATAAAGCCTTGTATGGTGATGACCACGACAGGCTTAAAAAACTCATTACTACTAAATGGAAGTTACCCAAGACTATAAATGGTATTACTTATTCTTGGGGTGATAGGGATAGTGAATATCAGGTTCTCGGAGATAAGGCTTCAGCGTTTATGCTTGAAAAGCTCGATGCTTGTAGTGAGAAGTATGCAGAGCATTATGTTTCTATGTTATCTCTCTTTGAGGACTTTCCAAATGTAGAATTCTATACCAATCCGAAGGGCGTGTATGTCGCTTATAACAGGGTTACAAATACCGAGTTTGACTTTGGTGTAAATCCTGATTTTAGTGGTATATGTGATGATGTTGCTTATGTTATTGAGTTAAAGACAGGAACGGCTTTTGGTAAAAATCTCGAGACTCAGATAAAGGTTAGTGCTCTTGGTTTTGCCCTTAAATATCCCGAGGTAAAAAGGGTTATTGGTGGTTGCTATAATGTCGACACCGAGCATTATGACGAGTGGGTATATAGCCGTCAGGACTTACTCGATTTTCTTCCTACCTTAAAATCTATATTGCTTTCTGTATATAACGACACTCAGCCTGAATATCTCGTTGGAGTGCGTGATGTAAAGGCTATTGATTGGTGTTCCAATTGTGCTTGTAGAAGGTGTCCTTATTCCCGTGTGAATAAAGATAATCCCGACTTTGCAAAATCCTATCAGGAGTATGTTATGCAGTCCTTAAAAAATGACTGTTCCGATGAGGTTTGGCAGTTACTCCTTATGATTAATCCGTGGGTAAAAAATGTGGAGGTGTAAATATGGTAAAGGTTTGTAAAGAGTGTGGTCGCCATTATAACGATGTATATGACGAGGATGTTTCTGCTTTGTGTATTTGTTTTAGGTGTTATCTCGATAGAGAGCTTGGTGATAAGGAGGACGACAAAGATGAAGTGTAAAGCCTGTGGTTGTGAGTATGATATATCGCTTTTGGACGACGAAGTAAAGGAGTTTGAGTTATGCCCTGACTGCTTTGCTACTGTAGTAAAAAATAAGCCGTGGTTATTGCTTGATTATCGTGCTTGTCCTGAATGTGGTCAGGTATTTATAGCCAAAAATTATGAGTATAAGGTTTGTCCTATATGTCGTGCCGAGTATTTGCGATTACTCGAGGAGCATATTAGTAATCTTGGAATGGGGAGGGTTAGTTTATGAATTATACAGCAGTTGCTATATGTGGAATGATATGCGTTACGCTGATTATAATATCCGCTATACAGCGTAAAAAGTGATAACACTTCCACTATATTTAGTGTTGGTTTTTGGGGTGAATACTATATATGGGACATTTTGGTTCCATTTTGTACCGAAGGAGGAATGGTGTATGACCGAGAATGAATTGTTGAGAGAGCACTTGGCTATTACCAAAAAATACTTTTTGAAGGCTATTGCTACTATCAGCCGTTTGCACGGTGGCAGTAAAAAAGCTCCAAAGCTCGAAAATGAGTATTGGCGTGAGTTGGATGGACTTCCTGCTCTTGGTGGTGAAGTTATTATGGACGAGCCTATATTACAAAATGAAGACAAGGTAAAGACTACTCGTAAAAGCAGTCCGAGGGCGACGAATGGTCACGATGGTATGGTATGGATGACTAATGGTAAAATGCGAACTCTCGTTTTTCCTACTCAGGTAAAATCTTTTGAGCAAAAAGGCTTTGTGTTAGGTCGTGGTAAACTTAAAAAGCGTAAATCTGAATAATACTAAATCTCTTGTTTGTAAAGAGACGAAAACAGGGATAGCCGTTATGGTTATCCCTGTCTTTATGAGGAATGGAGGACTACCTATAAACTCGAAGTTGTCCTCCGAGTTATAGGTTATTTCAAATAGTCCGTGCTTGCATATCCTTTTTTGCCTGTCCTCTTCCAAGTTCCGTATGCCCATCCATTACTACGGCTTTCTTCTACGAAGGTATCACCATAATACATACAGCATATTCTTGTGCTTGATGAGGATGTTGGTCTGCTATGTAGCCACAGTCCACTTCTTGCTATTATTGTCCTGTTTGTTGTTTTAGGAGTTGGTGCAGGTGCAGGTGTTGGTGTTGGAGCAGGAATTATGGGTGTTGGAACTAAATACTTTCCGCTTGCATATCCTTTTCCGTTGTAGACCCAAGCCTTGCATCCGCCTATATCTTCTCCCTCGACTATCTTCTCTGCGTGAATAGTTTTACCACACTCTATATAGCCGATTTGTTCTGACTTTGTTGTAGGCTCTTTTCTTAATCGGAGGCTATCTCCGCTATTAGTCTTTACTGTATATTCGTCTTTTGAAGGTGTTGGTGTAGGTGTAGGGGTAGGTGTTGACAAATATGATATAAGGTGACATTTTCCCCAGTAGCCCCAAGAGCTTGCTTTACTCTTTACTACGCCATAGTTGTGTCCTTTTGCTTCTACGACCGTACCATCGTTATCGACTATAACGCCGACATGATTTTTGGAGCTATCCGTTCCCTTGAATACCAAAATACCTACTTTCTCTTTTGGGAGCGAGCCTATCTTGCCTTTACTCGTACATTTGTTGTAAAAGGTATTTGCTCCGTAATCTTCGCTTGCCTTATATGTAGGTGCTTTATCAGTCATATTATTTGACCACAAAAACCACTTTATCAGTCCTGCACAGTCGCAGACCCTTTTACCGTAGTCATCAGTATATGTGCTTTTTGGGAATTCGTAGTATTTGGGATATTGCTTTTTCTTCGAGTTGTAAAGACTCACACTTCCTTTTTGACCGTAGCACCCGAACCAGTATGGATGTCCTACGACCTCTTTACAAAACTTTGCCAAATTGGTATTAGTTCTTGCTATTGACATACTAATCCTCCTGTAATATATGAGGGTGGCTTATTTGCCACCCTCGCTGATTCCCTTTTTGTAACTTGCTGTACTTACTCCGAGCAGTGCTCCTAAAAATGCATCGAGGGCTGTAATCGTACCGACGATTTCTTCTCCGTAGGGCAATCCCCAGATTTGTGAGAGTGCGAAGTAGAGTGTTCCTAATGCGGGGAGCACTATCATAGCGATGTACTTCAAAATGTCGTATGTCTTGCTGTTCATAATCTCTTTCTCCTTTACAAAATAGATATTTGTTGTTATTTACATAATTTCCTTTCGGTGTTATGTTAGTCTTCCTTTATTGGAAGTTTTTGTACTTCCGACCAATACTTTTGTGCCAAATGATTACCGCCTGCTTGGAAGTAGGGTTCAGTCATTTGGGCTAAATTGTCGTAGTCGTCTTGCGAGATATAGCCTTTTTCTATTGCAGACTTTGAGAGGGACACTATTCTGTCGTGAGATAGTGCTATGAGTAATTTCTTCTCGGAACTATCCGTACCTTTTCGTTCCTTTATTGTCTGTACGATATATTGAATTACACTCCAAAATCCTGTGCTTGCAAAGACGGCTACGAGCAGTGTCGTTACATTTTCCACCGCTATCGCCCCTTTCTTTGTTTTAGATTACTAATTTCTGACATTGGTTTTGAAGAATAGCGTGTGTGCCACCATTCATTACAAAGCTGACATTATAGCGGGCGTCTTCGTTACTTGTTGCATATATAAATTGAAGCCTTATCTCGAGAATTACTCCTGTATATAGAGATTGGTTTATACCCTCTACTATCTGTTCGAGTGTCTTGATTATAGGCATTGAGGTATTAGCATCAGCAACTCCGATAGTCGTAGGTATGAGGACTAATGAACTTCCGAGGGTGATAGCAAATCTACTTGCTCCCGCCGTGATAGCATCTTGAATGGACGAGTTTGAAGCCGCTGTGTATGCGTTCTGAACAGAGTCCCAATCGCCGAGAATTACATACTCGGGTGTACTTCCGCCTCCGCCTGAGCCTGAACCTATTTCGTCCATTACTTGTGTTTCTTCCCAACAGTAGGAGTCCCACATTGAGCCGTCGGTATCAGTTGTGCATTTATAGAGTTTGTTTTCGTAAATGCAGTAATCACCTACGCTATATTGATGGTAGCTTTCCGCCGTTGCATCGTAGTCCGCTATTTGGCTAAATACACCTGAATTAGGGGAGGCGGGGTCGAACCAAGAGTATGCAGTCGTACACTCGTAGAATTTACCCGTAGTGCCTGACTTTACTATTTGTCCTGCTGTATTTACCATTCCCCCGCTGTTCATTGTGGTAAAGGTGAGTGTTGTCCATCCCGTACCACTATCAGGGGTATTAGCATTGTTATCCATTGTGCTTTGGTAGGGTGTATCTTCGTAAACGACCTTATCGCCGTTAAAATACTCATTAGGGACTATTATAGGTGAGGTGTCAAATTCATCGGCTATTATAGTCAAGTCTGCTCCACCTCCGCCTGAGCCTACCGTGATTACCTGTGCGGTATTGCTTGCCAAAGAGCCTGCCGTGAATACCAAATGTACCTCTATCTGTTGTGTAGGGTCTTTTGGGAAGGCAAAATACATCTTTATGTCTGCGTTGTATGTTCCAAATGAATCGGACAGGTTTATAAAGCACCACAGGAGGCTGAGTGGGTTATCAGTCCAATTCATTGTAAATCCACCCATATCTACGGTCATTTTGAAGTTTATCATTGAGCAGATTGTGCTCTCGCCATTGATAGGGTATGTTACAATCGGGTATGCATCCATTGACCACCATTGTTTTGCGGAGAAGATTCGGTCGGTTAAAAGGTGGGAGTTTGCAGTATATGATATATGACCACCAAAGTCGTAAAAATCTCCTATTGATATTGCTCCGCTACCCTTATGCTGTATAGCATTTATAGTATTATTGTAAAATCTCTGCAGTGTATCTACAGATATAACTTTATTGTTTGGCATATTATCCTCCTTTTTAGTATGTCATATTGTCTATGTCGGTATCGGAGGCGTAGTTTATTCCTGCACTTGCCAGCGTTGCCGTTGTTGTGCCTTGTGCGTCCGTTACTATAAAGGTTACGGTGTCCGTAGCGGTTTGTTCTACTCTTGCCGTAGGACTTACACCATCATTACCCGTGTCGCCCTTATCGCCCTTTGGTATTCCAAATTCGAGGTTTATTACATTACCAACAGTCTTTTCTACCGTAGGTGTTGAGCCTGCGGGGAGCTGTTGTGCTGAAACGGTCATATTCTCTATCTTTTGTTCTGCTGTTTCGGCGGCGTTCTTTGCCGTGATAGCATCGTCCTTTGCAGACACCGCATCGTTTTTAGCATTTACAGCCGTGTCTTTTGCTGATATAGCATCATTCTTCGCTGACACGGCATCAGTCTTGGCTGATATAGCATCCGCTTTGGCTGTTTCTGCATCCGCCTTTGCGTTGCTTGCTAATCCCGAATAGTATTTAGCATTATTGGTATCACTTCCCGTTCCCGTACCGCTTGTTCCTACCGCCCAATTTTTACTATCTTCGGCGGAGTTTGCACTTGCGGTGGCGGCGGTTACTGCGGCATCCTTATAATCTTCCGCATCGTCTGCATCGCTCTTTGCTTGCTCTGCAAAATACTTGGCATTATTGGTGTCCGTTCCTGTTCCTATACCATTAGGACCTACTGCCCACGCTTTTGCTTGTGCCTCGTATTCTTCGGTATCTTCTACGGCTTCTCGCATTTCGTTACGAAGTGCATCTATAAATTGGAGTGCTGATATACTTACGGTATCTTCCGCACTTGCTCCTATTTCTACGGAGAGTGTAAAATTAGCCGTTCCTAAAAGCGTATCTCCTTTTTCTATGCGTATTTCTCCATATACTTCGCCGTAGCAGGCAGTCATTTGTTCTTGCGTTGTTACGGTTATTACCGAGCCTGTTGTAGCAGGCAAATCGAAGGAGAAGAAGTTTCCGTCGGGCTTATGTCCTTCTACGGTTAGTGTTTCCGTGCCATCAAGCATATATTTAGCACTCATATCTTCGTTGTAGAGTTCGACTTGGAATTGTCTACCTACATCGCCTTGTGAGCATCGTATGACGGGGTTTATTCCGCCCTGCGGTAAAATTGATAGGTCAATCTTTTGCATTTTTCTTCTCCTTTGCTAAATTTTCTTGATATAACTTCAAATCGTCTTGTAGTTGCTGTACAGCCAACTCTTTTAGTGAATTGGCTATATCAGCAATTACATAGTTGATTACTTCTGCGGGCAGTCCGCTGTTATTTATTGTGTCAATAATTCCCTTTTTGAGTTCGTAAATTGCTACTGTTGCGGGCTTATTCATTGTTTTTGTCCTCCAAGTCCTTTATTCTCTTTTCCTGTATCTGTACCATCTTCGTTAAATAGGCGATTACCTCGATATAGTCCATCGCAGGCAAATCTCCGTCTTTCTTGACTAATTCAGGTATTACTTTTTCTACATCTTCTGCTATAAAGCCCCTCATATTTGTACCTTGTAATTCGTCCTTAAAATCATAGGTAACAGGTGTAATGTCCAATATCCTACGAGCCTCTTCTTCGGTCATAGGCTTGATATTCTTCTTTACTTTTCTTGAAGATGTTTGTGTCAAAGATACACAACGAATATTACCCGTAGCACCAACAGCACTGATT
>JAZQGH010000156.1:0-1781 GCA_045539925.1 Acutalibacteraceae bacterium | reverse complement strand
CCATTGTGATGCCGCTGCCCCGTTCCCACACGCGCGTTCTTATTATATTAGGAGCCGTCACCTCTGCAAATTCAATATTGCAGCGTTCCGAAGTCGGAGGCCAAGCGGGCTTAGGAAGACAAATTGGCAACTCAACTCCTTGGCTCACAGAACGACATGGCTACGATCCGACTTCCATTGTGATGCCGCTGCCCCGTTCCCACACGCGCGTTCTTATTATATTAGGAGCCGTCACCTCTGCAAATTCAATATTGCAGCGTTCCGGGAATGCCTCGTGATGTTCCTGTCGTAGGCCTTCTGCCGCCACGTCGATGCCGTTGATGTCGTCCACGAAGATCACGTAGTGGGGATTGCCCATCGAGACAAAGAACCCACCCTCAATCCCTCCCGAAGGGAGGGAAGTTGTTAGATTTTTTTCTTTAGCGGAATTAAAGAGGGTTTCGTCTTCAAAAACCGGTTCGCCCATATCTACCGTGACTTTTTCCACCTTCCCGTCAACAATCTTCAGGATGAGCCTCTTCACCCCCGAAAGCGTAAGCAGCCGAATCTCAGTCTCCTGATAATTCCCCCTCCCTAAACAGGGAGGGTAGGGGTGGGTCTTTGTATATATATACTTCCCGATACACCTCGCCGCATTGCCGCACATCCGCGCCTCCGAACCGTCGGCGTTGAAGATGCGCATCGTATAGTCGGCCTCTGCCGTTTCCGAACGTCCTATCAGCACCAGGCCGTCGGCTCCGATACCCTTATGGCGGTCGCTCCATTCGATGGCAGCCTTCTGAGGGTTGGCTATCGGGTATAGAGAGGTGTCAACGTATATATAGTCGTTGCCTGCACCCTGCATCTTTGTGAAATGTATCGTTTTTGTCATTTTGCAAGTTTTTCCGTTTAAATACTTTCGTTTTGTTTGCTTTCGGATGCAAAGGTAAAACATTTTGAAAGAAACTCCAAGTATTTTCAGACTTTTTTCATCTTTCTTTTTCGTTCGATTTACAAATTGAAAGCAAATTCCACATTTTGCCTTTCAATTTGTAATTATAATCAAGAAAATCTTGTGCAAAGTGTAATTTCTGTTTTCGGTCGGATTAATTACGCTTCCTTTATCGCATCTTTGGATATAGGTATTTATTTGCGTGAAGGTGGGGGGCGGAACAATTTTAAAATTAGAAAAACTTATCCCTATTCTTTCTTCTTCTCTTTATACTCTAACATCAGCTCGTCAGCCAGGTACTCGTCGCTACGGCAGTGCATGTCTGCCACCCCTTCACTGATTAATTGGTACGTGTCGGAATCATAGAAGAAGGAGAGGGCATCTTCCAGCGACAGCCCCGACTCCTGGGCAAAGATTGCCACAATCCTTGCATATTTCATTTGAAGTATCGTCTTGTTTGCTTCCATATCCTACACCTTTTCTGCTTTGATGAAATGAAGATGACAGTCGAGCATCTGTCCTTGCTTGTCAATGATTAATGCTGTCCCTGTGGGTGTTCCCTTGGCTGTCCACATGAGTGTTCCCACACGTGCCCCTACAAGTGGCTATGGCTTGTCCCCAAACTCTCAATAATCGACTTACACAAAATTACAAAATAAAAACCAATTCAGGGAAGAAAATATGAGAAAATATGAGGTAGAAAATATTTTTTTTCTTACGTGGGTCTGCCCATTGACCAAAGGTATATAAAAGTTTTCCGAGAAATGCGCTGTGTTATTAGAAAATATTCGTATCTTCGTCCCCGATAACAGTAAAAGATAGTTTATGGATAAGACGACAGCCCAAAATT
>JAZQGH010000155.1:0-2530 GCA_045539925.1 Acutalibacteraceae bacterium | reverse complement strand
AACATCGGTGTAACGACTACGCAGGAAATGATAGATCAGGAACGCAGGGTTGCGGAGTTTAACTTATACAAGGTCATTGCAGCGGACTTCATTGAAGAGTTCTGCCTGCAGATCTTCTAGAAGGGAGGTGTAAACTATGTTTAATCTTTTCCCCCAGACTGATTTTAGGCAGCTTGATCTGAACTGGGTACTTGCCCAGGTTAAGCGGGCCGAAAATCTGACTGACCGGGTAGACGGACTCGAAGAAGACGTGGACTCGCTGCAGCAGGATCTTTCAGGTTTGTCCGACCGCGTGGACGGATTAAGCGCAGAAATCAGAGATCCGGATACGGGATTGTGGAAAGCTATTGCAGACATTCACGCAGCCAACAGCAGCCAGCAGGCACAGATAAACGCGCTGATTGCAGCGCAGGTATTCGCGCGGCCGGAAGATTACGGCGCTGTAGGTGACGGCGTGGCAGATGATACGACGGCACTGCAGGCAGCGATAAACAGCGACAAACCGGTTTATCTTAAAGGGACTTACGGTATTTCAGACACAATCCATGTCAACAAAGATAAGCTGATTGTGTGCGGCGAGACTGGAACTATCAAAACGTTATCACGCGTGACGCGTGCGCTTGTATTCGGAGACGATCCGACAACAGGATCTGATGCAGCTATTCCGGGACTCATTCAGGTATTATGGTATGGTGGCACTCTTACTTGTGACGTGGCCAATTATTTCGACTATGGGTTTACCATCTATCGTTGCTTAAATTCCTACTTTTACGGGGTGTCAGTCACTAACTGCGTAGGAACCGGTTTTAACTGGGGCGGTGATTATGGCGCGTCAAGTGTCGCCGATAATTGCATCGTGCGTGGGCCGTCAGGTGGTTATTATGGCGTATGCGGTTTCCTTGTTGGCCGTAACGATCAGCGCGTCTATAACTGTTCCGCAGTAGATATGACTACTGGATTTTATGCCGACCGCGGATATGTACGCTTCGAAGGTTGTTATTGTTGGTTGACACGTACCAGAGAAGACACGGCGGCCGTTGTCGGCTATGATATTGTTTCAACGACATGTGCAGTTATTGACTGTACATGTGATACTATCCCAACGGGCATTAAATTACATCCAACAGCGACTGACTTTTACGCAAGCGCGTTGTCATGGTTGTCAAGCGCCACATTATCCGATGCGATAGATATTGTTCTTGTAGCAGGATCCGAAGAGAACGTGTCAATCAGCGGTTTTATTGTTGGCGTACAATCTATGGGTTGGGCCAGGGACGTAACAATTTTTAAAAACGTAACAGGTGTACAGCTGATCGGCTTCACTTGCGGAAATGTATCATACATCACCGATTATGACACAAGCGTTACACAGCTGATGCCTAACTGCAGTGGCCAGGACGGATTGTATCACTTATGCTGCGAAATTAGCGCAGGCACGCGGCGCTATTTCTGGGATGAGATACCAAATAATTTAGTAGGGTCTGCAGTCGTGGGAACGGCTCAGGCAGGATAATTTAAGGAGGTGATTTTATGGCATATACGCCTACTGTATGGGCTACTGGGGATGTGATCACGGCAGCGAAACTAAATAATATGGAAAACGGATTAACACAATTCGTTGTAAATTTCAGTGCAAATTATGGTGATTTAAATACTACTGAAAACTTTTTAACAGATATCGCTGTTGATAAAACATTTCCTCAAATCTATAACGCTTTAACCAGCGGGCAGCGAGTATCATTTATTCTTACTCTCAATGGCGGTACGGAAAATGGGATTTTAAAAACTCTTGGCGATGGTTATTTAATCGTAGAATTTACAGACCCCAATAACGACGAATTAAAAATCGTTATTATATGTGAATATGAAGAAAATAATTTGTCGTTTGATTATAGAATTTATGGTACTTTAACGTATACAGCGCCGTTTAACTCTACTACAAATAAATTAGAATTACCTTTTATTTCCGAAATCATGTCTAATCTGCTTAATAAATGCAAAATAAAGTTATACGAAGAAACAGACGCTGGAACTTTTGACTGGGAATATATTACATCCTATACATATTCCTCAGGTACTTTCGAATTTAGAACTGCTAAATATAGTTATATCGGAAACTATGACGCGATACCGTCGGCGAATCTGACTAATCCCTAACACACAACTTTTCAAAGCATAATCAATCATTCCCCTGCACCGTCCCCGTTCCCATGGTCGACGATGCAGGGGTTTCTTTTTTCGCATTTTCGAGGGTTCATTTTCGAGGGTTCGTTTTCGAGGGTTCATTTTCGTTTCTCTAAGTCTCATTTTTATAACATCCTTGTTGATATTGCACAAATCCGGGTCTTGTTAATAATATTCTAGGGTTTGTTAATATATTTTCTAAGTTTTGTTACATATTGATACAGATTTTCTTATACCGACTAGTTTTGTGTAGATTGCACAAATTTAAAGTGCCGTTTTTGTGCAGTATTACCAAGAGTCGATTGTGGAAATTGCACAAAGAGCGGGGGGGTACCCTGGGAACTTT
>JAZQGH010000154.1:0-1523 GCA_045539925.1 Acutalibacteraceae bacterium | reverse complement strand
CAGCATCTCCAAAGAGGGTTGCATTTTGTTAGAGCACCATTTAGAAACTGTTGAGGGGTCCTTGCCTAACTGCTCGGCAAGCCATTTGCCGGTTTTCTTTTGTTCAACCAATACTACTTTTAGTCTATTTAAATCTTTCATCATTCATCCAATTTATTGGCGTTTTCCGCAAATTTAATACAAGGCGAGAGGAGAACAAAATAAATTTATTTATTTTTTATCCCGAGCCGAAGTTTAAATTATCAAAATTTAGTGCAAGCCGAGATAAGAACAAAATAAAGTTATTTATTTTTTATTACGAGGCGAAGCCTAAATTATTTAAATTTAATACAAGCCGAGCGGAGAACAAAGCAAATTCATTTGTTTTTTATTTTTCGTTTCGCTCAACAGCACGTCCGAGGCGCAGTTTAAATTATCTAAATTTAAGGTTACCTGGACAAAATGGGTGATGAAAATCTATTAAAAGGTTCTTATTGGACATTTCGGGTGATAATTTCCATCATCTGGGCTAGCCCAGATGATGGAAGTAGCTCCTAATAATGCCGCATTATGTACTCGTCCAATAGTTTCTTTCTATTCTCTTTGCTTATACCACGATGAGCTCTTACCTTGCTTTTGAGGTCCGAAAACACTCCTTCAAGAGCGTTATTTGTATTCGGGAGTCCTGTTTCTGGATGGTCGTAAAAGGTCCACAGCAAAGACATGTTACGTTTGAGACTGAGATATGCGCTGCGCAGCCTCGGGCGCATATAAGGCGGTGTGTGCCGCTTTATTCGCTTGTCCTGAACGCGCTCGTTCAGGACATCTTTGAACTTCTCCTGCCATTCGTTAAAAGCACCTACAAAGCTCTCTTTGTCCATCTTTGTAATATTTTTGACCAGTTCTAGAAGTTCACATGAGGCATCAAGGTCAGGTTCTTGCGTCAAGTATCTGCGGGTAATAAGTATTTGATGGAATTGGCACATTTGAACAGGTATTGGATATAACGCCTGCGCCAGGCCGCGCATACCGTCGATCACTGCGCCATATATCTTGAAACCATTCTGTTCCAGCCATGATATGCCCTCTACGTATTGTGCAATAGTCTCGTTACGGACATACTTGTGCCACAGTATTTCATTGCGGAGGACATCCTTTATAACCATTAGGCCAAAGTTGCGACCCCAATAAGTCGTGTCAAGCTGTACTGTAACTTCTTTATGCTTGGCAATCTTGTGAACAAAGCGCATGCCTTCCAAATCGCGACGGATAGTCCTTTCTGAAACTTTATACTTTGAGGCAAGTTGTTCCAATGTTTGCTTGCCTTCAACATAATCGGTTATCACTTGGGACTTATCCCGATGGACACACCTATGAAACGCCTGTTGCAATCCTTACATTTATACCTTTGCCGACCGTCTCTAACACCATTGTGGACCACATTTCTTGACCCGCAATAAAAGCATTTTTTTTGCCATATAGGTTATAATCTTCACAAAGATATGAAAATCAATTTATTGCAACGGTTTCATCACCCAAAATGT
>JAZQGH010000153.1:0-8572 GCA_045539925.1 Acutalibacteraceae bacterium | reverse complement strand
CGCTTCATCTGCTCAAATGCTTCAGCTTCAGATATGATCTGCTCGTCAGTGCAGTAAGCGAAGGATACCAAATTGTTGTGGATAACGTAGATAAAACCTTCTGAGGAATAACGGCAGCGGAGCGTACCCCCAACGGTATCTCCTTCTTTGCTTTCCATCGGAACATCAAACCGATGCCAACCGTCACCCTCATAGGTAAATACGGCGGTTTCGGGTATCACTATGCCATATTCGCCAAGCAAAGCTTCAATCGTTGCTCGATCTGCTTGGGCAGGCTCACGCTTACCTTCATTCGGATGATACTCATACTCATAGCTGCAATCCAAATGAGAAACAAACAGCGAATGTTCAACATGGTCAAGGTAATATGTTTCTTGATCGTAATAGCAAATATCAAGTTCTCTCGTTGTACGACCGTCAAGGAACGCCTTTCCGAACTCATCACAAGTTTTCTTGTTAAAGGTCATAGCCTTGTAAATCGAAACGGTCTGTTTTTCTTCTGAAAGAGCTACATTGGTTTCCCATTCCGTTCCTCTTGTGGACACCTTATAGATCGCGGCATTTTGCAGATTGCCGTAGTTCTTAACTGCATAGACAACAAAGATACTTGAAATCGCAAGAGTGATTACGAGAGGAATGGCAGCATAAACGGATATGCGGATAGCCTTTCTTTCCGCTTTAACAAACACGGAACGGAAAGCCATATACAAGCCATAGCCAAAGATTGCTCCAAGAGTATTTGCAAACAGATCGTCAATGTCAAACAATCCTCTGCCCGTAATTGCTTGGAATATTTCAATAGCCAACGAACACGCAAAGCCGCTACCGAGCATCACGTACCACTTTCTGAACAGCTTATGTATCCAAGGCAAGAGGATACCAAGCGGAACGAACATAGCAATATTCAAAAGCACGTTTGCCCAATTCTTAAAGGACATGATATTCCACGCTTCACGCCACGCTCTGAACAAATGAAAGTTACTGCCGCGCAAACCCGCCCCCCTCAAAACGGTCGCCACCAAAACGATAGCAATATATCCGGCAAGGGCTAACCAAAGGAAGATCTTTGCAAACGGGAACTTCCTTGTGTCCTTATATTTTTTCTTGAACAGTAAATAAGCCACGCCTATACCAATCGCACAAAGCACTACCGCCATAATAGCAAGCGGAATTGCATCACCCAATCTGTTCAATATCATTCTCAAAAAATCGTTCATAGCACCTCTTATAAATCTACTGAAGGGTTGTTATCCGAAAATGTAATGTGAGCAAGCAGAAAAGCACCTCGGGCAAACGTCACACTAATCTTAACACCGTCGGGCAGTTTAGTTTCTAACACGTAGGTGAAGCTAAACATTCCAACTCTGTCCTTTTCTTCACCATTTACATATACAATATTCTTTGTCATACCACGATAAGCGGTTATGTAATGACCGTTAGCTTCGGTTGAGTCGAATCTGCAAAAAATCATATCGGTCAACAAAATTACTATCGACATTGCACCACCGACAAAACCGATTATCATACCTATCACATAATTCTCATTATAACGAACCGTTTCCCAAGCAAAGGCTCCGTCCAAAAATTCTTCTCCATGAATGATTACTTCTTTACTTGCTTCTCTTAATGCCCAAAAGACAATACCAATAGCAAGAAAGCCAAGGAAAACAAGTGCTTTTATGATGCGTGTTTTTATTTGTTGCTTTCTCAGTTCTTTTTCCAATATTTCTTTTTTCTCAAAATTCGTCATTGTATATTGTACTCCACCAAAAATATCATAACTCCTCGTTACTCTTTTATCTCTACAATTTCCATAATATCGGAAGTCTCACAATTCAGCGCAACACAGATCCTCAGAATAACGTCTGTGTTCACGCACTCGCCCCTATTCATTTTCGCAAGAGTAGCCGTGCTTACTTTTGCTTTCTCACACAGGTCTTTCTTTTTCATATCCTTGTCGATCAATAGTTTCCAAAGTCTCTTATAACAGAAAGTCATCCTATTTCACCTCATAATTATATTTGGTAAATCTATTATATCACAAAAACGTGAATATTTCAATACGTCGGCTTTCCTATTTTGAGAAATGTTATGCGATGTTAAAGTTTTACTTTTACAAAAGAACACCGTGCACAGAGAACATCCTACACGGTGTTGGGGGTGTTGGGCGATACTATAAATCAAAAACCGCCGAAGATGCACTTGCTCATAGAGCAAACACCACTTGAGCTTATGTAAAGCTCATCCCATTTGCCTGCGCCGTGGCTATTTGTGGCTATGATCTGATCGTCGAACTCCCTTACTACCGTACCCTCACCCAAATAAAAGTTATCAAAAAACCGACGGGTATTCGGGTCTAATTCCGCGTTGTGCTTCTCCAAGTATGCCTTGATTCTGAGATAAGAGCTGCTATGCTCATCCGTTACGGGTTTACTTACGGGTGTAACTACTGCTGTCTTTTTAGATTTCGTTGTTCTCATATCTTTTCCTCCGGTATATTATTTTTTATTTTCCTTAATTCTTCGTATTGTTTCTGTCTTGATACGGTTAGGTGTAAAGAGTCGGCAAGATCGTCGAAGGAGTGTATTTTATCAATGATACCGTAAACTACTTTGTCCAACGCGTAAAGCTGTGCGGCATAATCGAAAGTTTTACTACCCGAGCGCGAGATCAGTGTAACGTGATGCAAGAGTAGTATATCAAATTCATTGTTTTTTGCTTTATCAAGAATGATATTCAATCCTTGTCTGTTCGTATCTATCTTGTGATTTGCATCCCACACAACGGATTCAAGCACCCAATTCTCGTGCTGATCTATTTCTTCTATAAGCTCCTCTGTTTTGAAGCGAATGTCGGCTGAAGTTATCTTATGAAGATCTGACACAACGAAATATGCACATACTCGTTTTATATCCTTGTCCGAAACAATATCGGTATTATGTTTTTCGTAACCGTATTTCTCTGTAATTACCATACCATTTCTCCTTATGTATATACCATCAAATTCTTTCCCGATTTAACCCAATCAACAATATATATTGCATCCTTTTTGTAAGTCTGAACTTCGCTCGGTTCTGTGAGACACAGTTCAAAGTCAAGAGTGGAGTCGGAAAAAGCTCTTTCCTCATCAGTAACAACGGTTATTGGCTTTTCCAATACGTGATAAGCGTAGTCTCTTGCGTATTCATCAAGCAATTTATTGTACGCGATACGGTAGTCAGATTTCTTCAAAAGTTCTTTATGAGCACAGATATACAAAGCTGCGTGTTTTTTGATTTCTTCGTGTCTATCATCCCTATCGTCAACACCATAAAAGTCGTTTTCAAAAGGTTTGCGTGAGGGCTCTTGTGAACGATAATACGTTCCGTCTTGCGGATCTCCGTCATACCACGCAAGAACTTCGTCAGTATCAAATACGTCATTAAATTTCATTCTTTCCTGTCACTCTCCTTTTCTGCAAGATTGATTATAGGCTTATCAAGCTTTTTCGCATATTTCATCGCGGTGTACGCGCCGCCTTCCTCTCGCTCAACGTAGCAAACAAAGAGGTCAGCTTGCTCCACCATCCAACGATTACGCTTTGTGATGGCTCCCTTCGGGTGAGTTCTCCCGATACATTCGGGGATCATTACGTTATCATAATACTTTTCGTAGTATTCTATATCTTTTTCGGGGTAAGGAAGAACGCAGATAAACTCACTGTTCGCTTTGCCCATGGCGTCCTGCACACGCTTCACAACCGTGGCAGCATAAATATCGAAATCTCCATTGCGACCAATGTATATTTCCACAAAAGGCTTCTTCCTCAACAAGTCCTTTAACAAAGGATAGAGCCGATCATCAAGTGTACGATGTCCGTAAAAATCACGATGACCAAAAAGAACAACTCTGTATGTGTTATCTTCCCATATCATATCAACTACCCCAAAAATTCAATCATATTCAATCCAATCTTTAAGTTTTTTAATCTATATCCAACTTATTATACCATATAAATGTGAATATATCAACTATTAGTTATGGTTTCTTCCAAATATATTCTGTATGAGTAAACAATTTTAATCTATACTATTAGTTAGGGACAATAACTGATATTTTCGAGGTATACTATGAACACATCATCTATCGGAAAACGGATAAGAAAATACAGAGAAGCAAAAGGTTGGCGGCAAGAGGATTTTGCCGAAAGAATAGGACTCAGCGTTACTTATACGGGAATGATCGAACGCGGTGAAAAAGTACCTAAGCTTGAAACATTCATTACCATAGCAAACGCATTGGAAGTGTCGGCAGATTTATTGCTTGCCGATGTGCTTTCGACCGGATATAATATTAAGTCCTCCGAAATGACGGACGCACTCTCCGATTTACCTTCTTCCGAAAGAGAAAGAATTTACAGCGTTGTCAACACAATGATTACTTTTGAAAAAAGAGGCAAAAAGTGAAAAAGCTGCCCCCGAGCGAACTCGGAGGCAGTTTTCTTGTTCTTCGTGTTCTGCTTATTATTCAATAAACTCATCCCACGCCGTGTTATAAACACCTATTGCTTTCAGTGCTTCGGCAATTTCGATCATAGATTTCTTACCGAGATTTTTGGTTTGGAGAATTTCTTCTTCCGTCAAAGCAGCAATATCTCCAACTGTATCACATCCTCTGACCTTCAAGCAATTAAAGGAACGAACCGTCAAATCAAGTTCTTCCAATGTCATTTGAAGTTGGCTATCGACCTTGGCATTTCTCTTTTCTTCTTCCCTTTTCGCTATCAACGCTTCATATCCGCACTTACCAAACTTGATATAACCAAGTCTTTGCGGTTCACGAAGCTTTCTCAATATCTTGTCGCTAAGACTTCTAATGCGCTCTGTTGTTACTCCAATTTCAATACCGATCTCACGCAAAGACAGATGCTCTTGATAGCGCATACGTATAATTGCTTGCTCTCGTTCCGCAAGAGTTGATAGCGCATAGTCTAAACCCGCTTTTATATCTTCGGTAATATCTTCTGTCGGCAACTCCGTTGGGTATACAGCGGTAAGTTGAATGACAAGTAACAGATTCTTCGGATAGTCCTCTTTTAGATATTTCATTTTTAAGTTTTCACCCATGTGTCTGATAACCATAATTATTTCCTTACCTCTATCGAATCGAGAATGTACGTATATAAACGCATCATCCGCGAGACTTCTTCCTCTCCGTATTTCTTCTCGGTACGCGCCCATATCATAAACGTGTGGCAATCTTCAATGTTGGGCGTGTTAAGACACGCTTCAATATGAATCAACTTATCGTTTTCGTAAACAACGTAACAACCGTCCAATCCCGCCTTGTGCAACTCGGTTATCTCACCGATTTTTTTATGAGAAAGTTCCTCATCGAAAAGGCTTTCTATACTCTCAATCGCACTTTCAGCGATCTCGTTACCTGCAACCGTAATTCTGACTTTCCAATCCTCAGTGAAAAGCTCTAATCCATCTTCCAACTCCACTTCGTTTGAAGTGGTGAGGTACATATTGTCGGGAATTGCAAAAGAAAGATAATCCAATTCAAATCTACCTTTGTTATACTTCAGCATTTGTTTTTCCTCCTTTGTACTGTATTCAGATGACCGATGCGACTTCTGCTCGGTGTATTTGAGCAACTTGTTCTATGCAACCGTTACACAAACGAATAGATTTTCCCTTTGGTATTTGCGCTCCGCATACGGCACAAACGGTATCTTCGGGAGTAATGATAACTCGTCCATTCTCAACCGAGAAAAGCACGGGAGAACCGGGTGCAAGGCTTAGTGCCTTGCAAATGTCTTTGGGTATTACAATGCGGTCTAATTTATCAAGCAATGATCTTGTCATAACAACCTTCCTTTCTTTCGGTGTACTTTCGCTCTTAATTTTGTTCATCGAATGTTATATACGGTGAACAAAAAAAGCCCTTTCGTACACCGAAAGAGGCAGCTATGAAACTTTTTTATAGCGAAAAAACACTACTTTTGTCGAAGGCGTTGACGGTATAAAAAAAGAATGTTATAATATGTCCACAGAATATAACATTCTACGCTTCAATATAAAGCTTTCCAAGACGGTTCATCATATCCTTTTTATGCTCCATTAAGGAATGAGCATATCGGTTTAAGGTTATGGTCGGGTTCTTGTGTCCTAAGATCTCGGAAAGTGTTTTTACGTCAACTCCGCACTCAATCGCGCGGGTGGCAAAAGTGTGTCTTAATGAATGGAACCCTTTATGCGGGATTCCATTCTTTTTTAATAATAACTCAAACGTGCGCTGATACGATCTGACGGATATAATCTTTTCACCGTCACCAACAACGTATTTAGAACCGTTTTTCTTTTTGGTTTCTCGGAGCAAAGGCAAAAGCTGCTTCGGGAATGGAATTACACGCATAGAGGTTGTGGTTTTTGGAGCATTAACGAAACGGCAATATTTTCCGTTTTCATCTGTGCTGTCGTGACAGGTTTTGCTAATGCTGATCTCGCGCTTTTCAAAATCAATATCTGTCCATTCAAGCGCGAGCAATTCACCGATGCGAAGTCCGGTATATAAACAAAGCAAAATGCCAACGGTCTTTTGCCGCTTGTCATTCCTCACTGCATCTTCTATTTGCTTTTGCTCGGCAACCGAAAAACACTCAACCTTTTTTTCCTCAATGCGAGGTCGCTTGATTTTGTCTGCGATGTACTGACTACACAAATCAATATCATGTGCGGTTGCAAGTGAATCTTGAATAACCGCCACAATAAGGTTGACCGTACTCGGTGCTAAACCTCCGCCCGTTCTGTGATTTCCGCACTTTCGCATATCCACAATATGCCGTTGCAATAATTGCGGAGTTAGTTCGTCCATTTCGTATTCACCAAGTCGTGGAATGAGGTGAGAATGAACGATTTGCGTATAGCGAGTGTGTGTTTTTGCCTTTGAAGATTGCTTCACATAATTTTCTAACCACTCAACTAACCATTCTTTGTATTTCATGTTTGTATCCTGCCTTTATATAATATTTGTCCTGCTAAATATAAAAGAAGCCGAACATATTTGGTATGCTCGGCTTCTCGCTATTTGAGGAACGGTTTGCACCACCCTCTCGTTGTTATTCTGATATACTCTATTATATCATTTTTTGATGAATTTTTCAATATGAACGTGTTTACTCCCCGAGTATTCCCGCCCATAATTCAGAGTTTTCTTCACTTAACAACTCATCAAGCATCGTATCTTGTTTAGCTGAAAAGCCATACTCATCTGAGATCTCGTCTGCACTCATACTGTCTGTAACTACAGTAAGAATTATCATAGTCACATCTTCTTGTACCTCGACAAGCTCTCCGTCAGCATTTGTTTCATAGCGCGTTACGGTAGTCGTTCTCAATTCGGTACGCAGTGAGATTGAGTTCATATCCCAAAAGATCGCTTTGAGTTCAGCCGCTTTATCTTCATCAAAGGTCGCTACCTCTTGCGGTTCATCACCAAGATTGAGCTTGACCGCATAAACCGCGATCATTTCATCCCATGCGGCTATATCTCCCTCATAATTGAGAATATCATATTGACAGTTTGCAATCAGCTCTGCTTGCCGTTGATGGTATTCTCTTTCAAGGTCAGTTTTTACGCTGTAAATCGTTATCTCACTATCTTCAGCCGGGACGAATATGGCATACACCGAGCCGACCACAAGAGCCACGATAACGATGATTACGATAATGAGGACAGCAACCCATCCTCCCGCCACAATAGCGGCTATAATGCCTTTTATGGCGGCTACCGTGGCTTTTGCGGCTGCTATGATCGCCTTGCCCGCCACTTTTACGAATTTCACAGTAGCAATCGCGGCTTTCTTTATGAGTTGAGCCGCTTTTACCGTTCCTTTGACCGCCGCTTTTGTGCCTTTGACCGTTGCTTTCGCAGTAGTCTTTGCGCCCTTAACGGCGGTCTTTGTTCCCTTTACTGTTTTCTTGGGTGCCTTACTTGCCGTCTTAATTCCCTTCTTGGGTGCTTCAAGCATCGGTCTTTGCGGTGAGGGTAATTGCTTCAAATTGAGATTCGGCTTAGGTTTTCTCGGTCGATTTCTCCACTTATGAATATTCTTCCGAGTTTCTTTTACACCCCATCGTCCGACTTTGTTAGCTCCCACCACCGCCATTCGCGCGATACGTTCTTCTTTGTCTTGAAGCTCACTTCCGGCATAATCGGTTTCCGACTCATACCCAATATTCTGCGTTTGCTCCGCAGAATTATGGAGAGATGAAATGCCGTTTTTGGATTTCTGCGCGAGTGTATCCGCACGGTCAAAGGTCTTTATTGTTTTTAAGGATTCCCTTGTCTTGATCTTCATGCGCTCACCCTGCTTTCCTCAATCCTCTGTTTCAGAGCATTATAGAAAGCTCTGCTGCGGATGCTCTTGCCATCAGCACTCCATTCGTTCTCAAACGCAAAGCGGATCTCCAACTCACGCACCGAATAGTCAGCGCGGAATTGCCGCCAAGTGCTGTCATCCCATCTGCGCAACTGCGCCCACAAATAGGGAAAATACACGTAGAGCTTGCGAAGCAAGTCGGAGGCC
>JAZQGH010000152.1:0-25204 GCA_045539925.1 Acutalibacteraceae bacterium | reverse complement strand
TGTAAAAAATGGATTGCGCACAAAAGCCGTGTTGCACAAAATAGGATAAGAATGGTTTTTGTTTTGAGAGAAACCTCACAACCAATAGGTCGTTTTTTTGTTTTGGTGGGAGAGGGTTACTTAGATGAGAACTCTTTTTTTGCCAAAGGCAAAAAGGTTCGGCGACCGTAGGGACGCAGAGTATCCACCCGATATATAAAAACAGCACCTGATTCCAAAACGAAATCAGGTGTTATTCTTTACTTATACTATTTAAACTCTTTTCCTGCTATTACGACCTTGTCTATGGACATATCGGGGTTTAGTATCAGCAGGTCGGCATCGAAGCCTTTTTCTATTTTTCCTTTGTTTATTCCAAGCATTTCTGCGGGGGTGGTGGATGCCATATACACGGCATCACGGAAGGGAATGCCGCACTCGGTGGCTTTCAGCACACAGTCATAGAGGGTGGAACTACTGCCAGCTACCGTGCCGTCGGTCAGCCTTGCAATGCCGTCCTTAAGGACTACTGTCAGTCCGCCCGACTCATAGGTTCCGTCGGGCAGTCCTGCGGGACGGATGCTGTCGGAGATTATAACCATTCTCTCCTTGCCGAACATCTTATATGTAGCCACCATAACAGGTTTTAATACGTGGAAACCGTCGCAGATAACCTGAACGTAAATCTGTCTGTCAAATGCGGCACCTATTGGGCCTGGATTTCGGTGGTGCAGGGGGGGCATTGCATTATAGGTGTGGGTAAGGCAGTTTGCACCCGCGTCGATTGCGTCGAGAGCCTCCTCATAGGTGCAGTCGGTGTGACCGAGAGCCACAACACAGCCATTGTCGGTTACAGCCTTTATAAACTCCAGACTGCTCTTTCTTTCGGGTGCAACGGTTATCATTTTTACCCTGTCGAACTGAGAGAAATCTTCTATAGAGGGGTCTTTTATATGGTCAGGGTTTTGTGCGCCCTTATATTTTTCCGAAATATAGGGTCCCTCAAAGTGAAAGCCTAAAATTTCGGTGCCCTCACAGTCGGTATTGGCTGCGCAGACCTTTAAAAGGTCGTCATAGCCCATAGTCATAGTGGTGGGCAGCCAAGCGGTGGTTCCGTGCTGGGCATAAAAGCGGCACATAGGAGCAAAATCTGCATCCATAGTGTCCATACCAATACAGCCGTGGGAATGAACATCTATAAGCCCTGGAATTACCTGTTTGCCCTCGGCGTCAATGTCGAATTCGCTCACTTCTTCGGGAAAATCGAAAAACTTGCCGTCTTTTATAACGATATTTACCGTCTCGCCCCAAAGTGAGGCGTTTTTAATAATGAGATTATTCATATTGGCTGAAAATTACGGTGAGGTCAGGATGAAGCTGAAGAATAGAGGCGGGAACCTCGGGTGTGATAGGACCGAAGAACGCTTTTTCTAAGATTTCCTTTTTCTTTTCTCCGTTTGCCACAAGCAGTACCTTTTTAGCCTGCATAATAGCCTCCATACCCATTGTGATAGCCTCGGTGGGGACCTCGCTGATGTCACTGAAGAAACGGGCGTTAGCCTCTATGGTGGAGGGATGAAGCTTTACAACGTGGGTCTCCCCAGTAAAGCAGGTGTCGGGCTCATTAAAGCCAATATGTCCGTCAAGACCGATACCTAAAAGCTGAAGATCGATTCCGCCAAGTGCCTTTATACGGGCATCGTAGGCTGCTGCCTCTGCATCAAGGTCGGAAACCTTTCCGCCGGGGACAAAGGTTTGCTCCTTGTTTATGTTTACGCGGTCGAAAAGGTGATGATTCATAAACCAGCGGTAGCTCTGGTCGTTTTCTCCGTCAAGACCGATATATTCGTCGAGATTTACCGAGGTAACAGCCGAAAAATCAAGGTCACCTTCATTGTACATCTCGGTGAGTCGGTCGTAGGTGCCGATGGGGGTAGAGCCTGTAGCAAGACCAAGCACACAGTTGGGCTTGGAAATTACCTGAGCGGCAATTATGTTGGCAGCCTTGCGACTGAGCTCCTTATAGGTATCAACGGTAATAAATTTCATAGTTTTTTCTCCTTTTAAATGTTTTTTGCCATAGATTTTATTGCCCCCACTCGCGGTTTATATGGCGGGTCGCTCTGTCTGGGAACAGGCGCGGTCCGAATTTTGCCGCTTATAGGAGTTATTAAAGCAGGGGTCCCCCTGCAGTCGGTCTGGAACAAAGTGCATAACGCATTCACTGTTATCGTTTTTTGCACCCTCAAACATAAAACCGCTCTCTTTTGGAAAACTTTTTTACAGACTGTAGTATGTAATATTTATTGTTGCCGAGACCGTTTATTTGAGGGTTTTTGGACTTTATAGTGCATTTAATTCAAGGACTATTAACATCATTTTAATGCAAGGATATGGAAAAATCAACATATTTTACTTTACAGAACAAGAGAGACTTTGTAAACTGCAAATAACACTCTGTTCTTTTAAAAATCGTGCACTGTACATAAAATATATACCTTGCGTTATAAATAAATATGTGATAAAATATGGACTAAGGTGTTTTGAATATAAAAAGCAAAAGGGTTAGTTAAAACATAGGAGTAAATTTATTTTGGATAAGCTATACATTGTTGTTCCTTGCTATAACGAGGAAGAGGTTTTGCCCGAAACTGCAAAACGTTTAGGCGAAAAACTACACCGTCTTATTGAAGATAAAAGAGTGTCAGAAGAAAGCCGTATAATGTTTGTAAACGACGGCTCACGCGATAAAACCTGGGAGATAATAGAAGAGCTTCACAAGGGAGATGCTCTGTTTACGGGTGTGAATCTCAGCCGTAACAGAGGTCATCAAAACGCACTCCTTGCAGGACTTATGACGGCAAAGGATATGGCGGACGTTACGGTGTCTATGGATGCCGACCTGCAGGATGATATAAATGCTGTGGACAAGATGCTCGATGAATATTACAGCGGCTGTGATATTGTATACGGTGTTCGATCCAAACGCAAAAAGGACACCGCGTTTAAGCGCATAACTGCCGAAGGCTTTTATCATATTATGAAGTTTCTGGGTGCAAACATTGTTTTCAATCACGCTGATTACAGGCTTATGTCCAAACGCGCTCTGGAGGGTCTGGCAGAATTTAAAGAGGTCAATCTTTTCCTCAGAGGAATAGTGCCTATGATAGGCTACAAGTCGTCGTATGTATATTATGAAAGAGAAGAGCGTTTTGCGGGAGAAAGTAAATACCCCCTTAAAAAGATGCTGTCCTTCGCTTTTGAGGGTATAACCTCTCTTAGCTCAAAGCCCATAAGATATATCACCCTTATCGGATTTTTAATTTTCATAGTAAGCCTTTTTATGATAGCCTATTTTATAGTACAGTGGTGTTTAGGCAATACCGTTTCGGGTTGGGCAAGTGTTGTCTGCTCGGTATGGGCAATAGGCGGACTTATAATGCTTTCTTTGGGTGTTATAGGGGAATATATCGGAAAAATTTATCTTGAAACCAAGGGTAGACCGAATTATATTATTGACAAGGTGCTCGACGATGAAGAAAAATAAATTTCTCGACAAAAGCATACCTCTGTTTCTAATGGTAGGGCTGGCAAACACCCTGCTTTCTGCGGTAATAATGTTCCTGCTGGAGTTTTTAGGTTATTGGCCCTCTACCGCACTTGCCTACATTGCAGGAGGATTGCTGAGTTTCTTTTTAAACCGTCATTTCACCTTTAAAAGTGAGGAAACCTTAATAAAAAGCGGTGTTAAATTTGCCGTAAATCTTGTTTTATGTTATATTGTGGCCTATCTTTTAGCACAGCCCGCCGCAGGATGGATTTTGGGAGCGTTCAAGCTGTCAGCTATCTGGCAGGAGCGTATAACCAAGCTTTTCGGAATGGGCCTTTACACAGTTATAAACTATTTCGGACAAAGGTTTTTCGCTTTTAAAAAGAGCAAATAAAAAACAGAATGTCTCAATGAGACATTCTGTTTTTTATTTTGATTTAAATACAACGCCGACCACTTCATATCCTATGTGGGAGGTGTTGGCGGCACCAAGCTGATAGGAGTCAGCAGGGGGATAGCCAAGATTTTTTGTAAGGATAGCCGCAAGCTCGTCACGAACATCGGCATCGTTTCCGTAAATTATACAGTAGGGGAAATCTTTTTCTATTTCTTCACAGCAAAGCTCAGACAGAAAGGGGATTATTGCCGAGTCCCTTCTTACGGTGGCTTCGGTGGATATTTCTTTGTTTCGCACCTCCATAATGGGGCGGAAGCCTATAAGCTCACCCATAAAAGCCGACTCGAAATCCACAACCTCGGATTTTTTGGCATATTTAAGACTGTAAAGACCAAAGTAGACAACGCATTTGTCAAACCAGTCCCGCAGGAACTTAACTATCTCAGAGGCATCTTTTCCGCGGTCTGCCATTTTTGCAGCCTCAACTGCGGCATAGCCGTAGCCTGCGGAGTAGGTGCGTGAATCTATACAGTAGATATTAAGCTTAGACTTTGCATCAGGAATATCTTCAAAGAATTGATCCTTTGCCTGCACAGCGTTATAATAGTTGTCACTGCCCTCGCTGTTCACCGAAATGTATATAATATCGGTGTATTCCTGATCGAAAAGGTCGGAATAAAGCTCCCCGAACTCGAAAGCGGTTACAGGCTCGGTTTTAGGCAGTTCGTCAGAGTCTTGGAGCAGTTCGTAGAATTTTGCATTGTCGAAGTCCTGACGGCTTACATAGGTTTCGTCCCCCAGTGTAATTTTTATAGGGAGTACCTCAATATCGTACAGATCTTCGTTTTTTGTGGAAATGTCGGAAGCCGAGTCTGTAACGATTTTAATTTTTGACATTTTATGTGTTCTCCTTGTTGCGTTTTTCTATTTCAAATTTAAAATAGTGTCCCACATCTGCCATAAGCTTTGAGGCAGAAGACACAAGCTCGTCGGGGAAGGGGTTATAGAAGGCGGTTGCTTCAAAGGTGATGTCGCCCTCATATCCTATAGAGGCCAGTGCATCTATCATCTCGTCAAATTTTACCGAACGGGTATAGGGGAGGGTGTGGTTGTCCTTATGACCGTCTACATCGTGGATGTGAAGACCGTAAAGTCTGTCTTTGCCTAAAGAGGTTATCATATTGGTAAGGTTTTCGCCGGTAAGACAGGTGTGACCTATATCGAGACAGGCTTTAAGGTAAGGGGAGTTTATCATATCAACATACTTGCAGAATTCCGTTGCCTCTGCGCAGACAGACTGAACAATGCAGCCGTTGTTCTTGTTGGTCTGCCACATATTTTCGGTCAGCATAATGATGCCGAGCTTTTCGGCAAAAGGCAGAAGGTCGGTGTAAAACTCAAGGTTTTCTTGCTTTAAGAACTCAATATTATTCATATAATACACATACTGCATAGGGTGAATAACTATGGACTTGGCGCCCATAATTGCGGCAACCTCCATACAGCGCACGGTGGCGTCGAACATTTCGGTGCCCAATTTAGCGGCGCCCATATGAGAGCCGAAAACGGCATGGGACTGATTGCAGGGGAAACCCAACTCATCAATATATGAACGCATATCCCGAGCTACCTCTATGTAGTCCTCACCGTCAAAGGGGTGGGGAAGTGTGACAGCGTCCTTTCCTCCGCAAAGGGTAAGGTCAAAGGCGGTAAAACCCGCATCTTTAATAAGCTTTACTGCCTTTTTGAATCCGAACCGTTTCACAAGATTCCCTGTGCTGGTCGAAACTAACATAACAAAAAACTCCTTTAGAAAAAAGCCGAAAATATATTTTTTTTGATTTTGTTTTAACTTTTATATTTTAGCACTACCGATAATAAAGGTCAATTAAATTTCGGGGTTGAATGAGGGCATAAGCTGTAGTTTAAAGAGATTTGCTTTGTGTTTGCGGTCTATGAGAGCTTTTTTGTCGGGGTCATCTATTTCGCCTGTGCGGATGTAACGGTCAAGCTCGGCATAGGTAAACCCTAAATTGTCTTCGTCGGTCTTGCCGCAAAGTCCGTCGATAGGGGTCTTTTCCACAAGCTGTGAGGGAAGTCCTAAAAGATGTCCTATCTCCTTTACCTCCTGCACGGTAAGGTTGCACATAGGGGAGAAATCTCCTGCGGCATCGCCGTAACGGGTGGAGTAGCCAACCCAGTCTTCACTTAAATTGCAGGTGTTGACTACTCTGCCGTTCATACTCTGGGAAACGGCATAAAGGGTGGTCATACGGATACGGGGCGGAATATTGGTGACGGTCTGGGTGGATATAGCCAGTTCCTCGGGCAAAGCAGATTTAATTCCCTCAACGGCGTCCTTAACATTTACAACAAAGTGCTTTATTCCAAGGTGGTTTACAAGCATATAGGCAGCGTCAATATCGTGCTGTTCGCCGCAGGGCATAAGAACACCGATAACGCGGTCACGACCCAGTGCCTCGACACAAAGAGCCGCCGCAACCGAGCTGTCCTTTCCGCCCGAGATGCCTATAACGGCATTGCAGCCCTTTCCGTTTTCCTCAAAAAACTGTTTTATCCACTCTACGCATTGGTCCTTGACCTTTCCTGCATCGAACTTATACATATTACACCCCTGTATTATACATTTTTATAACACCTATCAGTATAAAATAGATTTTATCACGCTAAAGCCCGTGTGTCAATTATTTTACCCCAAAAACAGTTGATTTTGAAAGGATAAAATGATATTATTAAAAAAACAGCAATTTGGAGATATGATATGGCAAACAGTCAAGGAGATAAAAAAATAGGTTGGTATATAAGCTGGTTTCTCTGTCTTTTGTGTTCGGTAGCGGTGTTTCTTCCCGCTGTGAATGTGGCAGATGTTTTCGGAATGAGCGAGGCAGAAAGCTATTCGCTGAACTGGTATCTGAAAGAGGCGGGCTTCCCTGAGGTATATACCGTAATACTTACGGTATATTACGCCGCTGTAGCGGTTTTGGGCGGTTTCGGGTTTAAAAAAGAGCTTTCTGTCTGGCCGCTTGTAGGAATGGCAGTAGTATCGGTTTTGTTTTTTGCCGTAAACCTATTCTGGGGATATGTTATAATGACGGGAACGGGCGGTTTTGAAAGTGCCGTCACCCTCACCCTGTGGAGCTGGATATATCTGGCTTTGCAGCCTATAACAATAGTTACTCTTTTTGTATTTATTTCTAAGATGAAGCAATAAATTAAAGGAGGGCTACCCGCCCTCTTTCGGTTGACAAATCTGTAGTATTGATGTAATATATTAGGGCAAAAGAATATCCGCCTCCTTTACAAAAAAGGCAAAGGGTAATCGGTTCGGATATTATAGCAGTATATGCGCTTGTACCTCAGCAGGATAGAGGGTCCGCCTCCTAAGCGGAACGCCCCCGGTTCGAATCCGGGCAAGCGCGCCAAAAGCCGTCTCGAAAGAGGCGGTTTTATTTTGCGTAAAGCCGCATAAGTGAAGGTAGAAACAGTGCCTTTAACGCAGAAAACAGTGTCTTTCCCGCTAAAACTTGACATAACAGTAGTTTTGCTGTAAAATATATTAGAATACACTTTGGAGTAGAATACGATGAAATGCAGAATTGCCGAACTTAATATTGAATTTAATAATCGCGGCGACCATTTTGAACGTATTGCCGAGAAATACAGGGCAGAATTTTCTACTCCCGACATTACTGTGTCCGCCACTAATGAGGACATTGCGAAAGAAAAAGCAGATGCGGGTTATTTTATGCAAAACAGTGTGGCAGAGACGGTGGTCTTCAGCCGCAAGTTTGCTCACCGTCTGCCCGAATATGACGCTTTTATGCTTCATTCCGCCACCTTTAGTATAAAAGGCAGGGGAATAGGCTTTCTGGCAAAAAGCGGAACGGGTAAAAGCACCCATATGCTCAGCTGGAAGGAGCTTTTCGGTGACGAGCTTAAGATAATAAACGGAGACAAGCCTGTGGTCCGATTCTTTGACGGTCTGCCCTATGCCTACGGCACCCCTTGGTGCGGCAAGGAGGGTTATTCCATAAACGACAGGGTTGTTCTTACCGATATTTGCTTTATCACACGCAGCAGTGAGAACAAAACTGTACGGCTTGATAAAACCGATAATATTGCCCATCGTCTGCTCGGTCAGGTAAGTATACCTGCGGGCAGTGAAAATATAATCAAAGCGCTTGAACTTGTAGAGCGTCTGGCAGAAAGTTGCAGATTCTGGGAGATATACTGCACTGCCGACAGCGTCTCGGCAGAGGTATCAAGCAGCATTATTCTGAGGTGACACTTATGAAACTTAAAAACAAGTATGTTCTTCGCACCGTAGCCGATAAGACCGTTGCAATCGCTGTGGAAAACGCAGGCGAACAGACCGAGGGCGTTATCACCCTTAACGAAACGGGTGCTTTCATCTTCGGCAAACTCAATGAGGGTGTCGATGTGGCAGAAATTGCAGAAAGCTTCTTTAAAGAGTATGATATATCTAAGACGGAGGCTGAAAAGGCAGTAGCCGCGTTTATGGAAAATCTTAAGGCATCGGGACTTTTAGAAGACTAAAACAGCAAAAAACACGACCGAGCGGTCGTGTTTTTTATATCCTATACTATTCAAAAAGCTCTGTGCTGAAATATCTTTCTCCCGTATCGGGCAGAACGGTCACCACCGTCTTTCCCTTGCCTAAAACCTTAGCAAGTTTTATGGCGGCGGCAACATTTGTACCGCTTGAGATACCGCAAAGTATCCCCTCTTCGCGGATGAGACTTTTTGTAGTGTTTATTGCCTCATCGTCGGTGATGATGGCAATATCGTCGAAAATATCCATATCAAGGTTGTCGGGGATAAGTCCGTCGCCGATACCCATCTGTAGGTGGGTGCCTATGTTTCCGCCCGAGAGTATAGCCGCATTCTGAGGCTCTGCCGCCCAGATTACCATATCGGGGTTATATTCTTTAAGCTTTCCGCCGATTCCCGAAAGGGTTCCGCCCGTACCGATGCCCGAACAAAATCCGTGAAGGGGACCGTCCACCTGATCAAGTATTTCTACCGCGGTGTGGAGCTTATGCACCAGCGGGTTGTCGGGATTTTCAAACTGTTGGGGCACCCATACGTTTTTATCCTCTTCTGCCATTTTAAGGGCAGTTTTTAAACACTCGTTTATGCAGGCGCCGATGTCACCGTCGTCGTGAATAAGAATAAGCTCTGCTCCGTATGCCTTAATAAGCTTTCGGCGTTCTTCACTTACCGAATCGGGCATAATGATGCGCACGGTATAACCCTTTACAGCGCCGATAAGAGCAAGACCGATACCCTGATTTCCGCTTGTAGGCTCAACTATTACAGTATCCTTTGTGATGATACCCTTCTTTTCTGCCTCGGTTATCATACTGTACGCGGTGCGGGTCTTAATAGAACCGCCTATGTTTACACCCTCATATTTAACAAGAATATCTGCACAGCCCTCGGGTACTATTTTGCTCAGTTTTATCATAGGGGTGTTGCCGATAGCCTCTAAAATATTTGAACAAACCAAATGAAACTCCTCCGTATGCTTGATTTTTATATTTTAATACATAATATGCAAAATTGCAATTAAATTTAAAACTCTGATTTTCAAGATGAAAGGCACAGTAAATTTTAGCTTATTCCCATAGAAGAAGGTTAGAACGCTATCTTGGTCTAAATCTTACCAAAATAAAAACGAATGTGCATATCATCTTGCACATTCGTTTTTTGTTAAGCAGATAAGCGGTTAATTTTCCTCTTTTTTCGCCTGAAAAAGCTTATTTTAGTCTTCCTGAGATTGCTTTAATGCCTTGGTTTTTATCTCTTCTTCGCAACGCGCCTTGAAATGAGCAAGAGGCATAGAGCCTAAATCACCCTTTTCACCTCTGCCGCGAACAGATACGCTGCCCTGCTCTACCTCGGCATCGCCGACGGTGAGCATATAGGGGATACGCTGAAGCCTTGCTTCACGTATCTTGTAGCCGATTTTTTCGTTTCGGGTATCAACCTCAACACGCATACCCATTTCTTCAAGGGCTGACTTAACCTCGTATGCATAGTCGTGGTGACGATCGGCAATGGGGAGAATACGCACCTGTTCGGGAGCAAGCCAGAGGGGGAACGCGCCTGCATATTTTTCGATAAGCAGTGCAAGGGTACGCTCATAACAGCCGATAGAGGTTCTGTGAATGATGTAGGGGTTTTTCTTAGCACCGTCCTTGTCGGTGTATTCCATACCGAATTTTTCTGCCAGCATCTGGTCTATCTGAATGGTGATAAGGGTGTCCTCCTTACCGTGAACATTCTTAATCTGAATATCAAGCTTGGGTCCGTAGAATGCGGCTTCACCCACACCTACCTTGTAGGGGATTCCTAAGTGGTCGAGAATCTTGTACATAACGCCCTGAGCCTCATCCCACTGCTCGGTAGTGCCGATATATTTTTCCTTGTTATCGGGGTCCCACTGAGAAAAGCGGTAGGAAACATCCTCATAAAGACCTAAGGTCTTAAGCATAAATACGCAAAGCTCAAGACACTTTTTAAACTCGTCCTCAAGCTGTTCGGGTGTACACATAAGATGACCCTCGGAGATTGTGAACTGACGAACGCGGATAAGACCGTGCATTTCACCGCTGTCCTCGTTGCGGAAAAGGGTAGAGGTCTCGTTATAGCGCAGGGGAAGGTCGCGGTAGGAACGGGGACGGCTTAAGTATGCCTGATACTGGAAGGGGCAGGTCATAGGACGCAGAGCAAAGCATTCCTTGGTTTCGTCCTCGGGGTCGCCCATAACGAACATACCGTCGCGGTAGTGGTCCCAGTGGCCCGAAATCTTATAAAGGTCGGATTTTGCCATAAGGGGAGTTTTTGTAAGCTGCCAACCGCGTTTTTGCTCTTCATCCTCAACAAAACGCTGTAAAAGCTGAACTACACGGGCACCCTTGGGAAGCATGATGGGAAGACCCTGACCGATAAACTCGCTGGTGGTGAAAAGCTCTAACTCGCGTCCGAGCTTATTGTGGTCACGCTTTTTAGCCTCTTCAATACGGGCAAGATGCTCCTCAAGCTCGGCAGCCTTGGGGAAAGCGGTACCGTAGATGCGCTGAAGCATCTTTCTCGACGAGTCTCCGCGCCAGTATGCGCCTGTAGCACTTGTGAGCTTAAACGCCTTAACAAGACCTGTCGACATAAGGTGTGCACCTGCGCAAAGGTCGGTGAATTCGCCCTGTCTGTAGAAACTGATTACCGAGCCCTCGGGAAGGTCTTTTATAAGCTCGACCTTATATTCCTCACCCTGCTCCTCAAAGAATTTTACAGCCTCGTCGAAGGGGAGGGTAAAACGCTCAAGAGGAAGATTTTCCTTTACTATCTTCTTCATTTCGGCTTCTATCTTTTCGAGATGCTCGGGCGTGAACATAACGGGGGAATCTATATCATAGTAAAAGCCGTCATCTACCGCAGGGCCGATAGCAAGTTTAGCCTCGGGATAAAGGCGTTTTACCGCCTGAGCTAAAATGTGGGATGCGGTGTGGCGGTAGGTCCATTTACCATACTCGTCATCAAAGGTTAAAAGCTCCAGCTCGTCACCGTCGCAAAGCGGGGTGCGAAGATCTGCGTTTTTTTCGTTTATTTTTGCGGCGCAAACATTTTTGAAAAATCCGCCGCCGAAGGATTTCGCAATGTCGTATGCGTTCATTCCCTCGTCGAATTCTCTTATGTCGCCTCTGAGTGATACTTTCATTTAATTCGCTCCTTTTATCGTTTGGGCGGCAAGATGCCACCCACTTTTTATAAAATAAAAAGACTCCGTCCCATCACAGGACGAAGTCTTAAAAACAAAACTCCGCGGTTCCACCCGCATTGCGCAAATATGCGCCGCTTAAAACCCTTTTAACGGAGGGTGCCCGTTCTGCCTTTTTTTCGGCAGACACTCGGGGGTGGTGTTCATACAAACAGTTTTTATGCAGGTTTTCAGCCACCGACCTGCACTCTCTTTAAAATCCTGTAAGACTACTGTCCCCGTCAACGCTTTATACATCTATATATTATTACGAAAAGCCAAAATTGTCAAGACGTTTTGAGAAGTTTTCTTTTGCGTTTTCGGTATCCGTCAGACCGCTGAAATATTTATTGACTTAAAGCGTTAAATATAATATAATAAAACATTATACTGGATAATTATGTTCAAATAAACTTTTACGAGGTGTAAATAATGCATTGGTCAGAAGAAATAGCACAAAAAATTATCGAGCGCAACCCTGATAAGGCTGAATATGTCTGCGCGGCAGGAATATCCCCCTCGGGCTCTATTCATATCGGTAACTTCCGCGATATTGCCACCAGCTACTTTGTGGTAAAGGCTCTTCGCAAGATGGGTAAAAAGGCGCGTCTGCTCTTCTCCTGGGACGAGTTCGACCGTCTCCGTAAGGTGCCCGTTAATGTTGCCGCAATTACCGAGGGCTTCGATAAGTATATCGGTCGTCCTTATGTAGACGCTCCCGACCCGTTCGGCTGTTGCGAGTCCTACGCAAAGCATTTCCAGAACGAGTTTGAGGCATCTATTAAGAAGTTCGGCATCGAAATGGACTACCGCTATCAGGCTCAGCAGTACAGAAGCGGAAGATATGCAAAATATGTTATCCACGCACTCAAACACAGAGAAGAGATTTTCGATATTCTCGATTCCTTCCGTACTCAGGACGCAACCGAGGACGAGAGAAAGAACTACTACCCCGTAGGTATCTACTGCTCTAAGTGCGGCAAGGATACTACCAAAATAACCAAGCTTTCGGATGATTGCATCAATGCAGAATACACCTGCGAATGCGGACATCACGGCAATTTCGATTTCGAGCACGACTTTAACTGTAAGCTTGCCTGGAAGATAGACTGGCCTATGCGCTGGATGGTTGAGGGTGTAGATTTTGAGCCGGGCGGAAAGGACCACGCTTCCCCCACAGGCTCTTATCAGACCAGCCGTATAATCGCAGAGAAAATTTTCGACTATGAGGCACCCCTATTCCAAGGATATGAGTTTATCGGAATTAAGGGTACTACAGGCAAGATGTCGGGCTCTTCGGGACTTAACCTTACCCCCGACACCCTCCTTAAGCTCTATGACCCCGAGATAATCCTCTGGCTTTATTCTAAGACCGAGCCTACAAAGGCATTCAATTTCTGCTTTGACGATGAGATACTCCGTCAGTATTTCGAGTTTGACCGTGTGATGAACGCTTTTGTGGAAGGCCGCGCCGACGAGCATATTTCTTCCATTATGGAGGGTGCTCTTATCGAGGGCAGAAAGGCAGAAGCGGTTTCTATGCAGCTGCTTGTCTCCTTAGGCTCTATCGTCGACTTCAATGTTCCTATGCTGGAAACGGTTTTTGATAAAATCGGTACTCCCTATAAATATGAGGAGTTTAAAGAGCGTCTTGACCGTGCTAGGTTCTGGCTTGAGCAGTGCTCACCCGAAAGCGTGAACAAGCTTCGCGAAACCCGTAATTTCGAGGTGTATGACGCCCTTGACGAGCAGGAAAAACAGGCAATTAAGATGCTTTTTGAGTATCTCTCTCAGGATGGCTACACCCTCGATGACCTTAATACCGAGCTTTATGCTATCCCTAAGCGTATCTACGGCGAGGATATGGACAGTAAGGCACTCAAAACCATTCAGGGAACATTCTTTAAGAATGTGTACAAGCTCCTTATCGATAAAGAGCAGGGTCCCCGTCTTTATCTCTTCCTTTTCGCAGTAGAAAAGGACCGCTATGTAAAACTGCTTGATTTCTCTTACCCTCAGACCGAGGAAGAGAAGGCTATGGATGCCGAGGCTGCCGCTAAAGCCGCTGAGACCGCCGCTGCTGAGGAGAAAAAGGCAGAGCCTATAAAGGAGCAGATATCCATTGACGAGTTCGACAAGGTGGATATGCGCGTTTGTAAGATTTTAAAGGCAGAGGAGATTAAGAAATCCCACTCCTGCTTAAAGCTTACCCTTGACGACGGACTTGAGGGCAGAGTAATCGTTTCTTCTATTAAGAATGAGTACACTCCCGAACAGCTTGTCGGCAAGAAGATAATTGTTATCGCAAACCTTAAGCCCGCTAAGTTTTCAGGCGTTCAGTCAAACGGTATGCTTATCGCCGCTTCTGCTGAGGAGTGCGGCTGTAAAGTGATTTTTGTGGATGACAGCGTTCCCACAGGAACTGCAATCCACTGATTATAAGAGGTGTTAAAAATGTTTAACGGAGAAGTTTTAGCGTTTATTGTTTACTTCGCAGTCATAATCGCCATAGGTATAGTTTTCTTCCTGCGCTCTAAAGGCAAAGGCGAGAAGGAATTCTTTTTAGGCGGCCGCAGTATGGGTCCTTGGGTAACCGCCCTTTCGGCTCAGGCATCAGATATGTCTGCTTGGCTGCTTATGGGTCTGCCCGGTAGCATACTTGCATTTGGTTTTGGTGAGATATGGATTGGAATTGGTCTTGCCCTTGGTACTGCCGCCAACTGGATATTTGTGGCAAAGCGTCTGCGCAGATTTTCCCGCGCCGCTAACGATTCAATAACCCTGCCTCAGTATCTTTCCAACCGTTTCGGCAGAGAAAAAAAGGCACTTCAGATGATTTCTGCAATCATCTTTCTTGTCTGCTTTACCGTTTATGTTGCATCTGCCTTTGTTGCAGGCACAAAGGTTTTCGTAACCGTATTCCCCAGCCTTGATAAGGGCACTGCAATGCTTATTTTTGCCGCAATCATTCTTGTGTATACCTTCCTCGGCGGCTTTAAGGCAGTTTGCTGGACCGACTTTTTTCAGGGTCTTTTAATGCTTGTTGCCCTGCTTGCAATCCCGATTATTGCAGCACTGTCGGGCGAGGCAGACCCTGCCGCACTCACTCAGGTTGTTACAGACGGCGAGGGTGTTGCCCACGGCTTTGGTACAAGCCTCTTCGGTTCTGACTGGAGAGACATCGTATCGGGTCTTGCATGGGGTCTCGGCTATTTCGGTATGCCTCATATTCTTGTCCGCTTTATGTCTATCCGCAAGGCAAGAGAGATAAACAAGGCTGCCACTATTGCTATTATCTGGGTGGTTATCGCCCTCGGCGCAGTTGTGGTTATGGCAATTCTCGGCAGAATGATAATGGGCGAGGAGCTTATAAAGGCAGGCGCATCCGATACCGTATTTATCGCATTTGCCCGTAAATATTTCCCCTCATTCCTTGCAGGTCTGCTTATGTCGGCTATTATTGCCGCATCTATGTCTACTGCTGACAGTCAGCTCCTCGTGGCTTCCTCTTCCTTCACTTCCGATATCTATAAGCCCTTTATGCGTAAGGGAGCAAAGGATAAAGAGGTTATGTGGATTGGCCGCGCAGTAGTGCTGGTTGTAGCCGTTATTGCATACTTTATCGCAAGCAGTAAGGCTGAGGGAGCACAGGCTATTATGAACCTCGTTGAAAATGCTTGGGCTGGCTTCGGCTCTGCATTCGGACCCGTTGTTATCCTCTCCCTCTTCTGGAAGCGCTTTAACTATTCGGGTGCTGTTGCAGGTGTTATAGGCGGAGCCTTTGTAGATGTTGTTTGGTTGGCTTCGGGACTTTCTGCTTCCACAGGAATTTATGAGCTTGTTCCAGGATTTATAGCAGGTCTTGTCTGTGCAGTTGTCGCCACCCTGCTCACCAAAAAGCCCGACGGCGTGGTTGAAGCAATTTTCGAAACTGCAACCAACCCCGAGCTTGATGATTAAAGTTGTCATAAAAACTTAAAAGATGTCCTTGACAGGGCGATTTGTGTCCGGTTTACCCCGATTTATGTCGTGGTAAACCGGATTTTTTGTTGCTAAAATAAGTCTGCGATAAACGAAAGGAGGCAAAAATGAGTGGCAAACCCAAAGGGCTTTGAAGATGAACTCAGACAGCTTTTATCCCTTAAAGCAACGGCAGAGGATGTCGAAAAACTGCGCCTTATGGGACTGAGCGTGAAAAAACCCACCAAGATGACACTTATTGCCGCCGCCCTTTACGAAAAGGCGCAAAAGGGAGACCTTTCGGCAATAAAGGAGATACTCGGCCGCATAGACCCCGAGGCAAGGGACATTGGAGGTGTGATACTGATAGATGATATCGGAAATAAAGATAAGTGATGCGGTAGGGGGCGGGTATGACCGTTTCTGGAGCTGCACCAAGCGTTATCGGGTGCTTAAAGGGGGCAAGGGCAGTAAAAAGAGTGCCACAACGGCACTGAATCTTATATACCGACTTATAAAGTACCCTGAGAGCAACATTCTGGTGGTAAGGGCGGTTATGAACACCCATAGGGACTCTACCTTTGCCCAGCTTAAATGGGCGCAGGAAAAGCTTGGGGTTTCAAATCTTTTCAGGAACACCGTTTCTCCTCTGGAGATGACCTATATCCCAACGGGGCAGAAGATAATCTTCCGCGGGTTTGACGATGTTTTAAAACTTGCCTCCACAACTGTCGAAAAGGGTTATCTTAATTTCGTCTGGGTGGAGGAGGCATACGAAATAGACAGTTTAGAGGATTTTGAAAAGCTCGACCTGTCTGTCCCCCGAGGTGCAGTGCCCGAAAATCTTTTTAAGCAGACCACCATAACCTTTAACCCTTGGAATGAAAAGCATTGGCTTAAAATACGGTTTTTCGACACCCCGTCCCCCGACACCGAAACCTTTTCGACAAACTATCTTATAAACGAGTTTTTAGACGATACCGATAAAGCGGTTTTTGAGCGTCTTAAAACCGAGCATCCAAGAAGATATGCAGTTTCGGGTCTGGGGGAATGGGGAATAGCAGAGGGACTTATCTTTGAAAACTGGCAGGAGGGTGTGCTTGACACAAGGGGAGAGGACTGGGAGGCATTTTTCGGTCTCGACTACGGATACACCTCCGACCCCACCGCCTTCATAGCCATAAAGGTAAACAGGGTCACAAAACAGATATATATTTTTGACGAAATCTACCGCCGAAATATGCTCAACTGCGATATTGCAAGGGCAATATGTGATAAGGGGTATGCAAAGGAGCGCATACGGGCAGACTCGGCAGAGCCTAAATCCAACGACGATTTAAGAAGGCTGGGCATCAGCCGAATACAGCCCTCGGTAAAGGGTAAGGACAGTGTGATAAACGGGATTATGAACATAAGTGAATATTTTATAACCGTTCATCCCACCTGCAAAAACACCATAGCCGAGCTTAGTACCTACTGCTGGGATAAAGGAGACAAAAATCAGCCTGAGGATAAGAACAATCATCTTATGGATGCCCTGCGTTACGCCTTTTATGACGTAAAAAAGGGAGGACAAACAAAAATAACAAGCTATGTTACAGGGCTTAAAGGAGGTTGGCAATAATGATAATCTTAACACTTTTACTGCTGGAGGGAATGGCATTTATGCTGGGGCATATTTTAGGCAGACAGTCGGCAGAAAAAAGAAAGCCGTCAAAGGAGAACAGGTGCGACACCGCCCTGACAGTAAACAGGGAGGTTAAAAATTTTCTCGATTACGATGGCTCAGAACAGGTGTGAACCGAGGTAGGCAAGGCTTAGCCTTGCATTTCTCGTTCAAATAAAAAGAAAGGATGAAGTAAAAATGGAAGAAAAAGTAAATGACACTGCTTTGGACCAACCAGAGTCTAAGGAGGAAAGTTTACAGCCTGAGGAGAGGGATACCACACCCCATTCGGGCAACGCCGATTCAGCCTTTGTTGAGGTTAAGTTTAATAAGGAAACTAAAAAGCTTACCCTCGACGAGGCGGCAACTCTGGCGCAAAAGGGAATGAAGTTCGATATGATTTCGGATGAGTTTGCAAGGCTAAAAAGCCTTGCAGAGACCGAAGGGCTGACCGTAAAGGGCTACATAGACCGTCTTGACAGTGAGATGTCTGCAAGACGGCGAGAGACCCTTCTTGAAAAGTGCGGAGGAGACACTGAACTTGCAGACAAGCTTTTAAAGCTTGAAAGCAGTGACCGTCCCGACGAATTTTCAGCCCTTATAAAGGAATTTCCCGAGCTTACTCCCGATGCCGTACCCGATGAAGTCAAAACAGCCGCACAGCTTAAAGGAACAGGACTGTTATTTGAGTATCTGCTGTACGACCACAGGCTCAGGGTAGCCGCCGCCGAGGAGCTGTCGCGAAGAGAAACGACAGCTCAGACAAGCCTCGGTTCACTCTCCTCAGGCAGCAGTCGGAGTATTACCGACAACGAATTTTTAAAGGGTGTCTGGGGTAAATAATTTTAAAAATAAAGGAGAAAAAATATGTCTATCAATTCTATCGCTTCGGCAGAACTTTATTCAGGAGAGCTTGACCGCGTCTTTGAGGCAAAAAGTGCCACCGCATTTTTTGCAGATAATGCTCTTCGCACCCGTTTTGTCGGCGCAAAAACCGTAATCATCCCCGATGTTGAATTCGAGGGACTCACAAACTACGACCGTGCAGGCGGCTTTAAAAACGGTGCAGTAACCGTACAGAATACCTCCTACACAATGTCTATGGACCGCGCCCGTTCTCTGCAGATCGACCGCGAGGATATGGACGAAAGCGGTATCGCATCCCTTGCGGGTAAGATTCTCGGCGAATATGTACGCACCAAGGTAATTCCCGAGTGCGATGCCTATGTGCTTTCAAAGCTCGGCGCACTTGCTAAGGCTAAGGGCAATCTTATTGAGGGCGACCTTGCTACTCCCTATGCCGCATTTACCGAGCTTGTAAATCAGGTGCAGTCGGTTGCAGGCTATGACGAGGAGCTTGTCTGCTTTGTAGACTCCAACGCTTATGCTGCTCTTATGTCCTCCGACGAGCTTTCCCGAATGATAACCGTTTCGGATTTCAAGCAGGGAGAGGTAAATCTTAAGGTCAAGTCTATTAACGGTATCGCAGTTATCCCCGTTGTAAGCGAGCGTATGAAGACTGCCTACACCTTCGGCTCTACCGAAGCAGGCGGCTTTAAGCCTGCCGACGGAGCAGATGCAATCTTTATGCTGGTGCTCCCCAAATCTGCGGCTCACCTCGTAAAGAAGACCGAGAAGATGCGCATCTTCACCCCCGAGCAGAACACCTCTGCCGACGCCTACAAATTCGACTACCGTATCTACTATGATGTGTTCGTAAAGGCATCCTCTACCGACAGCGTTTGGGCGTGGATTTCTGCCCCCGTTACAATCACTATGCAGCCTCAGAATATAGAGACTGTAGAAGGCGCTGTTGAGGGAGCAGTTTCTGTAACCGCAGAAACCGCAGAGGACAGCACACTTACCTATCAGTGGTATAAGTGCGATACCAAAACAGGCAAGGGTGCGGCTAAAATAGCCGAGGCAACCGATGCCGAGTATCAGCTTCCTGCTGAGCTTACCGCAGGTGAGCACTACTATTTCTGTAAGGTAACTGTCGACGGCACCAATACCGTTAAGACAAATGTTGTAACCGTTTCTGTACAGTAATAAAATTTCAGGGTTTGCCCTTTTGGGCAAACCCGTCTTAAAGGAGGGATATTATTGAATTTAAGTCCTGAAAAAATATTCGCAGAGTATGAAAAATCAAGAAAATTCAAGGCATCCATAGGCACAAAGGGTCTTTATGAGCAGGGGCGCATAAACGAGAGATTCTATGTGGGCGATCAGTGGTACGGTGCCGTCTGTGGTGGCGACCGACCCTTGGTGCGACACAACATAGTAAAGCGAATAGGTGACTATAAGATAGCCCAGCTTGCAGGGGCAGAAATAGCGGTAAACTACATAGCCGAAGGCTTTTCTCAGACTCTCTCATCCAACAAAGTAGTGTCAAAGGAAAGGGAAAAGCTCTCTGCTCAGGGTAAAACGCTGTACGCACCCTTAAAGTCGGACAATGAGGTTGGACTTATGATATCCGCCCTCAATTCCTACAGAAAGACCACCGCCGACAGGGTAAGGCTTAACGAGGTGCTGGATGCAGCACTCAGGGATGCTTTTATAAAGGGTACGGGCGTAGTTTATACCTATTTTGACCCAGATATAAAAACAGGTCTCTATGCCGACCGAGTGGGTGGCACTCCCATTATGGGAGATATTGTCTGTGAGAGGATAAAAATTGATGACATCTATTTTGGAGACCCATCCTCTACCGAGCTTCAGAAGCAGCCTTATATTATCCTTAAAGAAGAGCGTTCTGCTTTAGGCATTGCCGAGGAGGCTCAGCGCTTTGGGGCAGGCGAGACGGTGGTATCAAGGATAGCGGCAAAGGGGGAGGAAAAGCTGACCCTTTTTACCAAGCTTTATAAAGCAAGAGATGAAAAGGGCTGTACTCGGGTATTTGCCACCAAGGTGACCGAAACACAGGTAGTAAGACCGCCCTTTTCTATCGGTATAGCATCCTATCCGCTGTCTATATTTGTGTGGGAGCGTCGCGACGGTTGTATTTACGGTGACAGTGAGATAACCTACATAATCCCCAATCAGATAGCAATAAACCGTATGATAACCGCAAGTGTCTGGTCGGCTATGTCGGCAGGAATGCCCCTGATGGTGGTAAACGGTGACCTTGTCACCGAGGACATAACCAACGACCCAGGTCAGATAATAAGGGCGTATGGCTCTGCGGAGGAGATAGCCTCTGCAGTAAGCTTTGTAAACCCGCCCGACTATTCTTCAGGCTATAACGAGTCGGTAAACAATCTTATTGTAAACACCCTCACCCAGTGCGGAGCCAACGAGGCGGCTTTGGGTGATATGGATGCACACAACACCTCGGCGATAATCGAGCTGAGGGATGCCTCTTCAAAGCATCTCATTCCCCTTAAAAACAGGTATCTGCGCTTTATTGAGGATATATCCCTTATCTGGGCAGAATACTTCTTTTCGATGTACGGTAAGAGATGTCTTAAAATATGTGACGAAAACGGAGTATGGTATTTTCCCTTTGATGCCTCAAGATATAAGGATATACTGCTTTCGGTCAGTGTTTGTGCCTGCGAGGGAATAACCCGCAGCGAAAAGGAGACCTTTACAGTGCTTACCCAGCTGCTTGACAAGGGAGCAATAACCCCCGCTCAGTATATTAAGCGGCTTCCCGCAGGTATTATTGCAAATTCTGCAGAGCTTACAGAAGAAAGCAAAGGAGGAGAAAAGGATGAACGGATATAGGTTGCTTGATGACGCCTGCAGACTTTTAGGGCTTGAAAGAGCAGACGACAGCGTAAAAATTATGGGACGACCCATTATAAACGCTGTACTTTGTGAGCTTGGCTTTGCCCCCATATCCTCCCTTAGTGAGCCTGTCGGGGTATTATCTCCAAAGGCGGAGCAGACACTCCTTTTCGGCACCGCTATGCTTATAGCAAATGCAACGGGGGATGAAATGGGCAGAAACAGTATGTCTCAGATTTATTCCCAGAAAAGAGCCGCGCTTAAAGGACGCATTTCGGCAGTTAAAAACCGCTTTCCCGGAGGTGGGGTGCTTTGAGGATAGAAAACGGCGGAAAAACCGCAAAAGAAGGCTACATTTCGGCAGCAAAATCGGGAGGTACAGCACTTCTCAAAAACTGTTTTGCCGAAAATGGTAAAATCGTCTCCCGTCCTGGGCTATGCACCCTTTCGGGAGAGATATTCACCAAAAGTGACCTTTCTGTGGAGGAAATGACCTTTATAAACACCGACTGCTATCTATATTCGGGAGGTAAATACGGACGTATTGCAGTAAGTGTAGCAGATAACCTTACAGGCAACATAATCTATAATATAAGGCTGGTCTGCGCGGACGGAAGTGTGCAGGATATGAGTTCTATTACCTTTGGCAGGGTAACCTACGATCAGTTCGGGGTGCCCGACAGCTTTACGGTTTTTAGAGGCAGACCCACCAGAGGCTCTGGAATATATTTCGTTGCCCGTGTGGTATACGGTGAAAATTACAGCGACAGAATTGTCGTTAGGGAGCTTTCTGCCGACCAAAAGGTATGGAACTATCTTGACGAGTCTTATCTTTATGTTCCCACCGTTCTTGCCAACGGCAGGGGAGATGCTTATTATACAGCGGCACCTTTAGGAGAGGCTCTTCAGCTTAAAAAGACCGTCACCCCCGAAAGCCGCAACCTTATAAATCCTGCCTTTCGTTGCTGTTTTACTGCCGACTCTTCTTCCTGGAGCTTTCAGCTTCCCTACGGTCAGCTTGATAATAATCTTATAAGCTGCGATTTTATGCTGGACGGGGAGACCTACAGCTGGAGAATATATGCAAATGAGACCAAATCACAAGAAACTGCTGTAAAGGGTACAGGAGTCACAATGCGCTGTGACCGAGCAGCAGGCAGGATATTTTTCCAGAACTCGCAGGATGTGGGCTGGGCACCAACCTATACGGGAGAGCTTAATAATGTGAGAATAACCGCCCGTAAGACCTTTTTTGAGGATATGATAAAGGTTTCTTCAATGACTGCCTGCAGACAGATAGACGCGGCGGTCACAAACGGAGAATACGACCTTACGGTGTTTTATAAAAGCCGCGAGTATCCTGCTCTTCTGCTGATGAACACCCCCGATGAGCCGCTTTACTTCCCCGAGGGAGGCAGAATAACTCTGGGAGAAAGCGAAACGGCAGTAACCTGCCTTATACCAAAGGGCAAAAACCTCTTAGCATTTAAGGAAAACGAGATATACTCTGCACAGCTGAGCCGATATGAGATAAGCTCCGCGTCGATAGTGTCGGGAGACTCTGCGACGGTGAGAAAAATATATTCTCCCGAATTTATTCGTCTTGCAGAGTCTGATAAAAGCGTAAACCCCCAAAGCATTACGGTTATAGGAAGTAGGCTTTATTTTGCTACCCTGACGGGAGAAATACATTCTGCCGAGGGTGATACCGCCTATACCTTTAAAACCGAAAAGGTGTGTGAATGTGACAGTGCCGTTACGGGGGAAGGTTTCGGTATTCGGTGGGGAGATAAATATCTTCTTATAAGGGGCAGTAAAATTTGTGCGGTACAAAAACAGTATAGCGGCTACTGTGTTGCAGACTGGAGTTTCCCCACAGAGTTTGTGGGCGGAATATACTATCTTGACAGAACACTGCTCTTTGCCCGTTATCAGGGTGAGGGACTTTATAGGCTTTATCCTGCCCACCTTGAGGGGGAAAAGGATATTTATCTTACCGAAAACGGCTGGTGGACAAAGGAGACCGAAAAGGATATAGAAGCCGAGTATTCTATGGAGCTTTTTGAAAGTGCCCCACTGTCAAAAAGGCTTTACCGTATGCGTGTGGACTGTAGTGCCAAAGAAATTACGGCAACGGTTTTTGATAGAGAGCGTCCTCTTGTAAAAAAACGGCTAAGAACTAAGGACGGCAGAGCAGAGCTTATTTGCGGCTGCACAGCCTATTCTCCCCGACTGGCTCTGAATTTTTCGGGAGAGTTTGCTCTTGAGGGCGTCGCGGTAAAATACGGTCTGCTGACTAAAATATAGGAGTGAAAAAATGGAAAGGATATTAAACTGTACACTTGCTCTCGGCAGTATCTCTCCCGACACACCGCTGTTTTGCGGTATGCAGGGAGAACACAGAGCAACGGCATTGGTAATGAAGCCTGACGAGACTCTTCTTGCCGAGATAGAAAGCAAAACGGCGGCAGGGGAAAAGATTTTCTGCCGCACCGACATTCACACCCTGACGGGGGAATGTATAAAGGGCGAAGAAAGGGATATATCCCTTATTTCAGAGCCTTTCTGGCTCACCTCACAGATGACCTCTTCTGGACTTGATGCAATAGCGGTATTTCACCTTATGGTAGGAGACGGTGAAGGGCAAAAGGAGATATACAAGGCTCAGTTTCCCCTCTTTTTTGAGCCATCACCCGTATTCTGCGAAAACGCATCAGGCAACAGACGGGAAACCGACAGTATAAAAGAGCAGACGGATGAGGCGGTAAAGCTTATAGAGAGCAGACTCTCTAGGGCAGAGGAGCTTATCGATATTAAGGCTACAGCACTCTCCAAAAGGCTTACCGATGCGGCAAATATAATCTCCCGCGCAGAAGAACTGGTGGAATACGCAGAGGAAAGCAAAGAACTGCTATCCTCCGATACCGAGTTTGTTTTTGTGGGCGGAGATGCAGCCCATAGTGTAAGCGCAGAATTTACTGTAGAGGACAGCTTTACCCCTGACAGCACAAACCCTGTGCAAAGCAAGGCTATTGCAGAAGTCATCACAAAAATAAGGGCTGATATAAATGCCGAGCTTTCTAATGTAAATGCAAAACTTTCTAATGTGAATACAGAACTTTCTACTGTGAATGCCGAGCTTTTAAATGTTGAAAAAAAGACTAACAAGGTTGAGGCAATATATGACGATGCCACAGAAACACAATATCCAAATGTTAAAGCCGTTAAGGAGTATGTTGACCGAGTCGTTGACTATATCGAAAAACAAGGCACCAACGGAATTTGGAGTTATGAAAAATGGTCGAGTGGTAAGGCTGTATGTTATGCAACCGTCAACGAAACATTAAATTTAGACGATAAATATACAGGCGAAATTTATCATACGTTCCTATCAGCAACATTGCCTACGGATTTGTTTATTGATGCACCTAAAGTATGGCTCGAAATTCTTTCAGCCGGTGGATTGTTCGTAAAAAGCGTAAGCAGCATTACTAAAGACGACATTGGATATTACGTTGGAGAATTTACAACCTCTCCGGCGAACCGAACTTTAGATATTATGATTGAAGCCAAAGGCAGATGGAAATAAGGAGGTAAAAAATGTCAGATAAAGTATATTTAAATTCCCGTTTCGGCTATCGCGAAGACACCTTAGAAAACTGGGAAGCCCAAAACCCCGTTTTAGAGCGGGGTGAACCTGCCATAGTCCGTGACGGAACTGACGGCAGATGGCTTAAAATCGGCGACGGAGTAACTCCCTTCGGTGCACTGCCTTGGAAAATGGGTCCTAAAGGTGAACGGGGCGTCAAAGGTGAGCAGGGAGCAAAGGGTGATAAAGGCGATACGGGCCCTCAGGGTGAAAAGGGTCCTCAGGGCGCAAAGGGAGAAAAAGGAGATAAGGGTGATAAGGGTAAGGATGGACAGGATGGCAAAGATGCTGTTACTGACCAATCCTATTCTCCCGAGAGTGAGAACGCCCAGAGCGGTATAGCCGTAGCCGAGGCAGTAAGCGGTAAGGCAGATGTGGATAATTGGCGTCTTGTAAAAACTGTTACACTTACGGAAGCAGTTAAACAAATAACCTTAAACTATTATAATCTAAAAAAAGTAAGGCTTTTCATC
>JAZQGH010000151.1:0-1713 GCA_045539925.1 Acutalibacteraceae bacterium | reverse complement strand
CAAGGTGTAGAATGTAGTCACCACAACAAACATCTCTATACGGAGGTCAGCATGAAGCCCTACAAACATTTTACCACAGAAGAACGCAAATGTCTACAACAATTTTTAAAAGATGGTCTGAGTTTTCGAAAAATTGCAGATATTCTTGAAAGAAGCCCTTCTTCTATTAGCCGTGAGGTGAATAGAAACAAGGCAAATTACAAACCTCACAGCAAGCCTGATAACAAATATTGGTATAACTATTGGCGTGCTCAGAATTTGTATATACGTCGCAGGCGTGAGCAGAAGCGTTTTGTTTTACAACCCAACACTCCCGAATGGGATTTTATTGTTGCGCGTTTAAAACAATTTTGGACACCTGAACAGATATGCGGTCGTTGGGAGCTGCTCTATCCTGAACGCAAAAAGCTTTGTATTGCTACTATTTACAGAGCGGTTAAAGCAAAAAGATTGCCGGAAATAACAGCCAAGAAAAATTTTCGTCGAAGAGACAAGCATAGATGCCATCAAACCTCTAATTACAATACCATTCATCCTGATCGAATTATTCCCGAATGGCTTGATGTGATCAAGCAACGTGCCAGAATAGGCGATTGGGAGGGGGATACCGTATACGGCGGAGTTGGAAAAGGGTTGTTGGTAACATTAGTGGATAGAAAAACTCGTTTTCTCTGTGCGGGTCTTATTAACAGTCGTTCTTCAACAGAGACAAGAGAAATGATTGAATGTTTGCTTAAAAATATGCCTGTAAAAAGCATTTCTCTAGATAATGGCTCAGAGTTTTCCGAATTTAAGACATTGGAGCAGAATCTAAAGACAGAGGTCTATTTCGCAGAACCGCACAAGCCATGGCAACGCGGAACCAACGAAAACACTAACGACATTCTGAGATTTTTCTTTCCTAAAGGCTACAATTTTCATTCCTTGGATAATGAAACATTGCAAAATATTGTTTTATCTATTAACCTAAGACCCAAAAAGTGCTTAGGGTGGCGTTCACCCTTTGAAGCATTTTTTGGTGTTGCACTTGCTTGACAATTTGCCTACCCGCTTAAACGCTTACCGCAAACGGCATTTCGCGTGTCATCCTGAGCACAGCGTTGCCTAAGCAACGCGACGTCGAAGTTTTTGTGAGGCGAGCCAAAAGTGAGCCGAGCAAAAACCGACCGAGATTTATCGAGGTCGGGATCTCCAAACGGTACCCGTAACTTGTCCAAATTAAAGTAACTTTAACAACAAAATGGTCTACCGAAACTCAAAGTAGATCCCTTCGCGGCGAAAACGCCGCTCGGTTTTGCATCGGCGGTAAAACCGCCTCAACAAAACTTCGATTTCGGGCATAAATGCCCTGCACTCAGGATGACACACACAGTAAAGTCTCCGCAAATGCCACGTCTTGTGCAAGTCAAGCGATGCGGGGGAACGAATGTAAACCTTCCCCTTTGGGGAAGGTGTCGGCGCAACTCTTTGCGACGACGGATGAGGTATTGTACATAAATTTAACTTTGATTTTAAAAACTTCATCCGCATAGCAACTTGTTGCGTTAGCCCTTACCCAATATCAACGTACCCCATCGCTGCCCGTGCAACCGCACACGTCTTGTGTCGTCCTAAAAGAACCGCCACTACGGTGTGTATGCGATTAAATCACTGATTCCCAAGGAGGCAATCAACAAAAACACCGCCGTGTGGCGGGGTTTTTATATGTTATCT
>JAZQGH010000150.1:0-1847 GCA_045539925.1 Acutalibacteraceae bacterium | reverse complement strand
GATTGCCATAGCAATTACGGTCGTGCTCGACTTGTTGAAGCCGTCCGTCTGTACGATGAGCATAGGGCGGATGCCGCCTTGCTCCGAGCCGACAACGGGATCAAGATTAACGCGATAGATTTGACCTCTTTTTACCTTCTTATTCATATAAGCTCCTTTCACGAAAAGAACCCGCCGACCTTCATCGACGGGTTCACGATTTTATTTAGGACTTTTGGCTTCTCGTCACTATCAGAAGAACGTGACCGATAAGCTCGTCGCTCATTTTCTCATTTGCCGCGAGCTTGTGGCAGTATTCAAGAAAATAGTAGAGTGCTTCGTGGTCGTCACCGACCTCAATCTCTGCGTAAGTATCTTTCTTGTGGGGATGCTTCACCAAGCACGGCTCTCCCGCAAGCCACTTCCCAAGATTATTGCACTTGTCGTTGAACATCTGCTTGACCTGCTGATATGCCCAATGTCCGTGCTCGATTATCCTCTGCTTGGCTTCGTTGCTGATGTTTTCCTCCACGATGCCACAACCGTTTGCTATCGCTATCATATAGCGGTCAAATTCCGCTTTTCTATCCATTTAATTATCCTCCTATGTAGTTGTTCAAAATTTCTCTTAAACCGTCTTGTGCGGCTTTTATTTTGCTCACACGACCATCAAGGTGTGCGATTGTTTCCTCAATGTCACTTCTGCTCTCGGCGTAGTAGTAACCCCTGCTGCAACTGCAAATGGGAACGCCCTTCGTGCGAAGCTCATTGACCATACGGCGTATCTCCGTACCCTTACAATGAAAGAGCCTTTCAAGCTCCTTGCTGAAAACTGCGTTGGCTTTGCCTTTGTGCTCGGTCTGCATATACTTCTCAAAGTTCTGCATAGCGTTTCTCCTTATGAACCTTATTTCCTATATTGAATAGGATGTAGGAGCTTGCCTATATTTCAAGGCAAGCTCGGTTCAAGCGTCTATTTGTCCTCGACACCCCGACGCACCGATAAACGGTATGGGAAGTCATCAAACGACCGATTGCTAATCAGTTCCATAGGGTTCTAACCTCTGCCGGGTACTCCGCCAGCCGCGCATTTCTGCTACGGAAGTATCATTGTCACTCGCGCCTGTCATCGCCACGTCGGATGCAATCCAACTCTACTTTGTATAAGTGTTCTCGCTCGCTCCCTCGCGGGAGGTCTTGGCGCACCTACAAATGCGGCTTAGCGGCTCATCACCGCATAGCGCAGATAATGTATTTGATGAATGTCTATTCAATTTTTCAAGGATCAGTGAAGGTGTTTTTTATGTCCCTTCACCTAATAGCCTTGAAAAACGCATTTTGGCAGGGTGTTTTTCAAAAATTTTTTCTAATTTTTTTCACAGCAGCGTTAAACTGCTCAACGACAGTAGTTTTACTAATGCCAAATCGTCTGCCTATTTCACGGAAAGACAATCCCTCGACCGCATTAAGCCAAAGTATCAAATACTGTTTCTCGGTAAGGTGTTCCATAGCCGCATACAAACGCTCATTGTCCGCTTTTTGCAGAAGTTCCTTTGCAATATCCACGCTTTCATCAGCTATATCAAAACCATTATCCATAGAAGCATCTAAGGATTGAATGTAACGGGTTTCCTTGCGCTCGGTGCAGCTTGTCCGATACTCAAACATAACTGCATCGTGGTATATCTCTTGGGGTTGGGTAACAAGCCAATCCGCATATATATCGTCCACCTCAACGGTGATAATTTTTCTTTCGCCTTTTTTCGTGGTTATCTCTGTCGATAACTTTTTCATTGTGTTTTCCTCCATATCGTGATTTTGAAATTGGTGTAAGTTTCAAAATCCGACAAGGTGGAGCACGAATAGAG
>JAZQGH010000149.1:0-7852 GCA_045539925.1 Acutalibacteraceae bacterium | reverse complement strand
AAAGACCGATATCGCATCTGCCCTCAAGTACTGCCTGAATACCGCTGCCAGAACCTGTAGGATTGTAAGTAACCTTTACATCTGCGTTTTCTTCCATATAGGCTTCACTTAAATATCCAATTACCTTTTCCATTGAGGTTGGGCCGTCTGTTGCAACTGTACCGCCATTACTTGTGCTTTTTTCTGCACCGCAGCCCGTAAAAAAACAAGCCACCAAACCTACTACTGTCAAAATACTTATGATTTTCTTCATCAAAATCACTCTCCTTAAAATTTATTTTGTTTTCTTTTTGACTACGGTATCAGTTTAACATAAGCTATGTAAACTCTAAAAGCAAAGGTGTGTTAATTGTAGGTTAAGCGTATTAAAAAGTGAAGCCTTAAATTCTCTTGAAGGCTTCACTTAAATATGCTTGTGTGCAAAACAGTATTTTAATCAATTCACTTTAAAATATTTTTTATGATTTCTTCCATAACAACGGGATTTGCCTTTCCTGCTGTTTTGCCCATAGCCTGCCCCATAAGAGCTTTAATGGCCTGTTGTTTTCCATTTTTATAGTCACTTACAAGCTTCTGTGAGTTTCCAATTACTTCGGTTGCAATTTTTACAAGAAAATCTCTGTCGTTAATTTGCTTCAAATCCTCTTTTTCAACAATCACAACAGGATCGGAGTCAGCCTCCCACATTCTTGCAATCAGTTTCTTTGCCGTAGAAGTATTGATAACCTCATCACTGATTAAGTCAGACAGTTTTGCCATATTTACTGCTGAAATCGGGCAGCAAAACATCTCCGCCATGTTCAGCCTTGCAACCTCTCCCACAAGAAGATTTGCAACAACCTTTGGAGTTTTAGCAAGTGTCGCAACCTTTTCAAAATAATCCGCCATATCCATATCGGAAATAATCTTTTCGCTGATATAAGCCGATATTCCGTACTTTTCCATATACTTCTTTTTTCTCGCATCCGGAAGCTCGGGAATTGTAGTTTTAATTTTTTCAATTTTTTCATCAGACAGTTCTATCGGCGGAAGGTCTGGGTCCGGGAAGTATCTGTAGTCGTTTGCATTTTCTTTGCCTCTCATAGAATATGTTTTACCGGTATCTGCATCAAATTTTCTTGTTTCCTGAACGATTTCTTCTCCATCCTCGATTGCTTCAATCTGTCTTTTATATTCATACTCAATAGCCTTAACCACAAACTGAAAAGAGTTGATATTTTTCATTTCTGTTCGTGTGCCGAATTTCTCCGTACCTTTTTCACGAACCGAAAGATTGACATCGCATCTGAAAGAACCTTCATTCATTTTACAGTCGGATATTCCGGTATAAAGGATAATGGCACGGAGCTTCTGCAGATATGCTTTTGCTTCCTCCGCTGAGCGTATATCCGGCTCGGAAACTATTTCAATAAGCGGAACACCACAGCGGTTGCAGTCAATCATAGTTCCGTGAATATCATCATGCACAAGCTTTCCGGCATCCTCCTCTATATGAATTCTCGTTATACCGATTCGTTTTGAGCCTGATTCTGTTTCGATATCAAGATAACCGTGCTCGCATAAAGGCAGGTCAAATTGACTAATCTGATATGCTTTGGGAAGGTCCGGATAGAAGTAGTTTTTTCTGTCCTGCTTTGAAAAGTTTGCTATTTTGCAGTTTGTTGCAAGTCCTGCTTTAACTGCATATTCGACAACCTTATCGTTTAAGACGGGCAGTGTTCCAGGCAAGCCCATACATACCGGACAGGTATGGCTGTTAGGTTCTGCTCCAAAGCTTGTTTCACAATTGCAGAAAATCTTTGTTTTTGTTTTGAGTTCGACATGAACCTCAAGACCTATTACCATTTCATACTCTTTAGCCATTACTTTGACACCTCCTCTAAAACAGCAGCAGCTCTGTACAGCATCTTTTCGGAAAATGCAGGACCTATAAGCTGTGCTCCTACGGGCATATTTCCTTCACCCCTGCCGCACGGTACGCTGATTGCAGGAACACCCGCGATATTAACCGGAACACTATAAGCATCTCCCATATACATTTCAAGCGGATTTTTACTTTTCTCACCAAGCTTATATGCAACAGTAGGTGCTACGGGCGATAAAATGAAATCACACTTTTTAAAGCTGTTTTCAAAGTCATTCATTACAATACTTCTGATTTGCAATGCTTTTTTATAATACGCATCATAATATCCCGATGAAAGAGCAAAGGTTCCAAGCATAATTCTCCTTTTAACCTCTTTTCCAAAGCCTTCACTGCGGCTCTTTTTGTAAAGGTCATGGATATTCTCAAAGCAGTCTGTTCTGTATCCATAACGAACTCCATCAAAACGGGATAAGTTTGACGAAGCTTCTGCAGAAGAAATAATATAGTAAGCCGCAAGTGCGTTATCAATTGACGGCATTGAAATATCTACGATTTCTGCGCCCTCGTTTTTCATTCGCTCCGCTGCTTCAAATACAGCAGTTTTAACATCGTGCGAAATACCCTCACCAAAAAATTCTTTAGGCAGTCCGATTTTCATTCCCTTTATACCTTTTCCAATATCCTCGGTAAAATCGCCCTGACTTTTATAAATGTTGGTAGCATCTCTTTTGTCTGCGCAGGAAATTGCATTTAAAACAACGGCATTGTCTTTTACGGTAGAAGTAAGCGGACCAATCTGATCGAGTGATGATGCAAACGCAACAAGTCCGTATCGTGATACCGTTCCGTATGTCGGTTTCATACCTACAACACCGCAAAATGATGCAGGCTGACGGATAGAACCACCTGTATCAGAGCCAAGAGTAAATGCCGCTTCCTTTGCCGCAACACAGGCAGCACTTCCACCCGAGCTTCCGCCCGGCACACGGGTAATATCAGCCGGATTTTTCGTTGTCTTAAATGCTGAGTTTTCCGTTGTAGAACCCATTGCAAACTCGTCCATATTAAGTTTTCCAAGAATAACTACATCTGCCTTTTTCAGCTCTTCTATAACACACGCATCATACGGAGGAATGTAGTTTTCGAGCATTTTTGAAGCACAGGTTGTTTTTACTCCTTTTGTACAAATGTTATCTTTGATTGCACACGGAATACCGGCAAGCGGTTCAAGGCTTTCGCCGGAGAGTCTCTTTTTATCAACCGCTTCTGCCTTTTTAAGTGCGGTTTCAAAGTCGGTTGTAATATAAGCTCCTATCTCGGAATCTGTATTTTCTATTTGAGCAATATAAGCATCTGTAAGTTCTCTGGATGAATATTCACCTTTCTTTAGCGATTCTATATGCTCCGAAACACTTCTTTTTATTAAATCTAAACTCATAATTCTGCCCTCCGTCTTAATTTTCTACCACACGGGGAACTGTGATATATCCGTCTGTTTTTGTTGGAGAAGCTGCAAGAAGCTCATCTCTCTCCACATTATGAATAATTACTTCATCATCGTGAAAAACATTGCTTATCGGAATAAGATGTTCCTTCGCCTTTATATTTGATGTATCAACCCTTGTGATTGTATCTGCAAATGCTATGATAGAATTCATATCCTCTGCGTAGCTTATTTTATCTTCATCTGTAAGGTACAGACATGCAAGGTTTGCTATATTTTCAACATCAATTGTGATTTCTTTTTCTTTCTTTTGTTCCGACAATGCAGAATTTTCTTCCGCCTGTACAGCTTCTGTAAGACCAAGTACATCAAGCTGAGCTTTATCTACAAAATCAGGTGCTCCGGTAAGGGGACAAGACGCATCCTTAATCTTCGGAAAAGCAATAATATCACGAAGAGAATCGGCGCCAACCATAAGCATTACAAAACGGTCAAGTCCAAATGCAAAACCGCCGTGCGGTGGAGTTCCGTATCTGAAAGCATTTACCATAAAGCCAAAACGCTCATCAATTGTCTTTTTGTCAAACCCCAAGGCTTCAAACATTTTCTCCTGCACACGTCTGTCGTGAATTCTGATTGAACCTGAACCAAGCTCGATTCCGTTAAGCACTACATCGTATGCTTGTGCCCTCACTCTTCCGGGATCTGTCGTAAGATACTGTACATCCTCCGGATATGGCATTGTAAACGGATGATGTGTCGCAACATATCTATTTTCCGCTTCGGAATATTCAAACTGCGGAAAATCAATTACAAACAGGAATTTATAATCATTTTTTCTGCGCAGTCCAAGCATATCACCCAAATCAAGTCTGAGTCCGCCAAGCGTTCTTCTCACAACATCAAGCTTATCAGCACAAAACAGTATAAAGTCACCGGGCTTTGCTTTGACAGCATCAAGCAATTCTTTCATTTCATCTTCAGTAAAATATTTTGTGAGAATAGAATATATTTCTCCGTTTTGCTTATATGCAATCCATGCCATACCCTTTGCACCGTAGCCCATTGCTTTTTCGGTTAAATTCTCAATGGTTGAACGTGTAAAGTCTGCCTGTCCGGTTACACATATCGCTCTTACATAGCCACCGCTTTGTGCAACCTTTTTAAACACGCTGAAGGAACATTTTTTTGCAATATCCGTAACATCAACAATCGGCAACTCAAATCTGATATCAGGCTTATCCGAGCCATATACATCCATCGCTTCCTGCCAGGTCAGGCGCGGAAAGTCATAATGTATTTCCTTTCCCGTTGTCTCTTTATAGATATACTTAAACATTTTTTCAAGATGATTTAAGATATCTTCCTGTTCTACAAAAGACATTTCCATATCAACCTGCGTAAATTCAGGCTGACGGTCTGCTCGTAGGTCTTCATCACGGAAACATCTCGCAACCTGATAATATTTATCAACACCACCAACCATCAAAAGCTGTTTGAATATTTGAGGCGATTGAGGAAGTGCATAAAATGTTCCCGGATTCACACGGCTCGGCACAAGATAATCTCTTGCTCCTTCCGGTGTTGATTTTGTAAGCATAGGTGTTTCAACATATAGAAACCCGTTATTATCAAGATAGTCCGATGCAGCCTTTTGAACTTTATATCTGAATTTCAGATTGTTATAAAGCTCCGGTCTGCGAATATCCAAAAATCTGTATTTTAATCGAAGCTCTTCACGAACTTTACTTCCGTCATCAATCGAATATGGTAAACTGTCCGCCTGTGAAATAAGTTCAATTTTATCTGCAGCAAGTTCTATTGTTCCGGTAGCAATCTTTAGGTTAATTGTTTCTTCATCTCTTTCTCTGACCGTGCCTTTTATAGACACTACCGACTGCAAACGCAGCCTTTCGATTAAGCTAAACTCATCAGCGCTCACTTTACCTTCATCCACAACAACCTGTAAAACGCCTTCACGGTCACGAAGATCAATAAATATGATTCCGCCCATATCACGCTTCGTAAGAACCCACCCCGAACATATCTGCTGCGTTCCTATGTGTTCAGGTCTTAAAAGGCCACAATATTCTGTTCTCTTCATAGATTTATTCCTCCTGAATCTTTACTTATATGCTGTGCCGTGAAATGGATTTGTAAACGCACAAAAGGTGTCACCTAAGTAACAACCCCTATAGAACACAGTCATATTTTTAAATATTCAGCATTCTACAGGGCGATTGCTGTACTCGCGGTGCCACCTGTATTTTTTCTCATTAACATTGCCGATTGACGCACGGCATACGGCGCACCTACTAAAATTTCTTCTTTCAGATTGCAGCTCGAAAAGTGTTATTCATACGGGACCGGGACATGGCTTCCACCATCCCATGCTCGCTATACCCGGCTTATCCGTATTACTTCTCTTTTCTCAAACGCTTTTAACTTTTAAGTTTTTATCAATCGTGAGTCGTTGTATTCTGATTGTACTCACTTGCCGGTTTTTCATCTCTGTCAAGAAATGCTTTCTCATAAAGCGGATCAATCTCCGGTGTCCTGACCTGCATTTTAGGAAGTAAATCAGTAAAATCTATACTCTTTACAAAGTTTTCAGTTTGCTTTTTATCTGCCATACAAAAGCTCCTTTCAAATCTTATTCAACATCTTGCAGTGCATCGTAGCCTTCTTCACCGGTACGAACCTTCACAACATTTTCAACATCGTAAACAAATATCTTACCGTCACCGATATGTCCTGTGTATAGAACCTTCTTTGCCGTTTCAATTACACTTCTTACAGGAATCTTGCTTACAACAATATCTACCTGAATCTTAGGCAGAAGGTTTGTTTCAACAGGAATACCTCTGTAATACTCCGGCTTTCCTTTCTGAACACCGCAGCCCATTACATGAGATACTGTCATACCTGTTATTCCAAGCTTTACCATTGCATTTTTAAGTGCTTCAAATCTCGCTTCCTTACAAATAATTTCAACCTTAGTAAATTTAGCAGTTGTTCCTTCTTCAAATGCCGGTACTTTCTTTACAGGTATCGCTTCAGCTTCCGGAGTATCGCCTATAACATATACAGTATTTTCATCTTCATCCCCGGTAATTACATCAGGCTCTTTTGCAAAGCCAGCATAAGCAGTAACCAGCCCGTGTTCTGAAACATCAAGACCTGCAATTTCATCTTCAGCCGATGCCCTGAGGCCGATTGTATGCTTAATTATAAGGAATACTATAGTCATTATCACTGCAACATATGCGATAACCGATACTACACCAAGTGTCTGAACACCTAAAAGATGTGTGCCACCACCATAGAAGAGTCCTTTTTCGGTTGTAACACCAGTTGCAAAGAGTCCGGTCAAAATAGTACCCAGAGCACCGCACACACCGTGAACTGAAATTGCACCAACAGGGTCATCAATCTTTGCAACCTTGTCAAAGAATTCTACTGCAAGAACAATAACAATACCGAATATAAGACCCATTATAGCTGCACCTACAGGACTTACAGCATCGCATCCTGCTGTAATACCAACAAGACCTGCAAGTGCTGCATTGTATGTCATAGAAACATCAGGTTTTTTGTAACGAATCCATGTGAAAATCAGCGTTGTACAACAAGCAACTGCCGCTGCCATATTTGTGTTGAAGAATATTCTGCCGGCACTTACAATACTTGCATCGTTATCCATGCTTACTGTGGATGCACCATTGAAACCAAACCAACAAAACCAAAGGATAAATACACCAAGTGCTGCAAATGTGATGTTGTGACCAAGGATAGCACGGGGCTTACCATTTTTATCATATTTACCAATACGTGGTCCAAGTATCTTTGCGCCAATTAAAGCACACACACCACCTACCATATGTACTGCTGTTGAACCTGCAAAGTCGTGAAATCCAAGCTCGGATAGCCATCCGCCGCCCCAAATCCAGTGACCTGAAACGGGATAAATGATAAGTGAAATTGCTGCTGAGTACAAACAGTATGCAGAAAACTTCGTTCTCTCAGCCATTGCGCCTGAAACAATTGTTGCGGCTGTTGCACAGAAAACCGTCTGAAATATTGCGAATGCCCACAGCGGAACACCAGCAGGAAGAATGTGACTGTAATCACCCATAATAAACGGATCAAACCTTCCAAACAAGCCTGTTCCCGCTCCGAACATGATGCCAAATCCGACAAGCCAGAAACAAGGTGTACCTATGCAAAAATCCATGAGGTTCTTCATAAGGATATTTCCGGTATTTTTAGCTCTTGTAAAACCTGCTTCACACATCGAAAAGCCTGCCTGCATAAAGAACACCAACGCCGCACCTAAAAGTACCCAAATTGTATTTACTGCACTATATTCCATAAAAAATCATCTTCTTTCTTAAACCTACTGCCAATTATCTAACACCGAAAAGCAATTCTCCGTATGTTGGGAACGGCCAATATTTTTCTGCTGTAATGACCTCCGCCTCATCACAAGCTACTCGGAGTTCGCTCATTTTCGGAAGTAATTCATCACGAATCATATATCC
>JAZQGH010000148.1:0-1884 GCA_045539925.1 Acutalibacteraceae bacterium | reverse complement strand
CATCCTTTTCTTCCTTTGTATTGGTCTTTGTGAAACCGTCCCCTTTTTAGAACGGTTTTCCAAGCAAAGTATACCATAACAACATTTATGCGTCAATCCTTACGGCAGGTCGCATCGATTGAGATATCGGCAGTACCAATCGTCTATTCCAACATATCCAAAAGACAGGACAGACTTGGAATGACTGCATCGGCCATAGGAGAAAGAGCCGCGCGATTTTTAGCGGTTTTCGCAAGGCCGATTACCGCAACACCTGCATTTCGCGCCAAGAGAACGTCGGTCACGGTGTCACCAATCACGACAATACTATTCTCTTGCAAACCAATCCGTTGCAAAAAATCCTCAACACAGTAAGGGTCGGGTTTTAAAGGTGTCTTGCCGTCGTCGACATATATTTTATCAAACAATTCTTCGACGCCGAGTTTTTGGAGACATTTACGGGTAATCAGTTCGTTGTCGGTAGTCACCACAGCAAGTCTCATGTTTCGCTGTTTAAGCGCCGTTAAAACTTCGGCAAGATTTGGGCAAGTCGGCGTTACTTTGCCCGCATCTGCGTGCCTTTCAAAAGCATCAGCGACAACGCTAATCATCTCACCGCAAGAGACGTCACAACCGTAGCCACGCAAAACATCATATACAACCTGTCCCATTTGTTCATAGGTGCCTTTACAAAAAATGCCGTTAATATCCGTAACGCCGTCACGCACACCCAACGGCTCAAGGAGTTTACAAACCGGAATATCTTCCATTTGAAACTGCGCAAGAACGTCCTCAAGCGCTTTAACGGCAACCGGCACCCAAAAAGCATCAAAATCGACAAGTGTGCCGTCTTTATCAAAAATGACTGCTTCTGCTTTCATACCGTTATCACCTTCATTACAATATAGAAAGATAGTAACACTAAATCCATTAAAATCAACTAAAAACGTCGTACCGATTTAGATATCTTTTTAAACGCGTTGATAAATGCCAATTTGTCGTTATACATCAATACTGATTTCGTACTTGTCTTCAATAAGTATATAGTTTACGTTATACTTCTGTGCGAAATCTAACATTTCTGCATTATCTGCCAACACACTATCCATTGTACACCATTCATCATCCATACGTTTTTCTATGACGTTTGCATATTTCTTTATGTCAGCAAAGTGATTTCTGATATATTCCTCACTCATTATCAGGCAGAAATATTTGATATTTTCAAGATATTCAGCGTCAAAGTCTTTCTGCCAATCGAATGGAATATAGCAACCTTCGACAATTAGGTTCTGCTTGTTTTCGATAGCAGTTTTTATCATTTCACGAACAATCGGCCACAAGTATGCGGTTAATGCATTATCATGCATAGGGGTAAGCGCTGTGTTGCCACTACGAATTAAACCCATTTTTAGATGGTCTATTGAAAAATATGGGTATTTATATTTTTCAAGCAGTTTTTGGGCAAGTGCAGTTTTGCCTGTATGCGATGCTCCTGTAATTAAAACAATCATTATCTCACCTACAAATTCTTATTTTCCTAACTGTTCGACCTATTGGAATTTGTTAGTATCTATTACCATAAATTGATTTCGCTTTTTCAGTATATTTCTTTACGAACTCGGTCTTTGCGTTTGTATAAGCATCTCGATTATGCTCGTATTCTTTCCATAAAGAAATCTTTAATTTTTCATACTCTTTTGCTATATCGGGAAACTCGATAAGATAATCCCTAAAATACAATTCATCGTTATCCCCTGCATATCTTAAATGCAAATGAAATACTTTCTCGGAAAATCCATTTTCGGTATATCCTTTATTAAAAGAAATTCTATCTTCGCTTTGCGACATACAAATATAGCCGTTGTTTGTAATCAAATCTTTATAATCAAACAAGTTGCTTTC
>JAZQGH010000147.1:0-6651 GCA_045539925.1 Acutalibacteraceae bacterium | reverse complement strand
GTGGACAATATCTCTTGTTTTGTGTTATACTATTCATGGTGATTGAGTCCTCTCTGTTATTTTCTGTTGTAGCAAACTTATTTTAACAGAACTCAATCACTTTTTCTATTCTTTTGGTCTCACATCTATTGTAACGCTACATTTTAACAAAGACACTAAAAGAAAATTTAACAAAGACACTAAAAGAAAATGGTATGATTTGGTTTACATAAAATCATTAAAACTTGTCGTTTGCTATTGACAGTGTTTGTCCTCATTGGTATAATTAGAGTGTATGTTTTATATGAAAGGAAAAGTTATGTCAGGCTTTAAGAAACACATATCAATTTTTCTTTGCGTTGCACTCTTTATTGCCTCTCTTGGAATAAACGGCGGAGTTTTAGGCGTCTTCGCATCTGATAGCCCTACCCATACGGGAACGGTAAATGTGAGCGACTCATTAAGTGTTCGTAGCGGCCCTGGGACAGGCTATAGCAGACTCGGATGGCTTTACCCTAACAACACCGTAACCATTTACGGCGAACCGACGGCGGGAGGAAATTACAACTGGTACAAAATACTGTACGGCAATCAGTTTGGATATGTCGCTACCAAATATATAATCAATGTCACACCCATCGATACTCCTGAATATGACTATGACGGAGATTTCGAAACCAATCTTTCAAAGCAGAACTTCCCCGAAAGCTATAAGGTGCTGCTTCGTCAGCTTCATGCGGCACATCCCAACTGGATATTCCTTGCAGACCACCTTACTATGAGCTGGGAAGAAGCGGTCACAGCCGAAAGTGCAGTTGGCAAAAGCCTTGTGCAAAACGGCTATGTTAAAGAATCTTGGAAATCTATGGCAAACACAGCCTACAACTGGAAAGATGGTACATATGTGTCTTATGACAGCGGCAACTGGGTAACAGCAGAGCGCGAGGTCGTAGAATACTATATGGAGCCGCGTAATTTCCTTAACGAAAATTATATTTATATGTTTATAGAACAGAGCTACAACCCCGCCATACAGACAAAAGAAGGTTTACAGCTTATTCTAAACGGCACATTTATGGAGGGTGCATTCCCCGAAAGCACTCACGCCACCTATAATGATATTATTATGGAAGCGGCGCAAACCTCAAGTGTCAGTCCTTATGTTCTAGCGGCAAGTATTATCATTGAGCAGGGCGCGAACGGAAAGGGCGGAAGCATTTCGGGTACGGTTCCTGGCTTTGAAGGATATTATAACTACTTCAATATAAGAGCCTATGCCGAAAACGGATACGATGCAGTTTCTTATGGTCTTCTTTATGCAAAGGGTGAGGGAAGTCTCGGCAGACCTTGGAATACCAGAGCCAAATCTATAATCGGCGGTGCTCAGCACTATGCAAACGGTTATGTTAAAAGAGGTCAGGATACGCTTTATTACAAAAAATTTAATGTAATAACACCGTCATATTATCTCAATCAGTATATGACCAATGTTCAGGCGGCATACAGTGAAACATCAAAGCTTAAAAGCGCATATGCAAGTGTTGATGCAGGTGCCGCACTAACCTTTAGTATACCGGTCTTCAGAGATATGCCTGCGCAAAACAGCACATACTTACCAACCTCAGACGGAGCTAATAACTATTATATAACCTCCCTTGCGGTAAACGGATATGCTGTAGAGAACTTTAATTTGTATAATAATTATTATGAGATATATCTAAGCGGAAATAACGCGGTGGCAAATATAGCAGCGTCGGTACCCTCAGGTGCTTCAGTAAGCGGCACGGGACAAGTTTCCCTTTCATCTGGTACAAATAACATATATTTGACTGTTACCGCCGCATCAGGCAAAAAAGCAACCTACCACCTGCTTATCTATTATGACGGAGCAGGAGGCGGAACGGTCACCGTTCCCGAACCTACTGTAAACACAAGCTATACTATAGGCTCTTATATAAGGGGCATTGCAATAGGCACAGATGTAGCCACATTTAAAAACAACTTCACCGTTACTAACGGCAGTGCAAAGGTGCTGCATTCAAACGATACAGAGAAAACCTCAGGAGTTATCTGCACAGGTGATAAAATCGCTGTCTACGATAATAACGGAAGCCATAAATACAGCTACAGCCTTGTAGTCTTCGGCGACACCAATTCCGACGGCAAGGTAAGCATAGTTGACCTTGTGCGAGTGCAAAAGCATCTTTTAGAAGTGATTTCTCTGGGTGGTCTGCAAAACACAGCGGCAGATGTCAATCACGACGGAAAGATTTCAATTCTTGATTTAGTGCGAGTGCAAAAACATCTTTTAGAGCTTGCTACAATAACACAATAGGAGAAAAATTATGAAAACATTACTTAAAAAAGCAGTTCCCTTTATAGTTATACTTTGTCTGCTGATGAGTATGCTGACCGTCAGCGTATCGGCTGCAGGCTCATCGGTCGCTTTCAGCAAAAACAAATTAGCTATAGGTGAGACTCTCACAGTTACAGCCCGTTTTTCCACCTCTTCGAGTGATCCAATATCTGGTCTTGTTGGTTATCTTACTTACGATCCTGCTGTGTTAGACTTTGTTTCAGCTAGCGGAAATGTTAGTGAGCTTACCCCTGGTAAACTTAAAATAGTGATTGTTCTTCAAAGCCCAAAAACAAATTTAGAAGAGAATGTGAAATTCAAAGCGATTAAAAGTGGTTCATCGTTGGTTTCTCTTGAAAATTTAGTTTATGTAGATTCTGCCGAAACAGAACAACAACTTTCCGGATCTTCTGCCACAGTTACCGTAACCAACCCCAGCGCACAGGCATCATCGGATGCAAACCTTAAAGGACTTGTGGTATCGGCAGGTGCTCTATCTCCTAAGTTCTCTCCTGATGTGACCTCATATACCGTCACTATCGAAAACTCTGTAACAGAGCTTTATGTTTCCTGCTCTAAATCAGATTCGGCTGCTACCTATACCGTTAAGGGTAGCAAGGATATGAAGGTAGGCAAAAACCAGCGTTCAATTGTGGTTACTGCCGAAAACGGAAACACCAAAACCTATACCATTACCATTACCCGTCTTGACGAAAACGGAAACGTTCCTACAGAGGAGACCGATAAGCCTTTAAATGAGATAACAGAGGTTACCGTAGACGGTGATATTTTCCACGTTCAGGAAGACTTCTCTGCACAGACCTTGCCCTCGGGGTTTAATGTAATGGATTATGCCTTTGACGGTAAGACCATACCTGCTCTTGGCGACGGAACATATATTATGATTTTCTTAAGCCTTCCCGACGGCAGTGCTTCTGATTTTTATATCGTGAACAGCGACAATAAGTTCACAAAGCTTATTTCAATCGACCTTAACGGCGTTATCTACAGCATTCTCCCCGCAAGCGAGATTCCCGAGGGCTATACCCTTGTAAACGACTGCCAGATAAACGGTGTTACAGTTCCTGCCTATAAGAGCGCCAAAGGTCCCGAAGATTTCTTTATGGTATATGCAAAGGGTCCGGGCGGACAGAACGGATTTTATAACTACGATACCGTGGATAACACCCTTCAGCGCGCACTTAACCTTACCTTAAACGGCGGTGCTAACGAAAATGACCCTGCAGACAAGCCTGTAAATGCCGACGGAAATGTTTTAGATGCGTTTATGCAGCTTGGACTTAATGCTAAGATAGTTGTTATTACTATTCTTGCAATCATCCTCCTGCTCATTATGGCAATAATTGTTCTTATCGTAAAGATTGCCAGAGCAGGCAAGGCGAAAAAAGAAATGATTGCACAAGAGGGTGAAGACCTCGATTTCGAGTATATTTCTATAGGTGAGCCTATAACAAATACCGACGCAGAGGAAACTATGGAAGACCAAACCGTATCAGAAGAAAACTCTGAAGAGTCCACCGAAGAAGAGTCTGCCCAAGCAGAGGAAGAAGCCACAGACGAAACAGAAACCGACGAATAAGCAAAAAAAAGAAATCCTCAATGAAGATGTTCTTTCATTGAGGATTTCTTTATTTCACCTTTCCAAGTGTTCGCATAGAGTTTAAAATTGCGATTATAAGCACACCTACATCTGCAAAAACCGCCATCAGAATATTAGAAATTCCTAAAAAACTAAGTAGCAGGAACGAGAATTTAATTATAAGGGACAGCGCAATGTTTTGCTTAGATATGCGAAGTGCCTTTCGTGCGATTTTCACCGCGGTGGGAATAAGGGACAAATCGTCATTCATTATGACTATATTGGCGGCGTCACAAGCGGCATCACTGCCCAATGCACCCATAGCAATACCAACATCTGCCCGCGCAAGCACAGGCGCATCGTTTATACCGTCACCCACAAACACTACAGAGCCTTGCGCACAGGAGATAAGCTCTTCTGCTGCACTGACCTTTCCGTCGGGAAGCAGCTCGGCGCGAAACTCGTCAAATTGCAGCCGCTTTGCAGTGCTTTGTGCAACCGAAAAGCGGTCACCTGTCAGTAGGGAGAGTCTGCGGATATTAAGGCTTTTAAGCTCATTTACCGTTTGTTCTGCGTTTGGTTTAATACTGTCGCTAAGGAGAATATAACCTAAATATCTGCCGTCAGCAACGTGCACAACGGTAAAAGGAGTATTAACCCCAGGTACAGTATAACCGTTTTCTGAAAGAAAAGAGGCAGTTCCTGTAAGCAGTGTTTTACCGCCAAGCTGAAGCTTTACCCCCTTGCCCGAAATATTTTTGTATTCCCCTTGGTCGAAAATTTCCTTACCGTAGGCGGATTTTATAGCCTGCGCTATGGGGTGGGAGGAGTGCTGTTCGCAGAGTGCGGCAGTAAAAAGCAATTCTTCTTTTGTTATCCCTACAGTGGCATTCAGTTTGTCAACCTGAAAACAGCCCTTTGTAAGGGTACCCGTCTTGTCGAATATTATCGTGTCAGCTCGGGCTAAAACCTCTAAATAGTTGCTGCCCTTTACAAGTATTCCTGCCCTTGAAGCACCGCCTAAAGCACCGAAAAAGGCAAGAGGCACCGAAACTACAAGAGCGCAGGGACAGGAGATAACGATAAACATAACCGCTTTTAGTATCCACACCGAAAAGGGGAGACTGAATAGCAGTGCAGGTACTATAGCAATAAGCAGTGAGGCTGCAACCACCGAGGGGGTATAATATTTGGCGAAGGTTGTAACAAAGTTTTCTGCCTTTGCTTTTCTTGTTGAAGCGTTCTCGACCAGATCGAGAATTTTCGATACAGTAGATTCTTCAAATTCTTTTACCACTCTAATTTCAAGAGGGGAAGTAAGATTGATGCTTCCGCTAACCACAGACGCACCCTCAGACACATCTACAGGAACCGACTCTCCCGTAAGGGAGGATGTATCGAGAGAGCTTTCTCCACATATAACAACTCCGTCAAGGGGAATTCTCTCTCCGGGCTCTACAACTATTATATCGTCTACCGCAACATCATAGGGATCTACTTGGATTACATTGCCGTCCTTTAAGAGACTTGCATAGTCGGGTCGGATGTCCATAAGCTCTGCAATAGACTTCCTCGATTTACCCACAGCAATTGCCTGAAAAAGCTCACCCACCTGATAAAAAAGCAGAATAAAAGTGCCCTCTGCCTGTTCCCCAAGAACAAAGGCACAGATGCTGCCGATAACCATAAGAAAGTTTTCATCCAGCATATGACCGTGTACAACTCCGTTTACCGCCGATATGAGAACATCATAGCCCACAAGTACCGCGGCAGCTATGTACATATATAATGAGATAAATGAGGTCAGAGTCAAGAGGCCCAGCACAAGTCCGCTAAGGAGCAGTGTAGCTGAGCAGATTATTCTGATAAGTATAAACTGTTGTCTGTTGTTCATAGCACTACCTTACGATCTTGCAAAGACGGTTAACACCTGAGATGGCCTTTTGTGCACTGTCTATTATCTTATCGAAGCCCTCGTCCTCAGCATCAATGGTAAGACGGGCAAGCATAAAGCTTACGGTAGCGTGTTTAACCCCGTCAAGTTTATTTATAGCCTCTTCCATTTTTGCGGCACAGTGGGCGCAGTCTAAATTATCAAGTTTAAAAGATTTTCGCATATAATTTTCTCCTTATTCTGTAATGTGTTCAAGTCCTTGACTCAGTATCTTGAATATATGGTCGTCACTCAGGGAATAGAATACGGTTTTACCCTCGCGGCGGAATTTAACCAGTTTGCTTTGCTTTAAAACTCTTAGCTGATGGGAAATTGCGCTCTGGGTCATACCGAGAAGCTCGGCAATACCGCAAACGCACATTTCGTTTTTGTAAAGGGTAAAAAGTATGCGTATGCGTGTGCTGTCGCCGAACACCTTGTAAAGCTCTGCTAAATCGTAAAGCAGTTCCTCTCTCGGCATAAGGGTGCGGACCGTTTCCACAGCTTCGCTGTGACCTGAGTGATCGTGTTTCTTATCTAGCATAACTTCACCTCAACATATGAACAAGTATTCATATGTTTATTATAACACTCCTGCAAAATATGTCAATGCTTATTAAAAAAATAAAAAAACGCAGACTCTTCGCCCACGCCTCATAGGGCAGTATTTGTTTCTCGAACAAAATTCCCTATATTGTTGCCAAAAGCCTCGAAAGGCGACAGCCTTTCTGCGTTTTACGGCTTAAATATAGGAAATTTTCGGTTTCTTCGAAACTGCGAAGC
>JAZQGH010000146.1:0-2101 GCA_045539925.1 Acutalibacteraceae bacterium | reverse complement strand
TGAATTAGAAAAATACATAGATTACTATAACAACAAAAGAATTAAGAGCAAACTAAAAGGACTGAGCCCTGTTCAATACAGGATTCAATCCTCGTTAGTTGCCTAATTAAATTTTTGTCTAACTTTTTGGGGTCAGAACACACTCGGCGGTCATTTTTATTAGTCTTCGTCTTCCTCTTCAGGCATATCCCAGTTGTGCCAGATTTCCTGAACGTCGTCGTTATCTTCAAGCATTTCGATAAGCTTTTCCATATTCTTTATGGCGTCGGGGTCGTCAAGGGCGGTCATTGTCTGAGGAATGTAGGCGACCTCTGCAGATTCGAAGGTGTAGCCCTTTTCTTCGAGTGCGTCGCGAACGGCACCAAGCTCGTTAGGATCGGTAGCGATTTCGAAAACATCGCCGTCAAAGTTAAAGTCCTCTGCGCCAGCTTCCAGTGCATCCTCCATAACGGTATCTTCATCCTTGCCCTCCGCTTCGATGATTATCTGACCCTTGCGGTCGAACATAAACATAACCGAGCCCGACTGACCGAGATTTCCGCCGTATTTATCAAAATAGTGGCGCATCTCTCCTGCGGTACGGTTGCGATTATCGGTTAAAACCTCAACGATAACGGCAATGCCTGACGGACCGTAGCCCTCGTAAACCAGCTCTTCATAATTGTTTGCCGAGGTGTCGCCTGCGGCTTTTTTTATTATACGCTCGATATTTTCATTAGGAACATTGGCTGCCTTTGCCTTTGCAATAGCATCCTTAAGCTTACTGTTCTCCTGAGGATTTGGACCTCCTGCCTTAACGATTACCGAAATTTCTCTTCCGATTTTAGTAAAGATTTTTGCCTTTGCAGCATCGGTCTTTTCCTTTTTACGCTTGATATTATTCCATTTAGAATGTCCTGACATATAAATTCTCCTTATCAGATTTTACAACCCGTATATTTTATCACATATCCTCGCCTTCGGCAAGGGCTTTTTCACAAATAAGCTCAATATCTTTAAAACTGTTTATTTCTCCGCACATTTTACGAAGCTTTGCGGCGTTTTTTACGCCCTTCATATACCATGCGGTATGCTTTCGCGCCTCAAGGAGCACAGTCCTTTCGGATTTATACTTTTTCATAAGAGAAAGCTGCTCTAAAAGTATTTTAAGGCGAGTCTCCAGCTCAGGCTCGGGCAAAATGATGCCCTTTTCCATATAAGCATTTATTTTATCAAATATCCAAGGGGCTCCGTTTGCCGCCCTGCCCACCATAACAAAGTCGCATCCCGTATACTCATACATATAGGCGGCTGTGGGCCCGTCGATAACATCTCCGTTGCCGATAACGGGTATTTTTACCGCTTTTTTAACCGCTTTTATTATATTGAGGTCCACAGGTGGAGCATACATCTGCATCCTTGTTCTGCCGTGCACTGTTATAGCAGATGCTCCGCTTGCTTCGCAAATTCTGGCTACTTCCACTGCATTTATATTATCCTTATCCCACCCTGCGCGGATTTTTACCGTAACAGGTGTTTTTACCGATTCTACCACGAATTTTACGATTTTTCCCGCAAGTTCGGGGTCCTTCATAAGGGAGCTTCCGCCGCCGCTGTTTGCAACCTTGGGCGCAGGGCAACCCATATTTATGTCTATAAAGTCGGGGGCGTAGCTTTCGGCGGTTTTTGCCGCCTGACCCATAATTTCGGGCTCTCCTCCGAAAAGCTGATTGCCAAAGCAAAAAAGCTCTCCCCTCTCTAAAAACTCGGGGGATTTTTTATCGCCCAGAGTTATCGCTTTAGCCGAGGTAAGCTCACCCACAGAGTAGGCGGCACCGAATTTTTCACATATTTCTCTCATAGCCCTGTCGGCAACACCTGCCATAGGTGCGAGAGCAGCATATCCGTTTATGATAACATTTCCTATCTTCATAACGGGATAATTATATATTAAAAAATTTTTCTTGTCAAACCTTAAAAATGTAGATTTGTCAATGATGTGAGACTGTGAAAGCAAAAAAATAATTGAAGAACTGTATGCAATATGTTTTGGTGGAGAGAAGGGCGTAGCCCTGAAAGGAACCAAAACATATTGCGGTGCCTGTCAGAGCGGTATATTTTC
>JAZQGH010000145.1:0-74084 GCA_045539925.1 Acutalibacteraceae bacterium | reverse complement strand
GAATCCTTGAATGGTTGGATAAAGGAAGAGCTATATAACGATTTTGGGTTGTATCATTCCAAAGATGTTCCTAAACTTATACAAGAGTATATTCACTATTTCAATAATCAACGCTTTTCCGTTAAATGCGGACGGAAAAGCCCTGTTCGGTTCAGAACCGAACAGGGCTTCCTATAATTCTTTTTATTTTGTCTACTTTTACTTGACAGTTTCAGCAAGAGGTCGTTTTTTAATCTATATTGACTTTCTATTGTTTTAATGATAAAATAACAAACGATATATAACATTAACTATATTATGGAGGTGCGTTATGCCGCCTAAAGCTAAAGTGACAAAAGAAGATATTATAAATGCCGCTGTTGATATTGTGCGCAAAAGCGGAGCACAGGCTATCAATGCAAGAGCGGTTGCTTCTGTTTTGAACTGTTCTACACAGCCGGTATTCTCCAACTTTGATACGATGGACGAACTGCGCCTTGCCGTCCTCAAAAAAGCGGATGTTTTATGTCAGGAGTATATGCGCAGAGAAGAAGAAAGCGGCAAGTTTCCTGTCTACAAGGCAAACGGTATGGCATATATTCGCTTTGCAAAAGAAGAAAAAGAGTTATTCAAGCTCTTGTATATGCGCGACCGCTCAGGCGAATCGGGGCAGGAAGGCTCCAAACTTACTGATGAAATGGAGTCTATCGTCCACAATAATACAGGACTTAGTTGCGCACAGGTGAAGCTATTCCATCTTGAAATGTGGGCGTATGTTCACGGAATTGCCACGATGTTTGCAACAAACTTTTTCGACCTTGAGTGGGAGCTTGTGAGTAAAATGCTTACCGACTCCTATCAGGGTCTCAGAAAACAGTATGGAGTGGAGTAATCGGTTATGGATGCTATAAGGATTGAGGGTTTAACTAAAAAATATAAAGATGTGGTTGCGGTAGACAATCTTAATCTTTCCATCTGCAAGGGAGAATTATTCTCGCTGCTCGGTGTAAACGGCGCAGGGAAAACAACCACAATTAAAATGCTGTCCTGTCTTACACAGCCTACAAGCGGAGATGCTTTTCTTAACGGAAAAAGCATCTGTAAAGAAGCAGCTGCCGTAAAATCAATTATAGCCGCTTCCCCGCAGGAAACGGCTGTTGCACCCAGCCTGTCTGTTCGTGAAAACCTTGAACTGATGTGTGGAGTTCACGGATTTACAAAAGACAAGCAAAATGCAAAAATTACAGAACTTATCGAACTGCTGGGCCTCGAAACGGTTATTAAGAAGAGGGCAGGTAAACTGTCGGGTGGTTGGCAACGCAGACTGAGTATTGCAATGGCACTGATAAGCGAGCCGCAGATTTTGTTCCTTGACGAACCCACACTGGGGCTTGATGTCCTTGTGCGAAGCGACCTATGGGATATAATCCGCTCCCTGAAAGGGAAAGTAACGATTATACTGACCACACACTATATGGAAGAGGCAGAGGCGCTGTCTGACCGTATCGCTATTATGAAAGACGGCAAGCTTCTTGTTTGTGGTACCGCTGATAAGATTAAGGAAAGAGCGGGAACGAATAATTTTGAGGAAGCCTTTGTTCGTATCGTTAAGGGGGTGGCAAAATGAGAATGCTCACATTTGCAACCAGAAACACAAAAGAAATATTACGGGATCCGCTGACTCTGTTTTTTGGGCTTGGTTTTCCCCTTGTTCTGATTTTTCTGTTGAGTGCTATCCAAGCGAATATCCCCGTAAAGCTGTTTGAAATACAGCATTTAACACCGGGTATTACGGTTTTCGGTCTGTCCTTTATGACACTGTTTTCAGCAACCATTATCGCAAAGGACAGAAGCAGTTCGTTGCTTCAGCGTTTGTATACAACGCCACTTACTCCGACGGATTTTATTCTCGGTTACACTTTACCGATTATTCCGATTTCTGTCGCACAATGCGTTATTTGCTACATGGCAGCAATCATTCTCGGACTTGATATTACAGTTAATATTTTATATGCCGTGGCATTTATCATTCCCGTTTCTATCCTCTACATTGCCTTGGGACTTCTTTGCGGAAGCGTGTTTACCGATAAGCAGGTGGGAGGTATCTGCGGTGCTCTGCTAACTAACCTTTCAGCCTGGCTATCCGGCGTATGGTTTGACCTTGACCTGGTGGGAGGTGCATTTAAGAAGATTTCCTATGCACTCCCCTTTGTTCGCGCTGTGGATATGCAGCGTGCTGTACTTACAGGAGATTTTTCAGGCATTTTCCCTCATATATGGTGGGTACTGGGATATTCCGCTGTTCTGCTCTTGTTAGCAGTACTGCTGTTCTTGCGGCAGATGAGAAAGCAGTAATTAGTCGGGAGAAGATAAATATACCGCTGAGATCCAGCCTACGCGTTTTTCTCAGCCGCCTTGTCAAGCTTTTTGTTTCTTGCATAGAGAATAAGGTCTGCACCAACCATCAGCAGGTTGAGAACATAGAAGAAGAGCACATACCATTTGCTCCAGAAATCGGCCATATAAGCCTCGTTTACCAGCTTGGACGCTATTCCTGCAATATAGCCGAAGAAAATAAGACATAAAAAGCCAAGACTTTTGCCCTTGGTAGTACGAGCCTTATAGGATTTGATAACATTCATCGGCCAAGATGCACCGAAGCTCACAATCATAATAATTTCAAGAATTTCTGCCATAATAAGGCTCCTTTTTTGCTTTTATATATAATAATCCTTTATTTGCGTATTGTAAAGTGTGAAATTAAGTATTTTAAAGAAATGTAGGGCGGGACGGTACGGACAAAAAACGTCTCGCCCTACAATACACCGTAAATCTCTACGGTATCGGTATCCGTCTGTCCACTGTAAACCGTAAACTGTTCTAACCGCTTGACAAGGCTACATATAATAATGTATACTCAAAAAGATATGAAAAAAGTTCGGAGGACGAATAATGAAAACACTACCGAAAGGTATATGCTTACTGCTTTCAATTCTTATTGTTTTTTCCCTTTCTGCCTGCAAGGAGGAGGCTCCGTCGGAGACTGTTTCCTCGGTAGAGAACTCTTCAGTTTCCAAAAAGCCTAACGGTCAGGTCGTAGGCGAGGAGGGCGAAATGGTGTCCGATGTCTGGTCGGGCAAGGTTGCCGAGGGGGTACAGAAGGGCGGAGGAACAGAAGAGCTCCCGTTTTACATATATACCGCTGAGGAGCTTGCCTATGCTTTGACCGAAGGCGGGGCTGACGGCTATTTCTATCAGCTTCAGAACGACATCTATTTAAACGAGGTATCCTCTGCCGATTGGTTTAAGAATAAAAACAACAAGCCGTGGCTCGACACCGATTCTTTCAACGGAAGCCTCGACGGAAACGGATTTTGTATATACGGTCTGTGGTACGATTCTGAAAATCTTCCCGATAACGCAGGTCTTTTAAGCTCGATGGAGGGCGGAACTATTAAAAACCTTGGAATAAGAAAATCCTTTATAGTTGCCAATAAGTATGCGGGCGGCTTTATCGGGGTTGCCTCCGCAAACAAAAAGGTGATAGAAAACTGTTTTGTGGACGAAACGGTTTATGTTCAGTACGCCTCAAACGGCAATAACGGTGCAGGTGGAATCATCGGCTATGCCGCAGGAAGCTTAGAAAGCGAGTCTACTCTGGATATAATCAACTGCTATTCAAAGGCACAGGTTACAGGCAGAAATACCAAAGAGCGTGTAAACGGCATTATCGGTACCGCCTGGACCTGCAGCTACACAATGAAAAACTGCTACAGCATCGGTCAGGCACCCTATTTTGCCTCAAGCGATAAAAATGCCTCCACCCTTTTGTCAAAGGGTGTGGCTGCGGCAGAGGTTTATTCAAATATATATACCGACAGCCGCGATGCCGCAAACAAAGAGGTATTCAAAAAGCTTTCTCTCTCCAAAATGAAGAACAGCTCGGCTGCCGCCACTTTTGCAGGGTTCGATTTCTCTACCGTATGGGAAGCGGTTGAGGGAGGAAGTCCAAAGCTTAAAGTTTTTACCGCTATCGACGGAAAGGATATTGCCGTTACCACAGCAATAGGAGATGTCCAGATAGCAAAATAAGACTTTACCTCGGGTCTGGGCATAAAGGAAAAACCCTTCGTTGTCACCAATGCAGAGCAGCCATTGCAGTATACGGTGCAGCCGCTCAGACAGGTGTGACACCTGTGACCGTACAGCAGATGCAGGGTGAAGCGGCAAGAGCAAGTATGCCCGAGCTTAATTGGGGCACCTATTGGAACACCACCGCAACCTATCCCGCACCCGTGGTTATACCCACAGGCGTGGAATATGCATTTAAATAAAAACTCAACGGCAGCCGTAGGGCCAAGGGAAAGGTGTGCCTTCGGCACGGATATAAAACGGCGAGCGTATGCCTCCCTTCGAGGGAGCCTTTGTTTTTTATAAATCTTTCCGTTTTCGGTATCCGTCTGTCCACTGTTCACTGACCACAGATCACAAATCACAGCGTTCCGCTTAAACGGTATTCGGCAGGGGTGGTGCCGATGTTTCTCTGAAATGCGCGGTTAAAGGAGCGTATGGAGCCGAAGCCTACATCCTCGGATATATCGGCAATCTTTCTGTCGGTGTCAAGGAGGAGATAGCAGGCCTGACGGACCCTGAGCATATTAACATAATCATTAAAACCAAGGCTCAGTTTTTCCGAAAACAGGTGAGAAATATAACATCTGCTGAGATGCAGCGCACCTGCCACATATTCAAGGGAAAGCTCTTCGGTATAATGAGCGGTACAAAACTCCAGAATGCTGTGCAGGGTGGAGTGGTCGGACATTATTGTGGGACCGAGTCTTAGTCTCGGCAGAATTCGGGTCATAAGCAGGTTAAACCAGCCCACATATTCGGTTATTGCGCATTCTCCCGTCACTTCGCAGATGCGGTGAACATATTCCTTGGCGGGGTCGTCGGGGTCAAGAACAACACAGTTGCTCTCGGGCAGATTTCCGTAAAGAATATCGTTTATGCCGTGGAACAGGTCGGGAGTAACAATAAGCACCCTGAAAAGGCAGTTTTCACCGTGGCTGTAATAGTGTATCTGGTTTGGAAAACTGATATAGAGGTTGCCCTCTTCTACGGTGCAGATGTTTTCGTCGGCAAAGGCGGTCATTTTTCCCTTTTCCACATAGACTATCTCCAGCTCCTTGTGCAGATGTGGCAGGGGAGTAAGGTTTTTGGTGGGGCGTTGTACCTGAACAGGCGCACTTTTAAACTCGTAATTAGCAATTCTCATAGTTTTCCTAAAAACCTTTCCAAAAAATTTATTTTTAGGCTTTTATAATAACATCCTTTACTTTTTTTTTCAATAGGTTGACAACAATTTTTGACCATCAACACCTTATCTAAGGACAGAGCCAAGGGCTGAGGGCCTAGGGCCAAGGGAAAGGTGTGCCTTCGGCACGAAAATAAAAACGGCGAGCGAAGGAAACGGGTCCTCTTACGGAGGCCGTACCCCTCTGTCGGCGATGCCGACTTCTCCCCTTCCCCGAAGGGGAGTCTTCCCGTCCCGTAAATATTTGCATAAAACTTACGGGAGGCGAAGGTCTCGCTGCGGCTCGGTTCCTCTAGCCGGAGACGGCCCCCTTTTGTCACTTCGTGACATTTCCCCCTCCAAGGGGAATTCCCTCCGCGGCTCTGACGACGCACTGTGTCGTCATTCACTTGCCTCTACGCACGCTTCGCTTTCGCCTCCCCTACAACACATCATAAATCTTTACGGCAACCGTAGGGCGGTGCCTTGGTGCCGCCGTGAGATATCGATAATCCGTATAATATTATAAAAAATGCCCAAGTTGTCATAACGACAACTTGGGCAACGCCATATCTATTATATTTTGTCAGCGCTAAAATTATCTCTGAACTCGGCCTGAGCCGTCACCGCCTGCGAGCTTTTCAACCTCAGATACGGTAACGCGGTTAAAGTCACCCTCGATAGAGTGCTTGAGTGCCGATGCGGCAACCGCAAACTCAACTGCAGACTGTGTATCCTTGCCCGAAAGGAGGGCATAAATAAGTCCTGCGCCGAAGCTGTCTCCGCCGCCTACACGGTCGGTAATGTGGAGGTGATACTCCTTGGAGAAGCAGTAGTTCTCGCCGTCATAGAGCATAGCAGCCCAGTCGTTATCACTTGCAGAAATGGAAGAACGAAGTGTGATAGCAACCTTTTCAAAGCCGAATTTGTCGGCAAGCTGCTTAGCAACGCTCTTATAGCCCTCATGGTTGAGCTTTCCGCCGTAGATGTCGGTGTTTTCTGCCTCAATGCCGAATACATCCTTTGCGTCCTCTTCGTTGGAGATGCAAACGTCAACATATTTGCAAAGCTCGGTCATAGCCTCTCTTGCCTCGGCTCTGGTCCAGAGCTTTCCGCGGTAGTTGAGGTCGCAGGAGATCTTAACGCCCAGCTTTTTAGCGGCAATACAAGCTGCCTTACATATTTCAACAAGGTTTCCGCCCAGAGCGGGGGTGATTCCTGTAAAGTGGAACCAATCAGCACCTGAGAAGATGTCGTCCCAGTCAAAATCCTCGGGGGATGCGGTCTGGATAGAGGAATGAGCACGGTCGTAGATGCAGACAGAGCCGCGCTGAGATGCGCCTTTTTCAAGGTAATAAATACCAACACGCTCGCCGCCGCGAACAATATCGTCGGTATCAACGCCGAAATAGCGGAGAGAGTTTATTGCTGCCTGACCGATAGCGTGGGTGGGAAGCTTGGTGACAAATGCAGCATCCATACCGAAGTTGGCAAGAGATACGGCAACATTTGCTTCACCGCCGCCGAAGGTAGCCTGCATCTGATCGTTCTGGAAGAAACGGTAGTAGCCGTTAGGAGCCAGACGGAGCATGATTTCGCCGAAAGTAACTATTCTTTTCATAAAAACACACCTTTTTAAGTAAATTTTTTAATTCACATTTATTATACAACAATAAAATAAAAAAATCTATTGTAAATTTAATCATTTTAAGTCAAAATTTCATTGCAAAAATAATCATTATTGACTATTGAGAAAAAAAGGGTTAAAATAAAGGTGCATAAAGGATTTTTGTGCAAAGACACTGAATAGGAGAACAGTTATGGCAGATAATAAGAAAGAGCTTGAATATAATCCTGATATAATCAATCTTACCGACGACGAGGGCAATGAATACACCTTCGAGGTGCTTGACGCTATTGAGTCGGACGACGGAAGATACCTCGCAATGATACCGATGCATGACGACCCTCAAAAACAGCTTGAGGACAGCGGAGAGCTGGTAATCGTTAAGGTCGGAGAGGAGGACGGAGAGGAATATCTTTTCCCCATTGAGGACGACGACGAGTATGAGTTTGTAGCAGATGCCTTTATTGAAAGGCTTCAGGACCTCTACGAAATAGACGAAGAGTAATTAAATGAAATCGCACCTTCGGCGCAATGAAATCATAAATAAATTTATAATGAAATCTTGTGCTTTGCACAAAATGAAATCAAATTCGTTTCATTCGCGGCAGCGGATTTCATCACTAAGTGATTTCATCCCATGAGGGATTTGATTCGTTTCCAAGGGAAACGGATTTAATTGGCGCAAAGCGACAATCCTACCCTGTTCGCGGACTGCGGCATTTATAACCCTACAATCATTATTTTGGGAGTTCGATCTCGCTCGGCAGGTGAGCAGGCCTCCCGTGTCGAGCTTATCGACACGGACGTTGGAAGCCCGAACCGAGCGGAGAACACCCACCTGCCTTAATCGCAGGTTATTCAAGTGCCCGATACGGCAGGGTGGGAGCGCATAAGTTAACAGTGATCAGTGGTCAGACGGATACCAAAATCGGCAAATTCCACTGCAACCGTTGAAGGGTCAAGGACCTAGGACTGAGGGTCGGAGTGCCTTGCGGCACTGATATAAAAATGGCAAAACGCCCCCGAACAATATAAAAAAGGCTCCCTTACAGCAAGGGAGCCTTTTTTATAAATCTTTACGTCTTTGGTTTGACTGCTGTATAAAAAACAATTGAAAATTTTTAAGAACATCACTTGACTTTAATGCTTTAAAGTGTTATGCTGTCCAATACATAAGAGTGTGGAGCAATAGCGTCTCATTATAATGAACGCAGGCAAGATAATCCTTGATATAGAGGGCGAAGACAAAAAGAAATTTACGGTTGAAGCTTTGCTTGAAGCCTTCGCAAAAGCAGGCTCCGACGGGGCGGCAAACGATAAGATGCTGCTGATTTAGTGTGACAGGATTCGAACCCTGTCATAGTTTCGCGCGCCGCCTTTATCCGTGCGGCTTTGCGCTCGATTTTGCAAGGCTGGCGGATCGCAAGCGACAAGGCAACGGCGAACGGAAATTTCTCATTTGTAAGGTGTGACAGGTTCAAGTCCTGTCACACTAAGCCGCTTTTAGGCAATCTGTTTAAAAATGTTAATCAATTTTGTCAAAACTCACAGTTAACAGATTGACTTTACTGTGCTAAAATAGTAAAAAGGAAATTTTTCTTTTTATCAAATTTACCTACAAAAGAAAGAGGAGATTTTTTATGAAATCAGTATTCAAAAAAGCTCTTGCGTTGGTTATGGCAGCAGCTATGCTCCTTACCCTCGCAGCCTGCGGTGGTGCAAACTATACCGCAGATAATACCGAGTTTGTTATCGGTGTTTCGGGCCCCCTCACAGGTGATGCCGCAGTTTACGGCGAAGCAGTTAAAAACGCTGCAGGAATGGCTGTTGACGAAATCAATGCAGCAGGCGGTCTTAACGGAGTAAAATTCAAGCTTCTCACTACCGACGACACTCACGACCCCGCAAAGGTTTCCACCAACTATTCTTCTATGCTCGAAGACGGTATGCAGGTTTCCCTCGGCACCGTTACCACAGGCCCCGGCCTTGAGTACAAGAAGTATTCCGCAGAAGATAACGTATTCTTCCTTACTCCTTCTGCTTCGGGCGACGACATCCCCGAGTTCGACAACGGTTTCCAGATGTGCTTCGCAGACGGCAATCAGGGTAAGGTTGCTGCCGAGTATGTAAACGGCATCTACAAGAATCAGACCATCGGCGTATTCTACAAGTCCGACGATGCTTATTCCAACGGTATCTTCCAGCAGTTCAAGGATAATCTTGATGATTCTATCAAGATTGTTGAAACCGTATTCACAGGCAAAGCTTCTGACTTCTCTACTCAGATTGGTCAGCTTAAAGATTGCAAGTTCATCTTTATGCCCATCTACTACGGTCCTGCTTCTGTATTTATGACTCAGGCTAAGGACACCATTGCTCCCGACGCTGTTTATTACGGCTGTGACGGATTCGACGGTCTTGCAGGTCAGTTCGAAGATTTCTCCATCATTCCTCAGGAAGTTTCTATGCTTTCTCACTTCGACTCTAACGCTACCGAAGGTGCAGCAGCAGACTTCATCAAGAAGTACACCGAGAAATACGGCGCTGCTACCCTTAACCAGTTCGGCGCATCTGCTTATGACTGCGTATATGCAATCTTTAACGCTATGAAGGCTGCTATCGATGCAGGCAAAAAGATTGATGTTACCATCTCTGCTTCCGACCTTTGCGATATTCTTAAGGCTCAGTTCGGCGGAGACTTCTCCTACAGCGGTGTTACAGGTAATAACATCACCTGGCAGGACAACGGTTATGTTGAGAAGGGCGCTGTTAAGTACACCCTTAAAACCGCAAATTCTGTAGCAGACGAGAAATAATTTCCTTTAAATTTCAAAGAAGACTGATTTGCCGGTGTGGTTTTCCGCTCCGGCAAATTGTCATAATTTTATGTAGGTTTATATATGAACATTATCGAAACTTTAATTAACGGTCTTTCGGCAGGCGGTACCTATGCTATGATAGCATTGGGCTATACAATGGTTTACGGTATTGCAAAAATGCTTAACTTCGCCCACGGTGATGTAATAATGGTGGGAGGATATACCCTTTTTGTGGTTGTGTCCATGCTGGGCAACCCCATTTTAGGTCTTGTGGCTGCAATTATATTCTGTATGCTGCTGGGCGTTACCATCGAAAAGGTTGCCTATAAGCCCCTGCGCGGTGCCTCTCCTCTGGCTGTTCTTATTACGGCTATCGGTGTAAGCTACCTTCTGCAGTCGACTGCACAGATGATATTCGGCTCTGCTCCCAGAATGGTCATTGTGGGAGATATGGGTAACGTCGTTCTCGGCGAGCTTAAGATACCTGTATACATTCTCATCACCCTTGTTGCTTCCTTTGCAATTATGATAGTTTTAAACCTGTTTGTAAAATATACAAAAACAGGACGCGCTATGGTTGCTGTCTCAGAGGATAAGGGTGCAGCACAGCTTATGGGTATCAATGTTAATAAAATAATTATGATAACCTTTGCCATAGGCTCGGCTCTTGCGGCTTGTGCGGGTTTCTTTATGCTTATGAAGTCACCCAGTCTTTCAAACACTCTTGGCGCAATGCCGGGTATCAAGGCGTTTACCGCTGCGGTTATCGGCGGAATCGGCTCCATTCCCGGTGCAATGCTTGGCGGTATTCTTATGGGCATTATCGAGGCTATCTCTTTCCAGATACCTGCCATTGCCCCCTATACCGACGCTATCGAGTTTTTAATACTTATAGTCATCCTTCTTGTCCGTCCTACGGGCATTTTAGGTAAAAAGAGAAGGGAGAAGGTATAATGACAGCGCTTAAAAACATTAAGTGGAAGCACTATGTCAACTATATCGGCGTAGCAGTTTTCACGGTAATCTTTGCGGTAATGTCCCTTACAGGCTCCCTTACCTCATCCAACATATATCTTTTAGAAAAAATTGCCATCGCGGTTATGCTTGCGGTTTCCTTAAGCCTTGTTGTAGGCTTCCTTGGAGAGCTTTCTCTGGGTCACGCAGGCTTTATGTGTGTCGGTGCATATCTAGGCGGTAAGACAGCCGTTGTGCTTGAGCCTATTATCGGCGAAGTGCCCACACTTGCAGTATCTCTTGTAGTAGGTGGTCTTGTTGCGGCAGTTTTCGGTATAATAATCGGTCTGCCCGCCCTTCGTCTCCGCGGAGACTATCTTGCTATCGTTACACTCGCTTTCGGCGAAATAGTCCGCGCAATATTTATGAACACCTCTAAAGAGTCCTTCGGCGGCTCTCTGGGTCTTGACACGCCCCGTTTTGATAAGGATTTTCTCTTTATTATCGCATTTGTCTTGGTCCTTGTCTGTCTTGCGGTTACACAAAATCTTATCCGCTCAAAGCACGGACGCGCCATCACATCCATCCGCGATAACGAGATTGCTGCTCGTGCTACGGGTATCAATATTACCAAGTACAAACTGTTTGTATTCACCATTTCTTCCTTCTTTGCAGGAATTGCGGGTGTTCTCTACAGCTTTTCAAACTACACAGTTCAAAGTGAAAAGTTCAGCTACAATTACTCTATCGAGATACTGGTTATGGTAGTTCTCGGCGGTATGGGAAGCATCAACGGCTCGATCATTGCCGCAGCCCTTATCACCTTCCTTGATGTTAAGCTTCAAACCATTCTTACAGGAGACCTTGCAGTGCTGCAGGACCTTTTCTATGCTCTTATCCTTATTGTGCTTGTTATCTATAACAATGCCCCAGGTCTTAAGAGCTTCCGCGAGACCTATAATATTAAAAGTGTTTTTGCAAAAATCAGGAAGCACGACCCCCAAAAGGTCCGCGACGATGAGGCAAAATGGGATCGTGTACCCACGAAAATTCAGATGGACGAGGTTTTGTCCACCGATCTTCAGCTCAGTTCCCCTTATACCCCCGATAAGGGCGCAAAGGAGGATAAATAATGGCTAAGGTAGTTTTAAAAACCGAAAATTTAGGCATCTCCTTTGGCGGACTTAAGGCTGTTCAGGAATTAAATCTCGAAATCAAAGAAGGTCAACTCTACGGACTTGTCGGACCCAACGGAGCAGGAAAAACCACCGTTTTCAATATGATAACGGGTGTTTACAAGCCCACAACAGGTAAGTTCTGGCTTGACGGCGAAAACCTTACGGGAAAGGGTCAGGAGACCATAAACCATAAGGGAATTGCCCGCACCTTCCAGAACATCCGTCTTTTCAACAATATGACGGTTATCAGAAATGTACTTGTAGGACTTCACAATCAGCCCGAGTTTAAGTGCTCTATGTTTGCAAGTATTCTTCGTCTGCCCCGCCACTTCAAAACCGAAAAGGCAATGAGAGAAAGGGCAAAGGAGATACTCAGAATAGTAGGTCTTGAGGAGGAAAGAAATAATCTTTCCTGCAACCTGCCCTACGGTAAGCAGAGAAAACTTGAGATTGCCCGCGCACTTGCCACTAATCCGAAGCTTCTCTGCCTTGACGAGCCTGCCGCAGGTATGAACCCTAACGAGACGGCGGAGCTTATGGACATCGTTCGCCACATCCGCGACGAGTATAATGTTACCATTCTTCTTATCGAGCACGATATGAAGTTCGTTTCGGGTCTCTGCGACGAAATTACCGTTTTAAACTTCGGTACAGTTCTGGCACAGGGCGCCCCCGAGGTCGCTCTTAACGACCCCGAGGTTATAAAAGCATATATAGGAGGATAACGCTATGGCTCTTTTGGAAGTTAAAGATTTAGAAGTTTACTATGGCGTTATCAAGGCGCTTAAAGGCATCAGCTTCGAGGTAAACGAGGGCGAGATTGTAACCCTTATCGGAGCTAACGGAGCAGGAAAGACCACCACTATGCAGTCGGTAATCGGTCTTATTCCCTCCCGCGCAGGTACCGTTATTTATGACGGTCACGATATAACAAAAACACCCTGTCATAAAATCGTACATCTTGGAATGTCACAGGTCCCCGAGGGACGCCGCGTTTTTCAGGAGCTTACCGTTTACGAAAATCTTATGATGGGCGCATATTCTCAGGGCAAGGATGTAAACTTTAAGGAGGATATCGAGAAGATATATACCCGTTTTCCCCGCCTTGCAGAGCGTAAAAATCAGATTGCGGGAACCCTTTCGGGCGGTGAACAGCAGATGCTTGCTATGGGACGCGCTCTTATGTCCCACCCCAAGCTTTTAATGCTTGACGAGCCCTCTATGGGTCTTTCCCCCCTCCTTGTAGATCAGGTTTTTGAGATAATCAAGGACATAAACAAGGACGGCACCACCATTCTGCTTGTTGAGCAGAATGCAGGTAAATCTCTCGCTATTTCCGACAGAGCATACGTGCTCGAGACGGGTAGCATTGTGCTGACAGGCACAGGAGCTGAGCTTGCCGCCAGCGATCAGGTTAAAAAGGCATATCTCGGCGGATAGAAAAAAGTAGGGCGGGGGCTTGCTCCCGCCGCTTTTGTATATTAAGAGGTGAATTTTATGAAAATAGCAGTTGTAACAGGAGCTTCCAGCGGAATGGGAAGAGAATTTGTAAAAAGACTGAGTAATGAGGAAAATTTTGATGAAATATGGGTAATAGCCCGTCGTCTCGACCGACTTTGCGAGCTTAAAGCCGAAATAGGGCAAAAAATACGCCCCATAGCGACGGACCTTACTAAGGATGAGGCAATCGGCGAATATAAAGCCCTGCTAGAGGCAGAAAAGCCCGAGGTAAAGGTGCTTATAAATGCAGGAGGCTACGGAAAATTTGAGGCTTTTGAAAATCTTACCCTTGAAGAACAGCTCGGTATGATAGATTTAAACGCAAAAGCGCTCACTGCAATGACCTATGTCACTCTGCCTTATCTTAAAGAGGGAAGTGAGGTCTATCAGATAGGCTCTCTGTCCTCCTTCCAGCCCGTACCCTATATCGGGGTCTACGGCGCAACAAAGGCGTATGTCCTGAGCTTTACAAGGGCAATAAATGCCGAGCTTCGTCCAAAAGGTATTAAGATGATGGCGGTCTGCCCAGGTTGGGTCAAAACCGAGTTTTTTGACAGAGCTGTGGTCGACGACAGCGTTATAACCTATTATAATCAGTTTTTCACCGCCGAACAGGTGGTTAATCGCGCCTTTAAGGATATGAAACGAGGCAAGGATGTATCGGTGGTCGGACCTATGATAAGAGCGCAGGTACTACTCACAAAAATTCTCCCCCACACCCTCGTTATGAAAATCTGGCTTAAACAGCAGAAGAAACAGTGAATAGGGCCGAGTGCCAAGGGCTAAGGGCTAAGGGAAATGTGTGCCTTGCGGCACGAATATTTAAACGGCAACCTTGCTGAAAATGTCATTCTGAGCATCTGCGATGCGAAGAATCGCAAATCTGATAAAAACAACCGCATAAACACATCACCCCGAGAGATTCTTACGATCCTACCACTCCTCAGAATGACAAATATAATGAATTTAATTTTCCTCTTGAACTTTTTAAAATTAGTAGTAGAATATAAAAGAAAAGAGGAGATTTTATGGACTACGGACTGATTTTTGACCTTGCAATAATTCTTTTTGCCTGCAAGGCACTGTCAATTTTAATGCGGCACATCAAGGTGCCTCAGGTGGTTGGACAAATTATAGCGGGTCTGCTTGTGGGAGGCAACCTCTTAGGCATTGTCGAAAGCAGTGAGCCCCTTGTCTTTATGGCTGAAATCGGAGTTCTTATGCTGATGTTCTCGGCAGGACTGGAAACCGACCTTAAAGAGATAAAATCAACGGGGGCAATATCCCTTTTGGTTGCGGCTATGGGTGTAATCGTTCCTCTTGTGGGCGGATTTTTGCTTTTTTCTGCCTTTTATGGCTTTGGTGCCGTCGGTTCCGACAAATTCTGGACAGCCGTTTTCATTGGCGTTATTATGACCGCCACCTCGGTGGGAATTACGGTAGAGGTGCTGCGGGAGCTTGGAAGACTCAAATCCAAGGTGGGAACAATAATTCTCAGTGCCGCTATAATAGACGACGTTATAGGAATTGTGCTTTTAGCCTTCGTTTCGGGACTTAAAAACTCCGCAGGTGGTGGGGGAGAGGCACTCTGGGTGATTCTTCGTACAATTGCCTTCTTTGTCTGCTCTGTTGTTGCAGGTGTTATTCTGCACAAGCTGTTTTACTGGCTTGAAAAATACCGTCCCCACACAAGGAGAGTTCCTATATTCAGCCTTGTAACCTGTCTGCTCTTCTCCTGGGCGGCAGAGGCGGTTTTCGGAATTGCCGACATTACGGGAGCCTTTGTGGCAGGTGTTATAATCCGCACCGTAAAATCTGCAAGTGAGGACACCACGCGTAAGCTTGACATCAGCTCTTATATGATATTTACTCCTGTGTTTTTTGCAGGTATAGGTATAAAGGTTACTATAGAATTTGCAAATATCGACCCGCTGCTCATTACCTTTGCGGTCTGCTTTGCCCTTGTTGCAATGGCGTGTAAGCTGGGCGGATGCTTTGTTGCGTCAAAAATGGCGAGATTTTCAAACAAAGACTCTCTTCGTATCGGCGCAGGAATGATGGCGCGAGGCGAGGTTGCACTTATTGTAGCCACTAAAGGCGCAGAGGCAGGAGTGCTCAGCTCGGAATTCTTTATTGCGGTTATCGCACTGATAATCATTTCTTCGGTGCTTACCCCCATAGCACTGAAGCTGCTTTATAAAAACGACGGTCAGCCGTCTGAAAATAAAATCAGTAACAGGAAAGATTTATAATAAAAACAGCTCCCTTAGAAGTAAGGGAGCTGTTTGCTAAGTTAACGGCGCGACGAGGTTAAGCGCCCTGCCGTTCATACCGCTTTTTCCACAATAGCGGCAACTACGGTAATATCGTCCTGATGATTATCGGTGCGGCGTCGTCTGGCGCAGTGTGCAAGGTGTTCGGCAAGTTGTTTTGCAGGCTTGTCCTGCCAGCCTTCAAGCTCGGCGCATATCCAGTCGGTGCCCTCGGTGGTGACTCCGTCCGACACCATAACTATAATATCCCCCGCCTTTAGCTTGACGGTTGCCTTGTCAAAACCAACCTCGCGGAGTATTCCTGCAGGCAGAGATGTGCTCTGAGCCACTCCGCATTTACCGTTTCTCCGTATTATCGTGGGTGCGGCACCTGCTTTTAGCATATCGGTTCTGCCCGAAAAGAGGTCGAGACAGGCAATATCCACCGTAGCCAGAGATTCGTCGGTGGATTTAAACAGCATGGCGGAATTTACAATACTCAGTGAGCAGTCATACCCGAACCCTGCCTTAAGCAGTCGGGCAATAAGACCCGATGCCATTGCTCCGTCTACCGCTGCTCTGCCTCCGCAGCCCATTCCGTCGGAAAGTATCATAAAGGCTCTGCCCTTGCCGTCGATAAAGGTGTTGTAGGCATCTCCGCAAATTCCCGAGGGGGAACAGGGGAGCTGACAAACCCCCGTATCAAGGGTCAGTGCCGCCTTTTCGGTTAGAGTAATGTAAACCTTTCCTGCCGTTTCGGTTATTACGGGAGGGTCAAACTCGCGGTCGCAGCATATCTCCAGCTGACGGAGCAGCTTCATTCGGTTGTATCTGGCGCCCCTGACCGCAGGAATTATCACCTCTACCGACATTCTGCCGTATTTGTCTATGCGGCAACCACATTCGCAGGCGTGTATCTCGAGATTTTTAAGGGATGCTACGATTTTTGAGGCGGTGCGCTCGTCAAAAGCCTCGTCCCGCTCAAGCTCTGCAGAAAGGTCGAAGAGCATACTTGATATTCCGCTGAACTGCTCTGATACAACACTTCGCACATCGGCAATACGGCTTTCTGCCGCTAAACGCGAGGCATAATCACTGTAATGAAGATACACAGCCTGTCCCACCTTGACAGGGCGCAGACATCTGCTGCGAAACTCTTCGGTGGCGTGTTCTTCGGTGGGGGTACTGCCCTCGCGCACCGATTTCACCATATCAAGCACTGCCGAGACTGTATCAGCGCGTCTTGTTTCCCAACAGTTGACGCAAAGTGAACAGCCTGCACAGGCATCCTTTTCGATGCCTTTAAGCACACCCTCAAAATCGGGAGAATTTATTCGGGAAAGCTCTTTTGCAACGGTATCAACAGTACGGCTCACATCCGAGAGAGCACCTGCGGCAAAGCGCAGACGCATTGTAACCGCCTTTTTCATTCCGTTTTCCGAGACGGTCTTTGCAGGGGGAGAGAAGATTCTGCCTGCGGTGATTGCCGCCGACTTTGGTACAAGCAGAAAAAGAGCACTGCCGAAGAGGGATTCTATAAGAATTTCTACCGTTTGGGTGAATTCTGCCCCCACAAGACTGCCTGCTGTGGCAGAAAGTATTGCGGCAATTACCTGTGCGTATTTTCCAAGGGGAGAAAAGATTCCTGCGCAAAGTCCTGCAAGGGCGAGGGCAAGGGCAGAGGCAAGTCCACCGCCCGAAAGTGCCGCCGCGAAGCCTGCCGCAATTCCGCACACAGAACCTGCATGGGTCTGACCGAAACGGGAGACCAGCAGAATAAAGGAAATAGCTAGTATTGTTCCAACCGAGATTTTACCTGGTGTAAAGGTCATAAGTCCGCAGAAAAGCATATTTACCGATATTAAAAGGGCGGCAAGCTCTTCACCGCGAACCCCCGACCTGAAAGAGGGGTATGCCCTGAAGGCAACCGCTATAAAGTAGGCTCCGCCCAAAGCGAGTACCGCCTCGGCAACCGTCATCAGCGAAGCGGCGTTATCACCTACCGTGCTGACAAGACCCGTCGCGCAGGAGACGATACCCGCGGACAGTGCGCATATAAGCGGTCTTTCTGCATATTTTGTAACGGCATACAGTAAAGCCTTTATGGCAATAATCGCAAAAAGTGCGGCAAGATAGCGGAAGGTTCCTCCATAACCCACAGGCAAAAGATATCCTATAAAGCACCCGAGAGCACTAAGGGCAAGATAATCTGCGGGCACAGATGATACAAATGCAATGCCAAAGGGCATAATCCCCCCTGGGAGAGCCCCCCGCGACATAAGAAAGCCACACACCGCGGCAGCAGTGTGTTTTATAGCCTCTGTCAACATATCCTTAAATTTTATTTCCCCTAAACCCTGCCGTTTGCTAAGTACATCCTTCATTTTTTCGGCTCCTTAACGCATAAAGCGCAATTTTTCAGTTTCAAGCCTATTATACTCCAGACTCTGTACCGATTTTGTCACACTGCGTTGTCGCACACTGTATATTTTTGTAGTAGGGCGGTGCCTTGGTGCCGCCGAGGTGTAGTTATGAAAATGTCATTCTAAGCATCTGCGATGCGAAGAATCGCAAATTCCTATATTTATAATCTAACACAACAACCCTCTTTTTTTGCAATACAAAATGCAATGCATACTGCAAATAATTTTGCATATACAATTATATTGCAAGAGGTGATAATATGGAAAGGTTTAAAATTCCAAAGGTTCCAATGTCGACAAATAAGTGCATCCGTTTTCCTGATGATATTATCGAGCAGGTAGAAAAACATCTTGCGGGTACGGGATGCAGCTTTTCCGCCTTTGTTATTGAGGCAGTGCGGGTAGCACTCAAAAACCTTGAAGAGGATAATAAATAATTTTCACAGCACCCTTACTCTAACCAAACCGTTCAAACTCGAATCAGGTTTTGGAAGACAATTTTTTCGCTATACTTCGTTAAAATAAAAATAGAGATGCCAAAACCTTTTTACCAGTAGGCTTTAAGCATCTCATACTCTCATAAAACAACTTCGACAAAGCCTGCCAAGGTCATACCGAGCAGAGACTTAAAGCCGCATTTTTTTGCAAGTTCTGCTGCCGCATCAAAGTTATAGCCGATGCGGTCACAGCTGTGAGCATCACTATTGATTATTACACTGCCTCCAAGCTCAGAAAGGGCAGAAAGCCATCTTTTAGCCGAAACTGTAGCATCGGTTGGGCTATGGCGATAAGTGGCAGCAGTGTTTATTTCAAAAGGCTTACCGCTTTTTGCAAGTATCTCCAGTGCCTTATACATAGGAGCAGTATAACGGGAGTCGTTTTCGTCGAAGTATTTAAAATTTTTATTAAACTTGTTTATAAGGTCAAAATGGCCGTAAAAGGTAAATTCTTCACGGTTTGCGGCGGTGGACATAAGCTCAAAATACTCTTTTGCAAAGGCATAATAGTCTCCGCCGTAAAACTGCTGTGCGCACTGAGCAAAGGTCTTTTCGCTATGGTCAACAGAAATATATTCTCCGTCCCTAATTATACTGTGGCAGGAGCCTATAACATAATCAAAAGGTGAAAGGTCGTTGTCGCTTAAGATGTCGTACTCAGTGCCTAAAAGCACATCTATCTTATCCTTATACTTTTCGCGAAGGGCAAGTATCTCTGAAACATACTGCTTCTGGGCAGCGTGACTCATATTCCAGCTCTCGTCATAGGAAATATGGGAATGGGACGAAAATCCGTAAGCTTTAAATCCCTTTTCTATTGCGGTAAGGAGCATTTCCTCAGGAGAGTTTTCTCCGTCGCAGTAGGTAGTGTGGGTGTGAAGGTCGGATATCATTTTGTCATTTTCTCCTGCTTTACCTTATGGTCGATAATGTGACGGGAGGCAAGTTCCTTTTTTATATCCTCGACAGAAATGCCCATTTCTACCATAAGCACCATTACGTGATAAGCAAGGTCGGCGATTTCGTAGACCGTTTCAGCCTTATCGTCCTCCTTGCCTGCGATAATAACCTCGGTGCACTCCTCCCCTACCTTTTTAAGTATCTTATCGATTCCTTTTTCGAAAAGATAGGTAGTATAAGAGCCCTCGGGTTTATCGGTTTTTCTGCTCATAAGAAGCTCGTAGAGTCCGTCCATAGAAAAGGCTTGATTTTTATCACTTTCAAATACAGTGTCGTTAAAGCAGGAATCGGCTCCTGTATGGCAGGCGGGACCCTCTTTATTTACAAGAACGATGAGGGCATCCTTATCGCAATCGGCTGTAATGCTGACAATATGCTGAAAGTTACCCGAGGTCTCCCCTTTTCTCCAAAGCTCCTGACGGGAGCGGGAGAAAAAGCAGGTTTTTTGTTCTTTTATACTGATTTCAAGACTTTCTTTGTTCATATATGCAAGGGTGAGCACCTTTTTAGTTGTAGCGTCAACCACAATTGCAGGGATAAGTCCCTTTTCGTCGAATTTTAGGCTATTTATATCTAACATAATTATCTCCTTACGTTTATACCGTCATAAAAAAGTTCATCTTTAAGGTCTTTAATGCTTACCTCGCCGAAATGAAATATAGATGCGGCAAGACCTGCATCAACCTTGGGGAGTGCGTGGAAGAGGGTTTTAAAATGGTCTATTCCGCCTGCACCGCCCGAAGCAATAACAGGTACGCTTACCACATTGCAGACAGCCTCTAACATTTCAAGGTCGAAGCCGTTTTTAACACCGTCGGTGTCGATGGAATTAACGACAATCTCACCTGCTCCGTTTGCGGCACCTCTTTTTACCCATTCGATAGCGTCTATGCCTGTGTTTTCTCTGCCGCCTTTAGCAAAAAGTGTGAATTTTCCGTCGACACGCTTAATATCTGCCGAAAGCACCACACACTGGTCTCCGTATCTTTTTGCCGCCTCTGATATGAGGTCGGGATTTTTTATGGCTCCCGAATTGACACTTACCTTATCTGCTCCGCATTTTAGCACCCTATCGAAGTCTTCTACTGTGTTTATTCCTCCGCCTACCGTCAGGGGGATGAATAATTTTGAAGCCACCTCAGTGAGAATGTCGGTAAAAAGCTTTCTGCCGTCACTTGAGGCTGTTATATCATAAAACACAAGCTCATCAGCACCGTTTTCGCTGTAAAACTGAGCAAGTTTTACGGGAGAAGAAACATCAGCAAGTCCTAAAAAGTTTACTCCCTTAACCACCCTGCCGTCCTTAACATCAAGGCAGGGAATTATTCGTTTAGTTATCATTTTTTTGCCGCCTTTATTGCAGTTTTAAGGTCGATATTACCCGTATATATGGCTTTGCCCAGAATAGCACCGTAGATTTCCATTTTTATTAGATTTTCTACATCACTCATATCGGTAACACCGCCTGACGCGATTATATCTATATCGAATTTTTGCGAAAGCTCCCTATAAAGCTCTAAATTAGTGCCTTTCATAGCACCGTCACGGCTGATGTCGGTACAGATAACCGTTTTTATACCCAGCTTCTCGACACGGGCAAAAAATTCTTCGCCCGTCTCTCCTGTGGTCTCGGTCCAGCCCTTGGTGGCAACCTTTCCGTCCAAAAGATCACATCCTACGGCAATTTTTTCGCCGTATTTGTTTGAAACCCTCTCTAAAAACTCGGGGTCGGTTGCGGCGGCTGTGCCTAAAATAACGCGGTAGGCACCTATGTTTATATAGTTTTCAATTACCTCTTCACTTCTGATGCCTCCGCCGATTTCGACTTTAAGATCCGACACCTCTATTATTCTTTTTACCGTTTCGAAATTGGGGGTCTCACCCGATTTAGCGCCCTCAAGATCTACAAGATGTATGTACTCGGCACCGCACTCTTTAAAATACAGTGCCACCTTTTCGGGGGTCTCGCTGTAAACGGTCATCTGCTTGTAGTCACCCTTATAAAGGCGGACCGCTTTACCTTCAAAAAGGTCTATTGCAGGAAAAATATTCATAAAAACCTTTAAACCTCACAAAATGCTTTTAAAATTGAGAGTCCCTTTTCACCGCTTTTTTCGGGGTGGAACTGAACACCGTAAACATTACCTCTTTCGGCAGATGCGGTAAGTATTGCACCGTATTCGGTGTAGGAGGAAACATATTCCTTACAGTCGGCTGCGTAGTAGGAATGTACAAAATACATATGGTCGCCGTCGTTTAAGTATTTAAAAATCTTACTCTTCGGCTTGTCCTCTGGGAAGATTAGACCGTTCCAACCAATGTGGGGAACCTTAAGGTCTGCCGATATTACAGGCTTCATTGGTACGACATAGCCTGGGATAAGGCCGAGACCCTCATACTCACCGTACTCGAAGCTTTTATCAAACAGCATCTGCATACCGAGGCATATACCAAGCAGCGGTTTACCCTTCTTGGTCTCCTCAATTATTACCTTATCAAGCCCCGACGCACGAAGCTTATCTGCGGCATCACGAAAAGCACCTACTCCGGGAAGAACAAGCTTTTCTGCCTTTTTAATTATTTCGGGGTCTCCCGTTACCACGGTATCTGCCCCAATACTCTTAAAGGAGGAGGAAAGACTGAAAAGGTTTCCTACTCCGTAATCAATTATTGCAATCATTAAAGAACTCCTTTTGTGGAGGGAATGTCGTTTTTAAAATCGGGGTTAATTTTAACGGCAGAAGAGAGTGTTCTTCCAAGTGCCTTAAAGGTACCCTCGATTATGTGGTGGGTGTTTTTACCTGCAAGTTCCTTTATGTGAAGTGTAATTCGCGCATTGTTTACAAAGGCTATGAGGAATTCTTCAACAAGCTCGGTATCGAAATCACCTATTCTCTGAGCAGGTAAGGGCAGGTCTAAGCCGAGATAGCTTCTGCCCGAAATATCTGTAGCACAAAGAACGACTGCCTCATCTTTATTAAAGCTATCCTCCAGAATGTCGGCAGCGCAAAGAACAAGGGCTTCGTCCATAGGAAGAATTATATTGCCGTAACGGGTAATACCCTTCATATCGCCGAGTGCATCCTTAAACGCCATTCCAAGACAGATACCTATATCTTCAGCCGAGTGATGAAAATCTACCTCAGTATCACCTTTACAGCAAACCGTAAGGTCAAATCTGCCGTGCTTGGCAAAAAGGGTGAGCATATGGTCCATAAAGCCGTTGCCCGAATTTATTTCGCTTTTACCCTCTCCGTCAAGGTTAAGGGTGAGCGTAATATCGGTCTCGTTGGTTTTTCTTTTAATTTCGGCTATTCTCATAGTTACACCCCACTTAGTATTTCGTCGGTGGCTTTAAGCAATATGTCCATTTGCTCTTTAGTGCCTATTGTTATACGGACATAGTCCTTGATTTTTTCGTTTTTAAAATGACGGACTAAAACCCCCTTGGCTTTAAGGGAAAGATAATACTCTTCTCCGCCTATTTTATCGGATTTTGCAAAAATAAAGTTTGCCTTTGAATCGGTCATATCAAAACCGCGTTTTTTAAGCTCAGCCTTAGTATACTCGCGGACCTCGGCGGTATTTTTGTTGCAAATTTTATAATAATCACTGTCTTCGAGAGACGCAATTCCTGCAACCATTGTAAGGCGGTTTATGTTATAGGGGTTTGTTGAATATTTAATGGTGTTAAGGTCGGTTATAAGGTCTTTGTGGGCAATCGCAAAGCCGAGCCTTCCGCCTGCAAGGCTTCGGGATTTTGAATAGGTCATAACCACTATGAGGTTATGATACTTCTTCGTAAGGGGTACGCAAGACTGCGCACCGAAATCTACATAAGCCTCGTCGATTATTACAACATCATCGGGGTCTGCCTTTAAAATCTCCTCCACCTCGTCGGGGGTAAGTGTGAGACCTGTGGGAGCATTGGGGTTTGCGATAACCACTGTGTTGCCCGAATTATAATAGTCGGCAGGGTCAATGGAAAGGTCCTCTTTAAGGGGGATTTTTTTATAATTTAGCCCGTAAAGCTCTGCATAAACCTCATAAAAGCCGTAGCTTATCTCGGGGAAGTATGCGCCCTTAGTTTTATCGCAGAATGCCATAAAGGAAAAGTTTAAAATATCGTCCGAGCCGTTACTTATAAAGACATTTTCCTCCTCTACCCCGTAGGCTTCGGCAAGTTTTTTTATAAGAGCTTTCCCTGTAGGGTCGGGATAAAGGTTGAGCTTTGCTACCTCTTCGCTACTTACTGCGTCAAGCACCTTTTTAGAGGGTGGAAAGGGCGACTCGTTAGTATTTAGTTTTACATATTTCATATCGGTAGGCTGTTCACCCGGTGTATAGGGAATAAGGGATGAGAACCTACTGCTTAAAAATCTGCTCATAATATGTCAAGACCTTTGTTATTTTTTAAATCTTACGGTGGCACTTCTTGCGTGTGCCGAAAGTCCTTCCTTTTCGGCAAAGAATGCAACCTTGTCGGCAACCTCACTTAGTGCCTCGGGGGTATAGTAGCTGTAGGCAGACTTTTTAACAAAATCGTCTACAGACAGGGGGCTTGAGAATTTTGCTGTCCCGCTTGTGGGCAATGTATGATTAGTTCCCGAGAAATAATCGCCTAAAGCCTCGGGGCACATTTTACCAAGGAAGATAGAGCCTGCATTTTCTATTGAATCAAGATACTTAAAGGGCTCGTCAACGCAGACCTCTAAGTGCTCGGGTGCAATCTCATTGCTTATCTCTATTGCCTGCTTGATGGAGTCGACTATAATGATTTTTCCGTTATTGTCGATAGAAGTACGGGCAATTTCCTCGCGGGGAAGAAGTGCTACCTGACGCTCGAGCTCGTCCCTTACTTTAACAGCTAGTTCCCTGCTATCGGTAACAAGCACCGCAGAGGCAAGTTTATCGTGCTCTGCCTGACTGAGCAGGTCTGCCGCAACAAATTCGGGATTGCAGGTGCCATCTGCAATGACTAATATTTCACTGGGACCCGCAATCATATCGATAGATACAAGTCCGTAAACCTGTCTTTTAGCTTCTGCTACAAAAACATTTCCAGGGCCGACGATTTTATCTACCTTAGGTATGGTTTCGGTGCCGTAGGCAAGGGCTGCTATTGCCTGTGCTCCGCCGACCTTGAAAATTCTGTCGGCACCTGCAATTTTTGATGCCGCTAAGATTACGGGATTTATCTTACCGTCTTTAGAGGGGGGTGTTGTGATGCAGAGCTCTTTAACCCCTGCGATTTTAGCAGGTATACAGTCCATAAGAACGGTAGAAGGATATGCTGCGGTGCCGCCAGGTACATAAAGTCCTGCACGCTTTACGGGAAGCACCTTCTGACCGAGAATTATGCCGTTTTCTTTTCTTATCTCGAAACCGTTTTGAAGCTGATTTTTGTGGTAGAGGGCAATATTTTCTGCCGCTTCCTTTATAATTTCGATAAACTGAGGCTCAACTATAGACATAGCCTCGTCTATTTCCTCTTTGGTGACCTCAAGGGAAGAAAGCACTGCTTTATCAAATTTTTCGCAGTATTTATAGAGTGCAGAGTCTCCGTTTTGGCGGACATCTTTAATTATATCTGCAACAATATCCTCAACCCCTGTCGCTATGCTTTCGCGGGAAAGAATTTCGTCGAGTGTGAGTTTATTTATATCATAAATTTTTATCATTTTGAAATTTCCTTTTCGATTTTACTCTTCATAAGCTCAATTTCCTGCGTTTTAAAACGGAAGCCTGTTTTATTTGCTATAAAACGGGCACTGATATTTACTATATCCTCATAAACATCAAGGTCGTTTTCTTTAAGGGTAGTACCCGTTTCCACAATATCGACAATAACATCCGACATACCGAGAATTGGGGCAAGTTCAATCGAACCGTTAAGCTTTATAATGTCAATTTCGCGGCTTTTAGAGGCGAAATGTTTTTTTGCAATATTGGGGAATTTGGTGGCAACCTTGATGGTTCTGTCAAGGGGAAGCATCTCCCCTTTTTTACCTGCCACAGCCATACGGCATTTGCCGAAGCCGAGGTCTATTAGCTCGTAAACATCGGGGTTTTGCTCTAAAAGAATATCCTTTCCCACAACGCCTACATCGGCAACACCTGTTTCAACATAAATTGCAACATCGCTGGGCTTTACCCAGAAATAGCGCACACAGTTGTTTTCGTCCTCAAAAACAAGCTTTCTGCTGTTTTCGAGAAGTGCGGGACAGCCGTAACCGAGTTTTTCGAAAAGGTTATAGACCTTCTCACCCAGTCTGCCTTTAGGAAGGGCAATATTTATCATTTTGCTCATTTGCTCTCCCCTCCTGCTACGCCTATTCTCGCTAATTTTTTGTATTTAATATTCTTACACTCCACATTAGAAGCAAATACTCTGTTGCCTTCAGCCTGTAATTTGTCTACCGTCTTAAAAATCACGTCGGCAGGGGTGTTTTTATCGTATACAAGCAGTATATCGGCATCATATCTGTCGGTATCCTTATGGAGATAAGAAAGCAGGTCCATATAGACGGCAAAGCCTACCGCACCCGAATTTTTACCGAGTTTTTTAAGGAGATTATCGTATCTGCCGCCCGAAAGGATACTGCCTGGGACATTCTCTATAAATCCCCTGAAGGTAATTCCGTTATAATAGCTTATATCACTAACTACAGAAAAATCGATATTAACATTATCTGCCTGTCCGCTGATTTTAAGGATATGGCAGAGGGCTTTAAGCTCCTCCACAGCGGCGGCGGTAGTCTCATTTACTACAAGCTGCTCTGCAAGAGGAATTATCTTGTCTATACTACCGTAAAGAGATGCCAGTGTAATTATTTTTTCACGCAGAGCGGCATCGACACCGTTTTCACTGCATACTCTTATTATTTCGTGGGCATTTTTAGTTCCCACATATCCCGTAATCTCTTCCCTCTCAGCATAAGGAAGTCCCGTGTTCTCTAAAAGGCCGATAAGCATACCCATATGGGAAATATCAAGAACATAAGAGTCACTTATCTCGGCAAGGGCACGCTTAGCAATGGTTAGCACCTCGCAAAGAGAATATGTATCAACCTCGCCGATATACTCAAGCCCTATCTGGGGAATCTCCTTGAATTCGTGCATATTGCCCGAAACGCGGTAGACATTTTCGCTGTAGAAAAGTTTTCTCGGCTCGGTCTCGACATCTGCTGTGTTTTTTGCAATAGAAAGGGTAACATCGGGCTTAAGCGCAAGAAGTTTTCCTGTAGGGTCGTTGAAAGCAATGATATTTTCGCTTTTTAAAAAGCTTTTATTCTCAATATAAAGGTCGTACTCTTCAAACTTGCTCATTTTGAACTTTTTATAGCCAAAGTCGGCGAAGAGTGATGTCAGCTTCATAGAAATTTTTTCTTCGAAGCTAAGAGTGGTATTCTCGGGCATAACAGCCTTCCTTTCGGGATTGTATAATAAGATAGATGTAGTATAGCACATTTTATCACTTTAGTCAAGTAGTGTGCTAAAGAATTTTTAAGTTTTTTGCTATTTTTTTAAGGTCTCTAAAACGCAACAATTCCCTGCCCTTAAAAAAGGGCAGGGCTTTAAAGCATAATTATCTCTCGCAAACAAGGAAACGCCAACCGAATTTATCCTCGAGTTTTCCGAGCTGAATACCCGTTACGGTATCGTATATCTTCTGACTTACTTCGCCTATCTTGTCATCGTTTATTATCATTACATCGTCTTTCCAGCGGAGTTTACCAACAGGAGAGATAACGGCGGCAGTGCCTGTACCGAAAACCTCCTCGAGTTTGCCGTTTTTATGAGCCTCGGCAACCTCGTCGATGGAGATGCGACGTTCTTCGACCTCCATACCCCAGGACTTGCAAAGATTTATAACAGAATCTCTGGTAACACCGGGGAGAATAGAGCCGTTTAGCATAGGAGTAACGATCTTACCGTCAATTTTGAAGAAGATATTCATAGCGCCTACCTCTTCGATGTATTTGCGTTCTACACCGTCGAGCCAGAGCACCTGAGAATAACCGTCATCATGAGCCTTTACCTGACCTGCAAGAGAACAAGCATAGTTGCCGCCTGTTTTGGCAAAGCCCATTCCACCCTTAACGGCACGGACATACTCGTCCTCAATCCAGATTCCCACAGGGTTAATGCCGCTTGCATAGTAAGCGCCCGAAGGAGAAAGGATAACGATAAATTTATAGGTGTCGGAGGGCTTTACTCCAAGATATTCGTCGGTAGCAATGATGAAGGGACGAATGTAGAGGGATGTACCGAGGTCGGTAGGTATCCAGTCCTTATCCACAGTTACCACAGTCTGAATTGCCTGAACAAAGTCCTCTTCGGGGAGCTGAGGGATGCAGAGACGCTCGTTAGTTTTATTAGTGCGCTTTGCATTCATATCGGGGCGGAACATATAAATGTTATTATCTGCGCCCACATAGGCTTTAAGTCCCTCGAACATTTCCTGACCGTAGTGGAAGACCATTGCGGCAGGAGACATCGAAAGATTCTCAAAGGGTACTACTCTGGGATCGTGCCAACCCTTTCCCTCGGTATAATCCATAACAAACATATGGTCGGTAAAGATTTTACCGAAGCCGAGTGCAGCACCCTTTTCGGGCTTGGCTTTAGGTGTGGTAGTTTTTGTAATTTTAATATCTAACATTGAAAAGCCTCCAAAATTTAGATTTCTTCGAGTATTTTTTCGGTGATTTCGGTGCAGGAAAGGGTAGGAATATCCTGACCCATTGCAAGGTCTGCGGTTCTGTAGCCCTTGTCGAGCACCTTGTTTACTGCCTCTTCGATGCAGTCTGCCTCATCCATAAGGGAAAAGGAATAACGAAGCATCATTGCGGCAGAAAGAATGGTTGCGATGGGGTTAGCCTTGTTTTGTCCTGCAATATCGGGTGCAGAGCCGTGAATAGGCTCATAAAGTCCTCTTGTTGTATCTCCAAGGGAGGCAGAAGCGAGCATTCCTATTGAGCCTGTTATCTGCGAAGCCTCATCAGAAAGAATGTCGCCGAACATATTTGAGGTTACGACCACATCAAACTGAGCGGGATTTCTGACAAGCTGCATTGCGGTATTATCTACCAGCATATCGGTACACTCTACCTCGGGGTAATCCTTAGCGATTCTATGAACGGTCTCGCGCCAGAGACGGGAGGACTCTAAAACATTTGCCTTGTCTACGCTGATTACCTTTTTGCCTCTCTTCATTGCAGTCTCAAAGGCAACACGGGCTATACGCTCAATCTCCATTACGCTGTAAGCCTCGGTATCGTATGCCTCAGGTCCGTATTTACCCTCTCTTCTGCCACGCTCGCCGAAGTAAATTCCGCCTGTAAGCTCACGCACCATCATAATATCAAAGCCCTTAGCTACAATATCTGTGCGAAGGGGTGATGCATCTTTAAGTGCGGGATAAAGCTTTGCAGGGCGAAGGTTGGTATAAAGCCCCATTGCGCTGCGTATACCAAGAAGTGCCTTTTCGGGACGCTTATCACCTGGGAGGATGTCCCATTTAGGTCCACCCACTGCACCCAGTAGTACACTGTCGGAAGCAAGACAGCCTTCGACCGTTTCTTTGGGAAGCCCTTCCCCTACGGTATCAATAGCTATTCCGCCGATGAGGTAGTCGGTGAAATTAAAGTTGTGTCCGTATTTTGCGCCGATTTTCTCCAGCGCCTTTACTGCGGCGGAAACGATTTCGGGACCGATTCCGTCACCCTTTAAAAGACCTATATTATAGTTCACTGTAATTCTTCTTTCTTATTTGATTATTCCCTGCTTTATAGACTCTATAAGTCCGCCTGCGGTGATGATATTCTGAATAAATTCGGGGAAAGGCTTGGTTTTGAACTCTGCCCCTGTTGTGCGGTTATAGATAACGCCGTTATCGAGGTCTGCCTCTACCTTGTCACCCTCCGAAATACCTGCGACGGCTTCGGGGCACTCTAAGATTGCAAGACCGATATTGATGGAATTTCTGTAAAAAATTCGCGCAAAGCTATTTGCGATAACCAGAGAAATTCCGCTTTCTTTAATAGCAATAGGAGCGTGCTCACGAGAGGAGCCGCAACCGAAGTTATTGCCTGCAACCATTATATCCCCGTCTTTTACGCGGGTGATAAAGGTTTTGTCGATATCCTCCATACAGTGAGAGGCAAGTTCCTTTTTATCAATGGTATTAAGGTAACGGGCAGGGATTATAACATCGGTGTCAACATTATCACCGTACTTGATTGCGTTTCCGTTAAATTTCATTTTACATTACCTCCTTCGGGTCGGTAATTCTTCCCGTAACGGCACTTGCTGCCGCTACCTCGGGGGAAGCAAGATATATTTCGGAGTCGATATGGCCCATTCTGCCCACAAAGTTACGGTTAGTGGTTGCAACTGCTTTTTCTCCTGCCGCCAGAATTCCCATATGTCCGCCGAGACAGGGTCCGCAGGTAGGTGTGGAGACTGCAGCGCCTGCTTCGATGAATATTTTAAGAAGTCCCATCTCCATTGCGTCGAGATATACCTTCTGAGTAGCAGGGATGACGATACAGCGAACATTATCGGCAACCTTTTTGCCCTTCATAATCTCTGCTGCAGCCACAAGGTCCTCAAGACGTCCGTTAGTGCAGGAGCCGATAACTACCTGATCTATTTTAATGTCACCCGACTCTTCTGCAAGGTGAGTATTTTCGGGAAGATGAGGATAGGATACTGTAGATTTAATCTCGCTGAGGTCAATTTCGTACTCTTCGTCATAAACAGCATCCTGGTCTGCTTTAAATACGGTGGGTTTACGGGTAGAGTGCTCTGCTACATACTCGAGGGTCTTTTCGTCTACCTCAAATATACCGTTTTTAGCACCTGCTTCTATTGCCATGTTTGCCATACACAGGCGGTCTGCCATAGAGAGGGATGCTACACCCTCGCCTGTAAACTCCATAGAGCGGTAGAGAGCACCGTCAACACCTATCATACCGATAATGTGAAGGATAACGTCCTTACCTGAGACATATTTATTAAGCTTGCCCTTAAGGGTGAATTTGATTGCTGAAGGCACCTTGAACCAAGCCTTGCCCGTTGCCATTCCTGATGCCATATCGGTAGAGCCGACGCCTGTAGAAAATGCACCGAGGGCACCGTAGGTGCAGGTATGAGAGTCGGCACCGATGACAACATCACCCGAAACCACAAGTCCTTTTTCAGGGAGGAGTGCGTGTTCAATTCCCATCTGACCTACATCGTAAAAATGCTCGATATTCTGCTCACCGCAGAAGTTTCGGCACATTTTGCACTGCTCTGCAGCCTTGATATCCTTATTAGGGGCAAAATGGTCCATAACCATTGTTACCTTTTTAGAATCGAAAACCTTATCTATTCCGAGTTTATTATATTCGGCTATAGCAACGGGAGAGGTTATATCGTTGCCGAGAACAAGGTCTAAATTTACAAGTATTAACTCCCCTGCTTCAACAGCTTCGGCTCCACAGTGGGCGGCTAATACCTTTTGGGTCATTGTCATTCCCATAAATATTTCTCCTTTAGTCAAAGCATTCAAATCCGAAGTCGATTTTGGAGCACGAATTTTTTTGCTTTGCATTGTTAAAATACTCGCAAATCCGTTAGGATTTGCTGTGTTTTTGCCTCGCACATCAAAAATTCCATATGCTACAAAATTCTACGACCCAAAAGGTGCGGAATTTTGAGGGATTTTTGGTGTTGAGGATGTAGCAAGGCTTTTTGCCTTGCAAAGACGAATAGCCGAAAAGCACCTAAATTCCACCCTTTAGGGCGGGTTAGGGTTTGAACGCTTTGACTATTGCATCAGTTTGTTAATGGCGCTGAGATAAGCCATAATTCCTGCTTCGATAATATCGGTAGAAAGTCCGCGTCCCGAGTAGGTTTTGCCCTGTGAGTTAATCTTAAGAGTAACCTCACCGAGGGTATCCTGACCTTCGGATACTGAGCTTATGTTAAACTTATCTAGAACATGCTCAGGGGGCTGAACTATCTTGTCGATTGCGGCATAAAGTGCGTCGATAGCACCGTCTCCAAGGCTCTTTTCCTCCACGAACTCGTCTTCGTGCTTAAGGCAGATAGAGGAACAAACGCCCACCTTACCCATAGTTTTAACATCGAAGGAAACAAGCTTATACTTACCGTCTACTATTTCAGTATTGGTTACAAGTGCTTCAATATCGCCGTCTGTAACGGTTTTCTTTTTATCGCAAAGCTCTTTAAATTTGCCGAATGCATCAACAATCTGGTCGTCAGAAAGCTCGTAGCCGAGTTCTTTAAGTCTCTCGGAGAAGGCGTGTTTGCCCGAATGTTTGCCAAGAACCATCTGATTTTTCTGAATTCCTACCGATTCGGGGGTCATAATCTCATAGGTAGACTTATTGGCAAGTACGCCGTGCTGATGTATGCCCGATTCGTGGGCAAAGGCATTTGCGCCGACTATGGGCTTATTATGAGGTGCAGACTGACCGATAATGTTATAAACAAGCTTACTTGTACGATATATCTGCCTAGTGTCGATATTCGGAAGCTCTCCGTAAAGGTCTGGACGGGTGTACATAGCCATTACTACCTCTTCAAGAGAGGTGTTTCCTGCGCGTTCACCCAGTCCGTTAACGGTACACTCTATCTGTAATGCACCACCCAGCACTCCGCCTAAGGCGTTTGCAACAGCCATACCGAGGTCGTTATGGCAGTGAACAGAAAACTCTACCTTATCGCTGTCGGGAACATTTTTGATAAGATACTCTATCATTGCGCGCATCTCGTTAGAAGTGGTATAGCCTACGGTGTCGGGAATGTTTAAAACCTTTGCACCGCTTTTGATTGCCGCATCGCAAACGCGGACGAGAAAATCGGGGTGGGAGCGCATAGCGTCCTCGCAGGAAAACTCAATATTAGAGGTATATTTAGCGGCGTGTTTTACCATAGCGGCAGTGCGCTCGATAACCTGCTCGGGAGTCATTTTAAGCTTATACTCCATATGTACGGGCGAGGTTGCTATAAAGGTGTGAATTCGAGGGTCTGCGGCATTTTTAACAGCCTCCCAAGCGCAGTCGATATCCTTTTCAAGGGCTCTGGAAAGGGACGCAACAGAGCAGTTTTTAACCAGTTCTGCTATGCTTTTTACAGATTCGAAATCACCTGGGGAGGAGATTGCAAAGCCTGCCTCGATTATATCAACACCCAAACGCTCAAGCTGAGAAGCAACCTGAAGCTTTTCAGCCAGATTCATACTACAGCCAGGGGACTGTTCACCGTCACGAAGGGTGGTATCAAATATTTTGATTCTGCTCATACTATAGTCTCCTATTCGATTATTGCGCCTTTATCGGCGGAGCTTACGAGTTTTGCATATTTCTTTAAATATCCTGTAAGATTGGTTTTTACCTTGAGGGTGGTGTCATTCTTACGCTTTGCCATTTCTTCCTCAGAAACATTAAGGCTTATGGAATAATTGGGGATGTCTATGGTGATAGTGTCGCCGTCTTTTACATAGGCAATAGGTCCGCCGTCTACTGCCTCGGGTGAGGTGTGACCGATTGCGGCACCGCGGGTAGCACCCGAGAAACGTCCGTCGGTTATAAGGGCAACCTCTTTATCCAGTCCCATACCTGCGATAGCCGAGGTGGGAGAAAGCATTTCTCTCATACCAGGACCGCCTGCAGGTCCCTCATAACGGATAACAACAACATCGCCTGGTTTGATTTCTCCTGCGTAGATAACCTTAATTGCCTCTTCTTCACTGTCGAACACACGGGCAGGGCCTGTATGAGTTAGCATTTCGGGAGCCACTGCACTACGCTTAACGATTGCACCGTTTGGAGCAAGAGAGCCATAAAGTACGGCAAGTCCGCCTGTTTTGGTATAGGGCTCAGATACGGTCTTTGCAACCTCGGTATTAAGAGAACGGCAACCCTTTATGTTTTCGGCAACGGTTTTGCCTGTTACGGTAAGGGCATCGGTTTCGAGGAAACCTGCAAAGTTTAGTTCACCCATTACGGCATAAACACCGCCTGCCGCCTCTAAATCCTGCATATGGTGATGTCCTGCAGGGGCAAGGTGGCAAAGGTTGGGGGTCTTTTCGCTTATTTCATTTATCATATGAAGGTCAAAATCGATATGAGCCTCGTGTGCGATTGCGGCAAGGTGGAGTGCAGAGTTCGTAGAGCATCCCAGCGCCATATCAACAGTAAGGGCATTGCGAAGAGCCTTTTCGGTGATAATATCGAGAGGTTTTATATCCTTGTTTACAAGCTCCATCACCTGCTCGCCTGCGGCTTTAGCAAGACGCTGACGGGCACCGTGTACAGCAGGAATAGTTCCGTTTCCGCGAAGGGCTATACCCAGCGCTTCGCAAAGGCAGTTCATAGAGTTTGCGGTGAACATTCCCGAACAGGAACCGCAACCGGGACAAGCATTGCCCTCTACATAAGCCAGTTCATCTTCACCGATAGTGCCGTTTTTATAAGCACCTACTGCCTCGAAAACCGAGTTTAAGTCCATTGCTCTGCCCTGCATATCGCAGTTAGAAAGCATAGGACCGCCCGAAACAAAGATAGAGGGGATGTTAAGACGACAAGCCGCCATAACCATACCCGGAACGATTTTATCGCAGTTAGGGATAAACACAAGTCCGTCGAGGGCGTGGGCTTTTGCCATACACTCGACGCTGTCGGCAATGATTTCGCGGGTGACGAGTGAATATTTCATACCCTCGTGTCCCATTGCAAGACCGTCGCACACAGCGATTGTATTAAACTCCATAGGTGTTCCGCCTGCGGCAAGAACGCCATCCTTAACGGCACGGGAAATGCGCTCCAAGTGAACGTGACCCGGTACTATCTCATTAAAAGAGTTTACAATGCCGATAAGGGGCTTTTTAATCTCGTTGTCGGAATATCCTGCGGCTTTGAGAAGAGAACGCTGGGGTGCTCTTTCAGGACCGCTTTTCATAATATCGCTTTTCATAGGTTTTTCCTCCTGTTATGTTACAAGAAATTTAAAGCAAACATAAATGTTTTATATCTCCGTTAAACCTCTTAAATATCCCTCCACCGCAAGCGGTCCCCCTCCCTAAAGGCTTGGGAGGCCGGGACTGCCAATAAGCGGTAGTTAGAAATTAGTTATTGATAAACTTCTCTTCGTCGTTCCAGGTGTAGAGCTTACGAACCTCTTCACCAACGGTTTCGGAGCAATGCTCAGCGGCAAGCTTACGCATAGCCTTGAAGTGAGCCTGACCGCCTGCCTCGGACATATCGAGAAGGAATTCCTTAGCGAAGGAGCCGTCCTGAATGTCGGAAAGAATCTTCTTCATAGCCTTCTTGGTGTCCTCGGTGATAATCTTGGGTCCTGTGATGTAGTCGCCGTACTCAGCAGTGTTGGAGATAGAATATCTCATTCCTGCAAAGCCTGACTGATAGATAAGGTCAACGATGAGCTTCATTTCGTGGATACACTCGAAGTAAGCATTTCTGGGGTCGTAGCCTGCCTCAACGAGGGTCTCGAAGCCTGCCTGCATAAGCGCACAAACACCGCAGCAAGTGCCAGCCTGCTCACCGAAGAGGTCGGTTTCGGTCTCGGTGCGGAAGGTGGTCTCAAGAACACCTGCACGTGCTCCGCCGATACCGAGAGCATAGGCAAGACCTAAATCGAGAGCATCGCCTGTAGCATCCTGATGAACTGCTACGAGACAGGGAACGCCCTTGCCTACCTGATACTCACTTCTTACGGTGTGTCCCGGTCCCTTGGGAGCTACCATAATTACGTTACAGTCGTCACGAACAACTATCTGCTGGAAATGGATATTGAAGCCGTGAGCGAATGCAATGGTCATACCCTCGCGGAGGTTGGGAGCGATCTCGTTCTTATAAACCTTTGCCTGATACTCGTCATTGATAAGAATCATAACGATATCTGCCTTTTTGGTTGCCTCTGCAGTGGTATAAACCTCGAAGCCGTCAGCCTCAGCCTTTAAGGCACTCTTGGAGCCTGTGTAAAGACCGATAATAACCTTTACGCCTGAATCACGAAGGTTTTTAGCGTGAGCGTGACCCTGTGAGCCGTAGCCGATGATAGCTACTGTTTTGCCCTCTAAGAGAGCAAGATTACAATCTGATTCGTAGAACATTCTTTGTGTTGACATTTTAATTTCTCCTTTTAAAAATTTTATAATTTAATATTTTTTGTAGACATTTAAGTAGCCCATATCCATTTCGCGCAGGGAGTCTGAGCCGCGGGTAAGGGCAACAGCACCTGTTCGGCACATCTCGATTATTCCGCAGGGCTTAACAACACTGATAAAGGTATCGAGCTTGGAGGTCTCCCCCGTTACCTCTATGCAGAAGGAGTCGGGTGCGTAGTCGATAATAGATGCCTTGAATATATTTACTGCGTCCATTATTTCCTGATGACGCTCACTCGAGTTCTTTATCTTTATGAGAAGAAGTTCGCGGATAAGGGAGTTTTCATAGGGCATTTCGCTGATAGCGATTACCTCATGGAGGCGGTTGAGCTGAAGAATTATCTGCTTTTTTGTGTACTCGTCACCTGTTGCGGTGATAGTCATACGAGAGATACCCTCGCTCTCAGTAGCCGAAACCGTAAGACTGTCGATATTGAAGCCTCTGCGGGAGAACATCGATGCAACACGGGACAGTACGCCGAATTTGTTGGAAACACGGATAGAAATTACAAACTGTTTCATAGGTTTCTCCTTTCATCAGAGGTTTATATCTTTTTTCTTAATTATCATCTGGTCGACAGTGCCGCCCGGAGGTGTCATAGGAAGCACCATTTCATCCATATCGATATGGCAGTCGATAACGGCGGGTCCACCCTTTTGGAATGCCTCTTTGAAAGCAGCCTCGAACTCTGCAATAGTGTTGCATTCGTATCCGTCGGCACCGAAGGCTTCTGCGAGTTTTTTGAAATTGGTTTTTCTGCCCAGAGTAGTGTTGGAATAGTGTTTCTGATAGAATATGCTCTGCCACTGACGAACCATTCCCAGAACACCGTTGTTCATAAGAACTACGATTACGGGAACATCAAAGGAAACGGCAGTTGCAAGTTCGTTAAGATTCATTCCGAAGCTTCCGTCACCCGTAAAGAGAACGGTTTTTCTGCCTGTTCCTACAGCCGAGCCGATAGCGGCACCCAGACCGAAGCCCATTGTGCCAAGTCCGCCTGAAGTTACAAAGGTGCGGGGTGTTTTGAACTTATAACGCTGTGCTGTCCACATCTGATGCTGACCGACATCGGTAGCAATTACTGTATTTTCGTCGGTATATTTGTTTACACAATCGATAATCTGGTAAGGACGCATATCGTCGGGATTAAAGTTGGGGTTTACATCCCTTGCCCTGAATTCCTCAACCTTAGCGCGCCATTCGTCGTTTTTCTTTTCCTTAACTGCCGCTATGAGACGGGCGGCAGCATCCTTAACGTCTGCTATTATGCCGAGATACGCAGGGATGTTTTTGCCAAGTTCTGCAGGCTCAATATCAATGTGAATTATACGGGCACCCGAAGCAAATTTTTTCTTATTGCCTGTAGCACGGTCGGAAAAACGGACACCGAGTGCTATTATCACATCAGCCTCTGCCATTGCGCGGGATGCGGCAAAGGTGCCATGCATTCCCTGCATACCGAGGGAGTTTTTATGGTCTCTTGAGATTGCAGAGAGTCCCATCATAGAGCAGCCCACAGGGGCATCAATCTTTTCTGAAAGGGCAACCACCTCTTCTGCGGCATTTCCGATAACCACACCGCCGCCGCAGTATATGTAAGGTCTTCTTGCCTCGGCAATTATCTCTGCCGCTGCCTGAATGTTATACTCTGCCGCCAGTTCCATAGGATAGGGCTTTTCTATGGGCTTTACCTCATAATCGCAAACAGCCAGCTGAACATCTTTGGGAACATCTATAAGTACGGGACCCGGTCTGCCCGACTTTGCAATTTTAAAGGCTTCGCGGATGGTGTCGGCAAGTTCGTCCACAGATTTAACAAAGTAGTTGTGCTTGGTTATGGGAATGGTGATTCCCATAATGTCTACCTCCTGAAAGCTGTCGCGTCCGATAAGGTCGGTAGAAACGTTGCCCGTAATTGCCACCAACGGCACACTGTCGAGCTGAGCAGTTGCTATTCCCGTTACAAGATTTGTAGCTCCCGGACCCGATGTCGCGATAACCACACCTACCTCACCTGTTGCCCTTGCATATCCGTCCGCCGCGTGGGCTGCGCCCTGTTCGTGAGCGGTGATGATATGCTCTATACGGTCGGAATTGTTATAAAGCTCGTCATATATATTCAGCACAGCTCCGCCCGGATAACCAAAAGCGGTTTTACAGCCCTGCTCGATAAGAGTTTCTATAATGATCTGAGCACCTGTAATTTTCATTTTGTCTCTCCTTTTTGCTTTAGTGCTTTAAAGAAATAAAAATAGGTCTACGGTGTTGCGCACCATAGACCTTTAAATACGATTACAGAAAGCTAAAAGATTGCTATAACCTTATTTTTGTCTGATAGCACAACCAACCCGACCGTTATTCACCACTAGAACGAGGGTAATAACAGCTAGTAGGACTATGCTTAGAGTATCAAAAACAAACATAACGATCAAGCTCCCTTATAACTTGCCCTTTAGTTTAACACACTAAAGGGCTTTTGTCAATAGGTTTTAAGCCCTTTTTTTGACTTTTTATCCAGCATTTTAACCAAATTTTTACACCGAGAAACCGCTATTTTTTAAGCTTTGCTATTTTCTCGTAAACACGCTGACAGTTATTCTTATCGCTGAAGGCAAAAAAGGCATCTATACGCTTACGGTAGGTCTCCTTAAGCTTACAGTCGTTCGCCATATACTGAGTAATGCAGTCTATGGTGCTCTGAAGATCGTAATTTACCTCACCGTATCCCTCTTTTTCATAATGAAGCTCCACATTATCGGTCATATGATTCTCAAAAAAGTCTTCCCTGTCGAACTGACAGTATAACATCGGCTTTCTGAGATAAATAAAGTCGTAAACCGCTGACGAATAGTCGGTAACGATAAGACTGCTCTTTGAGTATATCTCACGGTAGGAAATATTATTATCCACGATATTCACGCTATCGTTAAAGCCGAATTGTGCTTCGTGAGTTAGGAAAGAGGGATGTATTTTGAACTGTATCTTATAGCCGTATTTTTTTGCCGCAGCATTTAGTTTTTCACTGTTCATAAGGTTGCGGTAGAATGTGGCATATTTAGAATCGGAGAAGCCCGTTGCTAATTCCCATATACCCGTTTCCTGATTCTGGCGTACCGTAAGGAATCTGCGCCAGGTAGGAAGTATGGTAACTATCTTTTCGCGTTTATCCTCAAGGTTATCAAAACGCGGCATACCCGTAAGCCAGACTTCGTCTTTAGTGTAGTTATAATTTCCACCGACTATCGAATCATACTCTTTTTGGGTGGTTGTCACAAAGCCTGCACAGGATTGTCTGCGCTTACACAGCCAACCCGAAATATCGTTATGAATAACACCGTGCTGCAGGAAGATAAAATCTACCTCACTGAGCATATCCATATACGCCCTTCGGCTTTTTTTCATCGGATTTCTGAAAACCATATCGGTTTGCGAGGAAATGGTGTAATGAGCAAGAAGATGAAATATTCTGTGCTTTATAGAATACGGCTCCAACACGCTTCCTATCTTTTTAAGTCGGCTATAATCGGGAGATTTTTTGCTAAGGACAAAATAGGGCTTTACTTCTCCCCTTTTCTTCTCGCAAAGGTACTTAAAGAAGACCTCTCCGTTATCGTCAGCCTTCATAATTCGGTCAGATACGATCCATATAGGCTTTTTAACGATTTTTTTAAGCAGAAGGACTAGCGGACGGACAAAAAGTGCGTTTCTTTCTGCCTCTTTTCCCACCTTGCGAAGTTCTTTTCTGAATGCTTTTTCGCATTTGGAAAGAGCATTTTTATTTACAGCAGATACCTTAAGACCTGTGAGGTCTTTATTAAGTTTTACTGCCCAGCCCTCGCTGTGATAATAGCAGTTTTCATACCTCTTTGTAAGCGGTGCATACTGATTAAAACGCAAATCCTTCTTTTCCATAGTATATCCGCCTATCTTACATACTACGGAAATACTGTAGTTTTCTACATTTTTATTGAGCCTATAATCAAGCTCAAACAGTTCTCCGCGACAGGTCATTCTTCCGTCATCCTGACGGTAGAGATTGTCGGTATACTGTCTGTCCACAGGGACAAGCTCATCGTTTATCTTCACAAACACTTCCATATCAAGGTCTGCGGGAAGGGCGTAGTAATACGACGAGGCAACCAGATGCAGTATTCCGTTTCTGACCCTTATCTGATGATAGGTTACAGGCCCTGCATAGCCACCCTTTCTAACGAGCTCTACCCCGTTATAGGTGCCGATAATCTCGTCTCCCGTAAACTTATACTGAAGATTTCCCTCAGCCATTTCGGTAAGCAGATTAGCCCTGAATTCGGGAGAAACTATCATATCTGCCAGATATTCGAAAAATTTAGTTTTTTCGGCACATCTCCAGAATAACATATACCCTTCTGTATAGGGCTTAAGCCAAGGCTTACGGGAACCTGCGTAGTGTATAAGTATCGGCTCGGTCACCGCATTAAGCTCGTCCAGCAGATGCTGCGGCAGATAGTGATTGTTGCCATAGTCGCTGACCATTCCCCACTCGGCAGACAGGAAATGTACAAAGCCCTGACAAAGAACATTTACCACATCCTGATCGTGCTGCTTCCACTCATTTTGGGTGCACATCTCCATTATCTGCTTTAGCGTAAAGCGTTTGCGGAATTCTGTAAGGTTAAACAGGATAGTTGCGGCAATAACATAATTTTCTACATTTTTAATGCCTATGCTTTCCTGATATTCCCGTCTGGGATCGTCGGGAATAAAGCAGTTGCAAATTCCCCAATAATCCTTTACGGCAGCAATAAGTTTGTTTTCGATGTCACATTTAAAAACAGGATAGATGTCCCTTGTGGCGACCATATCACCGTCGAAATAAAAGGCGCGTTTATATTCGTCTGATAAAATCCAAGGGGCGAAAAGACGGTAATAGGTTTCCATCGTTATAGACCTTCTGTTAGCTGTATACAGATTCATACGGTCAACAATTTCGGAAACATTATAAAAACGCAAAGAAAAATTTTCGGGCATATCCATTGAAAGGAGTGCCTCCTGCATAAGAGGGGTCACCCTTGAATGAAGTATGATTATATCGTAAAAATTTTCTTTTGAAGATGTGTCGATGAGCGACTGAATGGCTACCGCAGTTGCAGGGGCAAAGCCATTGTCGGTACTCATAATAATGCAGTTTTCAGAGTTTTTAAATGCTGGCGAAATTTTAGAGAAACTGTCGGTCATTTGCATTTCGCAATCTCCTTGAAGCGTCGTTATTTTTCAAAAGCGGATCTGTCGGGAAGTAGTTTATCAAAGGCTTCCTTTACCTGTTGTTTTTTATTCTCGAAATCTATCGTTCTGGCGGTATCGTTTATGCAGAGCATTTTTCTCCTCTTTGAGGGAATATCCCTGAGAAGAGCCGCAAAATTGGTCTCTTTTATATGGTAGCAGTAAGAAAATTTGTCACTTCTCACTGCAACCTCGCCCTTTGCCATCTGCCAGAATTTGAAGACCCATTGGTTCACATCTCCGCTTTTGCGAAACTTATGGGAGCAGGTCTCACCGAGTATTTCGGGCTCTGCCTTCCACACCTCGCTGAGAACCGATTTTAAAAATCCGTTTGCGGTGTGCTGATAATAAAAACCGGGGAACCACTGCCAAGGCATCAAAAGGGTTGTCCTGATAATATTTCTGATTCCGTTTTTAGGGTTGAACCACAGACCTAAATTATTTTTTATAGCCTGTTTTTTACTGAAATGAGCATTAACAACCGTAACATCGGCACCGTTAAAGGAGCCTGCACTGTCCTTGCCGAAGAAGATACAGTCCTGAGCTACCGTATCGCAGGGCTTTCCGTTTTTAAAGAAATCTTCGGGTGTGACGGGGGCTGTCAGAAAAATATCGTCATTAAAGTATACAAACTGCTCGCTGAGACCCTCTATGCGGTGGAGATTAAGCTCGATAGTGTGAGAACTAAATGTCGGAAGATACTCTTTGGGGATAAAATCTGTATGCCTGACTATATTGAGCTTAGGGTTTCTTGTATCAAGCCACTGGGGTAAATGTCCCCAGGTTACAAAGTGTATCTTATTGACCCACGGTGCAAACTTCTCCACTCCGCGAAACCAAAACTGCAGGTTATCCCAGTCGCGGTAGCGCACCTCACTGTTGGAGGCGGTTACAACACTGCCGTCGTATTTAGCTTTTTCCAAACGCCACTCGGGGTCGTTTCCATCCACCCATATTATAACAAAATCTATAGGCTTTGTAGTAGGGAAGCTCATAGGGTCAACTCCATTTTTCCTTTATTGCATCAAAGCAACGTTTACTGTTTTCTCTATCATAGAGAGTGAAAAAATCTTTATGTCGTGTACTATACGGCTCTGATACCGAAAATCCGTTTTGGGCAGATTTTTCTATATACTCTGCCAGCTCGTGTTCATTTTCGAACACGGGACCGAAGCCGTCCTTTTCATAGTTGAAATATGCCTTATGATAATGCTTTTCGGAATACTCATCATAATCGAAATGAAAATAACAAAGAGGTTTTTTCATATAGGCGAAATCCGCCTGAACGCTTGAAAAGTCGGTGACCATAAAAGCGGCAGACCTCAAAAGCTGACCCGCTGTATACTCGGGATATTTGCAGACCGTAACATAGGGGTTATCGGTTTTAAAGCAGTCGGCAAAACGCTGCGCATCGCGGTGCAGATAGAAAAGCACCTCGCATCCGTATTTTTCGCAAACCTCGCGAAGCTTTGGACTATGTAAAAGTGCGCTCCACTTTTTATAATACTTGGTGTTGGTGAAATTCTTAATATCCTTTTGCAGGTTCTTTGAAAGCGCCGCCTCCCCCAGCCACTCACGCCAGGTGGGCATTATAAGAATCTGTCCCTTGTTGCATTGCAGACCGTGCAGACCGTCAAAACGGGGCAAACCGAGAAGCCTTACCACACCCTCGGGGTAGCCGTAATGTCCGTTTACATACTCCCACTCACGCTGTGTACTGGTGACGAACATACTCATTTTTGTATTCTCAAAATACAAAAACTCTATATCGGTGAGGATAACGCCGTGCTGCACAAATACTCTGTTGTTTTTAAGTATGCCATAGACCTCTAAAAGATTACATACAGCATAATTAGGCTTACCGCCCTTTTGCGAACTTATATTAACCTTTGCGGTAAGATAAAGCACCCAATGACGAAAACTACCGTATTCTACCACACGTCCCGTATTTTTTACCTTATCAAAATCGATACTGCTTCTATAAACCGCATAGACGCAGTCCTGCTCAGGATGGTGCTGACAAACATATTTAAAAAGCACAAAACCGTTATCTGACGCTTCTGTTCCGTTGTCGCAAAAAAGCCACAAATCCTTACGCTTTGTACGATAAATAAGGGCTATAGGCAGTGCTGCTAAAAACAAAAATATATGCAGCACATCTATAAGCTTTACCTTTTTGAACTTCTCGAAAAACTTTTTCATAACCTATTTTGCCATAAAATCGTTATAGGCGGGAAGCACCTCTGACACGGGGCCCATCATTTTGATGTTTCCCTCGTGCAGCCAGAGAATATTATCACACAGCTTCTGCAGGGTTTCGGTGCTGTGGGAGACTATGACAACTGTTCTGTTTCGATCTTCTATAAGGCTCTTCATTTTTTCAAAGCTCTTTTTCTTGAACCTTGCGTCACCGACGCTGAGCACCTCGTCTATAAGCATTATTTCGGTTTCGAGTATAGCGGTTATAGAAAAGGCAAGTTTGGAATACATACCGCTTGAATAGGTTTTTACAGGACGATCGATAAACTCTCCAAGCTCTGAAAACTCGATTATCTCGTCCAGCTTTTCGTCAATTTTTTCCTTCGTAAATCCAAGGAGCATTCCCGAAAGGTATATATTTTCCCTGCCTGTAAGAGAGGTTACAAAGCCTACGCCGATGGAAAGCAGGGACACTGAATGTCCGTGAAGGTCTATTTCGCCCTCGTCGGGAGAAAAAATACCTGCTATAGCCTTAAGCATTGTGGATTTTCCGCTTCCGTTTTTACCCACTATACCAAGTATTTGTCCCTTTTCGACCTCAAAGGAAACACCCTTTACCGCCTCAAAATATTCTGCCTTGTTAAGCTTTTTGAAGGAAAACATAGACTTTATTATAGATACCTTTTTAAGAAATCTATATCTTATCTTGACGTCTTTGACCGAGATTACAGATTCTGCCATTTGGTTTTCCTCCTTAAATGATTTTAACATAGCTGTTTTCGAACTTATATATCGTTCTTATACCAATACAGGCTACGGCTACCGAAAGCAGAGACCAGACCACAAGTGCCATATAGTGCATACTTCCGTCACCGAAGATAACACTTCGCATATCGGTCATAATAAGGGCAAGGGGGTTGCAGTTTGTCAGGATTTTACCGAGCAGTGCATACTGACCTGTAAGACGGTTTTCGAGAGAGTAGAATACACCCGAAACATAAAATCCCAGTTGCAGCACAACAGTTATCACATTTGAAAGGTCCTCTACAAAAACGCCGAAGTGCATCACAAGAAGGCATACCGCAAAGGTGCCTACAAAGAGCAGTGCAAACAGAGGGATTATCCACAGAATATAAAGATGTATCTGCACAGGCTCGAAAAAGACACCGTCTACTATAAGGAATACTGCAGTAAGCAGGAAGGATACAAACATTTTAAAGCCGTATACACCCATTTTCTGAATAATAAACATATGCTTAGGCATATATACCTTGGTAACTATACCCTTGTTGCTGACAATAAGTTTTACACTGGTTTTTACCGATTTGCTGAAAAACTGCCAAACATTAAGACCTGTGAAAACAAAAACTGCAAAGTGAGGCTCCCCTTTACCGAAAATAAGAATAGCAATAAAAGAATAAACAAGCATATAAAGCAGCGGATCTAAAAACCACCACAGCCAACTTAAAAAGGAGCCTGCTACTTCGGCCTTAAGCTCTGACTTTGCCGAATAGCCTACATAATTTTTATACTTTTTTATATCTGCAAAAAAGCGTTTCATATTGTAACAATACCTCCGAGGGGAATTGATTTTTTAAAACCTCATATAATTATATCACTTATGCTCATTTTTTTCAAGCATAGCCTGTCGCTTGGAGTAGGCGCATCCGCAGTAGTCTTGCCTGTAAAGATCATATTCCTTTGAAAGCTCTATAGAGCGTTTGTATCCGTTTTTCTTTTTAAAGTCGGAAAACAGGTACTGCACCGCATATTCCTTTGAAAGCTCTGCTCCGATATCATTAAGCCACTGTGCATTTTTATAGGGGCTGATAGAAAGGGTTGTAGTAAAATAATCAAACTGTTTTTCTTTAGCCGCCTGTGCTGTTTTTTCAAGGCGGAGATGATAACATTTTTTGCACCGCTCTCCTCCCTCGGGCAGATCTTCAAGACCCTTTGCAATATTTATAAAGCTAAGAGGGTCATACTCGCAGGGTAGAATATTAACATCCTTTCCTGCCGAAAACTCGCTAAGCAGTCTCCTTAGCTCTTCCAAACGGAAAAGATACTCACTTTCGGGGGAAATGTTGGGATTATAGTAATAAAGGGTAATACTAAAATACGAGCTTAAATATTCGAGCACATAGCTTGAGCAGGGGGCGCAACAGACATGAAGCAGGAGAGACGGTTTTGAGCCGCTTTGTTTTATCTTTTCTATTTCTGCCTCGGTCATAAGAGAAAAATTCTGTTTCAGTTTGCTCACCCCTTTTATGGATTTTAGTATATTATATCAAATTTACACATTTATATCAAGTTGTTAATACTCACTTAACAAAGGGGCGTTACCTTTTATATGAGGTGGAAAACAATGTTAACCGATACACTTAAAGAAATAAAAAACAACATAAAGACTAACAAAATCACCTTTGCGGTATATGTTATACTGCGCATTATCGTGATTGCCGCACTGGTGGTTGCATTATTCAGGAAAGATTTTGAGACCGCCTACATCTGCGGTCTGTCTTTGATCTTATTCCTTATTCCCTCTTTTGTGGAGAAGACCTTCAAGCTGGAACTGCCCTCCACACTGGAAATAATCGTGCTGCTTTTTATATTTGCCGCCGAGATTTTAGGAGAACTTGCATATTTTTATGTGCGTATACCCCACTGGGATACTCTGCTTCACACCGTAAACGGATTTTTATGCGCCGCAGTAGGCTTCGCCCTTGTAGACCTTTTAAATCAGAACGAAAAAATAAAATTTCAGCTTTCTCCCTTTTTTGTAGCCATCGTAGCCTTTTGCTTTTCGATGACGATAGGCGTATTCTGGGAGTTTTTCGAGTTTGGCTGTGACGTGTTTTTAAAGACCGATATGCAAAAGGACCATATTTTAAATTCTATCGCCAGTATAGTGCTTGACCCGACAAATTCTAATAAAACCGTACGCATTGAAGACATTCAGAGCCTCTCTGTAAACGGAAAGCTAATTGATGTTGAGGGTTATATAGACATCGGGCTTTTCGACACAATGAAGGACCTGCTGGTTAATTTTATTGGGGCGGTAATTTTTAGCGTTATTGGATTTTTTTACATCAAAAACCGTGGTAAGGGCAGGTTTGCAGAAAAGTTTATACCAAAGCTTAAAAAAGAGGTATAAAGCCTTATAAAATAATAAATCACTGATTCAAAGCGACCTTGCATTATAATGCCTGTCACCTAAATCAGTGATCTTTATTTTAGCCTTAAGCTTATCTCCCCGCTGGTGAGAAGCTCTGTACCCTGAGGATTTTCTACTAAAAGCCCTCCGTTTTGGTCTATATCGAGGGCTTTTGCTGTATATTCAGTGCCGTTTTTTATGTAGCGTATTTCTTTTCCGATAACGATAGAGCGTTTTTTATAAGAGGCGATATACTCCTGACCGTCTCTGAGATACTTAAATAATTCTTCGGTGATTTTTGCCGCAAGCAGTTCCCCTGAAAGTCTGCTACACTCTAGGCTGCCCGCAATATCGAGAAGCTCGTCGGGAAAATCTTTTACATTGAGATTTACACCCACTCCGACGATATGACCTATGGTTGTACCGTTTTCGGGGTCGGTTACAGCCTCACAGAGGATGCCGCATATCTTTTTATTGTCAAGGTATATGTCGTTTACCCATTTTATACCAACATTTTTACCCGTCAGTTCTTCGATGGCCTCGGCCACTGCTACAGCTACCTTGGTGGTAAGTCGCACAGCATCAAACTCCTCTGACGAGGGCAGTGCTAAAGTCATATAAACTCCGCCTAAAGAATAAAAGCTCCTTCCTCTTCTTCCTCTGCCTGCGGTTTGCTTTTCGGCAACAAAAAGTGCAGGAAGTCTTGTTCCTTCTCGGATTTTTCGCACCGCCTCGGTATTAGTGGAATCTATTTCTTCATAGGTGAAAACGCTGATTTCTTCACTCAGTCTTCTGCGTATGCGGTGTCTACTCAGTTTTCCTGTGTCGCCGATAAACCTTTCGGTTGCGGCACTTAAAAGTTGCGAAATTTTTGCCGCTAACAAAAGCTTTACAACATCGGGCAGAATAAAGGGGATAACCCCCACCGTCAGCACCGTCAAAAACGAATTGGCATCGGTATAAAGGGCATACCATACACTACCCATAACATAGCAAAGGATAAGTCCGATAAAACAGTATACTGTCTTTCCTTTTTTTGAAAAGAACCTACAAAGCAGTCCTGTTGTCAGCGGTATAAACAAAAAACCTAAAATATAGCCTCCCGTAGGGCCGAAAAGGACCCCTACACCGCCCAGAAATCCCGAAAAAACAGGCATACCCACAGCACCCAGCAAAATATATGCCAAAACCGACAAAAAGCCGCCCTTTGAACCAAGAAAAAGGGTTGCAGCAAATACACCCAGCGTTTGCAGGGTGAAGGGTACGGGCGCAGGGACGGTTATCAGTCCACATACTACTATGACCGCGGTAAAAAGCGCGGAAAGAGAGAGGTTTATAAGCTTATTTTTATACAAAATATCACCAAACTAATTTTAACACATAAAAAAGCCTTGTCAACGATAAGTTAACAAGGCTTTTAAGTTATTTGCCTAGAGATTTATAGTATTCATCCTCAGGCGCGAGTAGCGGACCTATATAGTCCATAGTCTGTGTAAACGAGTGGGGTATGAACAGTTCCTTATAATCAATTCCGCTAATATATACCACATAGCAGTTTTCATCAAACACGCTTAGATCAGCTGCCTTGACTTCTTTCTTGAAGAGTTCTATAAACTCTTTAGCCTGTTCTTTAGTAAGGTCTGCAATTCCATCGTCATAAACCATATTGGTATATCCGTATTTATCGCCCATCAGCCGTACCTGTACGCTCAGACCGTTGGGACTAACACAGTCCTCATACTTCTGAAAATACTCATCACTCTTCATAAGGGCGAGAAGCTGAGGATAGAGATTATCCATATTAGGTCTGCCCTGCCAGTAATCACGCTTTATCTCCACCGAATCATTAAGAACATAGGTTATTCTAATGTCGTTAATATTGTTTAAAAATGCGGAAGTCTCTCCGCCCGTCTTATCGTTTTTAATGTTTTCGGTTATCCCTTTATGAAGGTCGAGCACAATATCGAAGTTGTCGGTAAACTCGACAGACTTATCGTAGTTAAGATATATCTTCTTTATTTGCTCGGCTTTAGGCACACGGCTTTCTGCCGCAGAGCCTACAAATATGGTAGTTATCACCAAAGCTATCATAAGGATAACGGCTACCGCACCCTTTAAGAAGGATGACTTTACAGTTTTGAAGCCTCTTGTTATTATGGCACCTGCCGCTACCGAGCAAAGCAATGCGCCAACTATAAAGAAGAACCAAAATAATATATTAAAGTTTGTATCAAAACCGCTTAATACCTCGGCTATAAAAAATCCGCCTACCATTGAAACCAGAACGGTTATTATTGTCGGAACGAATTTAAAGGAGTATGCCTCTCCCGCCGTTTCGCTCTTGCGTACCTTGAAAAGCTTTACTGTGGCAATAATACACAGTACCGCCAAAAGCACAACTACCAGAACTGTCCAGACGGTTGTTCTTTCCATTGGAGCCACCAACTGAGGATGGGTATACACGTATCCCATAAAGGCATACTTAAAGAAGATATATGCTATGGGAGTGGTATATATAAGGTAGTTGTAGTCGACACTCAGCCCTACGGTGCTGTCCTCTGTTACAAAAAACAGCATCATTGCAATGAAGACAGGACACAGGTTTACTGCCGCAAAGGCGACGAGAGTGTCAAAATATCCACCACTGCAAACGACAAACAAAAGGCTGAACACCGTTAGCGCAAAGAGGTAGAGTATTCCAAGCAGAAAGGCTTTTATAACCAGCTCGAAGGGTACTCCGCTGACCGAGGGTAAAAAGTTTACTATGCTTACTGCCGCGAAGCAGATGCTAAAGTTAAAAAGTCCACCGATAAAAGAGGCTAAACCCCTTGTGAGCAGCATCTGATTTCGGGTCAGAGGTAATGCGTGAAAGACATCTCCCGCCTTTTTTGAAAACAGAAAACCGAAGTTAGTAAGCAGAAGCATAAACATAAGCACCGCACCTGCTCCAAGAGTGAAGGTAGTCCAGGCAGAAAACATATCTCCATCCATATCATAAGGACTTCTCCCCCACTCAAAATGGGATAGCACATCGCGAATCAGCATACCAGGTATTATAAGAAATGAAAATGCAGTGATAAGCAATGTAAGCGGTATCTGCTTTTTAAGGGTGAAGGTGAAAAAGTTAAGTACAGGTCGGGTATTAACCGAGGATGTTCTGGACGTCATAGCCTACTGCCTCCATTTCGTAAATAAATATTTCTTCGAGTGTGGGCTCGATTATCTCAGCAAAAATCGGGTCCTGAGAGTTTATCGTATTCATTATCTCCTCTTCGTCTCCCCTTATTATCATCTGTAAAAGGGAGCCTGTGCGCTCACATTTAACTATATCGAGAGAGGCAAGTTTTATCTCGGGAGGAAGTGTTTTAAATGCCGCCTGAACCTTATGAACACCGCCCCTTATCTCTTCGAGACTGTTGCTGAATATTATTTTTCCTGCGTGGATGAGAGCAACGTGGTCGCAAAGGTCTTCAAGCTCACGAAGATTATGGGAGGATATTATGGCGGTCATTCCGCTGTTTTCTATTCCGTCAATAAGCAGAGATTTAAGTACACTCCGCATAACGGGATCAAGCCCGTCAAAAGCCTCGTCTAAAAGGAGATATTTAGGGTTTGTGGAGAGTGCGAGCATAAGTGCCGCCTGACGCTGCATACCCTTTGACATATTGTCTATCTTATCGGTAGTGCTTATGGGGAAAACCGAAGTCAGGTGACCAAAACGCTCACGGTCGAAGCTGGGGTAAAGCCCCTCATAAAAGTTTGCCATTTCGTTTATGTTGGCGTTTTTAAAGAAATAGGGTGTATCGGGCAGGTAGAATATACGGGATTTAAGCTCGGGATTATTGAATACGGCATATCCGTCTACCGAAACACTGCCTCCGTCGGGATAATAGACACCCGAAAGCATACGCAAAAGCGTAGATTTGCCCGAACCGTTAGAGCCTACAAGTCCGTATATGCAGCCGTCTTTGATCTCGGCGTTTACATAATCCAGTGCGCTGTAATTATCGAATTTTTTTAAGAGGTTTACTATTTTTATCATTTCTCGTTCCTCCTGTATACATCTTCAAGTATCTGAGATAATGTATCCTCGCTAAGACCCATTCGTTTAGCCGTTTCCACTGCTATTTTAAAGTCGTCCTTAGCGGCGGTAAGAATGGCATCTGCCGCCTTGCTGTCTTCCGAAACGAAGGAGCCTTTACCCGAAACCGAGCATATAACACCCTCTGATTCGAGAATTGCATATGCCTTTTGTACCGTATTGGGATTTATGCCCAGTTTTACCGCCAGACTTCGCACACTGGGAAGCTTATCTCCGTTTTTAAGTACCCCTAAGGTCTTAAGGCGGATTATTCCTGCGGTTATCTGGTCATAAATGGGAACACGGCTTTTATAATCTATGGTTATCAATGTATCCCCTCCTCGTTCTAACTGTACTATTACGATTAGTACAGTTTTATAATACACTGCCATTTTCATTTTGTCAATATAATTTTTAAAAATTCATAATTTCTTTATATTTTCGGTAAACTATAATTATGAAAAAACTAAGCAAAATACTTATACGGATATTTCCCTTTACAGAAAAATATGTGACAGATATAAAAGCCCGTACCGAGCTGCTGCTCAGTATCGGGCTTGTTGTGAATGTGGGTTTTGCGGTTTATAATCTTTGTACGGGAGTGTATTACCGTTCTGTGTGGTTTGGAGGAGTTGCAGTATACTACATTATGCTTTGCCTTATAAAATTTTTCCTGCTAATTAAGGGCTTTGACGGCAAAAAAGATAATAAGCGCAAATTCTCTGACCTGCTTATATGCGGAATTATGCTTTTAGTTCTTAATCTGACGGTTACCGCGCTTATCTTTCAAATGATATGGCAAAACAGATCGCATTTCTATGGAAAATCGGTAATATTTGCGGCAGCAATATATACCGTTATACGGTTGTTTGCAGCCACCTATGACAGCATAAGCCTCAAAAAGCACAACAGCCCCACACTTTTTGCGGCAAAGGCTCTAAGCCTTTCGGTTGCGCTTATGTCGGTATTCTCTCTCCAGACCTCCCTCCTTGACCGAATGGCGGTAGACCTGAGTGTGAGAAGAGGGCTTAATATTTTTACGGGAACTGCTGTAGGAATATGGGAAATTCTAATTGCGCTGAGGATTATTTTGTGGGCTAATAAGAGATTAAAATAACACTTGATTTTTCACACAATATATGATATAATCCAATTCACTCAGCAAACGGACGTTTAGCTCAGCTGGTAGAGCACCCGCTTGACGTGCGGGCGGTCATGGGTTCGAGTCCCTTAGCGTCCACCAGTGGCAGGCTGCCACACCCAATCCCTCCAAGTTCGTGCAAATCTAAAGTTTGTACCACGGGACGTGAGTTCGGGTGCTGTGCGGTATGCTCTACCAAACAACAAAACACCTCATCCGCAGGGATGGGGTGTTTTGTTGTTTTTTGTTGGGGATTCGAACCCGAGAGGGACTGTTTTTAGGGAGAATAATACTGTGCAGTATCTTTGTTGCACATTACTCTACTCCTCTATAGTAAAGTCCGCGGGTGAAGTCGCAGTCGGGAGGTGTGCAGTTTTTATAGGCGGTGATAACCTCGTCTACCCTGTCGGAAGTCTCGTCGGTGAAATAGAGAATTTGGAAATTGAGACCCGAAAGCTCATCCTTTCGGTCGGCAAGCCAGATTACCTTGGAATTAAGCAGTTCACTGTATCCGTTTCTGCATCTTATTGGAAATTCTGTAAGTTTTCGGTCGATAACACTTTTTTCTCTGCTACACTCACTGCATTTTAGTCCGTTTTTAATAGGGCAGTTTCGGGTGAGCATAAGAGGAAGTCTTCCGTAAGAGATTATACCCGTAGGAATTTCGGCACAAAGGTGTTTTGCGTCACTTAAAAGCAATTCGGGCGAAAGAACACAGGCAACCGAGCCCTCGCTTTTATGATAGTTTAGCGCCGCAGAATTATAGATATTGAAGCCAAAGTCGCTCACCCTCTTAAATCCTACAGTTTTAGCAAGTTCTGATGCGGCAAGTGTGGAGCAAAATGCAACCGTAATTCCCTTTTGCTTAAAAGCTACAAGTTTTTTAAGGATATATGCCTCGTTGGATATACCGCGGGGAAGCTCGACGGCAATTTTTGCATCCTCAGGAATTTTTTCTGTATCTATATCAATAGGCACAACTACCAAATCGGCTTTTTTAACGTTTTCGGTAAGTTGCGAAAGGCTATCGATTCTCACAACAGTTTTAAGCGGCTTTCTCTCCCGATTTTCCTTATTCTTAGTAAGCTTTGAATAATCGGGAACAATCTCAGACACCTTTGCACGGAGAACAGAAAGCTTTTCTAAAGCATCACGGCGCAGTGCATTAAGAGAAGAAACCCACACCATAAGCCCTTCGTCAATATCGACCCTGAGAGTCTCGAAATAATAAGGTGTGCCGCCTGTTTTATTAAGCTTTTCTATGGCAGTTTCCTCGTCCATAGGGCGGTTAAGGGCTTTTTCGGGACTATCGCCGAAAACGGTGACGGTGTTTTCATTATCGCTTACAGTAAACTTTATCGGTGTGTTTTCTTTAATTTCTGCACTGCCGTAAAGGGGTATGCTCTGTCGGTCATTTCTATAAAGCTCGTGAAGGGCAGAAAATACGGTGTCGGCTGCGGTAACATCGTCTTTAGTGCGGATGCCGAACATATCAGGACCGAGATTGCCCGTATAGTATCCATCGGTAAAGCCTGAACGGGAAAAAACCTTTTCGAGGGCTGAACTTATATCCTCATCCACATAGTCCTTGTCCAGCATCTGTCTGCAGGCGGCAGTGGTGGCGGCAACATACTCGGGGCGCTTCATTCTGCCCTCTATTTTAAGGGAGGCAACGCCCATACTCTTAAGCTCATTAAGATGCGGTATGAGAGAAAGGTCTTTAAGGCTTAAATCGTAGCCGTTACCCTTTTCTGCCGCAAAGGGCAGACGGCAGGGACCTGCGCAAAGACCTCGGTTTCCGCTTCTGCCCCCAAGCATTGCCGAGAGCAGACACTGACCCGACATACACATACAAAGTGCGCCGTGAACGAAGACCTCTACCTCCATATTCTGCGCTTTTGCCTCGGTGCAGAACTCTGTAAGCTCGGTTTTACTCATTTCTCTGGACACGACCACTCGGGAAAAACCCATTTCTTTTAGGGGTTTTATTGCCGCTGGAGAATGTACCGTCATCTGGGTGGAGGCGTGGACAGGAAGTGTTGGTAAAACCTTATGAAGGGTATTTACAAAGCCGATATCGGCGGTTATAACTCCGTCTATACCGCATTTTGCCGCTTCTACGGTTTTTCTTACGGCATTTTCCATTTCGTCATCTGCTATGTTTATATTAAGAGTAAGGTATACCTTTACACCGCGGATACGACAAAACTCTACCGCCTCCTTTAAAGAGTCGATAGTGAAATTTTCTGCGTTTCGTCGGGCGTTGAAGGAATCGAGCCCTAAATAAACCGCGTCAGCACCGCATCTCACTGCGGCGGTAAGCATTTCAGCATTTCCTACGGGGGAAAGAACTTCGGGTTTAAGATTGGACATTTTATCATCCTTAAAATATTGATAACTATATGATATTACATTTTATTAAAATAATAAAGTCTTTTTTCTTTACAAGCGGCAAAAATAGGGATATAATAGGTTTACTAACAAAATAAAGGTGGTTTACACATGAAATATTTAGTTGTTCTTTGTGACGGTATGGCAGACATCCCGTCCGAATTATTAAATGGCAAAACCCCTATGGAGCTTGCCGACAAGCCTAATATGGATGCACTGGCAAAGGTTTCTGAGGTGGGTCTTTGCAGAACTGTTGCCGCAGGTCTTAAACCCGGAAGTGATGTTGCAAATCTGTCTGTAATGGGATATGACCCCACCGTTTCCTACACGGGACGCTCCCCCTTAGAGGCAGCAAGTATCGGCATTGACCTTAAGGACACCGATGTTACTCTGCGCTGTAATATTGTCACACTCTCGGACGAGGAAAGATACGAAGACAAGACTATGGTTGATTACTGTGCAGGTGATATTTCCACTGCTGAGGCGCAGGAGATAATAAAGACAGTTCAGGAAAAACTTGGCAATGAGATATACAGCTTTTATTCGGGAGTAAGTTACAGACACTGTTTAGTTGTAGATGGCGGCACAACCGACCTCGGTGATATGACCCCTCCCCACGACATCAGCGGCAGAGTGGTTGGCGAGTATTTAAGCAAGTCTCCGAATGCGGCACCTCTTATTGAGCTTATGAAGAAAAGCTATGAATTTTTAAAAGACCATCCCGTAAATAAGGAACGCGCCGCAAAGGGTGAAAGACCTGCAAACTCAATCTGGCTTTGGGGTGAGGGTACTAAGCCCGTAGTTGCCGACTTCAAGGAGAAAAACGGCGTTTCGGGCTGTGTTATTTCGGCGGTTGACCTGCTTAAGGGTATCGGCATCTGCGCAGGAATGAAGACCCCTGAGGTTAAGGGCGCTACAGGCTACATAGACACAAACTTCTGCGGAAAGGCAGAGTCGGCTATAAACGCCTTCAAAGAGGGCACTGACCTTGTGTATATTCACGTTGAGGCTCCCGACGAGTGCGGACACCGTTGTGAGCCCGAAAACAAGGTTAAGTCTATCAGTCTTATAGATAAGCTTATTCTTGCTCCCGTCAAAAATGTTCTTGACGAGATGGGCGAGGACTATCGAATTCTTATCTGTCCCGACCATCCCACTCCCCTGCTGACAAAGACCCACTCGAGTGAGCCTGTACCCTTTATGATTTATGACAGCAGAAAGACTCTGGACGGTGTTGATACCTTTACCGAGGCTACTGCAGCTTCTACAGGAATTTTCATAGAGCACGGTCCGTCGATTATGGACAGACTTCTTGAGAAAATTTGACAGTAAAAAAGAGCTGAACCGAAGGGACACACTCCATAGGGCAATTTCGCTTAAAAATGTGAAATTTTTGCGGTATTCTGTGTTAAAAAGCCGCGGTACTGCCGTATATCAAGGCTTTTCGGCAAGTCTTCGTGGAAAATTTGTATTCCAAAACCGATACTGCTCTATGGAGTGTGTCCCAAGGTCTCCCTTCGATTCAGCTCTTTTATTTTTAAAACTCGAGTTTTGCGGCGATGTAGGTCTTAAGCTCGTCGATTTTAACGCGGGTCTGTTCCATAGTGTCGCGGTCACGGACGGTAACACAGCCGTCTTCAAGAGAATCGAAATCGTAGGTTATACAGAAAGGAGTTCCAATCTCGTCCTCGCGGCGGTAACGCTTACCGATAGAGCCTGCGTCGTCATAGTCAACCATAAAATCTTTAGACAGCATATCGAAGACCTCGCCTGCGGGCTCTGCCAATTTCTTAGAGAGGGGCAGAACTGCGCACTTAAAGGGTGCGAGTGCAGGATGCAGACGGAGAACAACACGGGTTTCACCCTTTTCGTCGGTTTCTTCGTCGTATGCGTCGCAAAGGAATGCGAGTGCTACGCGGTCGGCGCCCAGAGAAGGCTCGACAACATAGGGAACATAATGCTCGTTAGTATCCTGATCGAAATATTCGAGAGATTTACCGCTTGCCTCCTGATGACGGCCAAGGTCATAGTTGGTGCGGTCGGCGATGCCCCAAAGCTCACCCCAGCCGAAGGGGAAGAGAAACTCGATATCGGTAGTAGCCTTAGAGTAGAAGGAAAGTTCTTCCTTTTCGTGGTCGCGAAGGCGGAGATTTTCCTCTTTAAGACCGAGGTTTAAAAGCCAGTTTTTGCAGAAGTCCTTCCAATAGTAGAACCAGTCGAGGTCGGTATCGGGCTTGCAGAAGAACTCGCACTCCATCTGCTCGAACTCGCGGGTACGGAAGATAAAGTTACCTGGGGTAATCTCGTTACGGAAGGATTTACCTATCTGGCAGACACCGAAAGGAAGCTTTTTACGGGTAGAACGCTGAATGTTTGCGTAGTTTACGAAAATTCCCTGAGCCGTTTCGGGGCGGAGATAAACCTCATTCTTAGCGTCCTCGGTAACACCGATAAAGGTTTTAAACATAAGGTTGAACTTACGGATATCGGTGAAATCTTTGCTTCCACATTCGGGACATTCAATTCCGTTTTCCTTAATATACTCGCTCATTTGTTCGAAGGTCATACCCTCAGCGTGACCGCCCTTATCCTCAATAAGCTTGTCTGCGCGGTGACGGGCGTGGCAGGACTTACAGTCCATAAGCGGGTCGGAAAATCCGCCGACGTGACCTGAGGTCACCCAGGTTTCGGGGTTCATAATAATAGCAGAGTCGAGTCCGACATTATATTTATTCTCCTGAACGAACTTCTTCCACCAGGCTTTTTTAACATTGTTCTTGAACTCAACTCCAAGCGGACCGTAGTCCCAAGAGTTGGAAAGTCCGCCGTAAATTTCGCTTCCTGCATAGACGAAGCCGCGGGCTTTTGCAAGGGATACTATTGTATCCATACTTTTTTCACAGTTTTTCATAGTATAATAACCTCCACAAGGAACATATTGCAAATATGTATACAACTTTAATAATTTTACAAGAACTAACCCCAATTGTCAAGTATTTAACACACTTGACAGTAAGGATTTTTTAATATATAATTCTATATGATCAAAATAATGTAAGGAGAAATTTTAATGGATAAAATTCAGATTCACAATATAGACTTCAACAAATTCATCGAAGCCCTCGACCACTGCAAGGGTGATGTTTTCCTTGAAACAGAAGACGGCGACTGTCTTAACCTTCGCAGTAAGCTTTGCCAGATAATGGGTATCGCTAACATTTTAAACGGAGCAAAGGTAGGCGAGGCAACCATCCGCTGCACAAACCCCGAGGATGAATCGAGACTTTTCAGATTTAATCTTTACGGAAAGCTTGACGAGGAATAATAAAGGAGAGCCACTATGAGTGATTTTTTAACCTATAAAGACAAACCCCTTGTTCGCAAGGGCAACACCGTATATTTCGGCGATATGAGCGAAAAGTATGTTATCAGATTTGATATTCTCACCTCTCACAAGGAGGGAGACCTTGAGGTTGCCGACAAGATTAAGGTAAATCTTATAAAGAATGATTCTGACAAGCTCGACAATGTTGCCAAGTCTACCGAGAAGAACGGTTTTGCAGAGGCTATGTACTTTGCGTCAACTTGGCTTAACCGTGCATTGACAGATAAATAACTTAATTACAAAAAACACCGAATCGTATTTCGCCCGCGCCTCATAGGGCAGTATTTGTTTCTCGAACAAAATTCCCTATATTGTTGCCAAAAGCCTCGAAAGGCGACAGCCTTTCTGCGTTTTACGGCTTAAATACAGGAAATTTTCAGTTTCTACGAAACTGAGAAGCACCTTAAAAAGAAAATTTTTAGTGACAGAAAAGGCAAAAACCTCCGATAACGCTGACGCGTATCGGAGGTTTTTAACAAATTATGGCGCAAAAATTTCGCTTTTTAAGGAAATACATTCCTAACCAAACCCTTTAAACCCGAACCAGCCTTAAAGGGTGGATTTTAGGAGTATTTTGACGAAGTATAGCGAAAAATTTGTCTTCCAAAACCTGATTCGAGTTTGAAGGGCTTGGTTATGGGGCGTGGGCGTTTGACGATTCGGTGTTTTGTTATCTATTATTATTTATAACTATTTTAAGAATCCGTTTACGATTTCTTCTTCAGCCTGTTTTTCGGTTAACCCTAGGGTCATAAGCTTTATAAGCTGTTCTCCTGCTATTTTGCCGATGGCGGCTTCGTGGATAAGCTGAGCGTCGGTATGGTTCGCCATAATTTCGGGTACTGCGCTGACCGATGCATTATCCATAATAATCGCGTCACACTCGGTATGACCCGAGCACTCGTTATTTCCGTTAACGTGGGAGATGAAAAGCTGACGTGAATTATCCTTTGCAACCGAACGGGACACAACATGGGCGCCCGAATTTTTCCCGTCTAAATCAACCGTAAAGCGGGTTTCGGCATACTGGTCGCCGTGGGTCATTATCTTTTCGCCGACGATGAGGGTAGCCCCCTCGGCGAGCTTTGCGGTCGTCTCACGAACGGTATCGTCGACACCCTTTATTTGTGCGGTCTCCATTTCCATATATGCGTTTTCTGAAAGCTCGATAACGGTGGTTGGGTTCATTACCCTTTTACCCTTACCGTCACCCGATCCATAATGCTTTTCTACATATTTGAGCTTAGCGTTTTTGCCCACATAAAATGCGTGAATACCGCTGTGCTCACTTGTCTCGTCACCGCCGTTATGAATTCCACAGCCTGCAACTATTGTTATATCGCAGTCTTCACCTATATGAAAATCGTTATAAACAAGCTCCTTAAGACCTGTCTGTGAAAGCAGAACGGGAATATGAACGCTTTCCTTCTTCGTTCCGGGTTTTACATAAATATCGATACCGGGCTTGTCCTCTTTTTTGACTATCTCGATATTTTCGGAGGAGTTTTTGCCGTGAAGAGCACCGTTTATGCGCAGAGAATATGCTCCCTGTGGAACGTCGTGAAGGTCTGCAATCTGCTCAAGAAGGTGTTTCTGTATATTATCCATTATTTATCCTCCTGTACATAGCGACAGCCCGTATCAATTCCTAAAAGGGAGGGCATAATTTCGTCCTTTGTGCCGATTTTATCGATTTTACCTGCTTTAAGCACTAAAATCTTGTCGGCAATGTCGAGAATTCTCTCCTGATGAGAGATTATAAGTATAGAGCCCTTGTTCTTCTCATACATTTTTTCAAACACCTTGATAAGGTTCTGGAAGGACCAGAGGTCAATTCCTGCCTCGGGCTCGTCAAAGACCGAAAGCTTAGTTCCGCGGGCATTTACCATTGCGATTTCTATTCTTTTAAGCTCACCGCCCGAAAGAGAAGCATTTACCTCGCGGTTTATATAATCTCTGGCGCAAAGACCTACTTCGCTTAAATACTCGCAAGCCTCTGTGATTGTGAGTTTTTTGCCCGAAGCGAGAGATATAAGGTCTTTTACCGTAATTCCCTTAAAACGGACAGGTTGCTGAAAGGCGAAGCTGATGCCCTTGTTTGCACGCTCGGTAATAGACATATCGGTAATATCCTCACCGTCGAGGTAGATTTTACCCGAGGTAGGGGTGATAATACCTGCAATTATTTTAGCAAGGGTCGACTTACCGCTTCCGTTGGGACCTGTTATTGCCACAAAGCGCTCGTCTATTTCCATAGTAATGCCGTTTATAATATCGGCACCGCCTACGCTATAATAAATATTTTCAAGTTTTAACATTGTTTTCCTCCATAAGCCGAATAGATATATTATGCACAGAAATCCAACTTATTAGAATATATTAACACAAACCGACAAAGTTTGCAATAAAAAAGGAGTCCTGAAAGGAACTCCTTAAATTTTATGCATTTACAAGGTGGATGCCGAAACCGCCGATTTCGTCCTTAAAGTAGATGAAGTTCATATTACCCTTATCGTCGGTGGTGACAGAATCGTAATTAAACTTGAAGCCCTGAGACTCAAAGAAACGAACTGCGCGCTTAACAGAGGTAACTGAAAGTCCGATATGACCGCACTTGCCTACGCCCATAAACTTCATAACCTCAAACTCTTTACCTGCAAATATCGACTTAGAACGAACGTCCTGAGGCTTGCCACAAATAGTAGAGAGAAGTCCTGCAGTCTTTTTGCACTCCTCCTCATCCTTAGAGTTTATGCCGATATGCTTAATCTTAACATCAAGCATAGTAAGAACGGCTTCTTTAGCAAGTTCTGTAATAGCGTCCCACTCGCAGTTATCAACAAGCTTTTCGGGAACCATCCAGCTGCCGCCACAAGCAATGATCTTGGGGAAGGCAAGATATTCGTTTAAGTTTGCGGTGGAAATTCCGCCTGTGGGGATAAAGCGCATATTGGGGAAGGGACCTGCAAGGGCTTTAAGCACTTTGAGTCCGCCTGCAGCCTCTGCAGGGAAGAATTTAACAACCTCAAGACCCATTTTCTGAGCAATAGACACTTCGCTTGGATTCGTGCAACCTGGGGTGACGGGAATATTATTCTCCACACAGTAGCCCACGATCTCGGGGTCAAAGCCGGGGGAGATGATATATTTTGCACCTGCAGCAATAGCAGCCTTACACTGGTCGAGGGTAACAACGGTTCCCGCACCGACTAAAATATCGGGAGCCTCTTTAGCGATATTTGCGATAGCTCTGTCGGCACCTGCAGCACGGAATGTAACCTCAGCCACGGGAATTCCGCCCTTTTTAAGGGCATTTACAAGAGGTACGGCCTTATCAGGGTCATTAAGCTTAATAACGGGGACAAGGCCAACCTTGCTGATTTCTTCTAAAACAGGATTCATAAGGACTCTCCTTTAAAAAATTTTTACTTTTTTATTTTAAACCCAGCCCTCTATAAAGTCAAGTAAAAATCGATTAAAAACGGCAACACTGAATAATATGCAAAGAAAAAACCGAAAAATTCATCTTAAAGTTAAAAGGAAGCATACGCAGTTAATAGCGCACACTTCCTTTTATAATCATTCTATCTGTTTTATTGCCGATTTATCATTTCGCACATACGCTTTACTGCATTTAATTTATACAGTATAAGTATTGCAATTACCGTTGTTATAAGCTCGGGAAGCATATATGTTCCGTTATAAACTATCGAATATATTGCAGGGTTTGAAAAGGTTTCAGGCATCCAGATATCGAAGAAAATATATCCCGAAATAAAGTGGCTTATAAACCTTATTAAAAGAGCCATAGCGGTACCGATGCACACGCCTGCCGCCTTATGTTTTCTGAAAGCACCTGCAAAGCCTATCGAGGCATACGCCAAAAGATAGTCGAAGACTATGGCTCCTATCCACATCCTTATGTCCATTCCCCAGCTCATCATTCCTGCAATATCTACACCGATTTGAAGAACGGCATAAACAAAGGAGGAAAAGAGCCCCCAAGGAACACCAAACATAACCGAAAGCAGAACAATCGGCACCATACTGAGCAGAGTAACGCTTCCGCCCCAAGGGTTCGTCCAGATTTTTACAAGGCTTAAAACCGTTGCAAGGGCAATAAATATTGCGCTGACGGTAAGTCTTCTTAGGTTGTTTTTGTGCATTATAATTTCTCCTTTCCTTTATCCGAAAGGCAAATGTGCTTTGGCCGAAGCGTTTTTGCGCTCAGATAAAAAATTACCGCACAGAATTTATCCGTGCGGTAATAATTTTATCTAGAATATAATCTCCCTACGACGGCATTATCCATATCAGGTTAAAGGGTTTGAGTGTCACTCATCTCAGCCTTGCGGCACCCCTGATTAAAATATTGAATTTTCTGTTCGGCAATAGTTATTATATCCTTTTTGTTACAGATTGTCAATAAATTCCTTTATATTATTTTCTTCCCACATTATAAGCAACGTTCCGTTTTTTACAGAAACCTCAGCCTGCTCCCCGATAAAGGAATTGCTGACGCCGATAGGATTTGAAAAGGTTAGTGTGTGATTATCTAAAAGGTACTTAAGTCCTTTTATACTTACACCCTCCGCCTTATCTCCTGCTGCAAAAATCGAGACTGTTCCGCTTTGCTTTAAGGGCAGAGTATACACGCCGTCTTTAATTGCGGTTGCAACAAATTTGTCTCCGATAAGATACCCCGTTTTACCCTTTTCGGCAAGTCCGCAAAGAAGAGCGTAGTTTGCAAAGGTATGGTCGGGTCTGCCGCCTGTACCGCCGTACAGTACAAAGGTGTTGCACCCATTTATTATGCCCATATTTACTGCATATTTCATATCGGTAACATCTTTTTCCACAGGCAACACCACTGTATTATCATTTTCGGGAACAAAGCCTAAGGAGTCGAAATCTCCGACGGTAATATCAGGTATGATATCTCCGAGCTTACCGAGTCCTCCGTCTGCCGCAATTATAAAGGAATCTTCTTTTTTTATATAAAGCAGGGGCAGATCTCCTGCCCCGATAATATAACATATTTTCATTTACGAATTCACCGAACCGGTTAAGACCTTTGTGTTTTTCATTTCCTCAGACTGGTCCGCCTTGCAGTTTACCTCGTCGGGATCCTGATAGGTGGATACCACTTCTTTCATCGCACGTTTTACCCTTGAAGAATCAATCTCGGTTTTGGCATCGGCAAGAACATTGCGCAGAACGGTAAGCTTGTCCTCCACCTCTTTACGGCTGATGGGATGGTCACGCTCGATAAAAATAAGGTTGTTTTCGGTTTTATCCAGAGTTTCTGTTTTTATGAGAAGCTCCTCATAAAGCTTTTCACCGGGACGGAGACCTACCTCAACAATATCAATATCCTCATAAGGACGAAGACCTGAAAGTTTTATCATATTTTCGGCAAGGTCGAGTATTTTTATAGGCTGTCCCATATCAAGGACAAAAAGCTCTCCCCTGTCGGCTAAGAAGCCTGCCTCCATAACCAGCTGAGTAGCTTCGGGTATGGTCATAAAGTAGCGTACTATACGCTTGTCGGTTATGGTAATAGGTCCGCCCTTTTCAATCTGATCCTTAAACAGCGGAATTACTGAGCCATTGGAGCCCAGCACATTACCGAAACGCACACTTGCAAAGGAGGTTTCGCTATCGGTGCGGCACTGAACAAGCATTTCGCACAGACGCTTTGTAGCACCCATAATATTTGTGGGATTTACCGCTTTGTCGGTAGAAATGAGAATAAATTTTTCAACGCCGTATTTTTCGGATATGTTTGCCACATTGTAGGTGCCGAAAACATTGTTTTTTATTGCCTCGCAGCCGCTGTGCTCCATTAAGGGAACATGCTTGTGAGCTGCGGCGTGGAATACTATCTGCGGTCTGTAGAAGTCGAATATTGCGTCAATTCTGTCAGTATCGCGGACCGAGGCAATCTCTACTGCAAGATCAAACTTATCCTTATATCTGCGAACAAGCTCCTGCTGAATATCGTAGGCATTATTCTCATAAATGTCAAGTATGATAAGCTTTTTAGGGCGTCTTTTTGCTATCTGACGGCAGATCTCACTTCCAATTGAGCCACCGCCACCCGTTACAAGGACAGTTTTGCCTCTATAATACGAATTCATTCCCCTGTCGGTTATTTTAAGTGCATTACGGAAAAGAAGGTCTTCAATGTTGAAAGGACGAAGGATACGCTTGGAATTCTCTTCGCTTTCGCTCTGGTTTATGGGGAAATCGTAAAGTTTTACCTTACAGCCCGTCTGCGAGTAAAAATCTAACAGTTCTTTGGCGGTATCACTGTCGATGTTGGGAAGAGCTATGAATATCTCCTGTACAGGAAGGTCCTTAATTTTAGAAATAATATGCTCGTCTTCCTTATAGACCCGAATGTCAGATATTTTTCCGCCTATTTTATCGGCGCGTTTGTCAATAAAACAAATTGGGCGGTAGTGGGAATTAGAGTTGTATTTAAGTTCCTCCGCAAGAAGCGTTCCCACCTGTCCTGCGCCGACTATTGCCACCCCGATTTTGTTAAGATAATCGAGATTTAAATTGAAATGGCGATAGAACTGCTGATAACCGAAACGAAGGGTCAAGGTTGTGAGACAGAAGAAAGCAACCAATGAGGCACTTTGCCAAATTCCCATATAAAGGGAATAAGCATCCAGAGCATAGGAAATAAGAAGTGCCGAAAAACCTCCGATAAAATCGGAAAGTACCATTGTAATATATGCCTTGGAGTTTGCATATCTCCAGACATTTGTATAAACCGACAAAAGCAGTCTTGCCCCAAAAAGACAACCCGCAAAAATACACGCGGTTATAAGATAACCGTATGTGGGACCCAGTTTAACACTGGTACTGGAAAAAAATTCGGTAATTATGGCGGATGCGAAGAAAATTACGATAAAACAAATTAGGTCGAGTACCGCAAGGGTAACTCTACGAAGAAAAGATGATTTAATCATATTGCCTCCGATTGATAATAAAAGGCGTTATGCCTGTTATATGAAATATTTTGGAAAATCACACAAGCTCATCAGAAATGAGCTTTTCAGAGTTTGAGATGAAATAATCGCGATGCTTTTTGAGCTTTTTAAGTGCATCAGCAAGCTGGGGCGGACGTTTTTCAAGACTGTGTGTGTCTGACGCGAGAAAATGCACACATCCCCTCTTTATCAGTTTTTTTATAACCGCAGCATAACGGTGGCTAAAAAGTGATGATGCGTTGCACTGGGTTACTACACCGTCTTCAAGCAGACTGTCGAGAAGTGCGGTGTCGGAATAAAGATAGTTATATCTTTCGATATGGGCAAGAATGGGGATTATTCCACGAGAGAACAAAAAATTTACGGTGTTTTCAAAATTAAACGGATAGGTTCCTGTAAGCTCAAGCAAAAGATAAGAGGTATTGCCTATGCAAAGCTTTTGAGTATCAGCATAAATGAGGTTTGGGTCATATCTCACCTCTGCGCCGAGATGTAGTTTTAAAGAACTGCAAAGTCCCGTAATCTCAAGCTCACGGCAAAGCCGCTCGAAAGAGGCTGCGCGACGCTGACAAAAAGCCTCTACGGATTCTTTACAAATGTCGAAATGAGGGGTGAAAACAACATCGGTAACCCCCTGACGCGAAAGTTCCAGCAGAAGCTTTATTGATTCTTCCACCGTTTGGGCTCCGTCGTCCATCTGCGGAAGAATATGGGTATGAATATCTGCAAGACGGTTATTTACTGTCTGTAGCATAATAGTAATTACTATAATACTTGTCGTATTTATAGTATGTGTCGATTTTTGAATTGTAATCGTTGAGAACGGTACCCAGAATGTTGGTATCCACCGTTTTAAGACGATTTACAGCTTCGGTTATCTGCGAACGGGATGCATAGTTCTGACGGACAACAAGAATTGCACCATCCATATACTTGCTGAAAGCAACGGTATCTGCAACGATAGCAACAGGAGGTGTATCGCAAATAACGAAGTCAAACCTTGTTTTAAGCTCTTCAAACATTTTTCGGGAGTTTTCGGAAGCTAAAAGCTCAGACGGGTTGGGAGGTATGGTACCCGAAAGCATAACGTAAATTCCAAGCTCCTCGATATAGCCAATGGCGCTGTCAATATCAGTGGTACCGCCAAGTACGGTGCTTACACCGAGATGAGCCGAGTGCTTGATACGAAGATAACGCTGCACCTTAGGACGGCGAAGATCACAGTCGCAAAGAAGGACCTTTTTTCCGTTCTGAGCCAAAGCTACTGCTATATTTATGGAGGCTGTGGTCTTTCCTTCACCCGAGAGAGCACTTGCCATCATTATGGTTTTACAGTTTTCTGTTGCGGAGACAAATTCGAGATTTGTACGGAAGGACTTGAATGCCTCTTTGTAAACGAAAGGAGATTTTTCAGCCAACACCTCAAAGGTTTCGGAGGTGTGTTTCTTTTTCTTTTTTGCAAACATACTTTACGCTCCTTTACCTGTTGAATCTAAATTGGCTGTAGATGGAATGACGCCAAGAATGGGCACATCAATAATACGCTGCAGTTCGGCAACAGATTTGACCCTATTGTTGAAAAATTCGAGCACTATAGTAGCAAACACCATAAAGAGCACTCCAACCACACCGCCCATAATGGTGTAACGTGTGACATTGGGGCTTACAGGACCTGTCGATGCTGTGGGGCTTTCGACCTCTATAATATATCCCGATGTGATGCGCTGATTTATGATCTCAGGAGCCTTTTTATCCAGCTCCTTTATGATGTCAAGCGCAATCTCTCTGTCGTAATGCTGTATAGACACCTTTATGAGGAGTGTATCTTCGACAGGAGATACGTGTAACTTTGCTGCAAGCGAAGTTACCGTCTCGTTAAGGTCAAGCTCTTTAATAATAGGCTCGAGCACTGTATTGGTTTCCATAATATAGGCAAATGTATCTACATACTTTTGCGCAATATTGACCTGCTCTGACGAAAGATCGTCGTGTACGCTGTTACGAAGGTCGACAAGCATGGTAGACCTTGCGCTGTAAAGCGGTGTAATAAAAAAGCTTGAGTAAATAAAGCCTATAGTTGCAGCAAGAACACCCACACAAACAATTAAAAACCACTTTTTAATAAGTGCTCTGCCAAACTGCGCAAGATCTATGTATTCCGTTGCAGAATTCTTTGTTTCGTCCATGATAAGCTCCTAACAAAATACTAGTTTAACAAATTAAGTATACTACATCCGATACTGTTTTGTCAAACAATAAAAGTCAGCCCTCCCAATATTTGCGGTCAAGACTTCTGAACTGTATTGCCTGAGCAATATGTGTTACCTCTATTGTTTCCTTGCCTTCAAGATCTGCAATGGTTCTTGAAACCTTAAGTATACGGTCATAGGCACGTGCTGAAAGCCCCAGACGGTCAAAGGAGGCTTTAAGTAGATTTTCCGCTTCTACCGAAAGATGACAAAACTCTGAAAGTCTGCCCGGTTGTATACGCGCATTACAGTTAATACCCGTACCCTCATACCGTTTGTTCTGTATCTCTCGGGCACGGTTAACCCTTTCACGCACGGTTTCGCTTGTTTCCTCCTGCGCGGCAGATTTGAGTGAGGCATAGTCAACGGGAGGCACCTCTATGTGCAGATCAAGTCGGTCGAGCATAGGACCAGAAATGCGGTTAAGATATTTTCTCACTGCCGTGGGAGAACAAATGCATTTACGGGTGGGATGTCCGTAAAATCCGCAAGGACAGGGATTCATAGCCGCAACAAGGGTGAAAACACTTGGGTATGTAAGAGAGCCTGCCACACGGGAGATGGTTACCCTTCCGTCCTCAAGAGGCTGTCGCATAGCCTCCATTACATCTCTGTCGAATTCGGGAAGCTCGTCTAAAAACAGAACTCCGTTATGAGCAAGAGATATTTCTCCCGGACGGGGAACCATTCCTCCTCCCGATATTCCTCTTGAAGAGACGGTATGATGAGGCGAACGGAAGGGTCTCAACGAAACCAGAGGATTTTCGGGGTTGAGCATTCCTGCTACAGAATGTATTTTTGTTGTTTCTATAGACTCTTCAAAGGTCATTTCGGGCAGAATGGTGGGAAGCCTTTTTGCGAGCATACTTTTACCTGCTCCCGGGCTGCCGATGAGAAGAATATTATGTCCGCCCGCAGCAGCAATCTCCAAAGCTTTCTTGGCAGCCACCTGTCCCTTGACCTCGGAAAAGTCGAGAAAATCACATTTTTTTGCGCCGCCTGACATATCAAAGGGTGGTTGCGCAGACAAGGTCGTAAAGCCTGTGATATGGGATATGACCTCTTCTATGTTTTTTACACCGTAAATGTTTATCCCCTCTACAACCGAGCCCTCCGCGGCATTTTCGGCAGGAACAAAGAAGTTTTTGACTCCGTTTTCACGGGCACTTATCGCCATTGCAAGAATGCCGTTAACCCTTCTGAGAGTTCCGTCAAGAGAAACCTCACCGATAAAAATGCTTTCGCTCATATCTACCGTAGGCTCTATCTGCTTGTTGGAAATGAGAAGTGCAAGCAGGACAGGCAGGTCATAAACAGAGCCTTCCTTGCGGATGTCGGCAGGGGCAAGATTTACCGTGATATGACCGAGGGGATATTTATAGCCGCAATTTTTTATTGCAGAACGGACACGGTCGCGGGATTCGCGCACAGCAGAGTCAGGCAGACCGACAATATCGAATGCCTGTTGTCCGCGGGAAACATCTGCCTCTATTTCGACCAAATATGCTTCCATTCCGTAAAGTCCGATACTTCGAATTTTTGAAACCATTTTTCACCTCAAAAAATACATATATATTATGTTACCACTGTAGCGTCATATTTACAAGTGCGATTTTGCTTGAAAAATTGCGCTTTGGGAAATATAATAGAAAAAAACACTATTTTTCGGAGAATTATGGAACGCTTTAAAGAAATTGAAAGAAGTATAATAAAAAAATTCAGAAAACCTATTTGGAACTGCTTTGTTGGGGCGGTCAATGAATACGAACTGATTAAAGAGGGCGATAAAATCGCTGTTTGCATTTCGGGCGGCAAGGATTCTATGCTTATGGCAAAATGTATGCAGGAGCTTCACCGTCACAGTCTTTATCCTTTTGAGCTTGTTTTTCTTGTTATGGACCCCGGTTATAACAAGGAAAACCGTGAGCTTATAGAATTTAACGCCGCACAGATGAACATACCTATCACTATTTTTGAGAGCAACATTTTTGATGTTGTTGTTGACGCTGGAGGTGCGCCCTGCTATCTCTGTGCTAGAATGAGAAGAGGTTGTTTATACTCTAAGGCAAAGGAGCTTGGTTGTAACAAAATAGCACTTGGACATCACTTTGACGATATGATTGAAACATTGCTTCTTAATATGACCTATGCATCCGAGATAAAGACCATGCTCCCAAAGCTTAAATCCACAAATTTTGAGGGAATGGAGCTTATTCGTCCTCTTTACAAGGTCAAGGAAAAGGATATTATTGCCTGGTCGAACTATAATGAGCTTCGGTTTTTACGGTGCGCCTGCAAATTTACGGCAGAGAGCGAGCACAACGAGGAAATGTCGAAACGCAAGGAGATAAAGGCTCTTATCAAAGAAATTAAAAAGGTCAACCCTGCCGTAGACGATAATCTTTTCAGAAGCGTACACAATGTAAACCTCGCCTCTATTGTAGGCTGGCGGGATAAAGACAGCGGAGACAAGCACAGCTATCTTGAAAAATATGATGAGATGTAAAAAAGATACTCATACCAAAAGAATATTGCAAAAGATTATTCCTTGGATAGTTCTCACACATAAACAAAAAACAGAAAAGCACTATTTCAACTATAGCGAAAATAAGTACAAAACCCGCTATTGTCTTCCCCTTATTTCCTTTCCATCTGTTGGATGCATATTTCCCTGTATGGACACAGGTCAATATCACTACTGTTAAAAATAAAACTCCCGCAATTACAGCGGTTATACTGTTATGCGATACACACGTTAGTTCGAGGAATGTGGAACATATATTAGAATCCATTTATATTCCTCCTCGTATTTAAAAATGCAGCAGCGGGAATTTATCCCGATGCAACGGAAATTCAGTAAGCAGATTAAACAGTATACGCTTAGCCTCTGGTTTTATCTCAACCATTAAAAACAGAGTTGGCAAAGCTTATAGCAAGTAAAATACTAGCAGCGTGGGAGAGAGCAAAAGAAAGTCTCTCAGGTAAAATCCAAATATTAAATTATATATAAGTGTTATGGCGAGGAAAATAATTCTTGCTTTTTTAGTCTTCATTTCAAATCTCCTTTTGTGTACGAAAATTCTTTGAAACGAAGAAGTGGCAGTACAGAGAGACTAACTCCGTACTGCCACAAACAAAGACTTATGTAATATCTTTTAAGAAAACAACAAACCCGAACTTTTCACCGATAGGTTGTAGGTTCGGGTTTGAATGCTTTGGTGCCGCTAATCGGACTTGAACCGATACGGTATCGCTACCGAGGGATTTTAAGTGTGAAATAAGGCTTTTTGCAATCATTTGCAACGGGCTGAAAACCGCATTATTTCAAGGAATTCTAAAAACACATATTCGTAATCGTTTGTAATTTTGGGGTTTATTTTGCAATCGTAAGCCCCAAATAAACCCCAAGAAATTAAATGTGTCAGACAAAAAATAACCGCTACGGCAACTAAGAAAACAGTTGCGCGAAGCGGTTTTCATTTATGCTCTTTTCTGTTCGGCAGGTTTTAATATATCACCAAGCAGTTCGGCAGCTCGTTCATCGGCTGATTTAATTGCATGAGCATATATATTTCCGGTGGTTGTCATATTGCTGTGCCCTAACCGCTTCGATACCGTTCTTAAATCTGTACCTGCGGCAATTAGCAAGGTTGCATTTGTATGTCTTAAGCTGTGTAGGTGTATCGGCGGCAGGTCGTGTCTTTTGATAAACCTTGCAAACCATCCTGTAATGGTGTCGGGGTGTATGGGCTTTCCGTTCCATTGTGTAAAGACTTTATTGCTCTCGACCCATTTATCGCCGAGTTTTAGGCGTTCTGTTATCTGCTGTCGTTTATGCTCTTTAAGCATTTCAACCGCAACGGTAGGTACTTTTATAACGCGCTTTGATGAATTTGTCTTAGTATCATCATCAAACACGCCCCTGTCGGACAGATACAGAGAAGAACGGCTGATATCTATTAGGCAGTTGGTAAAATCAATATCAGTCCATTCAAGACCGCACAGCTCACCGCGGCGCATACCTGTATATAAAAGCACCGTTATGATAGTACGATATTGAAGCGGCTCAGACTGTAAGCAGTTTACTAATTCCTGTGCCTGTACTTCGTCAAGATATACCGCTTCTTTACGTTCAAGTTTAGGGGCCTCTACGCGGCGGCAGGGATTATATAACAACACTTGCCATTTAACCGCCTTTTCGAGAATGGACGAAAGTAGGCGGTGTAAATGAAGCAAGGTATTGTTTGATAATTTACCGTCCTTGCCGGGAATAACCTCAAACAATACATTCATAGGCAGCTTAATAGTTTTGCTGACCGCTTCGGCGGTCTTCTCGTCTATAGGTTTCTTTGCTACAACTGTGTTAAAGGTGCGAAAACCAATGCTGGCACATTCGGCAAACTCTTTGTGTGTAATCTTTTGTTCTTTGAGAAGCGGCTTGATATCGATTTTTAATTGATATTTCGGGCGGCTTCTTTTTCCTTGTTCGGCTATGGCCTTATAACACGCGGTTATGTTATGTGGTTGCAGTTTTTTAAGCTGAATATGCCCTAAATGCTCATTTAATCTCTCTAATTCTTTACGATATCCAGCGACGGTCGAGGGGCGAAGTTGCGGCACAGCGTAATCTTGAAGCCATATTTGAGCAAAATCGGCGAAGCGGATAGAACTGTCGATAAACTGTCCGTTTTGGCAACGTTCCTCAAATAGTACAGCTTGCCGCTTCAAATCCTTTTCTATTTGTTTTGCCGTCATTCCTTCGTCTGGTGTCCATGTAAGCCGCTTCTTAATTTGCTTTCCCTGTAGGTCATAACCTATAGACACCGTTATGCGGTACGAATTATTTCTTTTTTCAATCGTCGGCATTGTTATCACCTGCAAATAAAGGTTGTTTTCCAAAATAAAAGTAAGTGCCTGTTTTGTGTGTGAAAGTTCCTTTTTCTATGCGGTCGAAATACTCGCTCTCTAATATATTAAGCAATTTTTCTATTTCTTGGATAGATATAAAATTGTCTTGATAATATAAAGTTATTGCTTTTTCCATATCAAAAATAAAGGCTTTAGTCTGTTCAATTTTTTGGTGGGCTTCCATAAGCAACTCCACTAAATTCGAATCTTCAATTATTTTTACTGTGTCTTGCAAATTAACTTTCTTTTTTGCACTGCGTTGCATACTTTGAGCTTCAAATAGTAATCGTAAAATTTCAAGAAAACAATCAGAAGAAATAAAATGATTGCAATCTTCAATTATTTTTTCGTTATTTAAGCATTTAATTTTTCTAAAAATGGCAATCGACGCTTCGTTTAGTCCTGTGTATCGCGTTATGTTTGCTATATCGGGATTAGTGGACGAATTATCATTTAAACCAAGAATATAATCACTTGATACATTTAACACCTTACATAGTTTAATTAAATCTTCTATATGAGGTGTGCGGGTTCCATTTTCCCAATAAGTTACATAACCGCGGGGCACACCGATTTTGTCAGCTAATTCTTGTTGAGATAAGTTTGCCACTTCACGAGCTTTTGAAAGGTTCCATAATTTGTTGCATTGTTTCATAAAAAACCGTCCTTTGTAACACAGATGTTACTGATTGCATTATCTGTAACAATAACACTTGACTTGTTAATGTTGTTACATTACAATGACATTGTAACAAACGTTGATTGAGAAGTCAACAACAAAATTAAAAAGGAGTAAAGAAAAATGACAATCGCAAACAATGACATTCGAACAAAAGCAACAAAGGCAGGTGTACGCCTTTGGGAAATCGCTGAACAACTCGGCATTAATGACGGTAATTTCAGCCGTAAGCTGCGCCGAGAACTACCGCAAGAGGAAAAAGACAAAATTTTCCGTATTATTGACAAATTGAAAGGGGAAGCGGAATAATGCCAAGAATGAGAACAATCGCCGAAGCGGCTCAGGAACTGAAAAAATCAGACCCAAATACCGCTATAACGCCATACGCTATCCGCAAAATGGTTTTAAGCGGAGAAATACCCCATATAAAAGCGGGTAAGAAGCGGCTTGTAAATATGGATATATTAGAAAACTATCTTAATCGGTCAGCCTAAAACTGCATTTTGCAGTCAACTGCAAGTGAAAAAACAATCGGGGCAAAACCCCGATTTGGCACTTGATTGAGATATTAAGATACGGACACAGAACCGCTTCTCTGTTTTTTATATATCTGTATTATTAAGTGTAAATTCAAGTAATTGAATCAGGTCAGGTCAGTCACATTCCCGAAACTTTCTGTTTCTAAAGACTTTGGTAGAGGGTAAATAATACGTCGCTATAAAAGGCAGGTGATAAAAATTATATGTATCTACATAGAGAATACAGGGCAGGACGTACGATTGAGGTTATAGAGACCTTTCCGGGTAACTATGGCAGAGATTTAACTCGTGAGAATTATAAAGGCGGCACACCGCTTGCAATGGAAAGATACAATACTAAACTAAAGGGGCGGAGCCTTACTCACTTGCTTAATACAAATTTTCGCCCCGGCGATATCTTTATGACATTGCATTACTCACGTGATAAAAGACCGACCCCTACGGATGCCAAAAAGCAGCTTACCGCATTTTTGCGGCGCTTAAGGGCTGTCTATCGCCGTTACGGTCTTGAGCTTAAGTATATCAAGGTGACAGCCTTTGGAAGTAAAGGCGGCATACATCACCATATCGTTATAAATTCGGGTGTACCATACGAAGAAATTACAAGACTGTGGGATTATTCCGCACGCACACCTGAATATAGACCGCTGTATTCTGACGGTGAATACAGTGCACTTGCCGTATATCTTATAGAACAATCGAAAATAGGCAGCACAGCCGAACAGAAAATTAAAGGTAAAGGGTATGTTGGAAGTCGCAATTTAAAGCAAGCCGAGCTAATTAAAGAGGAAGAAGTACCAAGGATATGCTGGAAAGAGCCGCCAAAACCTAAAAAAGGCTACATAATTGACCCCAACAGTATAGATGCAGGTGTTAATGAATTAAACGGCAAACCATATCTTTTTTACCGTCTGCTTCCTGATCCGCTTCACTTATTGAATAAGAACGGTTCGCGTGATAAACCTGCCGAGCGGCTTAAAATATGGAAGCAAGCCGCACCATATGGTTGTATAGTAAACAAAAAGCCTGCCGCTCGCACTACTGCACGACGGCAAGCCTTACCCTAATTCCATTTAATAACAAAACCGCTTCATTTTCAATCAAAATTTAGCTGCTCGAATGTGTAGGCATATTATAAAGAAAAAAGCCTGCCGCCCACATTACTGTACGACGGCAAGCCTTACCCTAATTCCGTATATATTATAACACATAGGAGTGGCAAAGTCAATGACAAATGAGGAATTAGCGGTAAAAATACTGTAGGTTTACAATAGATGTGTTACAGTAGCGAATAAAAAAAGAGTGACGAATGGAAAATCCTGTGTTACAGTTAAGTTGCTGAATCAAAACGTACAGGAGGATTAACCATTCGTCATGAAAACTGTAACACAAACAATGC
>JAZQGH010000144.1:0-2458 GCA_045539925.1 Acutalibacteraceae bacterium | reverse complement strand
TATAGGTCTATATTAAAGACAAAGTATTTTCTTTATTAAAGGTTTTATTTCGTAATTATTAAATAATATAGTTAATAATTATTAAAGATGATATTTGTTTGTATAATAAAGATAAAAGGATTGCTCTTTATTAAAGATTATTATTTATCTTTGCGACACATTTAAACGCAACGAAGTATGGCTATCAAGAAGAAAGGTAACACGGGGTTCCTGAATGGAACGACAGTAGAGAAGCTCGATAACATCGTGCAAGCTCAGAGTGAGGCTCCAGCAGCCAATTCTACAACTGAAGCGACACCAGCTCCAGAAATCACTGAAACGCCTGAAAAACCGCAGGAAAATGCTCCTGTGGAAGCTCAGGCTAGCCCTGAAGCAGCTCCAGAAGCTCGTAAACCGCTTACTTTGGAAGATGTGATGGCTTCTGAGGATCTTATCAAGCAGGTAGCCCAGCAGATTATCAAACAGGGTGGTGCCAAAGGCATTGAGTTTGAACATCCCAAGCAAGGCCGTCCCCGTAAAGAACTCATCAAGGGTATTGACGAGGTATCTGTCAATCTACAACTGCCTGAAACTTTGGTCAAAGCGCTGCGTAAGAAAGCAAAGGAGGAGAAGAGAACTATCAAGGAGCTTATTGGCTACGCAGTGATGAATGCGTATCCAGAACTGGTTTAAATGATTATGACTATGGCAACAACAAAGAAAACAAGGATTATAACCGTCGTCAACCACAAGGGTGGGGTAGGGAAGACCATGACTGCGGCAAACCTCGGTGCCGCCCTCGCTAAGATGGGTAAAACCGTACTTTTGGTAGATGCTGACGGACAGTGTAACCTGACCATGCAGAGCGTTGAGGAAGTAACTGTTCCTACGCTCTCAGACTACTTAAACAACGACGATATAGAAGTGAATCCACAGCAGGTTTCAAAGAAGCTGTTCCTCATTCCAGGATCAACGGCTTTGGATGCTGATTCACACAACATCGAACTCTCTATCGAGGAGGATGCTGGTGCTACGAAATACATGTCAGAATGGCTTGAAAAAGTGAAGGGCGAGTATGACTACGTTATCATCGACTCTGCTCCTGGTTCCGGCGCCATGCTGGTCAACGTTATCGTGGCCGCTGACGAGCTGATTATCCCCATTGCTGACAAGTTCTCGATTCCTGGAGCAAAGAAGCTCACGCAGATTATACGCGCGAATAACAAAGAGGTTCGTGGCCACTATCTGCTCACTAAACAGACGAAGTGGGGTGTCAGCAAGCAGATCAAGGAACTACTGCTCACACAGGCCCCAGAGAACCTGTATCACACGGCTATCCGTCAGTGTGAGGAGCTGAACAAGGCTGCAGCATGTGGCATGAGCATCTTTGACTACAATCCCAAATGCAACGGTGCCGAGGATTACATGGCCCTGGCAAAAGAGATAAACAAGGGTACGAAGGATAAAGATATGCCATTTTAGTCAAAAAAGTGGAAAAAGTTCCCTTTTTGTTCCAAAGGTGCTTTACTCGAATGTGAGGAAAGTACCTTTTTTGTGGCGGTGATAGCTTGAAACGCCTACATAGGCAAGATTTCCGAAGATTCCAAAATAAAAGCTTTTTTGAACCATATAGGGTAGGGGAGAGGTTGCAACACTCTTCATAATTAGTTGAAAAACGAAAAAATTTGTCAAGATTTAGAAATTCAGAATTAAAAAGTTCCCTATTTGTGGCGCAAAAGTTCCCTATTTGTGGCGGGTAAAGATAAATGTTACTAATTTGTGGCGATTACGCTCCTTTTTTGTGGCGGCAGGGTTACGAAATTGTGGCGATGAAGTTCCTAAGTTGTGGCGCAAATGTTACCAAATTGTGGCGGCAAATCATTGAAAAACCCTGTAAATAAAGGCATTTCGCATTCTCTATAGTTCTAATACTTGATTTTAATAAGAAAGAAAACTATCTTAAACAAGATTTTTCAACGGTAGGGAAAGAAAAGGGAAAGGAATGAATATATATACGCTTTAAAGCGGAACAAATCTGTGCACCTAATGCGGATGGAAGCCCAGTAAACAAAGGCTATCGAGCTGAAAAACGGAACAAAATAGGAACAATCCGATGAAAAAGCCACGAATTTGTGGCGGTTTAGCTGATGTCGAAGACACAAAGCGGAACAAAATAATGCACTTTGAAGTAGGCTAAAGTCTCTATAAAGGGCCGATTCAGCGATTTTGCGGAACAAAAAAGGAACATTTTGGCGAGTCGAAATAGTGAAGATTTCTGTTTACTGAAAGTAAACTATAAGAGCGCATTAAAGCGGAACAGAATCGTGCAAGTTCCCTTTTTATGGCGATAAAGCCATCAATCGGAACAAAATAATGCACCTCAATGTAAGGAAAAAGAGGGTATCGAGCTGTTGAGCGGAACAAAAAAGGAACACTCTGGAGCGGAACAAAATCGTGCACCTCATACCCTGTTTTTGAG
>JAZQGH010000143.1:0-12416 GCA_045539925.1 Acutalibacteraceae bacterium | reverse complement strand
CAACAACATGATTGCGGCTATCGTCCCCGGTGTTTTGAAAATAACAACACCTGATGGCACAGAAACTGTTGCGGCTGTGTCCGAAGGGCTTGTAAAGGTTGAAAATAATCAGGTTCTTATATTGGTTGATACGGTAGAGCGCCCTGAGGAAATTGACGAAAACCGTGCAAGAAGATCTGCAGAACAGGCAAAGGAAGCTATCCTGCAGAAAAAGAGTATTCAGGATTATTATGCTGCACAGGCAAAAATGGCAAGAGCAATAGGCAGATTACGAGTGAAAAAATACGGAAAATAAACAAAAACTCTGCATGGGTCAAATTTCATGCAGAGTTTTTTGCTATATAATATCTTTTTAGTTGTACCACTATATCATCATTTACTATATTTACAATACATCATTTCTAATAATACGACCCTATGTTTCTCGTTTAACGATAACTTTCTTTTCATTACCCTTAACTGCAACAATCGGCGGTCGGGGAATGCGGTTATAATTGCTTGCCATTGAGTAGTTATATGCACCTGTTGCTAAGATTGCAAGTGTGTCGCCAACTTTAATTTCAGGCATCATGATATTTTCCTGAAGTAAATCTCCTGATTCACAGCATTTCCCGGCAATGGTTACGGGTGCAATCGGTTTTGCTCCTGCATTGTTTGCAACAACTGCCGAGTATTTTGCACCATAAAGGATATATCTTGGGTTATCGCCCATGCCTCCGTCTATCGAAACATAGGTTCTGACATTTTCAATTTCTTTTACACCGCCTACGGTATATAAAGTGATTCCGGCAGGTGCAACAATGCTGCGTCCCGGTTCAAATACTAAGTAGGGCAGGTCTATATTTCTTTCCATGGCAACCTTTTTTACTGCTTCAGCTGTCTTTTTGATATATTCTGCAGGAGTAAGAGGGTCGTCAGTGGAATCGTATTTGATACCAAAGCCACCGCCGAGGTTTAATATTTTAATTTTCAAAGATAGCTTGGCCTTGAGGTCGGCTATAAAATTCATCATAACTTTTGCAGCTTCACAAAAAGGCTCAAATTCAAAAATCTGAGAACCTATATGACAGTGAACACCATCAACCTGAATATTAGAAAGTGTTGTTGCATACTTATGAATTTCAAATGCTTCGCCGTTTTCTAAGGCAACACCGAATTTTGAGTCGATTTGCCCGGTCTTTACAAAGTCATGGGTGTGTGCGTCAATGCCCGGTTTGATTCTGAATAGAATTTTCTGAATAATGCCTTTTTCTTTTGCAATATCATTCAATAAGTCAAGCTCGTATTTGTTATCAACAACAATATGACCAACTCCGCAGTGTATAGCAAGTTCTATTTCACTTTGTGTTTTGTTGTTACCATGAAAGAATACCTTGTCCATCGGAAACGCGGCTTTATATAATGTGTAAAGCTCACCGCCGGAAACAACATCCGCACCTAATCCTTCACTTTCTGCAAGCTTTGCCGTGTACATGGTACAAAGAGCCTTGCTCGCAAACAGGATAAGTCCGTTGCCGCTGTAATACTTGTCTATGGCTTCTTTATAATCACGGCAGTTTTTTCGCATTAAGTCTTCGTCAAGCACATACAGAGGAGTGCCGTATTCTTTTGCAAGCTCCACTGTGTCGTGAGTTCCAATGGTTAAGTGATTGTTTTCATTTATTGATAAATTATCTGAGTTAAACATGTATTTTCGTCCTTTTATGCGTAAGTTTTTATTATTTCCTCTGCGATTTCTTTTTTTGAAACACATCTGTCCATAGCTTGTTTTTCTATATAACGGTGTGCATCCGTTTCAGTCATTTTCAGTTCGGTAATAAGTAACCACTTTGCTCTGTTTACTATACGGATTTCCTGCATTTTTTCTTCAAGTGACAGAGTTTTCTTTTCAAGCTTTTTCAATCGTTCTCTCGTGGTAGCCATCCAGTCAAGAGCAGTGCTGACAATTGGCTTGGATGTTGGCTTTGACAAAAGATATACGCCGTGAGAAGATACTTTGTCATAAAAAGAATGATAAAGCTCGCTTCTGACCATAATCATAACAACCGATTTTTTGTTGTTGCAAACATCAATGGAAAATCGTATACCGTCTTCATCGGGAAGAGGAGAGTTTATAATTATAAAATCAAATTCCCGTTCTATCAATGCACGCTTTGCAGCACTGATACTCGCTGCAAAATGCACGGGATGGTATCTGTAATCGGGTAACAATTCTGAAACGGAGGTGTTGAATTTTTCAGCAGCAGATATAAATAGTACGCTGTATACTTGCTCTTTAAAATCCATTTAAATTACCTCCTTCACTAAAATTTCATGTTACTTGCAGTAGATGTTAATAATTGATTCCGGCAGATGCTTTTTTATAAACTCGCTTTTTTGTGCCAGTGCCTTTGCTTCTTCTAAGGTATCGGGAAGCTCCTTGTACTGTCTTGCGGTTGTTTTATCTGCTTTAAAGAAGTTTATTTCGGCAGCAGGTGGCAGGTCAAGTTTGTTTTCAATTCCGTATAGACCTGCATAAATAAGCAGTGCATATGCCAGGTAAGGATTAGTTGTCGGATCTGGTGAACGAAGCTCTGCACGTCTGTATTCACCGCTTGCTGCAGGAATACGGATTAGCTGCGAACGGTTTTCGCCCGACCACGAAATGTATTTTGGAGCTTTGGATTGACCAAATCTCAAATAAGACTCTTTCACCGGATTTAAAAATACCGTAAGCTCCTGAATATACTCCATTATTCCGGCAAGCATCTGTGGCAACAAGATATGATTATTATCATTTTTAACTGACATATTTATGTGCAGTCCATTGCCGGCTTTATCGGCAATAGGTTTTGGAGAAAAGTCAGCATACAGTCCGTTTCTTCGTGCTATGGTTTTAACAATTACCTGAAAAGCCATAGCATCATCGGCAGCAGTCAGAGGATCAGAATAACGGAAATCAATTTCATTTTGGCCGGGTCCCTCCTCGTGATGTGAACTTTCCGGATGAATGCCCATCATTTTCATACCAAGACAGATTTCGCGGCGAATGTTTTCGCATCTGTCCTCCGGTACCATATCCATATAGCTTGCGTTGTCATATGGTTCCTTGGTTGGATTACCTTTTTCATCAAGCTTAAAAAGATAAAATTCAAGCTCTGAACCGAAGGAAAACTCAACACCTGATTTATTTGCATCTGCAATAGCTTTTTTTAATATATTTCGAGTGTCATATTCGCAAATTTCTCCGTTTGGTTTTGTAATGGTACAGAACATACGGATAGCACGACCATTTTCAGGACGCCACGGAATTTGTGCAAGTGTTTCGGGGTCTGGGCGTAGGAATAAATCCGAGTGCGCTTCATCACCGAATCCGCCGACGGAAGAAGCATCAAAAGCGATTCCATATTCAAAAGCACGAGAAAGCTCGCTGGGCATTATGGATATACTTTTTTGTCTGCCGTAGACATCGCAAAAGACAAGGCGTATAAAATTTATATCCTCCTCATTAACATATTGAATAACTTCTTGTGCTGAATACTTCATAACTCAACATTCCTTTCCTAATTCGCAACATACATCTGCTTATATGGATTTTTACTGTCAGGTGTAATGAGCGTAAAATCAGAATTTAAAATTTCACTTTCGTCATATCCGAAATATTTGCAGAATTCTTTTATATATTCTTTGATATCCTGCAAATCCTCATCGGTAGCACATCGTGCGTGAACCTGGCTTGGGAACCTGATTCCGGTGCAGGAGGAGCGGAGAAACATTTTGCCGCCGTGCATTCCTGTTCCGGGAAAGTTGCTGACAATAGGTTTTTCATCATCGGTAAGACCGAGAACGATTATTGTGCCGCCTGCCTGATATTCGCCTAAAAAGCTTCCTGCTTTGCCGCCGATAACGAGTGCCGGTTGTTTTTCTTTATAAGCCTTCATATGAATTCCTGCACGGTATCCTGCGTTGCCTTTTACAAATATTTTTCCGCCACGCATTGCGTAGCCTGCGGCATCACCGATATTTCCGTGAACTATGATTTCACCGTCATTCATTGTATCACCGACTGCATCTTGTGCATTACCCATAACTTCAATGGTTGCACCGTTAAGATATGCACCGAGTGCATTTCCGGGGATGCCGTTTATGGTAATCTTTTTGTCTGACAATCCGGATGCAATGAATCGCTGACCGAGGCATGAAGAAATTTCGCACTCAGCTCCTGCTGATCGTAAAGCTTCATTTAAATTCTTAAAATCGACATTTTTTGCATTTATATTCATATTATATCACACCTCCGAGTTTTTTTCTACGGATTTCAGGAAAAAACATCGCAAGTGACGGATTTTTTTTGAGCATATCCATATTTATTGTGTCAAGTGACGTCTTTTCTCTTACAAGTGAAGTATATATTCCGGCACGATTTACATCACCGATAATAATATATCCGGTAAGAACTCCGTCCTTCATATACAGTCTCTTTATGCTGTTTTCGCCCTTTTCTTCATAAACGCTTCCGCCTTCTTTTTCTGTATAATAGCTTCCTGCTGTCATTGCGTGAAGTCCGAAGAAGCCGATAGAGTTCATTGGAATTGCATTGTCAAACAGCGAGTTGCCGCCTGCCATATTAGCACCGGCGCAAAAGCCTTGCATATAAGCGTTGGGAAGGATAGCAAGAACCCTTTTCTGTCCAAGGGTAATATCGTTACCTTCGCTGCAATCGCCGGCGGCATAAATATCGACTATATTAGTCTGCATCTTGTCGTTAATAATGATACCACGGTTTACATCGCCGCCTGCATCTTTAAAAATGTTTGTATTGGCTCTTACACCGACTGCAAGAACGAGAACATCAAAATCTACCGATGCACCGCTTTTCATTTTAGCTGTATTTATGTCAAAGCTTTCAGCTGTATCACCAAGCATAAATTTTATTCCATGCTCTTCCAGATGCTTTTGCATGATAGCTGCACATTCGTCATCCAAAATACTTGAAAGTATTCTGTCAGATAAATCACATACAGTTATTTTTGCAACCTTTTCCAAAATACCTTCTGCGCATTTAAGTCCTATAAGACCGGCACCTATAATCAGCACCTTTGACTCTTTTGTGATTGCTTTTTCAAGTGCGAGTGTATCGTCTATTGTCATAAACGAAAATTTATTTTGCACTGTTTCAAGTCCTGCAAAGGACGGAATGAACGGAGAGGAACCTGATGCAATACATAAAGAATCATATTTTATATTCGTAGCATCATCCAAGGTTACACTTTTGCCGTCTTTATCAATCTTTACAGCTTGCTTTCCATAAATGACATCACATTTATTTTTTTCATAAAAGTCTGCATCTCTGTAGCTCATTTTATCAAGTGTTGTTTTATTTTCAAGATAGTATGAAATAAGAGGTCTGCAATAAACAGGATGGTTTTCAGCAGATATTACTGTGATTTTTGTATCTTTATCAACGCTTCTGATGCCTTCAATACAGCCTGCGGCAGCAACACCGTTACCGATTATTACATAGCTTTTCATTCTGTCTCACCTCTTTCTTCATACACAAGTGCTCTGTTGGGGCAGCCTGCAACACAAGCGGGAGAGCCGCAAGAGTTTTCAAGACAAAGCTCACACTTTTGTACTGCACCTTTTTCTCCTTGCATCAGTGCACCGTAAGGACATACCAAAATACAGGTAAGGCAGCCTATACATTTATCTTTGTTAATTTTAATTACACCGTCTTTTTTTGAAAGTGCACCCGAAATACAGCTCTTTACACAGAGAGGATCTTCACAATGTCTGCATGAAACCGCATAAGTGATTTTGCCGCTGTCCTCAACACATAGTCTTGGAAATATAGATTTATCTTTCAAGGCTTTTACCATATCGCTTTGCCCGGAATTGGCAAAGGCACAGTTATATTCGCATAAGTGGCAGCCAAGACACCATTCTTCGTTTACATAGATTTTCTTCATTTTATTTTGCCCCTTTGCTCTAATCTGAAATTCCTCTGAATGAATCAATACCCAGTTTCTTTATTGTGGGTATCAGTAACATTGAAATTATAACACCTACAATGCCCTGAATTGTATTTCCGGGGAGCGCTGCTGCAGCACCAATGCCATATCCCATAATGGTTGCTTCAAAGAGAAAATATCCGGCAACCATAATGATTTCCGAAATAATTTCGGAAATCATTATGGTTGGAAAAATCTTTGCAGATGGACGCTTGACGAATATGCCAACTACAACGGCCATTAAACTCTTTATAACAAATGTTGCAGGCGCATAGACAACATATCCTGAAAAAATATCAGCAAGGGAGGAGCCAATGCCGGCGGCAAGGCCACCATACAAGGGCCCAAGAACAACACCCGACAAAAGCACAATACAATCTCCCAGATTGATGTATCCGCCCGTAGCTGTGATTGGAATTTTAATAATCATTGTAGCAACGCAAGCCATTGCTGCCATCAATGAAGTTACAACAAGTTTTAAAGTTTTGTTAGTTTTCATTTTTATCACTCTCCTGCATGAGAAATGCCAAGGATAGAAAGCTCTTTATCGGTAAGACCGACACCGCGAAGCATCAATCTGTTTCCACGGAGCGATTCAATTGAGTTGATACCCATACCGCCCATAAGCTCTTTAATCTCGTGTCTCCAAGCATTCATCAAATTTATTAAGCGTTCGCTTCCCATATCAGGGTTAAGTCTTTTTACAAGCTCAGGTCTTTGTGTTGCGATACCCCAATTACACTTGCCGGTCTGACAGGTACGGCAAAGGTGACATCCGAGAGCAAGGAGCGCCGCCGTAGCAATATAGCAAGCATCTGCTCCCAATGCTATCGCCTTAACAACATCTGCCGCACTGCGGATAGAACCGCCTACAACTAAAGAGACATTGTTTCTGATACCCTCATCACGAAGCCTTTGGTCAACAGATGCAAGTGCAAGCTCAATCGGGATGCCAACATTGTCACGGATGCGAGTCGGAGCGGCACCTGTGCCGCCACGAAAACCATCTATTGCAATAATATCAGCACCACTTCGTGCGATACCGCTTGCAATAGCGGCAATATTATGAACTGCCGCAACTTTTACAATAATCGGCTTTTTGTATTCTGTTGCCTCTTTAAGAGAGAATACAAGTTGCCTTAAATCCTCGATAGAGTAGATATCGTGATGCGGAGCGGGAGAAATAGCATCACTGCCTTCAGGAATCATTCTTGTCCTTGATACATCTCCGACAATTTTTGCTCCCGGCAGATGTCCGCCGATACCCGGCTTTGCACCTTGTCCCATCTTAATTTCAACGGCTGCACCTGCCTCTAAGTAATCCTTGTGAACACCGAAACGACCGGAGGCTACCTGAACAATTGTATTTTCTCCGTAACAATAGAAATCCTCGTGCAAACCGCCCTCTCCTGTGTTATATAAAATACCAAGCTCGGTAGCGGCTCTTGCCAAAGATTCATGTGCGTTATAGCTGATAGAACCGTAGCTCATTGCGGAGAACATAACCGGCATTGAAAGCTCAAGCTGAGGAGGTAACTCGCACTTTAACTTCCCGTTTTCATCTCGCTGAATCTTTTCGGGCTTTTTGCCAAGGAAAACGCGGGTTTCCATTGGTTCACGGAGCGGATCAATAGGAGGGTTTGTTACCTGAGATGCGTTAATCAGGATTTTATCCCAATATACCGGAAGTGGTTTGGGATTACCCATAGATGAAAGCAGAACACCGCCGCTTGAAGCCTGCTTATATATTTCTTTAATGGTATCATTCTGCCAGTTTGCATTTTCACGAAGTGTGCAGTCGCTTTTAACAATTTTTAACGCTCTTGTAGGGCAAAGAGAAACACAACGCTGACAGTTTACACATTTGGTTTCGTCACTTATGAGCATTTTGTTTTCTTCATCGTATGTATGTACTTCATTTGCACATTGTCTTTCACAGACACGGCAGCCGATACAGCGATTCTGATTTCTTATAACTTCAAATTCGGGATAGATAAATTCTACGCTCATAACTTAACACCTTCCTCCATTTTGATGATAACAGGTTCTCCGCCGGCAGGTGCCCAAATGTTTTCAGCATCAGGTTCCATTACACGGATAGCGGCTTCTTCGCTTGCAATAAATACTTTGTCGTCTTTTTCACCGACTACCATACTGCGGAGCTTCAAGCGGTCATTAAGAGCCATAAGTCCTCCGTTAAAACCAAACACAATAGAAAACGGTCCTGTAATCAGGAGACTCGGAAACAGTGTACGAAGATAAATATGTTTTTCTTTATCCTCAAAATCTGTCTTATTTTCTATAGTGCTCCAGAATGGTGCAGCAATAACACTTGCGGCTTCGCCAAGTGATAGCCCTTGTCTGCGGAGCAGATAATCCATTATATATGTAATAACCTCTGTATCGGTCTGGAGTGTACACTTGTATCCAAACATTTCTATAAAACGGCGGTTAGCATCATAGGATGATATTTCACCATTATGTACTATTGAATAATCAAGAAGTGTAAACGGATGAGCACCGCCCCACCAACCGGGAGTATTGGTAGGATAACGACCGTGTGCTGTCCACGAATAGCCTTCGTATTCATCAAGCTTATAAAACACACCGACATCCTCCGGAAAACCTACCGCCTTGAATGTTCCCATATTTTTACCGCTTGAAAATACGTATGCTCCGGGCATTTCCGTATTTATTTTCATTACAGTTCTTGCAACGAACTCGTTTTCATCAAGCTGCATGGAGAGAAGTACAGATTTTAATGGTGCTACAAAATATCTCCATATAACAGGCTCGTCCGTAATTTGGGGGATTTTCCGTGTAGGGAGAATTTCGGATTTGACAATTTCAAATCTTTCCTTTAAAAATTTTTCACAGTCCTTTCGGGTGGTGCGGTCATTAAAGAAAAAGTGAAGCGCGTAAAACTCTTTATATTCGGGGTATATGCCATAAGCGGCAAAACCACCGCCGAGACCGTTGCTGCGGTCATGCATAGGTTTCATAGCTTCTATTATTTTTTCACCCGTCATGCGATTTCCTTCTTTAGATATAACTGCAGCAATTGCACATCCGGAAGGGATTCGTACCTGACCTTCTGTGTTCATAGGTCCACGTCCTTTCATGCAAATAATAAAACGAATAAATAAACAAAAAAAGACGTCACTCACTTAGAAGAAAATTCTTCTAAATGAATGAACGTCTTTGCTCATTTGCAACCATTATATACTAAAATTTCAAATTTGTCAAGAGAAAAACGCAAATTTACCAAATATCTGAAAGTTTTTTAGTAAAAAATTCAAAAAAAGGGTTGACAAATAAAAAAATTGGGTGTATAATGTGTGCAGTTGAAGGCAAAGGCGTCTTCGAGATTCGGTTCTCGAGGACGCTTCTTTTGTTTTAACAATATAATATGAGTTTGTGGAGATAAGGCAATGGCGTCTTTAAGAGTATTTCTATACTCTTGGAGGCGCTTTTTTCTTTTCGCTGCTAAAGGAGGAACAAAAAATGTCGTATGTAGATGAAGTAATCGAAAGGGTTGAAAGAGAAAATCCTAATGAACCGGAATTCCATCAGGCGGTTCGTGAAGTTCTTGACTCAATCAGACCTGTTGTTGACGCAAATGAGGCAGCGTATAGAAGAGATGCACTGCTTGAAAGACTCGTTAATCCCGAAAGACAAATCAAGTTCAGGGTACCGTGGATTGATGATAAGGGTGATGTTCAGGTTAATACCGGATACCGTGTACAATTTAACAGTGCAATCGGTCCATACAAAGGCGGCTTGAGACTTCATCCGTCAGTTAATATCGGAATCATTAAGTTCTTAGGATTTGAGCAGATTTTCAAAAATTCACTTACCGGGCTTCCGATTGGCGGCGGTAAGGGAGGCAGTGATTTCAATCCCAAAGGAAAATCTGACAGAGAGATTATGGCATTTTGCCAAAGCTTTATGAGTGAGCTTTGTAAATATATCGGTGCTGATACCGATGTTCCAGCCGGAGATATTGGTACAGGTGCAAGAGAAATCGGATATATGTTCGGACAGTATAAAAAGCTCAGAGGCTTGTTTGAAGGCGTTCTTACAGGAAAAGGTCTTTCATATGGCGGTTCGCTTGCGAGAACAGAAGCAACCGGTTATGGTCTTTTGTATCTTACCGATGAAATGCTTAAGAAAAACGGAAAGGATATCAAAGGAAAAACCGTAGTCGTTTCAGGAAGCGGTAATGTTGCAATTTACGCTGTAGAGAAAGCACATCAGCTTGGTGCAAAGGTTGTCACCGTATCTGATTCAAACGGCTGGGTATATGATCCTGACGGTATTGATGTTGCTGCTCTTAAAGAAATCAAGGAAGTAAAGAGACAGAGACTTACCGAATATAAGAACTACAGACCAAATTCCGAGTATCACGAAGGTAAGGGTGTTTGGAGCATCAAAGCGGATATTGCGCTTCCTTGTGCAACACAGAACGAGCTTGAACTTGATGATGCAAAGACCTTGGTTAAAAATGGTGTAATCGCAGTTGCAGAAGGTGCAAATATGCCAACAACTGCTGATGCGACAAAATACCTTCAGGAAAACGGAGTGCTCTTTGCACCCGGTAAAGCTGCAAATGCAGGTGGTGTAGCAACTTCAGCATTGGAGATGAGTCAGAATAGTGAAAGACTCAGTTGGTCCTTCGAAAAGGTTGATTCAAAGCTTAAAGATATTATGGTTAATCTTTTCGACAACATTGATGATGCCGCAAAGCGTTACGGATTCCCCGGAAACTATGTGGTAGGTGCAAATATTGCAGGTTTTGAAAAAGTAGTAGATGCAATGAATGCACAGGGTATTGTTTAATACTAAAAAATAAATAAATATAAGTAAAAAGGCAAAGGCGTCTTTAATGTGATATTTTTTACATTGAAGGTGTCTTTTGCTGTTTATAAGGAGATGTTTTACTATGAAAACCGTACCGGATTATTTTGGAAGCTTAGTTTTTGATGACAGAGTTATGAAATCTAAACTTTCATCAAAGGTGTACAACTCACTGAAGAAGACAATTGATGAAGGAGCGCAGCTTGACTCAAATGTAGCCAATGCCGTTGCGGATGCCATGAAAGAATGGGCAGTTGAAAACGGAGCCACACATTATACACATTGGTTCCAGCCTCTTACAGGTATAACTGCCGAAAAGCATGACAGTTTTATTTCTCCTTCACCTGATGGCAGAGTTATTATGGATTTTTCGGGAAAAGAGCTTATCAAAGGAGAACCGGATGCTTCAAGCTTTCCTTCAGGCGGATTACGTGCAACTTTTGAAGCAAGAGGATATACTGCGTGGGATCCCACATCATATGCCTTCATAAAAGGGAAAACACTTTGTATTCCTACAGCTTTTTGTTCATACGGCGGCGAAGCCCTTGATAAAAAGACACCACTCCTTCGTTCAATGGAAGCGTTAAATAAGCAGGCACTTCGTATTCTGAAGCTTTTTGGTACAGAGGCTAAGTATGTGCATACTTCTGTCGGTCCGGAACAAGAATATTTCCTTGTTCCCAAGGAAATGTTTGAAAAGCGTAAGGATTTGATTTATACAGGCAGAACACTCTTTGGTGCAAAACCTCCGAAAGGTCAGGAAATGGATGACCATTACTTCGGTGTAATCAAGCCTAGAGTAGAAGCATATATGACGGAACTCAATGAAGAACTCTGGAAGCTCGGAATCCTTGCAAAGACTCAGCATAATGAGGTTGCACCGGCACAGCATGAGCTCGCGCCAATTTATACAACTACAAATATTGCAACCGACCATAACCAGCTCACAATGGAAATCATGCAAAAGGTAGCTGCACGTCACGGTCTTGTGTGCTTGCTTCATGAAAAGCCGTTTGCAGGCGTAAATGGAAGTGGTAAACACAACAACTGGTCTATGGCAACTGACACAGGTGTAAATCTTCTGTCTCCCGGCGAAACGCCATATGAGAACGCACAATTCTTGCTGTTCCTTTGCGCAGTAATCAAGGCTGTTGACGATTATCAGGATTTACTCCGTATTTCGGTTGCAACTGCCGGAAATGACCATAGACTTGGTGCAAATGAAGCACCGCCGGCTGTTGTTTCTATGTTCCTTGGCGATGAACTGAATGCAGTTTTGGAAGCAATTGAAACAGATACACCGTATAAGGGTGCAGAAAAGACTCAGATGAAGCTTGGAGTGGATGTACTTCCAAAGTTTAACCGTGATACAACCGATAGAAACAGAACATCACCATTTGCATTTACCGGTAATAAGTTTGAATTCCGTATGCTCGGTTCTTCAAATAGTATCGCTTGTGCAAATATTATGCTTAACGCTGCTGTTGCAGAAAGCCTTAAGATTTATGCTGACAGGCTTGAAAATGCAGATGACTTTGAAACCGCACTCCACGAAATGATTAAGAAAAC
>JAZQGH010000142.1:0-153604 GCA_045539925.1 Acutalibacteraceae bacterium | reverse complement strand
CCATAGGGCAATTTCGCTTAAAAATGTGAAATTTTTGCGGTATTCTGTGTTAAAAAGCCGCGGTACGCGTCAGCGTTACCGCGGCTTTTTGCCTTGTCTACCACTAAAAATTTTCATTTTTAAGTGCGTTGCAGTTTTGTAATGAACAAATTTTTTACGAGGCGAAGCCGAAAAATGCAGGTATACTGCCGTATATCAAGGCTTTTCGGCAAGTCTTCGTGGAAAATTTGTATTCCAAAACCGATACTGCTCTATGGAGTGTGTCCCAACGCACAGCATTTTTTTATATCTTATGAAGCATCTTGTTGAGCTTACCTACAGGAAGTCCAACAACATTAAAATAATCACCGTGAATTTCTTTTACAAGAAGGGAACCGTAACCCTGAATTCCGTATGCACCTGCTTTATCCATAGGTTCAAAAGTATTGACATAATCGTCTATTTCCTTGTCCGATAGTGGGTAAAATGTAACATCGGTAACCTCCGAAAAACTAAGAGAACGTCCGTTTTTGAATATAGCACAACCTGTAATTACCTGATGAGTCTTGCCCGAAAGAAGTCGGAGCATTCTTTTTGCATCCTCAGTATCTGTCGGTTTTCCTAAAATAACCCCGTCTATTATAACCGAGGTGTCGCAGCCTATAACCGTATCGTCAGGATGGTATTTTGCGATAAAAGAAGCTTTTCGTACCGCAAGCATTTCTGGAACTGCTTCGGCTTTTATATTTGCCGAAAAGCTCTCATCAACATCAGCAGGTTTTATTAAAACATCCTTGGAAATTATCGAGATAAGCTCTTTTCGTCTGGGTGAGGCAGAGGCTAATATCAACATTCTATCAACTCCTTGAAATAGGGGAGAGCCCTCTTAATCATTTCGGTGTCCACACAGTAGGAAATGCGCACATACTCCTTACAGCCGAAACTTTCACCCGGTACAACAAGTAGATTTTTTTCTTTAGCCTTTTCTGAAAAAGCATTACCGTCACCATTTGGTGCCTTAACAAACAGATAAAATGCTCCGTCAGGTGAAACACATTCGTAGCCGTATGCGGTAAGGTTATCGAGAAGCAGTGCTCTGTTGACCGAGTAATCGCTGAGGTTGGGAGACACGTCAACACATCTTGCAATAACCTCCTGCAGCAGGGAAGGTGCACACACATAACCCAAGGCTCTTCCTGTACCTGCAACTGCCGCAAAAACAGACTTGCTATCTGATGCACAGGAGGGCACAAATACATAACCTATTCGTTCTCCGGGGAGAGAAAGTGACTTGCTGTATGAATAACAAACAATGGTATTATTGTAATATTTTGGCACAAAGGGAACAACAGTGTCACCGTAAACAAGCTCTCTGTAAGGCTCGTCCGATATAATGTAAATAGGATGGGCAAATTCTTCGGATTTAGCCTTTAAAAGTTTGCTTAACTTAGAAATGGTGTTTTCTGTGTAAACAACGCCCGACGGGTTGTTGGGAGAATTTATTATTACCGCCGAGGTGTTAGCGTTTATCGTATTTTCAAGTTTTGCAAAGTCAATCTGAAAGTTTTCGGTCTCTGCAGGCACAACGCGGAGCTTTGCACCTGCTCCCTCGGCAAAAACCTTGTACTCGGGGAAATATGGAGCAATAGCGATAAATTCAGTATCACTGTTTTCGGTAAGCGCACCAAGCACACAGCAGAGTGCTGCAGCAGCACCGCAGGTGATATAGATTTCATCAGGTGCGGCATCCATACCAAAGCGACGGTTTATAGAATCTGCTATAGCTGTTCTGGCAACTGTTGAACCGGGTGCGCTTGTGTAACCGTGAACACTAACAGGGTCTAAGTTATTTATTATATCAGTAATGGCTTCGTTTACCTCGCTAGGAGCAGGAGTGCTTGGATTGCCAAGGCTGAAATCAAACACATTCTCAGATCCGACTATTGCTGCCTGCTTTTTTCCGTATTCAAAAAGTTCACGTATAGCCGAACGTGCTGTACCAAGCTCAAGATTTTTCTCGTTTATCAATAGAATTTCTCCTTATTTATGACATAACATAAATATAAGACTATTATTTATCAATGTCAATAAATTTCTTGACAAAAGAATTTATCTATATTATAATCTGTGGGTCGGTACCGATGGCGGTAAGGGTCCACCCGTTCCCATCCCGAACACGGAAGTTAAGCTTACCTGCGCCGAAAATACTTGGCGGGCAGCTGCCTGGGAAGATAGGACGGCGCCGACACGGAAGACACAGATTTCTGTGTCTTCTTCTTTTTTACATAGATTTAACTTGTAAATGTACAGATATAGGAGTATATTATATAATGAGATATTTTGTGGATGGTGAAAAGATATGAGAAAAACAAAAATAGTTTGTACGTTAGGTCCGGCAAGCAGTAACGAGCAGGTTATTGAAGAACTTTTTAAAAGCGGAATGAATGTTGCCCGTCTTAATTTTTCCCACGGAACACACGAAGCTCATAAGGAAACAATCGAGCTTTTCAGAAAGGTTCGTGACCGTCTGGAACTGCCCGCTGCAGTGCTTCTTGACACTAAAGGCCCCGAAATAAGAACAGGTATGCTGGAAAACGGTGTGACCGAGCTTAAGGAAGGACAGATGTTCAAACTTATTACTGAAGATAGACTCGGCAACAACGATTTTGTAAGCATCAGCTATGCAGGACTGAATAAGCTTGTATCTGAGGGTAACACTATTAAGGTAGACGATGGAAGTATTATCCTGAGGGTAGAAGCTTCTGATAAAAAGGAGATAACCTGTCGTGTCGTTGTGGGCGGTGTACTGAAAAACCGCAAAGGCATCAATGTACCGGGTGTGCATCTCGATATGCCTTATCTATCCGACAAGGATAAAGCTGATATTTTGTTTGCTATCGAAAACGATGTGGATTATATCGCCGCTTCCTTTGTGAGAAATAAACAGGATGTTATCGCTATACGTAACTTTGTAAACTATCATGGCGGACATAAGCTGAAGATTATTGCAAAAATAGAAAACAGCGAGGGAATAAATAATTTTGACGAGATTCTTGCAGAGTCCAACGGTATAATGGTTGCCCGCGGTGATATGGGTGTAGAGGTTGAGTACGAAAAACTTCCCGGACTTCAGAAGAGGTTTATAAAATCCTGCTACGGAGCTGGAAAAATAGTTATAACCGCAACCCAGATGCTTGAATCTATGATTCATTCTTATAACCCCACTCGCGCAGAAATAACCGACGTAGCAAATGCAGTGTTTGACGGAACAAGTGCTGTGATGCTTTCAGGAGAGACTGCTATGGGTGATCATCCCGCAAGAGTAGTAGAGGTTATGTCGGCTATTATAAAGCAGGCAGAAGCAGATGCAATCAGTATGAATATGTTTGCCGATCGCCGTTTTATAAACGAAAAAGATGTTGCTAACGCTATTTGTGATGCCGCCTGTACAACCGCTAAGGATCTGGGTGCTCAGGCAGTAATAGCAGTAACTAAATCGGGTCATACTGCGAGAAGACTTTCTAAGTTCAGACCTTCTGAACCTATTGTTGCCTCCACACCAGAACTAAAAACCTTTCATCAGCTGTCACTTTCTTGGGGAATACATCCCGTACTTGCTATAAATCAAGAGAGTGAAGAAAAGCTGTTCCGTCACGCACTCGATTGTGCTAAGCAAATTGATGTTGTTAAAAAAGGTGATACGGTAGTAATTCTTGGCGGTGCACCTATTAATGTATGCGGAAACACTAATATGATTAAAGTTGTTACAGCAGATTGATATATTTTTAACAAAATTTCAAGAAAACTATTGACCTTTTCGTTTTAATGGTGTACAATACAAAATGTCTTAGGGCGACTCCAAGCCCTTTGAAGAAAAAATTACTTATATGAAGGAGTAAAATGTTATGAAAAAGATTCTTGCATTAGTACTCGCACTTGCTATGGTAGCTACTTTCGCTGCCTGCGGCAACAACACCGACAGTTCTTCTAACGATTCTGGCGATGCTGCTGCTACTGCAGAGTACAAACTCGGTATGGGAGTTTCCGTTTCTTTAGATTCTTCTAAAGATAAGACTGCTCAGGCTGACGCTACCGTTGCTACCGTTATCATGGATAAAGATGGCAAGATCGTAGCTGCTGACCTCGACTGCGCTCAGACCAAAGTCACCGCTGCTGATGCTGCTGACCTTACCAAGGTTGACCTTCGCACCAAGAAGGAAAAGAAGGAAGACTACAACATGAAGGGCGTTTCTCCCATCGGTAAAGAGTGGTACGAGCAGGCTGCTGCTTTTGCTGAGAAGATGGTTGGTAAGACCGTTGCTGACATCGAAGCTCTTACTACTGAGCTTAAGAATGACCACAACGTATCTACCGATGCTGATATCTATGCTGTTTGCACCATGGACATCACTGCTTTCAAAGCTGCTTTCATTGCTGCTTGCAAAGACGATCAGGCTAAGACCTTCAAGGCTGCTGCTGATTCCTTCAAGCTCGGTCTCGGCGTAGATACCAACGTTTCCGGTTCTACCGCTGAAAAAGCTCAGCTTTATTCTACCTTTGCTGCTACCGCTGTAGATGCTGACGGTAAAGTTCTTGCAGCTATCGTTGACGCTATCCAGCCCACAGTTGCTTTCGGCGCTGACGGTACTGTTGGCGAGAAGACCTTCAAGGCTACTAAGCGTGTTCTCAAAGAAGAGTACAACATGAAGGGCGTTTCCCCCATCGGTAAAGAGTGGTACGAGCAGGCTGCTGCTTACACCGAGAAGATGGTTGGTAAGACCGCTGCTGACATCACCGCTATTAAGACCGAAGTTAAGAACGATCACAATGTAGCTGTTGACGCTGATCTCTATGCTGTTTGCACCATGGACATCACTGCTTTCAACGCTGACCTCGCTGAGGCTATCAACGCTGCAAAATAATTCGGCTTAAAATTAGCTCAAAAAAGAGGGGACCTAAAAATCCCCTCTTTTTTTCTTGAAAGGACCTATTATGCTTAATAAACTTGTTTCTTGTGTTTTGGTTTGCAGTTTAATATTAGTTTGCTTTAGCTCCTGCAATTTAAACCAGGGGGAACAAGAAAGTAAACTGCAAAAGTTTAACGTTGTATACTATAATTATTTCGATACAGCTTCCACCGTCGTAGGATATGAAGAAACGCAGGCGGAATTTGATGCTGTTTGTGAAGACATAGAAAAACAACTTCGTGAGTATAACGATCTTTATGATATTTATATGAATTACGAGGGAATAAACAATATCCGCACTATAAATCTGAATGCAGGTAAAGAGCCTGTAAAAGTCGATAAGAAGATTATAGACCTGCTTGACTATTCTATTGAGCTTTATAAACGTACAGACGGTGTAGTAAATATCGCTATGGGCAGTGTGCTGTCTATCTGGCATGATTACCGAAATCTTTATAAAGAAGATTTGGAAAACGCGGTACTACCTCCTATGGACAAGCTGCAGGAAGCCGCAAAGCATACCGATATAAAAAATATTATCATTGACAGAGAAAACAGTACGGTATTCCTGTCAGATCCCGAAATGTCCTTGGATGTCGGTGCGGTAGCAAAGGGATATGCTACAGAAATGATTGCACAAAGCCTTATAGATAAAGAAGTCAACAATTACACCCTCAGCTTTGGCGGAAACATCAGAACAATCGGAACAAAAGGTGATGGCACAGTCTGGAAGACCGCCGTTACCAATCCCGACTTATCCGCCAGTGAAGTTAAGCCATATCTTATGATGGTGGAACTTTGCGATCAGGCTTTTGTTACAAGTGGCTCTTATCAGCGCTATTATATTGTTGATGGTAAAAGCTATCATCACATAATTGATCCTTCAACCCTTATGCCTAACGATACCTTTACATCCGTTTCTATTCTTTCGGATGACAGCGGTCTCGCAGATGTTCTCTCAACGGCAACCTTTAACCTGTCATATGAGGACGGAAAAAAGCTTATAGAAAGCTTTGAGGGAGTAGAGGCTATGTGGGTTACTGCTGACAATAAAATTCTTTATAGTGATGGATTTGAAGATATTATAATTGAAAAGTATTAAAAAATCATTTGTTAACACACAACACCACAAAAATTTCATATTTTAAGCAAAGTTGGTCTATGGAGTGTATACTTTATAGATTACAGTATTTTGGAAGAATTTAATTGACAATGAAATCACCCTGTGAGATAATCTTCATAGGGTGATTTTTATGAATATTATAGTTTGTGTTGATGATAAACTCGGCATAGCCTTTGCAGGCAGAAGACAAAGTCGTGACCGCGAACAGATAGCGCAGATGCTTAAAACAGTAGGGGAAAATAAGCTTTATATCAGTGATTATTCCGCAAAGCTTTTTAAAAGTGTGCCCGAAAATGTTATAGTTTGCAACGATTTTGCAGAAGTCACAGAAGATGCGTACTGTTTTGTAGAAAATATCCCGTCCACAGACATATTTTTCGGTGCAGAAAAAATAATTCTTTACCGCTGGAACAAAGTATACCCCTCGGATATAAAATTCCCGCAGGAAGCTCTCTTAAATAAAAATCTTGTTTCGTCTTATGATTTTGAAGGGCGTTCTCACGATAAAATTACAGAGGAGATATACGAATGAGAAATAACGCTAAACTAAGTATATTTTTAATAATTCTTTTAATCTGCTCGGTATTTCTTTCGGGCTGTGTTGCTACAGAGCCGCAGATAAACAGCAGTCTGCCCACCTCATCAGAATCAGTCGATACAATACCCGAATACACCGATTCTCCGTATGTTGTTCTCAATAACAACATTCCATCTTTTGCCGAATCAGCCCTGACTGCAAAATCCTTTGAAAAGTATTCGGAGCTTGACGAACTGGGTCGTTGCGGAGTAGCTCAGGCTTGTGTCGGTGTGGATATTATGCCTACCGAGGATAGGGGAGAGATAGGACAGGTAAAGCCTATGGGATGGCATACTGTAAAATATGATATTGTAGACGGAAAATATTTATATAACCGCTGTCACCTTATCGGATTTCAGCTGACGGGCGAAAATGCAAACAAACAGAATCTTATTACAGGTACACGCTATTTTAACGTTGACGGTATGCTTCCTTTTGAGAATCTGGTTGCCGACTATGTTAAGGAAACCGAAAATCACGTTATGTTCAGGGTAACACCTGTATATGACGGACAAAACCTCGTCGCTAACGGTGTGCAGATGGAGGCTTATTCGGTTGAGGACAAGGGCGAGGGAGTCTGCTTTAATGTCTTTGTCTATAATATTCAACCTGGGGTAGAAATAGACTACTTAACAGGCGAAAGCAAACTTAAAGATAACTCTAAAGTGGATAAAAATGCAACTGCAGATTATATACTTAATACTAATTCGAAAAAATTCCACACTCCCGACTGCTCAAATGCCAAGGATATAAAGGCGACTAATAAAAAAGAATACAGCGGAAGCAGAGCGGATCTTATAAAGGACGGATATTCTCCTTGTAAGACCTGCAACCCGTAATTTATAATCTGATGTTATGAAAGAGCAGATACAAAAATATCTGCTCTTTGTTTACTTGTCGCGTTTTTTGTGTTATACTAATAAAAAACCTTAAGGGAGTGAGACGGGTGCCGGATAAGTTTATTTTACATTCAAAATTCAGTCCTACGGGCGATCAGCCCGAGGCTATTGCTAAGCTTACAGAAGGCGTTCTGAATGGTTATAAAGAGCAGACCCTTTTGGGTGTTACGGGTTCGGGTAAAACCTTTACTATGGCGAATATTATCGCTAACGTAAACAAGCCCACCCTCGTTCTCGCTCACAACAAGACCCTTGCCGCACAGCTCTGCAGCGAGTTTAAAGAATTTTTTCCCGAAAATGCGGTTGAGTACTTTGTTTCCTACTACGATTATTATCAGCCTGAGGCTTATATCCCAGGTACAGATACCTATATAGAAAAAGATTCTGCTATAAACGACGAAATTGACAAGCTGCGCCACTCAGCAACCTGTGCGCTTTCCGAGCGCAGAGATGTTATAATCGTTGCATCGGTTTCTTGTATTTACTCTCTTGGTAACCCTATAGATTACCGCAGTATGGTAATATCTCTTCGTACAGGTATGGAAAAAAGCCGAGACTGGCTTATTAAACGCCTTGTGGATTTACAGTATGAGCGTAACGACATAAACTTTACCCGAAACAAATTCAGGGTGAGGGGAGATGTAGTAGAAATATATCCTGCCTACTCCTATGAACTTGCTCTCCGTATAGATTTCTTTGGCGATGAAATTGAGAGAATCAGCGAAATAAACACTGTAACAGGCGAAATTAAAAATGTAATGACCCATACGGCTATTTACCCTGCGTCCCACTATATCGTCCCTGCCGACAAGCTAAATGATGCGCTCAAAGATATCGAAGACGAAATGGAAGATAGGGTAAAGTATTTTATCGACGAAGAAAAGCTTATAGAAGCGCAGCGCATCCGTCAGCGTACCGAATACGATGTTGAAATGCTTCGCGAAATAGGCACCTGCAAGGGGGTAGAAAACTATTCCCGTGTGCTATCCCGCAGACCAAAGGGGAGCACACCGTTTACTCTCCTCGATTATTTCCCCGACGATTTTCTCCTTTTTGTAGACGAGTCTCACGTAATGCTCCCTCAGGTGAGGGGAATGTACGGCGGTGACAGAGGCAGAAAGGATAATCTTATTGAATACGGTTTCCGCCTGCCCTCGGCTTACGATAACCGTCCCCTTAATTTTGATGAATTTTACGAGCGCATAAATCAGGCAATATTCGTGTCTGCGACCCCTGGAGAATTCGAAAAGGGTAAATCTCAGCAGATTGCCGAGCAGGTCATCCGCCCAACAGGACTGCTTGACCCTATGGTCACAGTAAAGTCAACAGAGGGTCAGATAGACGATCTTGTTTCTCAAATAAATTTAAGAAGTGAGAAAAAAGAGAGGGTGCTGGTCACAACCCTTACCAAAAAAATGGCAGAGGATCTTACCGATTATCTCGAAAGCCTTGATGTCAAGGTCCGTTATATGCATCACGATGTTGATACTATGGAGCGTATGGAGATAATCCGCGATCTTCGTCTCGGCGAGTTTGATGTGCTTGTAGGAATAAACCTTCTTCGTGAGGGTCTCGATATTCCTGAGGTTTCTCTTGTCGCAATACTTGATGCTGATAAGGAGGGCTTCCTTCGTAGCGAAACCTCCCTTATACAGACCATAGGCAGAGCCGCCCGAAATGAGCATGGCGAGGTAATTATGTATGCGGATACAGTAACCCCCTCAATGGAAAGAGCAATTACCGAGACTAACCGCAGACGAGGTATACAGGATGCCTATAATAAGGCTAACGGAATAACACCTAAGTCTGTAGTCAAAGAAGTCCGCGATATTATCGAAATGTCCTCCAAACCCGATGAGACAAAACCGATAAAGAAGATGAGTAAGCAAGAAAAAGAAAAGCTTATTGCGGTGCTTACAGCAGAAATGCGCGAGGCTGCAAAAATGCTTGAATTTGAACACGCCGCATATCTTCGCGACCGTATTGCAAAGCTGAAAGAGGAAAAATAGATTAAACCATAATCGTTTTTAGCGGTTATGGTTTTTCCTTTTTAAGCAAATATTTTCTTTGCTATTATTGATGTTTTGTGGTAAAATAAAATGAATAGGTTTATTTGGAGGCAAATACTATATGGCACTTACCGAAATAGTAATTAAAGGAGCAAAGGAGCATAACCTTAAAAATGTTGAACTTACCATACCAAGGGACAAGCTTATTGTTTTTACAGGTCTTTCAGGCTCGGGTAAATCCTCATTGGCTTTTGATACTATCTATGCCGAGGGTCAGCGCCGTTATATGGAATCTCTGTCCTCCTATGCCCGTCAGTTTTTAGGCCTTATGGAAAAACCTAATGTTGAATCTATCGACGGTCTTTCACCTGCCATATCCATTGACCAAAAAACCACCTCCAAAAACCCCCGTTCCACAGTTGGAACTGTCACCGAAATATACGATTATCTTCGTCTTTTATATGCCAGAGCGGGAACACCCCACTGTCCTGTTTGCGGTAAAGAGATAAATCAGCAGTCTACCGACCAGATTGTAGATAAGGTTATGGCACTTCACGAGGGTACTAAAATTCAGATTTTGGCACCAATCGTAAAGGGCAGAAAGGGAGAGCACACGAAAGAACTTCAGTCTGCAAGAAAATCGGGTTTTTCCCGTGTTCGCATAGACGGCAACATCTACGACCTTTCGGAAGATATAAAGATAGAAAAAAACAAAAAGCACTTTATAGAAATCATCGTTGACCGTCTTGTTATAAAAGACGAAATCAGAAGCCGCTTATCCGACAGTGTTGAAACAGCCGCAGGACTTTCCGACGGTATAATCCATGTAGATGTTATCGGTGGAGAAGAGCTTCGCTTTTCCCAGTCCTATGCCTGCGAGGAGCACGGTATCAGTATGCCCGAGCTTACCCCTGCAATGTTTTCTTTCAATTCGCCTTTTGGTGCATGTGCCACCTGCAGCGGTCTCGGTATATTTATGAAAATAGACGAGCGTCTTATCATAGCAGACGAAGAAAAATCTCTTGTAGACGGTGCAATTCACGCATCGGGTTGGGGTGTGAATTCTTGGTTTGCTCCTAATTCGGGCACTATAGCTACAATGTATTATGAGGGTCTGGCTAAGCACTACGGCTTTGATATAAACACACCCTTTAATAAGCTTACTAAGGAACAAAGACAAGCCGTGCTTTACGGAACGGGTGACACCAAGATTGAGCTTCAGCGCAATGCCGAATGGGGCGGAGGCAAATACTTTGCTCCATTTGAAGGCGTGGTAAATAATCTTGAACGCCGCTATAAAGAAACCAAAAGTGATTGGGCGCGTTCCGAGATAGAATCCTATATGAACGAATGCTACTGTCCTGATTGCAAAGGTGCAAGACTTCGCCCTGAATCCCTTGCAGTAACCGTAGGTGGTAAAAGTATAAAAGAACTTTGTGACCTTTCTATAGTTGAGGAGCTTGAACATTTCGAAAACATCAAGCTCGGTGTAAAAGAAACTCAGATAGCCAAGCCGATTTTAAAAGAGGTAAAGGCTCGACTTAACTTTCTTAAAAATGTAGGACTTGATTATCTCTCCCTTTCCCGTACCGCAGGAACGCTCTCGGGCGGAGAGAGTCAGCGCATAAGACTTGCCACACAGATGGGCTCAGCCCTGACGGGGGTGCTGTATATTCTTGACGAGCCCAGCATCGGTCTTCATCAGCGCGACAACGAAAAACTTATCGCAACCCTTAAACATCTTCGCGATTTAGGCAACACTCTTATCGTAGTTGAGCATGATGAGGATACTATGCGCTGTGCAGACCATATTGTTGATATAGGTCCGGGTGCAGGTATTCACGGCGGAGAGATAATATTTAACGGAACCCTGAGTGAGCTTGAAAAATGCGAAAACTCCATAACCTCCGACTACCTGACAGGCAGAAAAAAGATAGAAGTGCCTTCACTTCGCCGTAAAGGCAACGGTAAATTTCTCACCGTAAAGGGTGCGGCAGAAAATAACCTTAAAAACATTGATATAAAGATACCGCTTGGCAAGTTGGTATGTGTTACGGGTGTATCGGGCTCGGGAAAATCTTCCCTTGTTAATGATGTAATATATAAATATCTTGCCGCAAAGCTCAACCGCGCAAAAACCTTCCCTGGAAAGTTTAGAGCCATTGAGGGTACAGAAAATCTCGATAAGGTAATAGATATAAGTCAGTCACCCATCGGAAGAACACCCCGCTCCAACCCCGCTACCTATATTGGTGTATTTAACGATATACGTGAGCTTTTTGCCTCGACTAAAGATGCAAAAGCCAAGGGATATAGCGCAGGCAGATTTTCCTTTAATGTAAAGGGTGGACGCTGTGAATCCTGCGAGGGTGACGGAATTATCAAAATAGCAATGCACTTTTTACCCGATATATATGTGCCTTGTGAGGTCTGCGGCGGAACCCGTTATAACCGAGAAACACTTAGTGTAAAATATAAAGGCAAAAGCATTTATGATGTTTTGGAGATGACCATAGAAGAGGGAATGAACTTTTTTGAGCCTATCCCCAAAATTCATCGAAAACTTAAAACCCTTTTTGATGTAGGGCTCGGATATGTCAAGATTGGACAGCCTGCCACAACACTGTCGGGCGGTGAAGCTCAGCGTGTCAAGCTTGCAAATGAACTTGCAAAACGGGGAACAGGTAACACTATCTATATCCTTGACGAGCCTACTACAGGACTTCACACTGCCGATGTCCACAAGCTTCTGGATGTTCTTAACCGTCTTGTGGAGCAGGGTAATACCGTTCTTGTTATTGAACACAACCTCGATGTTATCAAAACCTCAGACTATATAATCGACCTCGGACCCGAAGGCGGAGACAGAGGCGGAACGGTGGTTTGTACAGGCACTCCCGAAGTGGTAGCAGAGTGTGAAGCCTCCCATACTGGCAGATTTATAAAAAATCTCCTTTAAATTCACACATTATTAAACACTTGGACTGTTTTTTATGTAAAATTAAGATATACCGAGGAGGTGTAGGATGTTTGGCTATATAAGGGCATGTAAGCCCGAAATGCGAATAAAGGAATACGAGCTTTATAAGGCAGTCTATTGCTCCTTGTGTAAGGAACTCGGCAAAAGCTACGGAATATTTGCCCGTTTCACACTCAGTTACGACTTTACCTATCTCGCCCTGCTTTCAATGGCACTAAATGACCGTTGTTGCGGTCTTAAACAAAAATCCTGCACCTGCAACCTGCTTAAAAAGTGTACCTACCTTGAAGATCTCAGCGAAATGAAAATGCCTGCAGCCGCTGCAATGATATTGCTTTATTATAAGCTTCTTGATAATATTGAAGACGAAAAAGGCTTTAAAAAGCTCGGATATTATCTTACAAAACCGCTCTTTGCTTCTGCACACAAAAAAGCGGCAAAGAATTATCCCGATATTGAGTCTATCGTTTCCCAGTACATCGAAAATCAGCATATTAACGAGGAAACAAACAAGGATAATATCGATATGGCGGCAGAGCCTACTGCTGTTTGTATGGCAAAGCTTTTCAAAACCTTGTCAGACGATGAAACGACAGTTCGCTGTCTTGATAGGGTAGGATATTCAATAGGGCGCTATATTTATATTCTCGATGCCGCAGTTGATCTTGATGAGGATATAAAGCTCGGCAGATACAATCCGCTTATTAACAGTGACCACAGTACAGATTTTATAGCCGCTCAGCTTAACATATGTATAGCCGAAGCAATAAAGGCCTATGAGCTTATTGATATAAAAAAATTTAAAAATATTCTTGATAATCTTATGTATCTCGGACTTCAGGATACATTTAAGAAGGAGTTAAAAGTATGAGAGACCCTTATGAGGTATTAGGCGTTTCAAAGGACGCTACAGACGAAGAAATCAAAAACGCATACCGAAAACTTGCGCGTAAATATCATCCCGATAATTATGCCGATAATCCGCTTTCTGACCTTGCGGGAGAAAAAATGAAGGAGATAAACGAGGCATACGATGCGATCTGCAATATGCGAAAAAGCTCAGGCAGTGCAGGGAGTAGCAGCACAGGCTCGTCCTCTTCGGCAAATCCTGTATATCAGAAAATCAGAAATCTCATCGCTCAGAATCTTCTTGATGAGGCTCAGCGAGAGCTCGATAATTTTCCCACAAACACCCGTGATGCAGAATGGTATTTCTTAAGCGGTTCTGTGCTTTATAAAAGAGGCTGGTATAGTAACGCATATTCCAGCTTCGCTACGGCTGTTAATATGGACCCGAACAATGCCGAGTACCGTCAGGCTCTTAATATGATGCAGAGAAACGGCAACGGAAGCTATAGCGGACCCTACCGTTCGGGCGGTAATATGGGTGGCTCCTGTAATTCATGCGACTTTTGTTCCTCGCTTATTTGTGCGGACTGTTGCTGTGAATGTATGGGAGGAGACCTTATCTCCTGCTGTTAGAGGTGAAGCCCCTTGAAAAAAGCAAGCAAAATAACCCTTTGCGCAATGATGGCTGCTCTGGCTTCGGTTTTTATGCTCACCTCATATTTTCCATATCTGACATACGCAATACCTGCCATTGCAGGTCTGTTTATTATGATTGCCACTATTGAAACGGATGTTAAATGGGCACTTGTGTCATATACTGCCTCAGCAGTTATTGTAGGCATAATGGCAGAGCCTGAGGCTAAAATGCTATACATTTTGTTTTTTGGTTATTATCCCATAATAAAAGCCATATTCGAAAAACTTAAAAGCAGAGTTTTGGAATATGTTTTAAAATTTACTGTATTTAATGCCGCAGTCATACTTGCCTATGCGGTAGTTTCGGCAGTTTTCAAAATAGATGTTGGTGAAATGGGTGACTTTGGAAAATACACAGCCCTTATTTTACTTGTTTCAGCAAATATTGTATTCCCAATATATGATCTTGCTGTCTCACGTATGGCTCAGTATTATGTCATCAAGCTTCATCCATTAGTACTTAAAATTTTCAGAGGGAAATAATGAAGAATAAGGTTGCAATAATCGGCGGTGGCGCAGCAGGTCTGATGGCTGCGTACGCTGCGGCAAAAAACGGCAATGATGTGACCATTTTCGAGCGAAATCCCCGTCCTGCCCGTAAGGTTATGATAACAGGCAAGGGAAGGTGCAATGTAACAAATAATTGCGATTTAGAGACCTTTCTTGCTAACACCCCTCACGGGAGCAGATTTATGTATTCTGCTTTTTCTGCCTTTTCAAGTCAGGACACGATGGATTTTTTTGAAAAACAAGGTGTCCCTCTTAAAACAGAAAGAGGAAACAGAGTGTTTCCTCAGTCTGATAAGGCAGTGGATATAGTTGACGCTCTTGTTTCGGCTGTATCTAAAGCAGGCGCTAAGTTTGTAAACGCTAGGGTTTCATCTATAGGCGATATAAAGGGTAGGGTCAATTCTGTTACCCTCGAAAACGGTAAAGAGTTCCTATTTGATAAGGTGGTTTTAGCAACAGGCGGAATGTCCTATCCTGTTACAGGCTCCACAGGTGACGGATACCGTTTTGCAGAGGCACTCGGTCATACCGTCACAGAACTCCGACCCTCATTAGTGCCGATTATGACCAAAGAAAGTTTTTGCTCAAAACTTTGCGGACTTTCTCTTAAAAATGTTAAGATTTCTTTGTTTTTAGAGGGTAAAAAGAAGCCTGTCTTTTCAGAACTCGGCGAAATGATGTTCACAGATTTTGGGATTACGGGTCCTCTTGTGCTTTCAGCTTCTGCATATATTGATAAAGACCCTCAGCTCTACACCGTGAAAATAGATTTAAAACCCGCCCTCGACGCTGATACACTGGATAAGCGAATTCTGCGTGATTTTTCGGCAGAACCTAATAAGGATTTTATCAATTCCTTGGATGAACTGCTCCCTAAAAGACTTATTTCTGTAGTTGTTCATAATACAGGGATTGACCCGCGCAAAAAGGTAAACAGTATAACCCGCGAGGACAGACAAAGGCTCATAAAAGAGCTTAAAGAACTTACGCTTCACGTTTCACGCCTTCGCCCTATCGAAGAGGCGGTTATAACATCGGGTGGTGTAAAACTTAAAGAAATAGATCCCACTACTATGCAGTCGAAACTGGTTGAGGGGCTTTATTTTGCAGGTGAAGTTATCGATGTAGACTGTTTTACAGGCGGCTTTAATCTGCAGGTTGCTTTTTCAACGGGCTATCTTGCAGGTATATCTGTTTAACTATAAAGGAGAAGATATTATGATAAATATAGCAATTGACGGCCCTGCAGGTGCAGGAAAAAGTTCACTTTCAAAGCTTTTGGCAAAGGAGCTTAAATACATATATGTAGATACCGGTGCTTTATACCGTGCGGTAGGTCTTAAGTTTTCCCGTTTGGGCTTTGATACAGAGCTTAAAGGTGATATTGATGCTGTACTCGAAAAAACCGTTGTTGACATCCGTTTTATTGACGGAGTACAGAGAGTATTTCTTGACGGAGAGGATGTTTCCGACGCTATAAGAACTCCTGAGGCATCAATGATGGCTTCAGCAGTTTCTGCAAAGCCTGCAGTACGCGCATTCCTTTTAGATATGCAGCGCACACTGGCAAAAAACAATAATGTTGTAATGGATGGTAGAGATATAGGTACCGTTGTCCTTCCTGATGCCAAGGTTAAAATATTCCTCACAGCCGATGTTGAAACAAGAGCACAGCGCCGTCTTAAAGAGCTTTTGGAAAAAGGGGAGAAGGTCACCTTCGAAGAGGTGCTCGAAGATATGAAACTTCGTGATTATAACGATTCTCACCGTGATATTGCACCCTTAAAGCAGGCAGATGATGCTGTACTTGCAGATACCACAACACTTTCCTTTGAAGAGTCGCTGCAGCTTCTTATAAAAATTGCAAAGGAAGGGATGTAATTATAATGAAACCCTTTTACCGTTTTGCAAAAACTATAATTTATCCTTTTTTTCGTTTATTGCAGCCTGTTAAAGTTATAGGAACTGAGAATATCCCCGAAAACAGCGGTTATATTCTTTGCTCCAATCATACCTCTATGACCGACCCGTTTTTTGCTGCAACTATCTTTAAAAAGCAGATTTATTTTATGGCAAAAATAGAGCTTTTTAAAAATGCTTTGTTAAGAGTCGTATTAAATGCCGCTGGCGCATTTGCCGTTGATAGGGGCAAGGGTGATATGTCGGCTATAAATAAGGCAGAGACCCTTATAAAAGAAGGAAAAATTTTGGGCATATATCCCGAAGGTACCCGCTATAAAGAGGGTGCTCCGCGAAAGGCTAAATCAGGTGTAGCGTATATTGCTATGGATACTAAGGCCGACATCCTTCCTATGAGTATATACAGAGAGGGAAAGTACAGCTTTTTCAAAAAGACAACCATTCGCATAGGAAAACTGATTTCTTACGACAGTATGGTAAGCCCCGAGCGTACCGACAGGGCTAATATGAAATACATTGTCGATACCGTAACTGACGCTATAACCGAGCTTTGGGAGATGAAACATTGAAGATAACACTGGCAGAGACTGCAGGCTTTTGTTTTGGAGTAAAACGTGCAGTAGATACTGTTTACGAGCTTGTAAGCGAAGGAAAAAAGGTTTGCACCCTAGGACCCATCATACATAACGCTCAACTTGTTGCAGACCTTGAACAAAAGGGAGTCCGCGTGGTGGAAAATGTAGATGATGTAGAAGACGGAGAGATACTTGTTATCCGTTCTCACGGTGTTCCCGAGGATGTTATAAATAAGGCAAATGAGCTTTCTATAGAAATGGTAGATGCTACCTGCCCATTCGTTTCAAAAATTCATAACATTGTAAAAAAAGCCTCCGAAAATGGAGAAACAATCCTTATTGCGGGTGATTCTCAGCATAAAGAGGTTATTGGTATAGTCGGGCACTGTCGAGGAGAGGTTTTTGTTTTTGATGACGAAGAATCACTACTGAATTTACTTGATGAGCACACCGAACTCACTCAAAATAGGGTGTGTGTGGTTTCTCAAACCACATTTAATAAAAAAATTTGGGAAAAATGCGAAAAAATAATAAAAAAACACTGTACAAATCCAAGTATTTTTGGTACAATATGTAACGCTACAGCTATGCGCCAGACCGAATCGGCAGAACTTTCACGCAAAAGTGATGCTATGGTGGTTATCGGCGGAAGGCATAGTTCAAATACTGCAAAGCTTTACGATGTCTGCAAAGCAGGTTGTGAAAAGACTATTCAGATCGAAACTGCACACGAGCTTAAAGCTGCTTTTTTTGACGGTGCCGAAAAGATAGGTGTGGTTGCCGGTGCATCGACTCCGGCGGCAATTATTAAGGAGGTTATCAAAACCATGACAGAAATTTTAAATCCGGTAGAAGAACAAGCCGAGGCTACAGAAGTTGTTCAAAAATCTTTCGAGGAAATGACAGACGAAGAGGCATTCGAGGCATCTCTCGACAGCCTTAATTCCGACAAAAAGGTCAAGGGTGTTGTTGTTCAGGTTACACCTACCGAAATTTTAGTTGATTATAACAGAGGCCTTACAGGATATGTAAGCGCTGAGGAATATTCGTATGACCGTAGTGCTGATTTGACCAAGGAAGTTAAAGTAGGAGACGAGCTCGACCTTATCATTATGCGTACTGATGATATGGAAGGAACCGCTATGCTTTCCAAGCGTCGTTACGATGCAATCGCAGGCTGGGATAAAATCGTTGCAGCTAAAGAAAACAACGAAGTATTAACTGGCACCGTTTCCGAAGTTAACAAGGGCGGTGTAGTTGTTATTACAGGCGGCATCCGCGTGTTCATCCCTGCTTCTCAGGCAACCCTTTCTAAGAGCGAATCTCTCGAAGAACTCAAAGGTCAGGAAGTTAACTTCCGCATCATCGAAATCGGTCGCAGAAGAAGAGCTATTGGTTCTATCCGCGCTATTCTTCGTGAGCAGAGAAAAGAAGAAATGGCTAAGTTCTGGGATGAGATTAGTGTTGGTGACAAGTTCACAGGAACTGTTAAGTCTCTCACAGGCTACGGCGCATTTGTTGATCTCGGCGGCGTTGACGGTATGATTCACGTGTCTGAGCTTTCTTGGCAGAGAATCAAAAATCCTTCTGAGGTAGTTTTAGTAGGCGACACTGTTGAGGTTTTCGTTAAGGCTGTTGATAAGGAAAAGAGAAAGATTTCTCTCGGCTACAAGAAGGACGAAGAGAATCCTTGGACCATTTTCCAAAACGGTTATAATGTAGACGATGTTGTTAAGGTAACTATCGTTAGTATGACCACCTACGGCGCATTCGCAAGAATCATCCCCGGTATTGACGGACTTATCCACATCTCTCAGATTGCCGATAAGCACATTGCTAAGCCTCAGGATGAGCTTACTGTCGGTCAGGAGGTTGATGCTAAGATTACGGCAATCGACTTTGATAAGAAGCGTGTAAGCCTTTCTATCCGCGCTCTTATCGAGCCCGAGGTTAAGGAAGAAGCTGCAGAAGAAAGCACCGAGAACGAGGTTGTTGCAACCGCTTCAGAAGAAGAGGTTGTTGTAGCTGAGTCTGTTGCAGACGAAACTGCAGAATAATTTAATAGTTGTGAAAGAAGACGTTTCGTAAGAAGCGTCTTCTTTTGCTAAAAAAGTATATAAAAAAACACTTGACATAACCGTCGTAAAATGGTAAGATAGTTAGGCCGCGTATTGGAGGCTTTTAAAGTTGCGCTCATTTGCACGCCTTCTGTAGCGAGACTTATATTAAGGCAGGTGCCAAAGGAATGTACGCTATTATTGAAACTGGCGGAAAGCAGTACCGTGTAGAAGAAGGAGATTTCATCTACGTAGAGAAGCTCGACGCTGAAGAAAACACTGAGGTTGTTTTTGACAAGGTTGTTGCTGTTAAAAAGACTGCAGCCCTCAAGGTTGGTAAACCCTATGTTAAGGATGCCGCTGTTAAGGGAACCGTAGTTAAAAACGGCAAGGGTAAGAAGATCACTGTCTTCACCTACAAGCCCAAGAAGGGTAGTGCCCGCAAAATGGGTCACAGACAGCCCTACACCAAAGTACAGATCGCTGAGATCGTATAACGAGTTTTATGACAATAGTCAATTTGTCCGAAAACGGTTTTTCCGTGAAGGGACACTGTACAACTGATGCTTTTGATGAAATCGGCCGTCTTGTGTGTGCGTCGGTATCTTCCGCGGTTTATCTCACCGTTAATACCATTACCGATGTATTAGGAGTAAAAGCGAAAATTCGCGAAAGAGACGGAGAAATGACCGTAAGTTTTCCATCCGCATCAAACGAATGCAGCAATCTTCTTAAAGGCTTCAAACTTCATATGCTTCAGTTAAGTGAGCAGTATCCAGACTGCATTAAAGTAATTTCGGAGGTGTAATTATGTTAAAGATTAACATTCAGTTATTCGCCCATAAAAAAGGTATGGGTTCTACCAAGAACGGACGTGACAGTGAATCCAAGCGTCTAGGCGTAAAGCGCGCAGATGGTCAGTTTGTTCTCGCAGGTAACATCCTCGTTCGTCAGAGAGGAACTAAAATCCATCCGGGCAACAATGTCGGCATCGGTTCCGACGATACTTTATTTGCTCTTATTGACGGTAAAGTTAAGTTCGAGCGTGTAGGCCGCGACCGTAAGCAGGTAAGCATCTACGCTGTTGAACAGTAAATCGGTTATTAAAGCTCGGCATTGCCGGGCTTTATTTCTTGTTTTCTACATTTAGAGTATTCGGAGGTGACATTATGTTTGTAGATATTGCTAAAATACACCTTAAGGCAGGTGACGGAGGCAACGGTGCAGTATCCTTTCACCGTGAGAAATATGTTGCCGCAGGAGGCCCTGACGGTGGAGACGGAGGACGTGGCGGTGATATAGTTTTTGCCGTAGACGACAATCTTTCTACCCTTGCCGATTTCAGGTACAAACGTAAATATGTTGCAGAAAACGGTGCCAACGGAGGCACCTCCCGTTGCACAGGAAAAAGTGCTAAAAGTCTTGTGATAAAGGTGCCCAGAGGCACTCTTGTTAAAGACGCTGAAACTGGCAGAATAATTGCAGATATTTCCACTGATGAGCCTGTCGTTATTGCAAAAGGCGGTAACGGCGGTTGGGGCAATATGCACTTTTCAACCGCTACCAGACAGATTCCCCGTTTTTCAAAGCCGGGAAATCCGGGTGAATGTCTTGATGTTACTCTTGAACTGAAGCTCTTGGCAGATGTTGGACTTATCGGCTTTCCTAATGTTGGAAAATCTACTCTTGTCTCAGTCGTCAGTGAGGCTAAGCCCAAAATAGCTAATTACCATTTCACCACACTTACCCCTGTACTCGGTGTTGTTAGAATGGGCGAAGGTTCATCCTTCGTTATGGCAGATATTCCCGGTCTTATAGAGGGCGCAGGTGAGGGTGTAGGTCTTGGTCACGAATTTTTGCGCCACGTAGAAAGATGTCGTCTGCTTCTTCATGTGTTAGATGTCTCGGGCAGTGAAGGAAGAGACCCTATAGAAGATTTTAATACAATAAATAACGAACTTAAGGTTTTCAGTGAGGAGTTGTCACAGCGTCCGCAGATAGTTGTCGGCAATAAATGTGACCTCACAGATGAAGAAAAGGTTGAGGAACTAAGGCAGTATTTTGAAGCAAACGGATATGCCTTCTTCCCAATAATGGCTCCTATCAATGAGGGGACTGAGGAGCTTATAAACTTTGTTGCGGCAGAACTTGCAAAGCTTCCCGAAATAAAGATATATGAGCCCGATATAATACCTGAAGAGGAGCTTATAGTTGAATCTAACCGCAGAAGCTTTACGGTTGATGTGGTTGACGGTGTTTTCATTGTAGGTAATGCTCCTTGGCTACAGAAAATACTTGAGACCGTCAACCCTGACGATTACGAATCTCTTCAGTATTTCCAGAGAACCCTCCAGCAAAGCGGAATTATTCAGGCGCTTATAAATGCAGGAGTCGAAGACGGAGATATTGTAAGCGTTTACGATATTGAATTTGAATTCGTATCTTAAGAGGGTTTTATATGGATGTAAACAGTTTAAGTCCGTCCACACTTGCCTTTGTAGGCGATGCCTATTACGGATTACTCGTTCGTGAAATGTTGGCAGAGGTCAACAGACCGTCGGGTGAGCTTCACTCACAGTCTGTAAAGCTTGTTAAGGCAGGAGCGCAGGCTCAGGCTTACAAAATCATTGAATCAGAGCTCACCGAAAAGGAACTGTCGGTTTATAAAAGAGGCAGAAACGCCCATGTTAATTCAATACCGAAAAACGCAAGTGTTGGTGAATACCATTCGGCTACGGGGGTAGAAACCCTGTTCGGATATCTGCATCTCTCAGGCAATGATGACCGAGCAAAACAGCTTTTTAAGCTTATAAAAGACAATTTTAAAGAAAGGTGAGGGCGTAGCAGCATATAGAAATACGGACCTCAACGGGTTTTTAAAATGCTTGAACTTAAAATTAAAAAATTAAACCAAAATGCAACTATCCCTTCCTACGGCTCTGCCTGTGCAGCAGGCGCAGACCTATACTCATCTGAAGGAGAACTCACATTTGCTCCCGGTGAGACTAAGCTTGTTCATACAGGCATTGCTATGGAAATACCTGACGGCTATGTGGGTCTCATCTATGCCCGCAGCGGAATTGCAACCAAGCGTGGACTTGCTCCTGCGAATAAGGTTGGAGTTATTGATTCGGATTATCGAGGAGAAATTATGGTTTCTCTTCACAACCATTCGGATAAAGTAGCAAAAATTGAAGCAGGGGAAAGGGTGGCTCAAATCGTTATTACACCCTATCTTACCGTAAACTTTGTGGAGACCGATACCCTCGACGATACTGAAAGAGGAGAAGGCGGTTTCGGCTCTACGGGAACGAAATAATAAAAATGCGTGAAGCAATAGCTTCACGCATTTGTTATTTTTTGAGCTTTATAATGTCACTCCGTCTTTGTAAATTGATATTTCCTCATAACCGTATTCTTCATTTTTAGTCTTTTTGCCCTCGGCAACAGATATTACATATTCAAGTAAGTCATCCGAAAGGTCAAACCCGTCTAAGCAGGGTGATGAGTCAAAATCAATCCAATGCGGCTTGCTTTTTGTAAGAATCTTATTAGTTGACACCTTTACTGTTGGTACAGGACCGCCAAGAGGCGTACCTCTTCCTGTGGTAAAAAGAATCATATGAACACCCACAGCTGCTAAATTTGTAACTGCTACTATGTCATTACCGGGTCCGTTAAGCAGTGAAAGTCCCGACTTTGATAAAGTGTCTCCGTAGTTGAGTACGTCTACAACAGGCGAAAGGCCACCCTTCTGAATACAGCCCAGCGACTTTTCTTCTAGCGTGGTTATCCCTCCTGCTTTGTTTCCGGGGGATGGGTTTTCGTATATCACCTGACCGTGGTTTTCATAATAGGTCTTAAATTCGTTGATAAGACTGACGGTTTTATCAAAAACCTCTTTTGACACGCACCTTTTCATAAGCAGATGCTCTGCGCCGAACATTTCGGGCACTTCTGTAAGTGCACAGCTACCGCCATAACTTGTAAATTTGTCGCAAAATCTTCCCAGTAAAGGATTTGCGGTAATTCCCGAAAAACCGTCACTTCCACCACATTTGAGTCCTATTTTCAGTTTTGAAATAGTTACAGGCTCTCTTTTAATTTTATTAGCATAATCTTTAAGTTCTTGTATCAGTTTTACACCCACTGCAACTTCATCGCTGACATCCTGAGTATTTAGGAACTTTACTCTATTGTCATCCCAGGTGCCTAATACCTTTTTAAATTCGCATATGTTGTTATTTTCACAACCAAGACCAAGCACCAATACACCGCCTGCGTTAGGATGGTTTACGAGTCCTTTTAAAATATGCTGGGTTGTTTTTTGGTCATCGCCAAGCTGAGAGCAACCAAATGGGTGAGTGAAGCATTTTGCACCCGTAAGAGTAGCAAGTTTTTCGGCTGTTTTGTTTACGCAACCGACAGTATTTATTATCCAGATGTCATTTCTTATGCCTACATCACCGTTTTTGCGAAGATAACCCATAAAACATCTGTCGGTTTGATTAGGTGAATATACATTGTTTTCGGGCGAGAAAACATAACTGAACCTTCCTGAGAGATTGGTTTTCAGGTTTTGCGTATGCACATGCTCATCCTTTTTTATATCCTGTGTGGCGTGACCGATAGGCTGACCGTATTTTATAATGTTTTCGTCCGCAGCAATATCCCGCCTTGCATATTTGTGCCCGTTTTCTGTGTTTACATATACATTATCGTTAATATTTATTATCATCTGATATTCTCCGGTAAATGTTTTATCACTTCATCATAAAGTAAGGACATATCATCATCCCAAAAGCTTGTGTTTTTAAGTATATCGGTTACCGAGGCCGCCTTCATAAAAGTTATAACCTCTGGTAGGTCGGTTGGAGTCCCCGTCTTGTAAAATTCTATGAGCTTTGCGAAAGAGAACACGAGAGTCTGGGGAGTTTTTTTAAAGCGCTTAATATATTCAAGTATAGAGGGAAGCACTCTAACCTTGAATTTGCTTACCGAGTTCAGTGAAATTGAAGATAAATAATGCTTTATATATGGGTTTGAAAATCTTCTTAGTACATTGTCAGCATAATCGATAAGCTCATCTTTAGGCAAATCAAGAGTAGGAATAATTTCATTGTAAATACAGTGCTTTATATGCGAAAGCATAGTCCCGTCGTCCATACAGGATTTAACCGTATCAAAACCCGAGAGCATAGCGTATGGCACAAGAGATGTGTGCGCTCCGTTTAATATGCGCACCTTTCTTGTGCGATAGCGCTCAAGGTTATCGGTAAGAATTACATTAAGTCTGCATTTATCAAAGGGTAACTCGTCAAAAAGACCGTTATACCCCTCTATTACCCATAAATGGAAGTATTCTGATGTGTTGAGAAGCTTGTCTTCATATCCAAGGTCAATGTTTTCATCTTTCGGAAAACCTGTGTTTATTCTGTCTACAAGAGTGTTACAGAAAATGTTTTCGCTTTTTATCCAATTTATAAAATCTGTGCCAAGCGACCAACTCTCAGCGCTTTTAACAATGCATTCTTTCAGCTTATCTCCGTTTCTGTCGATAAGTTCGCAAGGCAGAAATATAAATCCATCAAGTCCTTTTTTAAAACGCCTGAAAAGAAGCTGAGTAACTTTTCCCGGAAAGGATTTACAAGGCTTGTTTTCGAGTTTATCGTTTTCGTCAAACACAATTCCCGCTTCGGTGGTGTTTGAAATGATAAAGCGATAGTCAGGGTCATCTGCAAGACTTAAATATTCATCAAAATGCTTATATGGCTCTAAGCATTTTTCAATTACAGAAATCTGCCTTGCCTCAACACCTTCAACTCCTCTGCATATGTGGGTGTATTTGCAGTTCTGAGCGGAGAGAAGTGAGCATAAACCTGTCTCGATTGGCTGAACCACAGTAACCATAAAATCGAAACCTGCTTTTTCATTTACAATATCAAGCATCCAATCGGCAAATCCACGCAAGAATCCACCCTCTCCAAACTGAATAATTTTTTTACTACTCATAAAATCACCCTGCTTAAAATAATGTTTATATTGAAATCATCTGTGGTAAAAGTGGTATGTTCCGATATTTTCTTGCTGTATTTGTATATCAGCTCAGACTTTCATATATTTAAATTATATATTTGTTTCTTCAAAAGTCAACACCGTATCTTTTGCTGTTAAATTCTCCTTGACAACATGCTATGTGGTTGTGTATAATATATCGGTAAATGAATATAAAAACTGTGATCGAGTTTTAGTAAGCAACAGTAATTCTTTTAAAGAGAGCGGCGTTTGGTGGAAAGCCGCAAAGACCTGTTTGCCGAATTTCGCCTCGGGAGTTGCCTTTGGAAACAAGGGATGTAGTTGCTGCATTAAAGCATAAGAGTGGCGGTTTTTTTATCGCAATTTGAGTGGTACCACGGAAATTTTTTCGTCTCATACTTTGTATGGGACGTTTTTTTATGGAGGTTTATAATGAACGAACAAATAGTAAAACTGCAACAGCAGTTTGAAGCCGAGCTTGCAGCCGTAAACGATGCTACAGAGCTTGAAAACATAAGGGTCTCTTACCTTGGTAAAAAGGGAAGCATCACCGACCTTTTAAAGGGAATGAAAGACCTTTCGGTAGAAGAAAAGAAGGACTTTGGCCAGAAGGTAAATATCCTTAAGAACGAAGCAACAGAAAAGATTGCCGCAAAAATGGTTGAGCTTAAGGAAAAGGAAATCGAAAGGGAAATTAACTCAATGCCTGAGTTCGATCTTTCTATGCCTGCCGATCTTACCCGCGGTTCTTATCACCCCATCACCCTGGTTCAGCGCGAGTGCGAAAGAATATTCAAGTCTATGGGATTTGATGTTGAAGACTACAGCGAGGTTGTAACCGACTATGAGTGCTTTGAGGCTTTAAATATTCCCAAGCATCATCCTGCCCGCGATATGCAGGATACCTATTATCTCGAAAACGGTCAGCTTTTAAAATCCCATACTTCCGCTGCGCAGAATGCCATCTATAAAAAGTATAAGGATGCCCTCTTTAACGAAGGCCGTCCGATAAAGGCTATTTTCCCGGGCAGATGCTTTAGAAACGAGGCTACCGATGCCTGTCACGAAAACACCTTCTTTCAGATGGAGGGCGTAATGGTAGATAAAGACATCTCCATTTCAAACCTCATTTTCTTTATGAAAACAATGCTTTCCGAGGTGTTCAGGCGTGATGTTAAGGTTCGACTTCGTCCCGGATTTTTCCCCTTCGTGGAACCTGGATTTGAGCTTGATATAAGCTGTGCAATCTGTGGCGGCGAGGGTTGTCCTTCCTGTAAACACAGCGGATGGCTTGAACTTTGTCCCTGCGGAATGATTCATCCCGAGGTGCTCAAAGCAGGCGGTATTGACCCCGAAGAATATAACGGATTTGCGTTTGGTCTCGGACTTACCCGTCTTGCTATGATGAAATACGGCGTTAAAGATATTCGTGATTTAAACGGCGGAAGCCTTAAGACCCTTTCGCAGTTTACCGACGACGAATAAGAAAGGAGAGTGCCTATATGTTACTTTCAATGAACTGGATTTCCGACTTTGTTGATTTTACAGGTCTGGATAAACTTAAACTTATAAATCAGTTCTCACTTTCTACCGCAGAGGTTGAAAATGAGATATTTATGAAGGGTTCTGACATCAGCGGAATTGTTGTTGCAGAGATTAAGTCGGTCGAAGACCATCCCGAGTCTAAAAAGCTTCACCTTTTAAAGGTCGATGCAGGTGACGGCAAGCTAACCGACGTTGTTTGCGGTGCTCCCAATGTCCGTGTTGGTATGAAGACCGCCTTTGCTAAAGTCGGTGCTAAAATAGGGGAGATTACCATCGCTCCCAGACCTCTTGCAGGCTTTGATTCCTTCGGTATGTGCTGCTCCGAGAAAGAGCTCGGTATTTCCGATGATAATTCAGGTATTATGGACATAATCGAGGACGTAGCAAACGGTACTGATATAAAAGAACTGTACGAAATTGACGATATAATCTTTGAGGTTGATAACAAGTCTCTTACCAACCGTCCCGACCTTTGGGGTCATTATGGAATAGCCCGTGAGTTTGCCGCCCTTGCAGACAGACCCTTAAAGCCTCTCCAAACTGTCGATCTCTCGGCTTATAACGATTTACCCAAGGTAGATATGAAGATAGAGGATCCTCTCTGTCAGCGTTATTCCTGTATGCAGGTTGAAAATATTACTAAAAACGTCAGCCCTGTTAATATGCGTATACGCCTTTTCTACTGCGGAATGAGAGGTATCAATCTACTTGCCGACCTTACAAACTACCTTATGGTCGAAATGGGTCAGCCAATGCACGCGTTTGATTCCAGAAAGGTTGAAAAGCTTCGCATAAAGCGTTTTGCAGAGCCTTTTAAGTTTCAGACCCTCGACGGAGTAGAGCGTAATATCGACGAAAATACCCTTATGATATGCAACGATAACACCCCCGTTGCTATTGCAGGTATTATGGGCGGACTTGATTCTGAAATTGTTGAAGATACCACTACATTAACCCTTGAGTCGGCTACCTTCGACGCCGTTTCTATCCGTAAGTCTACCGTTCGTCTTGCTCACAGAACCGATGCTTCGCAGAGATATGAAAAATGCCTTGACCCCGAGCTTACCGTTCCTGCAATTGCACGTTTTGTTAAGCTCCTAACCGATATTGATAGCGGTGTTAAGGTGGTTTCCTCTCTGACCGACGAATATGCTTTCAAATATGACACCGTCAATCTCGATTTCAATAAGGCATTTGTCAACCGTTATACGGGAATTGAAATTTCTAATGATACTATTGTCAAGACTCTCGAGTCATTAGGATTTGAAGTAAATCTTACAGGTGATGATTTCAGCGTTATCGTTCCAAGCTGGCGTGCCACAAAGGATGTAACAATGAAGGCTGACGTTATCGAAGAAATTACCCGTATTTACGGTTACGATAATTTTGAGATACACACCGCATCTGCCCCCATTGCTCCTGTCCGTCCTGATGTTGTAAAAACTGTTGAAGACAAAGTAAAGGATATACTTGTTAAGCGTTATTCTATGCACGAGCTTCATTCCTATGTATGGCAGTACTATGACGAATACAAGGCTTTAGGCATTGAGGTCGAGGATAATATCAAGCTTATAGGTGCTGTTAACCCCAATATTGAAACTATCCGCAAATCTATTGTTCCCACTCAGCTTTGTCAGGTTAAATATAACACTGCCTATGCTACCGACTTCGGTGTTTTTGAGATTGGACGAGTTATTGACGGAGTTGACGAGAATAACCTCTGTGTTGAAAATAAGAAGCTTGTCATAACTCTCTTCAGCAAGACAAAATCTGTTGAGACCCTGTATTTTGAGCTTCGTGATATGCTCGCCGTGATTGCTGACGATATCAAGCACAAAGGCCTTTCCTTCGAGAAAAAGGAAGCAACCAAGGCTTATCAGCATCTGCGCAATCTAAACACTATTATTTGTGACGGTAAGGCTGTCGGCGAAATAGGCATAGTACATCCCACGGTATCAAAGAAGATAGACAAAAAGGCATCTATTGTATATGCAGAGATTGATTTTAAAGTTTTTGCTGAAATCGATAATGCAAGCATCAAGTATGCTGAGCCCAGCCGTTTCCCTGAAATGGAAATAGACTTGTCCTTCGTGTCAAACACCTTTGCGCCTATAGCAAAGGCTATTGAGGATCAAAAATGTAGTCTTATCAAAGATGTTAAGGTAGTTGACACCTATACCGACGAAACAGGTAAGTCAATTACTGTCCGCATTCTTTTTGCTCACCCCGAGCGAACTCTTACAGGCGAAGAGGTAAAGGCGGTTACCGACAAGGTTATCGAAGACCTCGCCGCAGAAAACATTTCGCTTAAACAGTAAAAGAGAACCCTTGGCAGTGTCCAAGGGTTTTACTATTATATACAACGATATTGATATTTTTCAGCGGCTATTAGCAGTTTCAAATAAAAAAATTTTCAGCACGAAGAAAAAACAATCTTCGTGCTGTTTTTTTACGCAAAAATGCGCATACTATCCTTGAAACGGTGCTTTTGCATCACTTTTAGGAGGATAATATGAAAAAAATATTAGTATTATTTCTGTCAGCTTGTATGTTCTTAGGACTTTGCGGATGCGGTAGAACAGCAGACAAGGGCTCGGTATATTTTCTTAATTTCAAGCCCGAGCAGGATAGTGCTTGGCAAAGCCTTGCATCAGAGTATACAAGAGAAACAGGTGTGGAAGTTAAAGTTGTTACTGCAGCGCAGGGTACGTACGAACAGACACTTTTAGCAGAAATAGATAAGGATGAGGCTCCAACACTTTTCCAGATAAACGGACCTGTAGGTCTGCAGTCCTGGAAGGATTACTGTCTTGATCTTCGCGGTTCGGCGGTTTATAACCAGCTTGTGTCCGATGAGTTTGCGCTCACCGATGACGGTAGGGTTTTAGCGGTGGCTTACGTCTATGAGGCGTATGGGCTTATTACTAATAAAAATTTGCTCAGTAGGGCAGGCTACAGTATAGACGATATAAAGTCTTTTGCAGATTTAAAGAGGGTTGCTGAGGACATTACAGCAAGAAAACAGGAACTTGGTTTCTCAGCATTTACTTCTTCGGGACTTGCCTCATCCTCAAATTGGCGTTTTGCAGGACATCTTGTGAATATGCCACTTTTCTATGAGTTTGAGGACAGAGATATAAGCGGACAGCCTTCTGAGGTTAAAGGCACCTACCTTGAAAACTTTAAAAATATATGGGATCTTTATATAAATAATGCAACTATAGACCCCAAAACAGTTACCAGCGATCAAAACGATGCAGCGGCAGAATTTAAAGCAGGGAAAGCGGTTTTCTATCAAAACGGTACTTGGGAATACGATTCGATAAAAAGTATTGGCGACGAAAATATTGGATTTTTACCGATATATATCGGAGTAAGCGAAGAAAATCAGGGTCTCTGCAGCGGAACCGAAAACTATTGGGCGGTGAATTCTGAGGCAACGAAAGAAGACAGACAGGCAACTCTTGATTTTTTAGAGTGGGTCGTCACCTCGGATAAAGGCACAGAGAGTCTGGCAGAAGATATGGGCTTTTCAGCTCCGTTTAAGGAGGCAGAGTCTGTAGATAATGTTTTAAGTGAGATTATGACCGACTATGTTGAAGACGGAAAATATTCTGTTACCTGGGCATTTTCAACTACTCCAAATGTCGAAGCGTGGAGAAACGATTTTGTAGATGCTCTTGCCGCCTACACAGCAGGTACAGGTGCGTGGGAGGATGTAAGAAAAGCCTTTGTTGACGGTTGGGCGAAGCAATATAAAGCTTCTAAGCAATAAAATTTTTTGTTCGGGGTGCGGACATAAATCCGCATCCTGATTTTCAGCACCAAGGAGGACGGTGACGGGTGAAAACAGTAAATCACTCTGCAATACTTAATTCTAATCAGCTTCGGGCGACAAAGCGATATGCACCGATTTTTCTACTTCCTACTGTAATTGCATTTATAATTGGATTTGTCTGGCCTTTCATCTGGGGAATTTATCTTTCTTTTTTCAGGTTCAGAACCCTCAGTAAAACTACCTTTGTTGGATTTGAAAACTACAGCAAAGCTATAAGTGACAGCAGTTTTATATCATCCTTTATATTTACTCTGGTATTTACGGTTGTTTCTGTTGTTATAATCAATATATTGGCGTTTACAATAGCTTTTTTCCTTACAAAGGGAATAAAAGGCTCCAACATTTTCAGAACAGTTTTCTTCATTCCAAATCTTATCGGTGGAATAGTGCTGGGTTATCTTTGGAAGATAATTCTAGACGGAGTAATTATGAGGTATTTAGACTCGGCACTTGCTCTTAATTCTACCTACGGTTTTTGGGGTCTTGTGATTCTTGTCAGTTGGCAGCAGATAGGTTATATGATGATAATTTACATTGCAGGTCTGCAAAATGTACCCAGTGAGTTAATTGAGGCGGCAAAAATCGACGGGGCAGGCAGTTTTCAGCTTCTAAGACATATCACATTACCTGCTGTTATGCCCTCAATAACTATATGTACCTTTCTGACGCTTACAAACGGATTTAAACTTTTTGATCAAAACCTTGCATTAACAGCGGGAAAGCCTTATAATGAAACAGAAATGTTGGCGCTTAATATTTATAATTCCTTTTATGAAAGCACAACAAATATGGGCGTAGGTCAGGCAAAGGCAGTAATATTCTTTATTGCTGTAGTCATAATATCTCTGTCTCAGCTTTACCTTACAAGAAGTAAGGAGGTTGAGGTATAATGATAAAAAGCGGCTCAAAGCAGGAAAAACTAAAAAAAGGAATACTGACTGTAGTTTTTTCTCTTTTGTCTGTAGCTTGGGTATCTCCTGTTTTTATAGTGCTGTATAATTCCTTCAAGGATAACGATTCTATAAAAACATCACTGTTTTCTCTGCCCGATAAAGGCGATTTTGCAGGTTTGTCCAACTATATCAGGGGAATAGCCCACGGTAATTATCCCTTTTATTATGCAATGCTGTTCAGCCTTATAATAACAGTGCTTTCTGTTGCACTGATTCTTATTTGCACATCTATGTCGGCTTGGTATATAAACAGGGTCAACAGTATTTTTTGCAGAATTATATATTATCTTTGCATTTTTTCAATGGTAGTGCCCTTTCAGATGGTTATGTTCACCCTCTCAAAGACGGCCGACAGATTGGAACTTGACACGCCTCTTACTATCCCTATAATATATTTAGGTTTCGGTGCAGGACTTGCAGTGTTTCTGTTCAGCGGATTTATAAAGAGTATTCCTTTAGAGGTTGAGGAAGCAGCAACAATAGACGGCTGCAACACACTGCAAACCTTTTTTCATGTAGTAGCCCCTATACTGAAGTCGACATATATTTCGGTAGGTATTTTGCAGACAATGTGGGTATGGAATGACTATTTACTGCCATATCTCGTGCTTGATAAACGGGAATACAGAACCATTCCGATACAGATACAATACCTTCAGGGCAGTTACGGTCAGGTAGATTACGGAGCAACAATGGCGCTTATAATACTTTGTCTGCTACCGATAATTATTGTTTATTTTATAAGTCAGAAGCATATAATCAAAGGTGTGCTTTCGGGTGCAGTTAAGGGTTAAACTGCACCGTACATACAAAAGAACGGAGATTTTTATGAGAACCAGCGGAATACTTATGCCGATATTTTCTCTGCCTTCTCGAGGCGGTATCGGAACACTTGGCAAGGAAGCCTACCGTTTTGTAGACTTTCTTAAGAAATCGGGTCAGTCTTGGTGGCAGATACTGCCGCTTAATCCAACAAACTACGGGGACTCGCCCTATCAGTCCTTTTCTTCTTACGCAGGCAACACATATTTTATCGATCCCGAGTTTCTTATTGAAGACGGTCTGCTCACGGAAGATGAGTTCCTTTCCTTTGACTTTGGCAGCGATAATAGTACTATAGACTACGGTAAGCTCTACGAAAACAGAAATAAGCTCCTTAAAATTGCTTTTAAAAGGTTCAGTCCTCATAAGGAATACAGAACCTTCTGCGAGGAAAATGCCTTCTGGCTCGATGAATATGCGCTTTTTATGGCACTTAAAAACAGTCATAGTGATATTGCTTGGGAAGAATGGGAAGAAAAGCTAAGAGTCAGAGATGCTCAGACTATTGTAAGCGTTAAGACTGAGCATAAGGATGTAACCGAATTTTACCATTTCGTTCAGTATATTTTTTCAAAGCAGTGGTTTAGGCTTAAAGCATACGCAAATAAAAACGGTATAGGAATAATAGGGGATATACCCATATATGTTGCTTATGATTCTGCCGATGTATGGTCGGAGCCTGAGCAGTTTCAGCTTGATAGTGAGCTAAAACCTAAAGCTGTAGCAGGTTGTCCGCCTGATGCTTTTTCTGAAGACGGTCAGCTGTGGGGTAACCCTCTATATAACTGGAGTTATATGAAGAAGGATAATTTCGGATGGTGGAAACGCAGACTCGGCTATGCTCTTAAACTTTATGATATGGTGCGAATCGATCATTTCAGAGGTTTCGAGGCTTACTGGGCAATACCCTACGGTGATAAAACTGCAAAGGGCGGAAAGTGGCTTAAAGGTCCTAATATGGCACTTTTTAACGAGATTAAAAAAGAATTCGGTGATAATCTCCCTATTATAGCAGAAGATTTGGGCTTCCTTACCCCCGAAGTGCACGAAATGCTTAAGAAATCTGGCTTTCCGGGAATGAAAGTGCTTCAGTTTGGATTTACCGCCGATGTTGACAGTGGTTATCTACCCCATAATTACAACAAAAACTGCGTGGTTTATACAGGCACTCATGATAATGATACCATCCTCGGGTGGGCTCAGTCTGCCGAAAAAGAAGACCTGAGTATGGCAAAAAAATACCTCCATGTAGACGAGCAGGAGGGTATCAACTGGGCTATGATGAGGGCAGGACTTATGTCTGTTGGGGAGATATGTATACTCACTATGCAGGATATTATCGGTCTTGGCGCAGAAGCAAGGATAAATATACCCTCTACCGTTGGAGGAAACTGGCAGTGGAGAATTGACGGCAACTGTATAAACGATTGGCTAGCAGGCATTGTGTATGAAAACACAGCCCTTTATTTCAGAGTTCCCGAAGATGATTATTTAAAAATGAGCAGAGAGTAAAAAACACTCTCTGCTCATTCTTTATTGCCAATCTTTACATACGTCGATAAATTCCACACAGTTACTGTATTTTTCAAGTTCTTCTATCGTCATTTCAATAGCGCTGTTACTACTTCCGCAGGCAGGGAAGACCGTTTCGAAACGGGTAAGGGATTTGTCAAGATAAACCTTTACACCGTCCTTTACTGCAAAGGGACAAACACCGCCTATAGCGTGTCCGCAAAGTTCTTCAACCTCATCACCTGAAGGCATCTTAGCTTTAGTGCCGAAAAGGGCTTTGAATTTGCCGTTGTCCACCTTGGCATCACCGGCTGCTACAATAAGCACACAACCCTCATCTGTCTTAAAAGAAAGTGTTTTTGCAATTCTGGCGCCTTCGCAGCCCAAGGCTTCTGCGGCAAGCGCTACTGTAGCACTTGACACCTCGAATTCTAAAATTCTGTCTTCAATTCCAAGCTCTTTAAAATATTCTTTAACCTTTTCAATAGCCATAGTTTATACCTCCGTTTTCATATATTATAAAGATATGTGAATCAACAGTCAATATTTTACTTTGAAGTTTTTTTTGTTTGTGTTATAATTATTAAAAACTTTTAGGAGAGCATTATGTTCGTTTCTTTTGCGATAGTTGCATATAACGAAGAGGCGTCTTTACCGAGGCTTCTCAGCGATTTAAAGGAGCAGGATTACTGTCACGGTAAGATAGAGGTCTTGCTTATTGACAGTATGTCTACCGATAGTACCCGTAGTATTATGGAATCCTTTGCAAGTGAAGACAATGGTTTTGCATGTGTAAAGGTGCTTGAAAACGAAAGAAAGTCTATACCCTGCGGACATAATGTTGCCCTTGATAATTATACGGGAGAAGCACTCCTTCGTATCGATGCTCACGCCTCTATGCCATCTGATTTTATACGTAAAAATGTTGAGGTTTTAATGAGCGGGGAGATGGCATCGGGAGGAAGAAGACCGAATATTATTGACGGTTCCACCCCCTTTAAAGAGACCCTTCTCACAGCAGAACAGTCGATGTTTGGCAGCAGTATTGCTCCTTACAGACACAGCGAAAAGAAAATGTATACAAAATCACTTTTCTGTGGAATGTACCGCAGAGAGGTATATGACAAGGTCGGCAGATATAACGAGCTTTTACCCCGTTCTGAGGATAACGATATGACCTACCGTATGAGACAGGCAGGCGTAAAGCTTTGTTACAGTCCCGATATAGTTTTTTATCAGCATACACGCAGTACGCTTTCTAAAATGCTAAAGCAAAAGTATCTCAACGGTTACTGGATAGGTAAAACCCTTGGCGTATCGCCAAAATGCTTTTCGATATTTCACTTTGTACCGTTTTTATTTGTTATTGGGATTATCCTCACATCACTTTTATCTGTCTTTGGATATCCATTTCTCAGCATCTTGATGTGGTCTATGTACGCGGCACTCGTTTTTGTTATTACAGCAATCGAAACAGTAAAAAAACCAAGAATAACAAATATTTTATTGCCATTTATTTTTCTTTTCCTTCATTTGTCATATGGAGTAGGCACTCTTCTCGGAATCATAGTATTACCGTTCTGGTTAAAAAAGGTTATCTAAACAAACCGCACTGTAGGGGCTCGCCCATACAGTGCGGTTTGTTTGCTATTTGAATATTGACATATCAACAGCCTCTGACATTCGGCGGTAGCCTTCAACACTTGCGTGCAGATTATCTCCGCGGTTACAAGCAGGGTCAAATGCTCTCGGGTCAGATGCACTGATAACTGCTTTTTCGAAGTCTATAAAGCCATCTGAAAGAGTTTGCGTTCTTATCCAATTGTTAAATGCAATTCTGATGTTGTCACGCGGCACATCGTAGGTGCGCCAATCTTTAATAGGCAACAGTGTGCCTACATATGTTCTGTATCCAAGCTCTTTAGCTTTATCGATATACCATTTAATACCTTCAGAAAGTTGTTCAGCTGTAGGCATATTGCTCATAGGTCGCATCGGATTTTTACCGTCGGGATGAATTATGTCGTTTATTCCGTGAAGAATGATGACCCCGTCAACTCCATCGTGCATTATTTCTCGTTTAAAACGGGTCTTACCGTCCTCTCCGTAATGGAAATAGGAAAGGGCAGGGTAGGAGCCGAAAATTCTGCTTCCACTAACCGCTCTTCGTACTATAGCTCGGTTATTTATACCCGCATCAATAAGCTTGTTCGCTAATATATCAACCCATTCTTGAGATGTAATAGAATCGCCGTAGGCGGCAATAGAGTAGCTGTCCTCATAGGTGAGGAAATCAACACTCCACAAGAAATTATATGCTGCAGAAAAAGACATCTTCATGCTGTCGAAATTCTCAGACTTAGTGCAGTTACCTTCAATAAATCTGCGCACCATAAATGTGTTGTCGTAGGTAAAGCCTGTGTTCATCTGGGTAAACTCGCCAAAATATATGCTGACCGCAATTTTTTCTCCCGATTTAATACTAAACGGTATAGCATCACTGGTTATTTCTCCGTGAGGCGGAATTGTTACCGTAGTGCTGCCGCCGAAAGTAACATTTGTTATACTTTCCTTTTTAACAGCACATTTTCCGTCGGCTGAAATGGCTACAGTCACCTCGGTAAGTGTTGCAGGATGTTCACCGAAGCGGTTAGTAAATTTAAGACGTACCGCACCGGCATCGAGACTGTTTATAAGCACATATCTGACTGTAGTGTCTTTAGTCCATTGCGCCTCTGTAAGTGGTGGATATGCAACACCAAGACCCCATCCGTTTACCCATTTTGTAAAACTCATTGCTCTACTCCAATTGCTTCATTTTTAGTATGATTTATCCCTTAACACTGCCTTTTCCTAAATGCTGGAACGAAAGGTATTATATCATTTTTAACGACTGAATACAATCTTCAGTTTAAAGATTTGTAGATTTTTCTACAAATTTTTTTTTTGCGATTTTTACAGTTTTTTTATGAATTTATGCCTATATTTGACTTAATATAAGGTTTTTCATCGCTGTTTTTCCTATAAAACGACCAAAAAACCAATTTATTAATACTGTAAATAACGCACAATGTCAAAATAAGAAATATTTACACTTGAAAAACTTGGAAAAATGTGCTACAATGTAGAAAACCTAAAAGGAGGAAATAAAAATGAATAATTTAAAAGTATTAATTGCAGATTCTTCTGCAGAATTTGGTGTCCACTGTCAAAAGGTGCTGTCAAGCTATGGTATGAGCGTAAGCCTATGCGAGAAAGACGGAATTAAACTTCTCGAAAAACTTCGCACATTAAAACCAAATGTAGTTTTGGCAGATATATTTATGCCCAACCTTGACATCATAGGTGTTCTGTCAGCTATAAAAGATATAAATGAAAAGGAGAGACCTATGGTGATGGCATTTTCTGCTATCGATAATCATCATCTCGAAACAGAGGTATTAAGAGCAGGAGCAGCTTATTTCTTTATTAAACCTATTGATTTTGGTATGTTAGCAGAGAGAATAATTAAGTTTTCGGGTTGGAAAACAGACCTTCATCCAATTCCTACCAAAGATGGTGTTATAAGTGACCACGATCTTGAGCTTATGATAACCGAAATTATTCACCAGATAGGCGTACCTGCACATATTAAGGGATATCACTATCTCAGAGAGTCTATAATGCTTTCTATAAAAAATGAGGAAGCAATAAATTCTGTGACGAAAATTCTATATCCAACCGTCGCAAAGAAATTCTCAACAACCTCTTCAAGAGTAGAGAGGGCAATTCGCCACGCAATTGAGGTTGCATGGGACAGGGGAGACCTTGACGTACTTAATGCATACTTTGGATATACAATCAATAATGATCGCGGTAAACCTACAAACAGCGAGTTTATTGCTATGATTGCAGATAAAATTCGCCTTCGCATCCGTGTAGCATAATATTCTTGACACATAAGTTTACAGAGTGTATAATAAATATGTCTTCGGGGCGAGGTGCAATTCCTCACCGGCGGTACAGCCCGCAAGCCTAAATGGCAGATTTGGTGAAATTCCAAAGCCGACGGTATAGTCCGGATGAAAGAAGAGAAAGTATTATACACAGTAAGTATACCCCAAGGACTTATTATCCTTGGGGGCTTTTTCTTTCCGAAACAGTATATCTTTTGGAGGAAAAAATTATGAAACAAGAAAACACGAAAAAAATTGCAGTCTCTGCAATGCTGGTAGCGGTAGCTTTTTTAGTCACATTTTTGACATCAATGTTTAAGGTTGGAGGATTCTTGTCCCTCGACTTAAAGGATGCCGTTCTGTCGGTAATAGCACTTTTGTATGGTCCTGTTTACGGACTCATTTCAGTTGTAACCGTTGCTTTAATAGAGTTTTTTACTATTAGTACAACAGGCATTTACGGACTTGTAATGAATATTCTATCAAGCGGTACCTTTGCGCTGGTTTGCGGACTGGTTTATAAGTTCAGACGCAGTTTTTCGGGAGCAATTATTGCTGCCACCCTTACGGTTATCTGTGTAACAGCAATAATGCTTACAGCAAATATTTTCATAACTCCGCTTTATTTTAAAATGCCTACACAGGCTGTCATTGATATGCTTCCTACAGTGTTGCTTCCTTTTAATCTGTTTAAATCTATTATGAATGCTTCTATTATGCTTCTTGTGTATAAACCATTCACAACTGCACTCAGAAAAACGGGGTTTGTCAAAACATCTGATAATGCAGCATATAAATTCAACAAAAAGTCGGTTGTGCTTACTGTTGTTTCAGTACTTCTTATAGTTGTTGCAGTTGCCGTTATGCTTATGCTTGGTATCGAAGTTAAAAACTCATAACACAAATCTTGACAAAGTTCGATATGCTTGATATAATATAGTCTGCTGATAAACTTAATATTACCTTATCAAGAGCGGTGGAGGGACAGGCCCTGTGAAGCCCGGCAACCTGACTTTAAGTTCAAGGTGCTAAATCCTGATAGATGAGGCATTTAAACCTCGTCCTTGGGCGAGGTTTTTTTATGAGATTTACGGAGGTAATTATGTCTAAATTTCTTTTCACATCTGAATCTGTTACAGAGGGGCATCCCGATAAGGTTTGTGACCGTGTTTCAGACGCAATACTTGACGCTATGCTAGAACAGGACAGTATGTCCCGCGTGGCTTGCGAAACCTTTGCCAGTACGGGAATTGTTACCGTAATGGGCGAGATAACAACCAAAGCTGTTGTGGATATTGAGAGTATAATACGCGAAGTTGTATGCGATATCGGATATAAATCTGAGGATGATTATTTTGACGGCAATACCTGTAAGGTTAATATAATGCTCGACAAACAGTCTCCCGATATTGCTATGGGCGTAGATCGTTCCTTGGAGCTCAAGGACGGTCAGGATGATGAGCTTAATCAGTTCGGTGCAGGAGATCAGGGTATGATGTTCGGTTTTGCCTGCGACGAAACGCCAGAGCTTATGCCTATGACCGCGGCACTTGCACATAAAATGGCTAAAAGACTTACCGAGGTAAGAAAGTCTGGTGTTTTACCTTATCTGAGGCCCGACGGAAAAACTCAGATAACTATAGAGTATGAGGATAATAGGCCTGTTCGTCTTGATACCGTTGTTGTTTCTTCTCAGCATTCTGCAGATATTTCCCTGGAAAAGTTACGTGAAGACATATTTAATGAGGTTATAATGCCTGTTATTCCTGAGCAGTTTAAAAACGATGATTTTAAGGTTTTCATCAATCCTACAGGACGTTTTGTTGTAGGTGGACCTGCAGGAGACACAGGTCTGACAGGCAGAAAAATAATTGTCGACACCTACGGTGGTGTTGCCCGTCACGGCGGCGGTGCCTTTTCAGGCAAAGACCCCACAAAGGTTGACCGTTCGGCTGCATATGCTGCACGATATGTTGCTAAAAATGTGGTTGCTGCTGGTCTTGCCAAAAAGTGTGAAATTCAGCTAGCTTATGCAATTGGTGTTGCAAAACCCGTATCTGTAATGGTCGACACATTCGGCACAGGAAAATATTCGGATGAAGAGATTTCAAAGGCAGTGTGCAAGGTCTTTGACCTTCGTCCCGCCGCCATCATCCGCGATTTAAAGCTTCGTGAGACCTCTTATCGTGAGCTTTCTGCTTACGGTCATATGGGTAGAACGGATATTGATGTTGCCTGGGAAAAGACTGATAGAGTAGATAAACTAAAATCTGTATTTTAATTTAAAAAGCGCGTAGAACAGGAAGCTCTACGCGGTTTTTTATCTCTTTTTAGGTTTATGCTTATTACGAATAACCGACCGTTTTTTTGTAACATTTGATTTAGTCGAGGCTTTTGCGTTACCGCTGTGATTATCGGCAATCAGGCAGTCTTTACCGTTACCGATAAGGTCATGTCTGCCGTACTTTTTAAGTGTGCGTAAAACAATTTCGCGGTTCTGGGGCAGAAAATACTGTAGTAGAGCACGCTGCTGAGCTTTTTCATCAGGTGTTTTAGCGGTGTAAATAGGCTTCATAGTATATGGATCAAGTCCTGTGTAATACATACAAGTGGATACTGTTCCGGGTGTAGGATAAAAATCCTGCACCTGCTCGGGTCTAAGGCCTTCTTTTTTAAGGAAAAGAGAAAGCTCTATTGCATCCTTCATAGTGCTTCCGGGATGAGAAGACATCAGGTAGGGGACAAGAAACTGCTCTTTTCCAATGCTTTTAGTCAGCTCAAAAAAGCGCTTTTTGAACCTTAGGTATGTCTCGATTTCGGGTTTACCCATAGCCGACAAGACCTGTGCAGAACAGTGTTCGGGTGCTACCTTTAGCTGTCCGCTGACGTGATGTGCAACAAGCTCTTTGAAGAAATCCTCATTTTGGTCTTCCATTAGATAATCAAACCGTATTCCCGAGCGTATAAATACCTTTTTAATTTTCGGTATTTTTCTGATTTTTCTAAGAAGCTCAAGATAATCGGAATGGTCAACCGTTAAATTTGGACAAGGCTTTGGAGCAAGACATTTTCTTTCAGGGCAAAGTCCTGCTTTCAGCTGTTTTTCACAGGAAGGGAATCTGAAATTTGCCGTTGGACCGCCAACATCGTGAATATAGCCTTTAAAATCTTCCATTTGAGAAATTGTTGTGGCTTCTTTGAGTACCGATTCGTGGCTGCGAACCGCAACTTGCCGTCCTTGGTGATAAGCAATGGAGCAAAAATTACAAGCACCAAAGCAACCTCGGTTATGAGCTATCGAGAATTTAACCTCTGCAATACCTGGAACGCCGCCCATTTTTTCGTAAGACGGGTGATAATTGCGCATAAAAGGTAATTCGTATACTTGGTCTAGTTCTTCAGTAGTCAGGGGAGGCATAGGCGGATTTTGTACCACTATCATATTGCCATGCTTTTGAATAATGGATTTTCCTCTAACTGCATCGTGTTCGGTTTGTTGAATTTTGGTGGAAATTGCATACTGCTTTTTGCCGCTTTCTGTCGGCTCTTTAACAATATCGTAGGAAGGACATTCTCTGCAGGAACGCCACTCGTATTTTGAAGCCTCTGTTTTATAGCAGGTGCCTAGAATATCGGTAAGCTCCTTAATATTTTCGCCTGCGTCAAGCCTTTTTGCAATCTCAACTGCGTGGCGCTCTCCCATACCGAACATAAGTATATCAGCATCACTGTCGATAAGTATTGAAGGTCTGACCTTGTCATCCCAATAGTCGTAGTGGGCAAATCTTCTTAGAGAGGCTTCTACACCGCCTATAGCTATGGGAACATCGCCAAAAAACTTGCGTATTTTTTTACAGTAAACAATAGTAGCGCGGTTAGGACGCGCACCAGCTTTACCGCCGGGTGTATAGGCATCGTCACTGCGTTTCTTTTTGGCTGCAGTATAATGCGCGACCATAGAGTCTATGTTACCACCGTTAACAAAGAAAGCTAGTCTTGGTCTGCCGAACCTTAAAAAGTCCTCATCACTTTTGGGCTGCGGAATAATGCAGACATTAAAACCTGCTGCATACAGTACGCGTGAGATTATGGCAGTTCCAAAGCTTGGGTGGTCCACATAAGCATCACCGCTTACGATTACTATATCGGGTGTATCAAAGCCGTAGGCTTTCATTTCTTCTTTGGTAATAGGTAAATATGGCATAGTTACTCCTAAGTGTTATTTATATCTAATTTATCATATAATTGATTTTTTTACAATAAAAATTATGTGGGAGTGATAGATATGGAGTTTGCAAAGAAGTACATCACATTACTTGTTATACAGTGCGTGTTTATAATACTGTTCATAATATTTTTAACAGGGGTGCGCTTTTTTGATAATACAAATTTTGAAAAGCTAAAAGATATTTATACACAGTATTCAACATACGATGTCAGCACATCTCTTGTTTATAGCGGGGAATAGGTGTGAGATTTACTCTTTGCGGTATTCCTTGCACTATAAGTTATTTTTTTGTCTGCTCGGTTGCAATATTTGTAGCAATAGATAAAACGCAGATGTATATTCCTACTTTGCTTTCTATGACTTTGCACGAAGCTGCGCATATTTTAGCACTTGTCAGCTTTGGATGTAAAATTGAAGAAGTGCAGCTGCTTATAGGAGCAATCGGTGTTAAATATTCGGATATTACTCTTACAAGATTAAAAAAAATCGCCGCAATAATCGTAGGACCGCTATGTAATTTTTTGTTAGCAATAATAGCTTTTTTTATTGGCTCGTATACATATTTTGGTATAAATCTTGTGCTTTGCGTATACAACCTGCTTCCCGTAAGCGGACTGGACGGTGGTTCAATTGTTAAAACGTTGCTTTGCGGTGTGGTTTCTTCAAAATGTCTTGAAAATATTCTGGCCGTACTCACAGTTGTTACAGTCTTAGTTATTTTATCTTTATTCGTGAGTTATAGCGGCCTTTCGGTAAATTACAGTATCTTGCTTTTTTGTATATATCTTCTAACACCCATAATTATTAAAAAACTGTTGAAAGATAAAGCCGTTTAATGTATTATTATATAAAAATAATAGATATGGAGCACTTATGAATAAAAGGAAGTTTGAAGAATTACTGCTTAGTGTTCAAAAACCTGGAAGATACACAGGCGGAGAGCTTAACAGTGTAGTTAAAGATAAAAACAAAGTAGATGTGAGGTTTGCTTTTTGCTTTCCCGATACTTATGAAATAGGTATGTCTCATCTCGGAATGAAGATACTTTATTCTCAGTTCAACTCACGAGACGATATATGGTGCGAGAGGGTTTTTGCCCCCTGGATTGATTTTGAAGAGGTTATGCGCAAAAACAATATACCCCTTTACGGTCTTGAAAGCCACGATGCAATAAGGGATTTCGATTTTGTTGGTTTTACTCTGCAATATGAGCTTTCTTACACAAACGTTCTCAATATGCTTGATTTGGCTGATATACCACTCAAAACCCCAGAGAGACCTGACTGGTCAACTCCCGTTGTGGTTGCTGGTGGACCCTGTGCCTGCAATCCCGAGCCTCTTGCCGATTTTATCGATATTTTCTTTTTAGGTGAAGGCGAAGAGGTTGATCTTGAGGTTATTGACCTGTATAAGGAAATGAAAGCGGCAGGTCACACAAAAGCCGAATTCCTCAGACGTGCAGCAAAAATAGAGGGAGTTTATGTGCCGTCGCTTTACAGTGTTACATATAATTCGGACGGTACTGTAAAATCGGTATTTTCGGAAGCTGATGCTCCTAAGACTGTTCGCAAACGCATTATAAAGGACCTTAATAAGGTGCATTATCCCGACAAGTTTATCGTTCCATTTATTGAAATAGTTCACGATAGAGCTGTGCAGGAAATATTCAGAGGCTGTATCAGAGGCTGCAGATTCTGTCAGGCTGGATATATTTACAGACCTGTTCGTGAGAAGAGCGCGGAAGTAGCTGACAAGCAGGCTAAATCGTTATGCGACTTGTGCGGATATGATGAGGTTTCTCTTTCGTCACTTTCAACCAGCGATTACCGACAGATAGAAGAGCTGTTAAATAAAATGCTTTCTTGGAGCGAAAAAGAAAAGGTAAGCATAGCTCTGCCTTCGCTCAGAATTGACAATTTTCCCAAAGAACTTCTCGAAAAAATTCAGTCTGTGAGAAAAAGCAGTCTTACCTTTGCCCCTGAGGCAGGGACTCAGCGTTTGCGTGATGTTATCAACAAAAATATAACTGAGGACGAGATAATTTCAACCTGTAAAATGGCTTTTGAATCGGGCTATACCGCTGTTAAGCTCTATTTTATGCTGGGTCTTCCTACCGAAACAAACGAAGATCTTGAAGGAATTGCAAATCTTGCGCAAAAGGTCGTTGATGAATACTATAGCAACCCTACAAGGAAAAAAGGAAAGCCCGTAAATGTTTCTATAAGTGTAGCTACCTTTGTACCGAAGCCCTTTACACCATTTCAGTTTGAGCCACAGGCACAGCTTGAGGAGATACCTGAAAAGCAGCAGCATCTGCTTAAAAGTGTCAGAACCAAAAAAATTACGGTAAGCTATCATCAAAGCTATACGAGCCTTTTAGAAGGCGTGTTTGCCCGCGGAGACCGAAGACTTTGTGATGTGCTGTATCGTGCACATAAGAAAGGTCTTCGTTTTGATGGTTGGGACGAGTGTTTCCAGTTTGATAAATGGCTTGAAGCATTTAATGAATGTGGTTTAGATACAGCTTTTTATGCTTCAAGAAAACGTGAATATTACGAGACCTTACCTTGGGATCATATCGATTATGGTGTTTCAAAAGGCTTCCTTATAAAGGAAAATGAGTTAGCTCATAAGGCTGTTACTACAAAAAATTGCCGTCAGGAATGTGCGGGTTGCGGTGCGGCCTGCTTTGGAGAGGGTGTGTGCTATGAGAAGCGTTAGAGTGTTTTTTAAGAAAGACGGGAATATGAAATTTATATCACACCTCGACCTTAACCGTTTTATGATACGTATGGTGCGTATGTCGGGAATTCCCGTATGGTATTCCGAAGGCTTTAATCCTCATCCGTATATTACCTTTGCATTGCCGCTGTCACTGGGTTTTGAAAGCACCTATGAAGTGATGGACATCCGCCTTGATGTTGATGAATATCCTAATAAAAGTGTATATGACTCACTTAAACCTTTGATGCCTCAGGGGATTGAGATACTGTCTTGTGCAGATCCCGTAATGAAAGCGGGGGATATAGCTTATGCTGAGTTCTGTGTGGAGTTTGAAGAGTCTATTCCCAAAGATAGCCTTATTAAATTTTTGTCGGATGAGGTTATTGAAGCTGAAAAAAGAACAAAAAAGGGCGGATATAAAACCGTTAATTTAAAGGAATATATTCATAGCTTTGCTGTTCAAAACAAAACGGTAAAACTTATTCTTGCTGCAGGCGGAAGTAATAATCTTAATCCTAAACTGCTTTTTGACACCTTTGTTTCTGCTACAGGTGAGCAGTTACCTGCGTTTTCAATAATTAGAACGATGCTGTACAACTCAGATATGAAACCGTATAAATAGTTAAAATCCGCACAGTCTGTGCGGATTTTATGTTAGTAGTTATTTGTATCTATAAATCTTTCAATACGTTTTTGGTCTTCAGAACGGAGGCTTATGAAACTGAGATATAGGTTGTTCATCTCTATTTGTTTGTTTAAATCTCCGAAAATGGTGAACTCGGGCTGCCTTAAGCTACATCTCATTTTCAGCATTTTTGCAAGTGCATGTAAATCGTCTTCTTCGGCACCATACTGTAAAAAGTAGGGGGAAGTTTCAAAAAATTCTGCAATAAGCTCAATATCTTCCCAAGCAAAATTTCCCTCGGCTTCACGGTTTCTGAAGGCGCCCCTCTTCATACCAATATAGTCGGCAAGGTCTTGCTGGGTAACTTTTTTTAATTTTCGGTAATCGCGAATTCGGTCTCTTATCTGTTCGGGATCGTTAGAAAACATATTATCACCTAAAAAATACTTTATGCTTGACAACATTTTAATAAGTTGTTATAATTTTATGGCTATCTGCTAGAGTGGCTCAGGTGGTAGAGTAACTGATTCGTAATCAGTCGGTCGTGGGTTCGAGTCCCATCTCTAGCTCCATAGTTTCAGGCAACCGCAAACCTTGCGGTTGCCTTATTTGTTATAATTATATATTTTTTCACGAGCTTTGTCAACTTTTGTAGAAAAAAGACACCAATATAGGAATAAAAAATCCCAGACAACCGTTTAATTGTCCGGGACTTAACAGTGTATTATTTTGTAAGCATATCAATAAGCGTTCTGTAAACAAGAGCGGGGTCGTCAAGATAGTTTTCTCTGATTCTGATAGCCTGTGCATCATCAGCAGCCTGCAGTGAAAAGCTCATAATAACCGCACCTTTCTCTATCGCAGAGCAGGTTACCTTAATCGTACCGTCTTTCTCGTGAGAAATAACTATGTCCGTCTCTTTCATATGACGATTACGCTGTAGCATTTTTCTCAGTAGTTTAAGAGACTTTTCCCGAACTGTAAAGGGAACGGAAGACTGTAGTGTCTGTCCGACATCGTGTCCCTTATCATTGATTACATAGGTTTCCTTTGTGTCCTGCACTTCGTCGATAAGCTCGTTTTTAAACAACTGATAAAAAGCTTCGTTAACTTCAAATGTATTGGCGATACCCTCTAAATGAAGTAGATCGGCAATCTGGTTTGATGGAACAGGTTCGTCAACATTCATAAGGAGGTATAAAACAAGAATTTTGATTTCTGCGGTGCTTTTTAAACCGCCTCTGCCTACACCTACAGATATTGCATCTTTTTCCAACTAAATCCCTCCTAAGTTTGGTACTTCCATATTATATAAAACAAAAATTAAATTGTCAAGTTTACAGTATTATCCGTCGAAGTCTTCTATGATTCTGTCTGCTTCTTCGGGCGACTGTACCGTAATTCCTTTTAGCAGATTTGCAGTATCCTCAGGGGGTAGTACCGATAGATCTATATCGTAATGTTTAACTATCTTGCCGTTTAGTGTGAGGCAAACGGAGTCTTCGTCGGCAATAATTTTGTACACACCTAAAGTAATACTGCTGTTTTCTTTTTTGTTGTCATCTGATGTTATCGGTCTTAGTATAAGAGTTACAACAATTATAACTGAAAATATCGCCAAACCTAAAGCTTTTGGGGTAAAATTTTTAAGCATTTTATACTCCTTAACAAATAATTTATATAATTGTAAAAAAATTGTTACCCACTTTTGCGATAAATATGCTATAATGGGAAAAAATGTATTGTGGGGTGTAATGCTTGTACAATCGAAATTTTGATGAAGAATATACAAATCTCTTTGGTCAACCTGAGGACAACGGCACTAATAACGAAGAGAAATCGGATGAAGTTGATCTTTCCAGCACAGATTCTGATGTGCTTGATTTGAACAGCTTTTTTGATACTGTCGCTGATGACGAAGCTGAAACGCCTGATTTTAAAGGTAAAACAAAAAAGTCTTCTAAAAAGACAAAGACCAAAAAAATTCTTACTACCGCTTTGATAGTATTCCTCGTTTGTGTTATGCTTGGCTGTATTGGTGTTTGTGCGCTTATCGGCTATGTTATTATGTTTGTTGACGGAACTATGGAAGAAGACCTTGAGCAACTTACCCTTAATTATGCAACCACCATATATGTAAAAGACAATAAAGACCAGTGGGTCGAGTATCAGCGTCTCCATGGAGAAGAAAATCGCATATGGGTTGATTATAACAAAACAAAAGCCGAGGCAGGAGACGAGGAGTACACAGGAATTCCCCTTAATCTGGCCGATGCCTTTGTTGCTATCGAGGATAAACGTTTTAATGACCACGACGGTATCGACTGGAGAAGAACCTTCGGCGCATTTATCAATATGGTTACAAACCGTACGACCTCGGGCTACGGCGGATCTTCTATTACTCAGCAGCTTGTTAAAAACCTTACCAACGATAAGGACAGAAGCGCAACGCGTAAGGTTCGTGAAATTATGCGTGCCCGTTATCTCGAAGGCAAATATACTAAAGAAGTAATTCTTGAATGCTATATGAACACTGTCGCAATGGGTAACGGACTTTACGGCGTTGAGGTTGCCTCCGAATTCTATTTTGGTAAGAATGTAAATGAGCTTACCTTGGCTGAGTGCGCTTCAATCGCTGGAATAACCAATATACCTGAGTATTATCGTCCTGATAAAAATCCCGAAAATAATAAAAAACGTCGTAATCTTGTTTTAAGTCTTATGCTCGAACAAAAGCTTATAACTCGGGAAGAATACGACGAGGCTGTTGCTGAGGAGCTTAATGTTGTAGCAGACAAGTCGATTCTTAAGGAAGAAGAGATTAACAATTATTTTGTTGATGCTCTTATCGATCAGGTTGTTGCCGCTCTTATGGAAAAGAACGGTTGGGAAAAGAGTCGCGCCGAAGCTAATTTCTATAACGGCGGTTACAAGATTTACTCCACAATGGATCCCGATATTCAGAATACGATTGATTCTGTTTACAAAAATGAAAAGTATGCGATGAAGGGCGACAACGGTGAGACGCTGGAGGGCTCTATGGTCGTTATGGATTATAGCGGCAATGTGCTTGGTATGTCAGGCGGAATGGGAGAAAAGACTGAAAATCGCGGACTTAACAGAGCAACTATGTCACCACGTCAGCCCGGTTCTACCATAAAGCCACTATCCGCGTATGCTCCCGCTTTGGAGAAGGACCTTATAACCTATTCTGCTATTGTTGATGATAAAAGCACATACTATAACAACAAAACCTGGCGTCCTGTAAACTGGTACAGATATTACAAGGGTAGAGTTACTGTGGAATATGCTCTTGAAATTTCTATGAATACAATACCTGTATATCTTGTTGATCTGCTTACAAAACAGGAGTCGTATGATTTTCTTACAAATTCTCTCGGAATGAAGAATCTTACTGCTGCCGATGTGGATTATTCTCCTCTTGGAATGGGCGGCACAAACGGAGGTTATACTACTCTTGAGTCTGCTGCAGCATTTGCAATTTTCGGTAATAAAGGCAAGTATTACGAACCGGTTACCTTTACCCATATATACGATCAGTTCGATAATTTAGTTCTAAGTAACGAGTCTAAGGCAACGGTAGCAATCAGCGAAGATACATCCGTAATTATGAATAAACTTTTACAGAATGTTGTATACGGATCTGAAGGTACAGGTGCCGCCGCCCAGTCTTTTGTAACCAATATGAAGCTTTTCGCAAAGACCGGTACTGCTAACCATACAAATGATATCTGGTTTGCTGGAGGTTCCCCGTATTATGTTGCGGCAAGCTGGTGCGGATATGATGAGCTCCAGAAGATTGATGATGCTAAGAGGGCCCGTACAATGTGGGGCGCTGTTATGAAAGAGATTCATAAGGGTCTGGAAGCTAAAAACTTCCCAACCAGTGAATATGTTGTATGTAAGCCGTACTGTTCGCAAACAGGTCTTGTTGCAAAGAGCGGTTGTCCCACCTATGGTTATGGATGGTATAAAACAAGCAATCAAAAGACCTGCTCGAGTCACGGCGGCGATAATCTTAAAATTACAACCGAAGGTGATGCGGCAGCATATATTTCATCCCTGAATGCTCCGCCTCCCAGTGAAGAAACACCTTCTGACATAGGTGACGGTGCGCAGCAGAATACCGAATCAGTGCCCGAAAGCACAACACCTACAGATTGATAATGATAAAAAGTGAGCAGCAAACGCCCGCGCCCCGTAGGGAAGTATTTCCTTAAAAAGTGAAATTTTTGCGCCATAATTTGTTAAAAACCTCCGATACGCGTCAGCGTTATCGGAGGTTTTTGCCTTTTCTGTCACTGAAAATTTTCTTTTTAAGGTGCTTCGCAGTTTCGTAGAAACTGAAAATTTCCTGTATTTAAGCCGTAAAACGCAGAAAGGCTGTCGCCTTTTCGAGGCTTTTGGCAACAATATAGGGAATTTTGTTCGAGAAACAAATACTGCCCTATCAGGCGCGGGCGAACAGCTGCTCACTTTTTTGATATAAATATTTCTTGACAAAATATGTGATTTAGATTATTATTGAATATATATTAGTGAATGACGATATTTTAGGGTAAGTATGTGCAAAAACATTGTGAAAAAATACAATAATCTATCAGATGACGAACTTATTATAAAAATCCGTGAAAACGATCAGGACGCATTCGAGTCGCTGTTCTACAGGTATCTTCCTCTGATTAAGTATATAATTTCCAAAAACTATTATCTTGTTGGAGATTATGATGATATGCTTCAGGATGCTACAATATCTTTTTATTATGCGGCGCAAATGTTTGATTTTCACTCAGCCTCATTTTCAACCTATCTTACTCTTTGTGTAGACCGCTCACTTAAATCGACAATTAAAAAAGCTGCTGCTAAGAAGAGGATCCCCGAAGACCTTATTGTTTCTATAGAGGATAATGCTCAGGCAGATATAAAAACAAAGAGCGCCGAGGAAGAATTTTTTGGCAAAGAAGGCTCACAGGACATCTCGGACCAGATAAAAAAATCTTTATCCGATATGGAGTTTAGAGCCCTTAATACCTTTCTTGTGACAGGTAGTTATGATGAGACAGCCAAACAACTCGGTATTTCCAGAAAATCTGTCGATAACGCACTGGTAAGAATACGTAAAAAACTTAATTCGTAAATGTGCGGTTATCCGCTTATTTATATATGCCCACGTAGCTTAATGTCAAAGCATATTGATGTCGGTGCAAGTCCGTCCGGGGCAAACCAATTTAATCGAGAGAGGTAAAAAAGATGTTTGAAGACAAGACACTAACCTGCAAAGATTGCGGACAGGAGTTCGTATTCACTGCAAGGGAGCAGGAGTTCTATGCTGAAAAAGGCTTCGAGAACGAGCCTTTAAGATGCAAACCCTGTCGTGACAAACGCAAAAACAGAGGCGGAGCACCCAGAGAATTTCACGAAGCAGTTTGCAATGCGTGTGGTGGTGTAGCAAAGGTTCCTTTTGCACCCCGTGAGGATCGACCTGTGTATTGCAGCGAATGTTTTGCAAAGATGAAGGAAGAATCTGCAGAATAAGCATTAAGACCGTCGTTCGGTGTTCCGTTTGACGGTCTTTTAATTTTTTTCTTTATTTTTGCGCTCCTAAGTGTTAAAATTATTTACAGTCTATTAACAGAAATATGTTATTATAGTTTTATAATAGTCTTAACAATCATAATTGAGGTGCATTATGGATAAAATTAAGGTTCTTGTTGTTGATGATGATTCCAATATTTCTGAGCTGCTAAGGCTTTATCTCGAAAAAGACGGTTTTAATGTTATTACTTGCGGAGATGGAATGAAGGCTGTCGAACTACAAAAATCACAGTCTCCCGACATAATCCTTCTTGATATAATGCTTCCGAGTCTTGACGGATGGCAGGTTTGTAAAGAAATACGTAAAACCTCAGAAGTTCCTATTATTATGATAACAGCAAAAAGTGAAACCTTTGATAAGGTGCTCGGGCTTGAGCTTGGTGCCGATGACTATGTTTCAAAACCGTTCGACGCTAAAGAGGTTGTTGCACGCGTAAAGGCAGTGCTTCGCCGCAGTGGACAGAGCGCTAAGGATAGCGGAGATGAAGTTTGCTTTGATAAGCTCAAGATAAATATTGCAAATTATGAGCTAATTATTGACGGCAAGCATATAGATACACCACCTAAGGAGTTAGAACTTATATTTCATCTTGCCAGCAATCCAAACAGAGTTTTCACGCGCGATCAGTTACTCGACGAGGTCTGGGGATTTGATTATTACGGTGATTCCAGAACTGTTGATGTACATGTTAAGAGATTACGCGAAAAACTGGAAAATGTATCTGAACTATGGACCCTTAAAACTGTTTGGGGCGTTGGATATAAATTTGAAGTGAAATAAATTATGAAGCTAAAAATATTTAAGAAGCTTTTCTTTACAACTTCTTGTGTTTTATTTATAACACTCACTCTTGTATTCGTGCTTCTTTCGATTGCAATAAATGACGAGTTTGCAAGTAATAAGTATAATATAATCAGCAGTAGTAGCAATTCAATTTCCGATATGCTCAAAGACGGTGTTGAGCCTACCGATAAACTTGTGGTAGAGACGTTTCACACCTTATCTACTGTTAATCAGCTTGATATTTATCTTGCGGATAAAACAGGACGTATACTTGTATGTGGTTGCGATCAGTATAACGATAAAGGCAATTGTGTTCATGGCAACACCATTCTGGGTGCAGATTTTTTAGAACAGATTTCCTATGAGGGTAAGTTAGAGCTTTCAAGCATCGACGGTATGTATGACAAAATGAACTATACATCTTCTAAAAGGGTGGTTGCTGGTTCTCAGCGACTATATTTTATTATTGCCGTGTCTAAAGCGATGACTGCAGGCGATCTTATAAAAATGATGTTTGGTATGTATGCTATTTCGGCTATTTTTCCGCTTCTGTTTATGTTCGTAGCCCAGTACAGCATAGTTTACCGAATTACTCGTCCTCTTAAATATATGTCTATTGCCGCAAAGTCAATAGCAAATGGCGATTTTTCCAAAAGAGTACCTGTTATCAGTGATGATGAAATAGGTGAACTGTCACTTCTTTTTAACCGTATGACAGATTCACTTTCAAGGACAGAAAAAACGGGTAAAAGCTTTATTGCAAATGTTTCTCACGAACTTAAGACCCCGATGACGACCATCAGCGGGTTTATAGACGGTATAATAGACGGAACTATAGATGAAAGCAAGAGAGATTATTATTTATCTATCGTAGCTGATGAGGTCAGGAGACTTTCGCGGCTTGTGCAATCAATGCTCAGTCTTTCTCGGCTCGAGTCCGAAACGGATGCACTGAAATGCACAGACTTTAAGGTCTCGGAAACTGTGCTCAGCGTTGTTTTGTCGATGGAACAAACGATTTTTGCGAAGAATATCGAAATATCAGGTCTTGATTCGCTTTCTGAAACAACGGTTTTTGGAGATAGGGACTTGCTCCATCAAGTTTTTTACAATTTAACAGATAATGCAGTCAAATTTACCGATGAAGGCGGAGAAATAGAGTTTTGTCTTCACAGACTTGATAAAAATCTTGAATTCAAGATAAAAAACACAGGTGCAGGAATACCAGAAAAGGACATACCCCATATTTTTGAACGTTTCTACAAAATAGACAAATCAAGATCAAACCATAAAGAAAGTCTCGGACTCGGTCTTTATATTTGCAAGACCATTGTAGAACTGCACGGTGGAACAATTTATGTTCACAGTAGGGCAGGAGAGTATACGGAATTTACTGTTCTTTTGCCGCTACAAGGATAGGAGAAAGTTATAATGGAAAACCTTGAAAACAATTTTGAAAATAATGAAGCAGTAGAAAAGAATGATCAACCAGAAGCTCGTTTTGAAGTAAACGATACTGAATGTGCAGAGGAGACGGATAACGTTGAGACATCGAGCGACTCGTTTGAAGAAGTGGTTACGGCTGAGCGTGTCACAATTCCCGAAGAGCAGTCTCCGTCGGCAAAGGTGCCCAATAAAGGACTGAAGCTGTTTTGCATTTTACTCGCTCTTGTTATAGCCTTGAGCGGATGCACCTTAGGCGGATATTTTCTTGGTAAATTTGGAAATAGTGTTGGTCTTGGAAGCAGTGATTCTGTCGGAATAACCCTTCAGGACCGCCCCACAGATGGTTCGTTTATGACGGCATCTGCAGTCTATGATAAGGTTGCAGCTTCAGTAGTAGGGATACTTGTTTATAATGATAAAGGCAATATGGGTGAGGCATCAGGAGTCGTTTTCTCCGATAATGGATACATTGTTACGAACGATCACATATATTCTGAAATTCCGTCTGCAAAGTTTAAAGTGTTTCTAAATGACGGCAACGAATACAACGCCTATTATGTCGCAGGCGATACACGCAGTGACCTTGCTGTGCTTAAAATTTCCGAAAATGTCAGACTTTCTGTTCCTGAATTTGGTGACTCGGCAAAGCTTGTGTCGGGAGAAGAGGTTTGTGCAATCGGTTGCCCTAACGGATACAGTTTAAAATCAACAATTACTACAGGCATTGTTTCTGTTCCAAAGGTGCGCAAATCGATTACAACAAGCTATACCTCAAACTTTATTCAGACCGATACAGCCATCAATCCGGGAAACTCAGGCGGTGCACTTGTGAATATGTACGGGCAGATAGTAGGAATCACATCATCAAAAATTGCTGACACTGCATATGAAGGTGTCGGATATGCGATACCTACTAAAACCGTAAAGAAGATAGTTGAATCTCTTATAGAGCACGGTAATGTTAAAAACAGAGCCAAACTTGGAATAACATACTACTTCTATAATAAGGCGTTAGCAGAGATAGGGGGGCTTGACTCTTGCGGACTTCTCGTTGAGGAGGTTTCGCAGGACAGCGCGCTTTACGGTCAGCTTGAAAAAGGTGATATGATCGTAAGAGTGAACGACATTCTTATTTACGACGATGCTATAATTTTGGATACTCTCGAGGAATGCAACGCAGGAGATACGATACTTCTTACTGTCCTTAAGAGTACTGGAGAGACGGTCAATCTTAACGCTGTGCTTCTCAATGATGAAGGCTCGTCAAGCTATGTTAATTCAAGCGGTGAATCGGACGAGAACAATCAAAATGGTGGTTCCTTTGATTGGCCCGAAGGTTATTAAAAACGGCAACCTGCACTTAATGTGCAGGTTGTTTTATTTTGTGACAACCCGTTTCGACATATATTTTTTATTTAATAATATATAATCATTAAGACGGGTGATATTGTGGTTATTTATGTTGATACTTTGATTTTTGTAAATATAATAGTAGATTATCTGCTGCTTAAACTCACAGCATTACTTACAAAGCGAAAATATGCTGCAACAAGGCTTGTGATTGCCGCCGCAATAGGCGGTTTTTCGTCACTTTACATACTCGTTCACACAGATAATATCCTTTTGGATATAGCCTTTAAGATAGTTGTTGCTTCTGTTTTAATATTGACCTTACAAGGCGTTCTCGGGTTTAAAGCGTATTTGTGTTCCTTGGTCATATTTCTATTGCTATCATTTGCACTTAACGGATTTGTAGTAGCACTTGAAAACATATTTTATAAAACATTTTTTACTGAAAATATGATAAATTACTTCAACATATCTTCTCTGCATCTGATTTTGCTTACCGCTGTGATATACGCAGTGATTATGTTAGTCCGAAAAATAACGGATAAGAGCCTCAGCGGATATAGGGCTGATTTAAAAATATCTGTGTGTGGATATACTATGAATTTAAAAGGATTTGTAGACACAGGAAATCATTTGCGTGACCCCTTTAGCAACTTGCCTGTAATTGTTATAAATAAAGGAAACTATGATGAAATACTTGTTGCTATCGGCAGCCTAGAGCTTAGCAGACGCAAGAGACTTATTCCCTTCAGTACAGTAAATGAAAAGGGAGTTCTTAATGCTCTGAGGTGTGACAGTGTGGAAATAAGTATAGAAAAATCGGGCAGATATGATTATAAAGATATAATTATAGCTTCTGCAAAACAAAATATTGATAATGGTTTTGATGCGATAATTCCGCTCTGTGCGGTTGACAGAATATCTGATAAAGGGTGACGGTATATGAAGATAGTATTAAGAATGAAAGAAATGCTTTTAAGGCTGTACTGTAGATTTTTCAGGGCAGAAACTGTCCATTACATCAATGGAGCAGAGCGTTTGCCCCCTCCACTCAGCGCAAAAGAAGAATCCTCATTGCTTTTGACTTATGACGGAAAAGACCGTAAGGTAAGAGATATGCTGATAACACATAATCTCAGACTTGTAGTTTATATTGCAAAAAAATTTGATACAGGCACATCCAACATAGAAGACCTGATTTCAATCGGCACCATCGGTCTTATAAAAGCAGTAAACACCTTCAGACCTGATAAAAATATTAAACTTGCAACATACGCATCGAGATGTATTGAAAATGAAATACTTATGTATCTGAGGAAATTTTCGGGCCTTAAGAATGAAGTATCTATTGATGAACCGCTTAATGTTGATTGGGACGGAAACGAACTGTTACTATCAGATGTATTAGGCAGTGACCCTAACGAAATATCAATGCTTATAGAGAATGAAGCAGAAAAAGACATACTCAATCAGCTGGTATCCGATCTGTGCGAGAGGGAGCGGGTGATTATGAGGCTGAGGTTCGGTCTCTGTGGCGAGGAAGAAATGACTCAAAAGGATGTTGCAGATAAACTTGGCATTTCACAGTCTTATATTTCTCGCCTGGAAAAAAGGATAATTGGCAGACTTAAAGATGAGATCGAAGCACTGACTTAGAAGAAAAAATTTATCTTAAAATCTTTAAAAGTCATTGTTGACATAAAATAATTTGTGTGCTATAATACATAGGTCTCATTTGGAGGGATATCGAAGTGGTCATAACGAGGCGGTCTTGAAAACCGTTTGGGGGCAACCCCACAAGGGTTCGAATCCCTTTCCCTCCGCCATTTAATTTAATAAACAAATATTTTTGTTACAACTCGGAGAAGTACTCAAGTTGGTGACGAGGCGCCCCTGCTAAGGGCGTAGGTCGGGTAACCGGCGCAGGAGTTCGAGTCTCCTCTTCTCCGCCAAAACAAAAATCCTGTCGATTATTGTCGGCAGGATTTTCGTTTTGTATTCATAAGACAAAAAGACAGGTTTCGAAACCTGTCTTTTTATGTTAGTAAAGCTTTACATCTTGCCATAGCTTGTCATAATATGCTCTTGTTTCGGGCTTCATATCGTGGTAGTACTCCACCTTAGGCATATTTTCGTCGGCAGGATAAAGAATTTCGTTTCCCTTTAGAGAATATTCGGGATTTTCTGTTACAGCAGTATTAGGACTTGCATAATAGATAAATTCAGCATTTGCAAGGGCGATTTCAGGCTCCAACAGATAGTTTATAAACAACATTGCAGCTTCATAGTTTTCAGCGTTTTTAGGTATGCAGGCTGCATCGACAAAAATGTTTGTTCCTTCCTTGGGGTAAACAAAAGCAAGGTCCTCGTTGTTTTCTACCATACTGAGGAAGTCTCCTGCATAATAGGGAGCAATTGCTGCAGAGGCAGACTCCATTTTATTATAAACTTCGTCCATTACATACGCCTGCAAAACGGATTTTTGCTTTTTAAGAAGTTCAGCTGCTGCATCCCATTCAGTCAGGTCATCTGTGTTAATATCGTAACCAAGCAGAAACTGAGCAATAGCAAAGGTGTCGCGTGGATTATTGAATGTGAGCACATCATTTGTATACCTTTCATCCCACATAACCGACCAACTGTCAGGGTTTCCTTCCACAAGAGCGGTATTATAAATAAGTCCAACCATACCAACGCTAAAGGGCACAGAATATTCATCGTTAGGGTCGTAGTAAAGCCCCTTGTATCTGCTGTCAATATAATGATAATTGCTGAGAGACGAAGTGTCGATTTTTTGCAGCATATCTTCGTTTATCATTCGCTCAATCATATAGTCGGATGGGATAATAATGTCGTATGATACGCCGCCGTGTTTTATGAGAGAATACATCGATTCGTTGCTGTCAAATGTGGAATAATTTACCTTGATGCCCGTGAGGTTTTCAAACTCCTTTACCACATCAAGAGAGCCTTCGCTTCCGTCTGATATATATTCGCCCCAATTGTAAATATTGAGTGTAGTACCTGCAAGTTTATGGTCTGTATAATCTGCCTCTAAGGTTGGATTTTGAAACTCGTAACCGCAACCGCTTAGTGAAAAAGCACAACAAAGAGTCAGAACAAAGACCAGTATCAGTGAAATAAGGTTTTTCAATTATCGTCCTTCTTTCTGTTTGTTCTGGACTGCGCAAAATTAAACAGAATAAGTAGTAAAAGAACAGAAACAAACAATATGGTTGAAAGTGCGTACATATCGGGAGTAACCCTTCGCTTAGTCATTGAATAAATAAGCAGGGGAAGGGTCTGGAACTCAGGACCTGTAGTAAAGTAGCTGATTACAAAATCATCAAGAGATAGGGTGAAAGCCATTATAAAGCCTGTTACGATTCCCGAAGATATTGAGGGGAGTATAACCTTAAAAAATGATTTAAGGGGAGTACAGCCCAGATCTAAAGCCGCTTCAGATAGGTGAGTGTCAAGTTGATTGAGCTTGGGCATTACCGAGAGAATAACGTAAGGTAAATTGAATGTTATATGGGCAATAAGCAGTGTAACAAAACTAAGTGAACTGCGAAGAGCCAGAAGCCGTCCTGCAAAAACAAAAAGGAGCATCATTGAAATGCCTGTTACGATGTCGGGATTCATCATAGGAATGTTAGTAATGCTCATAACTGCGCTTTTAGTCCAACGTTTTTTGTACGAAAAAATACCTACTGCTGCTGCAGAGCCTAAAAACGTTGCGAAGATAGCCGAAAGAAATGCGAGCAGAAGGGTGTTTCCAAGTGCTGTAAGAACCGAACTGTTTCTAAAAAGCTCTGCATACCAATGAAGTGAAAAGCCTTCCATAACCGCAGTACTGTTTGATGCGTTAAAAGAAAAGATGACCATCACAGCAATAGGGGCGTATAAGAAAAACATAATGAGTGCGATATATATTTTTGATATTACTCTCATACAATCACACCTCCGTCATCATCTGCTGCAAATTTGTTCATTATAGCAAGACTTATGATAATCATAACCATAAGCACCAAAGACAGAGAAGCTCCGAGATTATAGTTGCTGTTTAGTTTGAACTGCTGTTCAATAACGTCACCGATAAGCTCGTTACGTATTCCGCCTAACTTCTGCGAAATGTAAAATGTACTTACAGAAGGTACAAACACCATTGTTATGCCTGATACAACACCGGGCATACTGAGAGGAAGCACAACCTTTCTAAGGGTTGTAAAGCCGTTTGCGCCGAGGTCGGAAGAAGCCTCTAAAAGCCTGCTGTCAAGCTTTGAAAGAACAGAATAAATAGGCAGTATCATATAGGGTATGAAATTGTATATCATACCGAGGATAACCGCACCGGGGGTATTTATGAGCTGGACCTTCTCGAGACCTATGCTCTCAAGCATAGTGTTTATGATTCCGTTGCGCTCTAATATGTTTGAAAGGGAATAGGTCCTTATAAGCAGATTCATCCACATCGGTAGCATAACTAAGAGCATCAGCGTGCCTTGTGTGCTTACCTTGGTTTTGGTCATAAAATAAGCAAGGGGATAAGAGATAAGTAGGGTTGCCACAGTTGCAATAAATGCATAAAGAATGGATACACCGAAAATCTTCAGATAATTATATTCGACAATTTTCGCAATATTATCGAAAGTAAAATTGCCTGCAGCATCGGTGAAGGAATAATATACAACCATAATAAGGGGTACAACAATAAATATGACCGACCAAACTACATAAGGAGACGCAACCTGCGGATTACCAATCCGTGCTTTCTTCATTTTCGTCCTCCTCTATAGGTTCTGCATCATTAAGGTGGTCAATTTCATCACTGTATGTGCTGTAGTCACCGAATTTGCCCGAATATTCAGACTTTTTCATAATGTGGATTGCGTCAGGCTCAATATAAAGGCCGACGGTATCACCTTCAAAGGCCTCATCGGTGGTCTGAATCATCCATTTAAAGCCGCCAATATCAACAATTATTTCATAATGAACTCCCAGAAATGTCACCGATGTAACAGTTCCTGTAAGCATACCTTTTTCGGGTGCAACGATATCAACATCCTCGGGACGTACAACAACATCTACGGGCTCGTTTGTATTAAAGCCCTTGTCAAGACATTCGAATTTGTGTCCCGAAAACTCGGCAAGAAAATCCTCTCGCATAATACCATCGAGAATGTTGGATTCGCCGATAAAATCGGCAACAAAGGCGTTTTCAGGCTCGTTATATATATCTTTAGGAGTGCCAATCTGCTGAATCTTACCTGCGTCCATTACAACAACTGTGTCTGACATAGTGAGAGCTTCCTCTTGGTCATGGGTTACAAAAATAAATGTAATGCCAAGAGCTTGCTGTATCTTTTTAAGCTCGACCTGCATATCTTTTCGGAGCTTCAGGTCAAGGGCTGCCAAAGGTTCATCAAGAAGTAAAACGCGGGGCTCATTTGCCAGCGCACGTGCAATAGCCACACGCTGTTGCTGACCGCCTGAGAGTGTATCGATTTTTCTTTTTTCAAGTCCTTCAAGATTAACGAGCCTCAGCATTTCCTGAACCTTAGCTTTAATCTCGCTTTCTTTAAGCTTTTTAACCCTCATTCCAAAAGCAATGTTCTCATAAACATTGAGGTGGGGGAAAAGAGCGTATCTCTGAAAGATGGTGTTAACCTGTCTTTTGTAAGATGGAACACCGTTTAGACGTTTGCTTTCAAATAAAATATCTCCACTGTCCGGTTCTTCAAATCCGCCGATAATACGGAGAGTTGTAGTTTTACCGCAACCCGAAGGTCCGAGCAGGGTAACAAATTCTCCGTCTCTGATACAAAGGTTTATACCATCGAGTACGGTCTGACTGCCGAATGCAATAGAGATATTTCTTAGTTCAATAATATTATCGCTTTTCAATTAAGCGCATCCTCCCTTTGCGGACACGAAGTGCCGCACAAGTTATTTATCGTTAATAACCCTGCGCGATACCCGCAGATTCTCTGAAAATGGCTCCCGCAAAGGAACTTTTCGGTCGGTTAATTTGCCGACTAAAGCCACTGCTTTGAATCTGCTTTAAGCACAGATGCGTAAACTTAACAATGATAATATATAACTACAAACAATAATTGTCAAGTATTTTTATTTTTCCCCTTATATTTCGTCAATATCACAGATAACTGTGATATTCTTCGATTTGCGCGTAAATACTCTGGTTTGCTCTTGTTTTCTTCAATTTGCTTGATTTTTGTTTGCAAAATTTCGCTTCGTATTTGTTCATTAAATATTTTAATTTTTTTGTTGAACTCTATGTAAATATTTGCTATAATATATGGGATATTAAATTGGAGGAATATGTGCTTTGGTAATACTTGGTATTGACCCTGGTTATGCTATCGTAGGTTACGGAGTTATAAACTATGCTGCTGGCAGATTTTCTGTGTCAGAATACGGTGCTGTAACTACAAATGCGGGAGAAATGTTCTCTGACAGACTGGTAAAGATATTTAGAGACATCACCGAAATTATCGATCGCACATCTCCCGATGCACTGTCTATCGAAAAACTGTTTTTTAATACAAATACCACAACTGCAATAGATGTAGCGCAGGCAAGGGGAGTTATACTGCTGGCTGCAACTACGCGGAATATTCCCGTGTACGAATACACACCGCTTCAGGTTAAATCGGCTGTGACAGGTTACGGCAGAGCAGAAAAGAAACAGGTGATGGATATGATAAAAAACTTATTACGTCTTGAAAAAATACCCAAACCTGACGACACTGCGGACGCATTAGCACTTGCTGTTTGTCACGCTCATTCGTTTGGCTCACTTTATTCAAAACTAAGCTCAGGAGGCAGAGTATAGTGATTTCTTCATTACGTGGAAAACTAATTTATTCAGATAACCTTATTGCTGTCCTTGAATGTTCAGGTGTAGGCTTCAAATGTATGTGCAGCCTTAAGACATTAGCCGCACTGGGAGACGTAGGAAAAGAGGTTTTTGTCCATACATATCTTGCGGTACGCGAAGATGCACTTGATCTTTACGGTTTTTCTTCTTCGGAAGAATTAGAGTGCTTTAAACTTGTCACATCGGTTAACGGACTCGGCGCAAAAATGGCAATAGCACTTCTTTCAGAGTTTACTCCCGACCAGATTTCCTTCTTTATAGTATCGGGAGATGCAAAATCTCTCACCCGTGCAAGCGGTATCGGGCCTAAACTTGCACAGCGTATGGTCCTTGAACTTAAGGATAAAATTGCTAAAGGCGCAGTTACGCTTTCTGATGACAACATACTGATACAGCAGACAAGCAGAAATGCTAACGCTTCGGAGGCCATAGCGGCCCTTACAGCCTTGGGCTTCTCACAGAGCGAGGCAACCTCTGCCGTATCAAAACTCGATCAGACTCTGCCCACAGATGAACTTATAAAGGGCGGACTTAAAAATCTTTCGAAATAGGAGATACTAAATGGAAGATATGGAATTTCAAAGCAGAATGGTCGCACCCGAATTTTCTGCTGATGCTGATGAACTTGAAAACTCTCTGCGTCCTAAAACCCTCAATGATTACATAGGGCAGGAAAAGGCGAAGGAAAATCTTGAGATTTATATCACTGCTGCAAAAGCACGTAAAGAATCTCTTGATCATGTTCTCTTATACGGACCGCCCGGTCTCGGTAAAACGACGCTTTCTAACATAATTGCGCGTGAAATGGGAGTAAATATCAGAATTACTTCGGGACCTGCTATAGAAAAGCAAGGCGACCTTGTTGCCATTCTTACAAACCTTTCAGAAGGAGATGTTTTGTTTATCGATGAGATACACAGACTGTCCCGTTCGGTTGAAGAGGTTCTGTACCCAGTTATGGAAGATTTTTCCCTTGATATAATAATCGGCAAGGGCCCTTCTGCCCGTTCTATCCGTCTTGATGTACCTCATTTCACACTGGTTGGAGCAACTACCCGTTCGGGACAGCTTACGGCACCTCTCAGGGACCGTTTTGGAGTTCTTTTAAGGCTTGAGCTTTACACACCCGAAGAACTCTCACAGATAATTGAACGAAGCGCAGGTATACTTGGGATAGAAATCGAGCACGACGGTGCTCTTGAAATTGCTTCAAGGTCCCGCGGTACACCTCGAATTGCTAACCGTCTGCTTAAGCGTGTGCGTGATATATGTCAGGTAAAGTTTGACGGTGTAATCACCGAGGAGGCAGCAAAAGCCGCCTTGGAGCGCTTTGAGATAGATGAACTCGGTCTTGATGATTTCGACCGACGTATGCTTAAAACAATAATCAGCAATTACGGTGGAGGTCCTGTTGGTCTTGACACCCTTGCTGCCGCAGTAGGTGAGGAGGCTATAACTATTGAAGATGTATATGAGCCTTACCTGATGCAAATTGGATTCTTAACCCGAACAGGTCGAGGCAGATGTGTAACAAAACTTGCCTATGAACATCTTGGCATACCTTTTGGCGACGGAATTCAAAAGACAATGTTTTAACTACAAAGGAACTGTAATGAGATACACAAACGATTTTTCAGATTATGAGCTTATTGACGCACTGGATGGTCAAAGACTGGAACGTTGGGGAAATATAATTCTCATAAGACCTGATCCGCAGATAATATGGAGTGGAGAGAAAAAAGATAAACGTTGGTTTGATGCTCACGCCGTTTATCATAGATCAAACAGTGGGGGAGGCTATTGGGAGCCGCTTAAAAAAGTTCCTGATGTCTGGTCGATAAAATTTAACGACCTTACCTTCCGTCTCAAGCCTATGGGCTTTAAGCACACAGGTCTTTTCCCTGAACAGGCGGTCAACTGGCAACTGGCAGATAAGCTTATAAGAAATGCAGGAAGACCCGTAAAAGTTTTAAATATGTTTGCTTATACAGGCGGAGCTACTCTCGCTTGTCTTAATGCGGGAGCGTCGGTTACCCATGTTGATGCCTCTAAAGGAATGGTTCAGTGGGCAAAGGAAAACGCTGCAGCTTCGGGACTCGCTGACCGTTCTGTTCGTTGGCTTGTTGATGATTGCGTTAAGTTTGTTAAGCGTGAAATTCGCAGAGGAAATAAATATGACGCTGTTATAATGGATCCACCTTCATATGGAAGAGGTCCCGACGGAGAAGTCTGGAAGCTTGAGCAGCAGATAGGCGAGCTTCTCACAGATACTGCAAAGCTTTTATCGGACGATGCCCTCTTTGTTTTTTTAAATTCGTATACAGGGGGACTTTCTCCTACAATTTTAAACTATATGGTTAAAACAACATTTCCTTGTTTCTCCTCATCAAAGGTATCAACTGAGGAAATTGGGCTTAAGGTTACAGACAGAGATGTGGTTTTACCTTGTGGAAACACTACAATTTGGTTAGGAAAAGGTGTTAATGGATAACATTATTGAACTTAGAGACGTTTGCTTTGAATATGAAAGTGACAATTCTCAGTATAGGGTGCTGAATAATTTTAGTTTATCCTTTGAGCGTGGTAAATTTAATGTCATACTCGGACATAACGGTTCGGGAAAAAGCACTTTAGCAAAGCTTTTAAACGGCCTCATTAAACCCATAGTCGGTACAGTTACTATAAACGGAAAAAACACACTTAATGAATCGGATGCTTTTCTCATTAAGCGAACGGTGGGTATGGTTTTTCAAAACCCCGACAATCAGCTCGTATCTTCGGTAGTTGAGGATGATGTTGCATTCGGGCCCGAAAATCTCGGATTTGAGCCCCAAGAAATCCGCAGAAGGGTTGACTCAGCCCTTAAATCGGTCGATATGTATGAGCATCGCGAAAGACCCACTCATAAGCTTTCGGGCGGTCAAAAACAAAGGGTAGCAATAGCAGGAATAATCGCAATGGAGCCTGAATGTATAGTACTTGATGAGCCTACTGCAATGCTTGACCCAAAGGGTAGAAAAGAAGTTATGGATACGGTTATAAGGCTCAACAAAGAAAAGGGTATTACCGTTATTCTCATAACTCATTTTATGGAAGAAGCACAATATGCCGACAGAGTTCTTGTTATGAAAAAAGGTGCGGTTGTTGCTGACGGTACCCCCGTTCAGGTCTTTTCAAATCCTGAATGTATTCGCGATGCGGGTCTTGATGTTCCGCAAACTACAGATTTACTTTCTAAAATAAGCAGTTTAGGATATTCGGTTGATAAATCGCACATTTCTACTGAGGAGTGTGCGCAGGAAATATATAAGCTTATTTCAAACACAAATTAATTTTTTCTCGTTCGGAGGAACAGTTGTTGTCTTTTTTATCGGTTGAAAACTTAACTCACATTTACGGTTCGGGTGCTCCCGGAAGTAAGGTTGCTATAAATAATATTTCTTTTTCGCTTGAAAAAGGTGAAGTGCTCGGTGTTATAGGACATACGGGTTCTGGCAAGTCTACCTTGGTTACGCATTTAAACGGACTTATGAAGCCAACATCGGGAAAAATTTTTGTAGACGGTGAGGATATCTGGGAAAACAGTAAAGAAATTAAAAAAGTCCGCTCTAAAGTTGGTCTTGTATTTCAGTATCCCGAATATCAGCTTTTTGAGGAAACTGTTTTTGAAGACATTGCATTCGGACCTAAAAATTTAGGTTTTGAGGGTAGTGTACTTGAAGAAAAAGTTATAACTGCAGCAAAACTAATGAAGATTCCCGAAGAACTTCTGAGCAAATCTCCCTTTGACCTTTCTGGCGGAGAAAAGAGAAGAGTTGCCATAGCAGGAGTTCTCGCAATGGGGCCTACGGTGGTTGTTTTTGATGAGCCTACTGCCGGACTTGATCCTATCGGTCGCGAAACCGTATTTAAAGCCATAAATGACTACAAACACAGAAATAATGCAACCGTTGTAATTGTGTCACACTCAATGGAGGATATAGCCGCTTTTACCGACAAGGTGTTGGTGCTTAGTAAAGGCGAACTTGTAACATTCGGTCCAACAAGGCAGGTTTTTTCTAACGGAAATAAGCTTAGAAATCTCGGACTGGGTGTTCCAGCAATCACAGAAGTGTTTGAGATTCTGCGAAAACTTTGTCCCCATTTTAATGCTTGTCCTCTTACAGTTGAAGAGGCCATTACATCAATAAATAACTACTTAAAACGCGGAGGTAACAGCAATGCTTAGAGATATTACCTTCGGTCAGTATTTTGTTGCCGATTCATTTGTGCACAAATTAGATGCAAGAGCAAAAATTTTGTTGCTTATATATCTTATTGTTCTTATTTTCATTTCCAAAAATGTTGTGAGCTTACTACTTGCGGTTCTTCTCACATTATTAATTATGATGAGTTCGGGTATACCCATAAGGCTTTATTTTAAAAACATTAAGGTAATAATCCCTATTATTATTTTTACAGCTATTCTTAATGTTTTTTATACTAAAACAGGCGTACCGCTGCTCCCTGACGACTTCTTTTTACAGATTTATTCGGGAGGACTTCTCCGTGCAGGGTTTATGGCTGTTCGAGTTCTTCTCCTTATACTTGTTAGCTCTGCCCTTACCTACACCACAACTCCTAATGACCTTACTGACGCTATTGAACGTCTTTTAAAACCGCTTTCGGTTATAGGTCTTAGAGAAGCAGTGCATACGATGTCAATGATGATGACTATAGCTCTTAGGTTTATACCAACGCTTATTGAGGAGACCGACAAAATAATGAATGCTCAAAAAGCCAGAGGAGCCGATCTTGAAAGCGGAGGAATAATCAAAAAGGTTAAGGCGCTACTGCCTATACTGATACCCCTTCTTATTTCTGCAGTGCGTCGTGCGTATGAACTTGCCGAAGCAATGGAGTGCCGTTGCTATAACGGAGGAAAGGGCAGAACGAGAATGAAGCAGTTGCATATTTCTTGGTGTGATCTTGTATCTTTTGGTGTTGTAACTGTTTTTCTTGCGGTAATTATCTTATCCAATATTTTTATTAAGTTCGGTGTAGTATGAGAATATTGCTTAAAATTTCTTATCTTGGGACTAATTATCACGGATGGCAGGTTCAACCTAATGGACTAACGGTTCAGGAGGTTTTGCAGGACGCTCTTGAATCGGTGTATAAGATTCGTCTAGGTGTGACAGGGTGTAGCAGAACAGATGCGGGTGTCCACGCTAACGAATTTTACTGCCACTATGATACCGATAAATTTATACCCGAACAGGGAATAGTGAGTGCTCTTAATTCTGCTTTGCCCGATGATGTAGCTGTACTTGAATGTAAATATGTTGCTGACGGCTTTCACGCTCGGTACAGTTCTCGCGGTAAAAATTATATTTATCGTATATATAATTCGAAAATTCCAAATCCTTTTGAGAATGACAGATGTTGGCGTGTAGCACGAAAACTTGATGCTCAAAAGATGGATAGGTTTGCTAAGGAACTTGTCGGCACACACGATTTTATCGGCTTTTCTTCCTCAGGCAGAACGGTTGAAGATACCATTCGTACAGTATATGATTGCAGTGTAAAAAGAGACGGAGATTATGTTCTGATATCTGTTTCTGCCGATGGATTTTTATACAATATGGTAAGAATCATTGTCGGTACGCTGGTAGATGTTTCTGATGGAAAGATTGGTGCTGACAGTGCATCCGAAATATTAGCTTCATGCAGGAGAGACTCGGCAGGTGCTACCGCGCCTCCCCAAGGATTATTCTTGAATAAAGTTTTGTATGATTAAAGGTTTGTTATGAGTATTTATAAAAAGAAAAAAATGAGTTCAGCCAGAAAAAGAAGAAACAACTCTTTTTCAAGAGAAACAGAAGATTACGCTGTTAACAGCAGTAAGACGAGAGCAAAGCGCAAAAACCGTAACCGTTTAGGATTTGAAGCTTATATTGTTTTGGCGGTTTTTGTTGCTGTTTTACTTATTGTTTATGCGGTGTTTATTTCGTTCCATCCAATAGGCTTGGCTGAGTATTCTAAAACTCTTTATCGTCTTTCAGGAAACGGCGACGGATTTGATATTGATATAAGCGGAGGCAAACCCTCCTTTACTATCAGCAATGGAAAAAGCTTTTTCCTTGTTACCGACAGTGCGGTTAACGGCTATAACCTAAACGGTAAAAATGTTTTCTCAGAGAGTCATACCTTCTCCAGTCCTGTCGTAGTTTGCTCAGAAACCCGCTCTATACTATACGGTCAGGGTGAGACCGATATTGCTGTATACAATTTAAGCGGAAAACTTTTTTCGCGTCATTTTGAAAAGGGAATAGTTACTACAGCTATTTCTAAGTCTGGAGTATATGCTGTTGCCACTAAAGCCGACGGTTACGATTCGGTTGTTTCCGTATTTGATAAAAAGGATAATATGCTTTATGAATGGTACAGTTCATCAGAGACCGTTAATGCGTTAGCGTTGTCTGACGACGGTAAAACCTTAGCAGTAGCGACTTTAAGTGTTAAGGATGGCAGATATAATTCATCAGTTTATGTGCTAAGGTTTGATTCAGCCGACCCTATAATGAAGACAAATTATACTGACGAAACTGTATATAGGCTTTCAGCTGTTTCGTCATCCACATTCAGTGTTGTTTTTTGTGATAAAATTGATTTCGTTAATTTCAAAAAGGGAACTACAACCACACACGAATCTGAGTATTCCATTAGTATAGTTAAAGAGTTTGGAAATAAAACTGTTGTTCTGCGCACAGTAGCAGCCAATCAGGATGACAGTGTTATAGAGATATACAAAAGTAACGGAGAGCTTCATTCGTCATTCAATGTTCATAAGCGCGTTACAGATTTTTCATATAATTCGGGTAAAATTTACTTGTTAAGTCTTGGCGAGGTAGAGAAATATAATACAGACGGCAAGCTCCTTGCTCAGGCTGATACAGGATACGATTCACTGTTCTTAGAAGTCAATTCTGAGAATAGTGTGATATGTGTAAGAAATTCAGTTATAGAAAAGATATCTTTAATTAAATCGGAGGGTTGATAATGGGTGTTGTATTAGACATTATTGTCGTAGGAATCGTGTTGCTTTCTGCTTTTATGGCTGCTAAAAAAGGCTTTGCCAGAACACTTGTTGAGCTGGTTGGCTATATTTTAGCAATAGTTATTGCAGTTGGACTATCAAGTGTTGTTGCCGATTATACATATGATAACGTAATTAAGCCAGCTGCTGTTTCTGCTATAACAGATGTTGTTTCCGAAAAGGGCGAAGATGTTTTAGAAAATATTCCAAGTTCAATTAAATCAATCGCAGAGATGGCTGGAATTGATTTTAAAAAAATCGATAAGGCTGTAGATGAATCGGCTGAGAATACCGCAGTCAGAATCACAGAAACTGCAATAAAGCCAATTGCATCAACCCTTGTTAAAAGCCTTTCGATAGTTATAATAACAGTAATTTTGTTCATTGTCGTAGGTTTTCTTGCGAAGTTTATTAATTCTTTCTTTAAAGGTGTTATTTTTGGCACGGCAAATAAAACATTGGGTGCAGTTCTCGGCGGAGCAAAAGGATTACTTTATTCAGTTCTGCTGTGCGTAGTTATTTCTTTTATTGCTTCTGTTTCAAAATCCGATTTCTTCATTTTTTCACCCGAAGCAGTAAGCAATTCTTATGCGTGTGAATTTATTTTGGATGCACTTAACATTTCTTTCTGATTGAGAGGCGCTTTGTATGAGAAATATTTTTACTATTCCTAACATTATATCTTTGTTTCGTCTGATTCTTGTGCCGCTGTTTGTTGTTACATATTTCAGTGAAACTGAAAACAATTATTATTTTTGGTCAATAATGATTGTTGTAATTAGCGGTGCAAGTGATGTTATAGACGGACTCATTGCACGTCGATTTAATATGGTTTCTGATTTCGGAAAGGTTTTGGACCCCATTGCGGATAAGCTTACACAGGTTGTAATCATACTTTCACTGGCAATTAAGCATCCTAGTATTTTCCCCATGTTTATTGTCCTTTTTGTAAAAGAACTTTTAACACTTTTTGTTGCTGTTCATTTGCTTTCAAAGGGAACAAAACCTATATCCTCAAAATGGTTTGGTAAACTTTCTACAGTTGTTATTTTCTTAACTATGTTTTATACTATACTCGTAGATATAAGCAATGTCTCAGAATTTCCGTTATATATTCTGATAGCCGCTTCTATAGTATGTATGCTTATTTCCCTTATGGGATACTTTAAACTTTTTTCTAAGCAGGTAAAAGGAGACCCCAAAAACAATGAAGCTGTGTGATAAATGTAAAAAGAGACCTGCGGTGGTTTTTATTTCTGACCAAAGTGTGACGGGAAAACCTCCTCAGGGATTATGCCTTATGTGTGCAAAGCAGGTAGGCATCAAGCCTATTGATGATATGCTTAAAAATATGAATATCAGTGATGACGACATAGACCAGATCAGCAATCAGTTTATGGAAATTATGGGTGATAATCCCGACGAGTTTGATTTCAGTACAGCAGCCACCTTTCCTTTTCTTAACAATTTGTTTGCCGATTCTACCAAGGATAACGACGGTGACGAACAAACTCACGAAAAAAATTCCGCAGATAATGCAGAGGGCAAGGAACCTAAACAGAAGAAAAGGCGTTTTATTGATCAGTACTGCACAAATCTTACCCAGAGAGCAAAAGAGGGTAAGTTTGATGTAATAGTAGGAAGAGAAGATGAACTTTATCGTACTATTCAGATACTCTCAAGGCGTTCAAAAAACAATCCTTGTCTTATCGGCGAGCCAGGTGTAGGTAAAACGGCTATTGCAGAGGGACTTGCTATTAAAATTGCAAGCGGTAATGCACCTGCTCGTCTGCTTGATAAACAGATAATGCTTCTTGACCTTACTGCACTTGTTGCGGGTACTCAGTTTAGAGGTCAGTTTGAAAGCAGGGTTAAAGGCCTTATTGAGGAGATTAAAAAAGATGGAAATATTATTCTCTTCATTGATGAGGTTCATAATCTTGTCGGAGCTGGTGACACTTCGGAGGGATCTATGAATGCTGCAAATATACTTAAACCTGCTCTTTCTCGCGGTGAGATTCAGGTGATAGGAGCAACAACCCTCAAAGAATACCGTAAGCACATCGAAAAGGATAGTGCCCTTGAGCGTCGTTTTCAGCCTGTAATAGTCGAGGAAAATTCCGTTGAGGATTCTATAAAAATATTACTTGGTGTCAAGGGTTATTATGAGGGTTATCATGGTGTAACTGTCAGTGACGCTCTCATAAGAAAAATGGTACTGCTTTCCGAACGTTATGTTTGCGACAGATATTTGCCCGATAAGGCAATTGACCTTTTAGATGAAGCCTGTGCCTGTGCAAGTCTTGCGAATAAAGCCGTGGACGAGCTTTATAATGTAAATAAGCGTATAGCAGAAATGCAAATTAAACTTGAAAAACTTGAATCTGATGTTGATACGCCAGATTATGAAGAACTTGCTAAAACAAAAACTGAACTTACAAGGTACAGGAATATTGCTGAGGGACTTTATGAGCCTGCGTCTAACAATCAGGTTACAGAAGCCGACGTTGCTAAGGTTATAGAACTTTGGACAGGTATTCCTGCAGCTAAAATTGCCGAAAATGATCTTGTCAAGCTTTCTACTCTTGAAGACAAGATTAAGGAAAGAATTATAGGTCAGGATGATGCAGCAAAATTAGTTTGTGCAGCCGTAAAACGTTCCCGTGTTCAGACGACACCTCACAGAAAGCCCGCATCATTTATTTTTGTCGGACCAACCGGTGTTGGAAAGACAGAACTTGTAAAAGTACTTTCTGAGCAACTTTTTGATACTCCCGAAACTCTTATCAGATTTGATATGTCTGAGTTTATGGAGAAGCATTCTGTTTCCAAGCTTATCGGAGCTCCTCCTGGTTATGTGGGTTATGACGATGCAGGTCAGCTTACAGAAAAAATCAGAAGAAGGCCGTACTCTGTAGTGCTTTTTGATGAGATAGAAAAAGCACATCCCGATGTGCTGAATATTCTCTTGCAGATTCTTGATGACGGCAGAGTATCTGATGCGCAGGGAAGAGCGGTAAATTTCGAGAACACTATTATCGTTATGACTTCTAATGCGGGTAGTCATAATAAAGAAAATCTTATGGGATTTGGAAAAACAGAGAGCGAGACAGTTAAAGAGAAGGCTGTGGCTGCACTTGAAGAGTTCCTACGACCTGAGTTTATTGCCAGAGTTGATGAAATTGTCGCCTTTTCAAAGCTTGATTTTGAAAGCATGGTCAAGATTGCAAGGCTTATGCTGAATGATCTCAAAAAGACGATAGAAGAAAAGAATATATCCTTCAGCTTTGACGATGATGTTTGTAGATTTATCACTGATGTCAGTAAAAACGGAAAATCAGGTGCGCGTGATCTGAGAAATACAATTCGCAAAAAGATTGAGGACAGAATGGTTGATATTATCATAGAATATGGTGAGGATAACATAAGCGAAATATCTGTTAGTGTTAAAGACGGAGAATTGCTTTTTTCTCATAAATAATTAAACTTTTTTCTAAAAAGTGTTGACTTACGGCAAGAAATGTGTTATTATATCTCTTGCCGTAATACACGCGGGTGTTGTTCAACGGCTAGAATGCCAGCCTTCCAAGCTGGAGACGTGGGTTCGATTCCCATCACCCGCTCCACGGTAAAAAGCCCATAATAATGGGCTTTTTTATATGAATGCGTTTGTAGCTCAGCTGGATAGAGCAACCGCCTTCTAAGCGGTAGGTCAGGGGTTCGAGTCCCTTCAAGCGCGCCAAGTAAAATAACTCGACCGAAAGGTCGGGTTATTTTGCTTTTGTATGACACAAAGGACTCGAACCCGAGAGGGTCTGTGTTTCAAAAAAGGAAAGACTGATGCAATTGCAATTTGCATCAGTCTTTTTTATAACTTGAAATCTTCGGCTGTAAATCCGGAAGTAATAACAGTTTTTGAAGGCTGTCTTTTGAGAGGATCATATTTATACTTTATACATTTACTGAACTTATCTACGAAGCCTTTTTTGCAGCAGAAGACCTCATCGGAATATTCTAAATACTTTCCGTGCACACAATGAGAGCAGTATTTTTCGTTTTTATTACTAAATTTTAGTTTTTTCATCATATCACCTTTTACATTATAACAGATATATTGTCAAAATGCTACTGTCTTTTTAACGAAAATTGCACCGATAAGATAAAACATACTGCTGTAAGTATCAGTAGTAAAGAAAAGAAGATAGAATATTCGGATATTTGAATCGTAAAATTATTGTCTTGTGAAATAGTTGGCACAGAGATTTTAAAGGATTTCACACCGATATAGGTGAGCACCGCTGTTAATATGCCGTGTAAGATTCTTACAGCTAAAAATTTTACATAATTCGGTCTAAGCTCTTTGCACATTGAAAGCACCTGAAAATGAACACACACACCTGAAAAACCTAATAAGAAAGCAATGGTGTATATGTTTTTATCAGAGTAAAAAATGCCGTTTGATACTTCGAGCAGGGATGAAATTGTACAAAAAACTTTAGTGTTTTTAATTATGCTTTCAAGTAGTCCTATAAAGGCCGAAAACAACACAATAAATGCACATATACCAATCATTGAGTTAATGGCATCATAGGTTTTTTGAACAAATGCATCACTAAAGCGTTGCGAAGCTATGTTTTTGTTCTGACTGCTGCCTGTGTATACTATATTACGGGACATTATAAATGCAATAATCAGTGCTGCGAGCACGCTCGAAAAATACAGAACAACCCCTAAGGTAAAGCTGTTTAAATATATTGAGCCGACAGCAATTATGGTAAAAGAAGGTGCTGAGTTCACACAGAATGACAGGAGCCTTTCTCCGTCTCTTTTGCTTATATGTTTCTGTTTAAATTCATCCTCAATTAACATAGCACCTACAGGATAACCGCCTATACAGGATATTAAAAAGAGATATAAAATTTGAGAATTTAAACCTGTAAGTGATTTAAGGATTTTATTTCCCTTTGGATTTGAAGTTAATATGTTTTTGTATTCAAAGAGCATAAGTGAGCAAACTGTAAAGGGGTATAGTGACGGGATGATGGTTGCATAGCACAGCCTCAGTCCTGCTTTAACGCCCTCTGTGCTTGATGACGGAAAAACAACTAAACACGCACAGACGCAGGAAATTATAGTTAAGTAGAATATTACCTTATATTTCATCTAAGCACCTCAGATTATCATTATTCCATTTATATTTTCATAAATATTGATATATGATTGAGGTGATAATGTGACATCTAAACCTGATGCAGTGGATAGAGTTGAACTTGAAAAATTTGATGTGCCCTTTTCTGCGCTCAAACAAGAATCGCATATTGAACTTTTTGGGAATGTTAAAATGACTTTAGAGGGAGTATATACCATTATGGAGTATAGTACTGAATTTCTTAAAATTAAGATAAAACGCAAATATATCAGTATTGAAGGAAAAGATTTGCAGTTACTCAATATTTGCGCCGAATCCTTCGTCCTTACAGGTGTAATACATAAAATTGAATTAACTTGAGGCAAACCGTTATGATAGGCTTTATTCGTTATTTGTTTGGATATATAGATGTAAATGTTTCGGGTGAAAAGACTGAAAGAGTTATAAATTCCTGTAACGCAGCAGGTATAAGAATATGGAATGTTTATAAACGCGGTGAATCTATCCGCTTTCGAATTAAAATGAAGGATTATAAAAAACTAAGACATATACGAAGGCAAGGAGACGACAAATTTAAAATAAGAATTTATAGAAAATACGGCTTACCGCTACTAAGAAAAAGGCTTTTTTCAAGGTTTGGTGTTTGTGCAGGACTTGTTCTGATGCTAATGGTAAATCTCTTTCTTTCCCAGTTTATATGGCGTATGGAAGTTGTCGGTAATGACAGTATTAGCACCGAATCAATAGTCAGCGCTTGTAAAAAACAGGGTATAGACGTTGGTACATATTCAAAAGGTATAGATACCTATAACAGTGCTCAAAAAATTGCCCTCGACTTTAAGCAAATTGCATGGATTTCTCTTAATATTGAAGGTTCAAAGCTAACAGTTAATGTTTCTGAAGCAAATTACTCAGAAATATTTGAAAAAACTCCGAAAAATATTATAGCAGCCAGAAATGGGGTTATCAAAGAGCTTGAAGTCGTTACAGGTAATAAAACTGTAGCAGTGGGGGAGACGGTCAGCAGAGGAGATTTGTTGGTTTCAGGTGTTATCGATAATGGAGTAAACACCCACTTTGTTTCGTCTGAAGGTGTGGTGATAGCCGAAACATTAAGAAGATTTGAAACATCTATAGATAAAAAATTTGAATATATTACCCCTGTTTACAAGAATACTGACAGAGTAGTTTTTGAGTTTTTTGGAATTAAGGTACCCTTATATTTAAACAAACCAGAAAATGTCTACAATTCATATTACGAAAACACAAACGCAAGGTTATTTGGTTGTGAAATACCTGTTGGCGTATCTAAAAGAAAATTTATTCTCGGAGATAAAATTATAAAGCAGTTAACTAAAGAAGAAGCTGAAAACTACTCAATATATAAATTTTCAGAAGAGCTAAAAAGTCATTCTATAAATAAAGTACAGAGTTATAGTGTCGATACGGTAGAAACCGATAAATTTTATAAAATCACAATTACAGCGGTCTGTCTGGAGAATATATGCGAATTTCAGCCTATAAATCTTACAGATGATTGAAAATACGCTAAATTTGTGTTATAATATTAAAAAATCATTACGGATGTGATTTATTACGGAACAAATAATCAATATTGACAGAATCGAAGATATAATAAGCCTTTTCGGAAGTTTTGATGAGAATATTATTAAGATAGAGAAAAGGTATTCTGTTTCAATTACCTCACATGGCAGTTATATCAAAATTAAAGGTGAACCTGAAGATGTTCGTCTTGCTGAACGTGCGGCTAAGGGAATATTGGCTCTTATAACTAAGGGAGAAACGGTTACTGAGCAGAATATTGATTATGTATTTTCTCTTGTTGCTGACGGCGAAGAGGATCAAATAGCAAACCTTACTGATTCGCAGTGTATTTGTATAACGGCTAAAGGTAAGCCAATAAAACCTAAAACACTCGGGCAAAAAAAGTATCTTGATGCGATTAAGAACAACACAATAACAATAGGTGTTGGCCCTGCAGGTACGGGTAAGACCTACCTTGCCGTTGCAATGGCTGTAAAAGCCTTTAGAGCGAAAGAAGTAAACCGCATAATTCTTACAAGACCTGCAGTAGAAGCAGGTGAGAAGCTAGGCTTTTTACCGGGTGATCTTCAGTCTAAGGTCGACCCATATCTTCGTCCGCTTTACGACGCTCTTTTTGATATGCTTGGAGCAGAAAATTTTATGAGATGTCAGGAAAGGGGAGACATAGAAGTTGCCCCTCTTGCCTATATGCGCGGCAGAACTCTTGAAGACAGTTTTATAATTCTTGATGAGGCACAGAATACCACATGTGAGCAAATGAAAATGTTTCTTACCCGCTTAGGCTTTAATTCCAAGGCAGTTGTTACGGGAGATATCACTCAGATAGATCTCCCTGATGGCAAAAAATCAGGTCTTAAGGATGCGGTATCTGTGCTTAAAAGGGTTGACGATATTGCGATTATGCGACTTACTGGCAAGGATGTTGTCCGTCACAAGCTCGTACAAGCCATAATTGAAGCTTATGAAAGATCTGAGGAGACGAAAAACAGACAAAATGGTAAAAATTAATTTTGCAAATATGCAGCGTAAAATTAAGCTGCCAGAAAATACTAAGGAACTTGTAAATTCTGCCGTAAAAGCAGTTCTTTGTGCAGAGAATTTTAATGATGATGCCGAAGTAAATGTCACCTTTGTAAGTGATAGTAAAATTAAAAAAATCAACTTGGAATTCAGGAACATCAATAACCCTACTGATGTGCTTTCTTTTCCTACAGGCGACTTTGGTGAGTACGACATCAATCCTGAAAACGGTTTTGTGCTTCTTGGTGATGTTATCATTTCTATTGAACACGCTTTAAATCAGGCTGAACTTTTCGGTCACAGCGTTGATAGAGAAATTGCTTATCTGACGGTTCACTCGATCTTACATCTTCTTGGATATGATCATCTGGACGAAGGTGAAGAAAAACGCCAAATGCGTGCAAAAGAAGAAGAGTCCCTCGGTATTATAGGACTTAAAATTAAAACGGAAGGTGTAAAGTAATGAATACATATTCTTCGTTTATAGCAATTGTCGGAAGACCCAATGTTGGTAAATCGTCGCTTACTAATAAACTTCTTGGACAGAAGGTTGCAATAGTTTCGGACAAGCCTCAGACGACCCGTACAAGGATTATGGGTGTTCTTACCGAAGGGAACAATCAGTTGGTTTTTGTTGACACCCCAGGTTTTCATAAGCCGCGTAATACTCTTGGCGAAAATATGATGAAGGCAGTTGGTAACGGACTTTGCGATGTTGACGCTGTAATGCTTGTTGTTGAGGCTGCACCGAAGTTTTCTTTTGATAAGGACAATCTGCCTGCTGCCGAAATAGAGCTGATTGAAGAAATCAAAAAGCGTAAACTCAGAGCCATACTGGTAATTAACAAGATTGATTTATTAGAGGATAAGGAAGAACTTTTTGAGATAATTACTGCTTATACAAATCTTTATAATTTTGAAAGTGTTATACCCGTCTCGGCTATAAAAGGCGACGGTATAAACATTATTAAGGACGAATGCAAAGCATTTCTAAAAGAATCACCGCATTACTTTGACAGCAATGATATTACTGACCAAAGCGAAAAGGTAATGGTAGGTGAGATGATACGCGAAAAGCTTTTACGCTCACTGGATAAAGAGGTTCCCCACGGAATTGCCGTCGATATAGAGCGTTTTTTTGAAAGAGATACAGCCGATGGAGAGCCTATTCTTGAAGTTGAGGCAACAATATATTGTGAGAAGGACTCTCACAAGGGTATTGTTATCGGCAAAGGAGGTGCTATGCTTAAAAAGGTTGGCGCAAATGCGCGTCGGGATATAGAAGCCTTTTTCGGCATCAGAGCATCTGTAAAATTATGGGTAAAGGTCAAAGAAGATTGGCGTAACAGACAGGGTTTAATTCACACATTCGGTCTTGACTGATTTTTCCTTTTATAATCCCTGCCCTCCGAAAAGATACTAATAACAGTAAATTTCGGGAGGCTTATATATTGCGTTACGATGAATATTGGAACAAATTTATAACCGACGGTAAGATAGATTCTTATCTGAGATACAAAGAACATTTAAACACACAAGGTAGCAATGCTGATGGAACAAGCACAGATAACGATAGACGGTCTGATAATAAAGGAGCAGAGTATAGGTGACAGCGATAAGCTGATCACCGTACTTTCACGCAACCTCGGGGTTATATATGCATACGCCAGCGGAGCCAAAAGCATTAAAAGTAAAAAGGGTGCTGCAACCTGTCTGTTGTCATATTCCTCATTAACTCTGAAAAAAAGGGGAGATTCCTATCGCGTTACCGAGGCGTCTCCCATCGAAGTTTTCTTTAAAACGGGGGACGATATTGAAGCACTTGCACTCGCACAGTATTTTTGTGAGATAGCTCTTCATAATGCGCCCTCTGACGACAAAAGCGAGATGGTTTTAAGGTTGTTCCTTAATGCTCTTCACTTTCTTTGCGAAAAGAAGAGAAACGTTCATCTTATTAAGGCAATTGTGGAGCTTAAGCTTCTCGCCCTGATTGGTTATATGCCAAATCTTGTAGCTTGTAAGAAATGTATGAATTACGAAAGCGAACTTATGTATTTCGACACTTTTGAAGGTGTTTTATACTGCTCGGGATGTGCTTCTTATGAAAAGGGGTTTGCAGTAATTAACGGCACACTTATAATGGCAATGCGTCACATTGTTTTTGCTGATTTTTCAAAGCTTTTTGCCTTCACACTGCCTGACGAGGCTGCTGTTGCACTTTCTTCGATAACAGAAAAATATTTTACAAATAAAACTGAACGCAGCTTTAAAACCTTACTGTTTTTTAATTCATTATTTTAAGGATACATAATATGTACGAATGCGAAAAATATTATAACTCACTCGAACTGCCATTAATTCTTAATATGCTATCTGAAGAGGCGACAATAGATGCGGCTAAAGAGGCTGCACTGAAAATGAGACCCTTTGAAGATATTGAAGATGTTGAGCGTGAGCTTAAAAAGACCGATGAGGCTTATATACTTTCTGCAAAATACGCCTCTCCGTCATTTGGCAATCCTAAGGACCCGTCCGCTCTTCTCACAAGGTGTGAGGTGGGGGCAGTGCTCACTATGGGTGAGCTGCTCGCGGTTAGTGAATGTCTGCGAATAATCAGAAGCGTTAAAGAATGGCGAAACAATATTTCCGACTCTGCAACAGACAAGCTTGATTCATTATTCAGCATACTTTCGCCAAACAAATATCTTGAAGATACTATTACAACTGCTATAAAAAGTCCTGAAGAAATGCACGATAATGCTTCAGTGCGCCTTGCGGAGCTAAGACGGGCTATGCGCAAGGAATCTGCAATAATTAAGGATAAGCTCGATTCTATTGTTAAGCATCACGGTAAGGCGAAATATCTGCAGGAGGCCATAATTACTCAAAGGGACGGAAGATATGTTGTTCCTGTAAAGTCTGAGTTTAAGAATGAAATTCCGGGCATAGTGCACGATATGTCGTCATCGGGCGCAACTCTTTTTGTCGAGCCGATGTCTGTCGTTGAATCCAACAACGAAATACGTGTTCTTATGTCTAAAGAAAAGGAAGAAATTGACAGAATTCTTACTGAGCTTTCGGCAAGGGTTTCTGAATTTTCTGATACGATACGTGTTTCATATAGTGCAATAACCGAGCTGAATTTGATTTTTGCAAAAGCTAATTTAGCCTATAAAATGAAAGCAACTATGCCTAAGCTCAATTCAAACGGTAGAATTGTTTTAAAAAGTGCACGACATCCGCTGATTGATAAGCATAAGGTAGTGCCCATTACAGTTTCGCTCGGTGTTGACTATGACACCTTGGTTATCACGGGTCCTAATACAGGCGGCAAGACCGTTACCCTCAAAACAATCGGTCTTCTCACCCTTATGACAATGTGCGGACTTATGATACCTGCAGATGAAGGCAGTGAAATTTCTTTCTTTGATAGAGTACTTGTCGATATTGGTGACGATCAGAGTATAGAGCAGTCTCTTTCGACCTTTTCGTCTCATATGGTCAATCTCATAAAGATTTTAAAAGAATCTGCTAAACCCAGTCTTGTTTTACTCGATGAGATCGGCGGGGGAACCGACCCTGTAGAGGGAGCTGCTCTTGCCAGAGCGATTCTTATAAGCTTGTCTGAGAATAATGCTAAAACGGTTGCCACTACCCATTATCAGCAGCTTAAAAGCTATGCAATCGACACTTATCGGGTGGAGAATGCCTCTTGTGAATTTGATGTAAAAACACTTAAACCCACATATAAACTGCTTATAGGTGTACCGGGAAAATCAAATGCGTTTGCAATTTCGAAAAAACTTGGAATTTCAAATGATATAATTGCTCTGGCAGATACCTTTGTTTCTGAAGAAGACAGGAGACTCGATAAGGTAACCGCTGCACTTGAAACAGCACGACAGGAGGCAGAGGCAGAAAAAAGAAATGTTGAAAGAATCAAAGCGGAAGCCGAAAAGACAATGAAAGCGGCTAAAGACACTCTTGAAGAGGCTGAGCGTAGGTATACTGAAATTCTTGAAAAAGCAAAAAACGATGCATCTTATATTGTAGACAGTGCAAAGTACAAATCTGGTGCCTTGCTTAGTGAACTGGAAGACATTAAGAAGCAGTTTAATGCTGAAAATGCAGCTGAGCTTTATGGAAAAGCAAAAGTTGTGCGCAAACAGTCCCTCGAAAAGGTTGAAAAGATTATAGACCCCGTTTCTGACAAGCTTAACGATTCGTACGAGCTACCTCGTCCACTTGTCGTAGGGGACGCTGTTAAGGTGTTTGACATTGGCAAAGAAGGTATTATAGAGCAAATATCTAAAGATGGCAAAAAAGTATTTGTTTCTATGGGCGGCATTAAAACCTGGACAGATATTTCCAATATACGTTTAACCGAAAAGAAAGTTCAAAAGCAGAACACCGCAGCAAAAACGCGTAAAGTAACCGGCGTTAAATCTAAGACGGAGAGGGATGTACGGTACGAGTTTGATATGCGCGGTATGACCGTTGATGAAGGTCTTATGGAGCTTGACAGATATATTGACGGTGCTGTTTTGGCTGGTATACCGAGTGTGACCATAATTCACGGTAAGGGCACAGGTGCGCTTAGAAAAGCGGTGCACACCTTCCTGAAAGCAAATAAAAACATCATAACCTTTCGACTGGGTGTTTTCGGAGAAGGGGAGGCTGGAGTTACCATAGCCGAAATAAAGTCTTAGACATAAAAGAAGAACTGTTACTTAATGTTCACGCTACTAAAGGTGCGTGGGCAAAGGTAACAGTTCTTATATTTATACTACAAATCCACCGTTGACGCCGAGGACTTGACCTGTTATGTAGCTCGCCTCATCTGACGCAAGAAACATCGCGGCAGAAGCAATATCGTTTGTGCTTCCTATACGACCCATAGGTGTCTGGTCAACGATTGCCGCAACATCATCAATAGTAAGGTTCTGATTCATTGTAGTTTCAATAAGACCCGGCGTTATGCAATTAACGTTGATACCGCTTGGACCAACCTCTTTAGCAAGAGCCTTTGTAAGTCCGATTACTCCTGCTTTTGCGGCTGAATAAGCAACCTCACAGGATGCTCCTACCTCACCCCACATAGATGAAATATTGATGATTGAACCTGATTTCTGGTTGATCATATGGGGAAGAACTGCCTGACAGCAGTTGAAAACTCCTGTCAGATTTACCCCGATAATATCATTCCACTCTTGCTCTGAAATGTCTGTGATAAGAGACTGATTTGAAACACCTGCATTGTTTATAAGAATGTCAATCGAGCCAAACTTATAAATAGCTTCCTTTATCATAAGGTCAACTTCAAGGCGGTTTTTCACATTTGCTTTGTAAGCAATTACACTGTATCCGCTTTCTTTAAGTGATTTCTGAAGGAGAATAGCCGACTGAACAGAATTGTTGTAATTCATAACAACATTGTACCCTTTTTCGGCAAAGCGGATTGCCATATTTGCGCCGATACCTTTAGACGCTCCTGTGATAATAACTGTCTTACTCATTTGAATACCCCTTATATTTTTTGTATATTATAACATAAAAAAGTTTTTTTGCAAGAAGGGAAGTAAAGAACACTATAAATTGACTTTACATAACAACATTAACCATAGATATAGTGTAGTTTACATAATGAGTAAACATAATATTTTGACGCCTTAAAAATATCGGTTGACATAAAATGATTTTTGTTGTATAAATATAATACTCAGTGAATTTGTGTATTGTAGGCGGATTTTTATGAAAAAGTTTAAAATAGGTTTTATTGGTACAGGCAATATTGCGACCGCCATTTTTACAGGCATCACCTCTTCGGGTTACATAAAATCGAATAAAGTATGTGTTTTTGATGCTTTGCCTCAAAAGGCCGAGAGTTTCACTTCTTGCGGCTGTGTTTGTTTGAATTCTGCTGAAGAAGTAGCGCTTAACAGTGATTATGTTTTTCTCACAGTTAAACCTCAGGTGTATCCTGAACTGCTCAGTTCAATAAAGAACGCTTGTAGAAATTGTTGTCTGATTGATGTTGCAGCAGGTGTGAGTATTTCTTTTGTAAAAGAATGTCTTGGTTTTGATGCACATGTTGTTAGAGTAATGCCTAACACTCCGTTGATGTACGGCTTTGGTTCTTCTGCTCTGGTTAAGGCAGATCCTGTGTCAGATGACGAGTTTGATTTTGTTAAAGGGTGCTTTGAAAGCTGCGGCGTCACTTCGGTTGTTGATGAATCACTTATCAACACTGTTACTGCTGTAAGCGGAAGTGCTCCTGCTTATATTATGCGCTTTGCTAAGGATTTTATTGATTACGCTATCTCTTCCGGAATGGACAGTACTGACGCTGCAAAGCTCGTTTTGCAGACCTTTATCGGTAGTGCAGAGATGATCAAGAAAAGTGAATCCACTGTTGAGGAGCTGATTTCGATGGTCACTTCTCCAAACGGCACTACTGCAGCAGGTCTTGCGTCTCTCAGTGAAAACTGCTTTGATGATACAGTAAAGCTTTGTCTTGAGGCTACGGTCCGTCGTTCTAAGGAACTTTCTAAGTAATGACATACTCGTCCGTTTTTATGCATAGAATGTATAAAAACGGAGGACTGAATATGCGCAAGAATAATAAGACTTTTACATTGGACCTTAAAGTTATTTCACCCTATATTCCCGCTTTTGTATTTACATTGCTTTTTCTGGTAGGGTTGCTGATTGGTTGCCTTTGTGTAGGTAAATACAGTGGCTTGACCGAGGGCAGCGCAGCTTATTTAAAAGAGTATTACGAACTGAGAAACAGCGATGGTTTTTTTCTAAGATTTAAAGACTCGGTATTAACTTATTTTCCAATATATGTGATTATGTTTTTGCTCGGCGCCTCGGTCATCGGTTGTGTTACATCTCCGGCGTTACTAATTTATGAGGGCTTTGCTTATGGTTGCATTGCATCATACCTATATTCCGTATATGGGCTTGTAGGTATTATGTTTTGTGCACTCGTCGTGCTCCCCGGAATGCTTGTTTGCAGTTTTGGTCTAATTTTTCTTGCAAAAGAAGCCTTTGGTTTTGCAAAGGTTTTATGTGAGGTTTGCATCAGAAATGCTAAGCCTGTTAATATATATACTTCATTCAGAACCTACTGTGTGAAGTGTGGCACATTATTTATTTGTGCCTTTTTAGCTGTTTTACTTGATGTTGGAATGTCATCAATATTTTTACGGTATTTCAGCTTGTAATTTTAAAAAAGGAATTTTAAAAATGCAGGACTATTTGGCAGAATTTGAAGGTTATCTTAAAAACGAAAAAAAATCTTCTAAAAATACGCTCGAATCTTACTTAAGAGATGTCGGGCAGTTTTCTGCATACTGTTCTGTCAATGCTATAAAAAGCATTTGTGATGTTGACGCAGTGACGATAGAACGCTATTATGATTATTTATCAGTAATGGGTAAATCTCAAACTACAGTTGTCAGGGTTTCTGCTTCGCTGAGATGTTATTTTGTTTTTCTTAATAAGCAAGGATTTTGTACTACTAATCCGATTGTGAGTATAAAACTCAAGACAGCAGAAAAGAAATTACCCGAAATACTGACAGGTAAAGAAGTACTTACACTTTTAGCTCAACCTTCAGGTACAGATTATAAGAGCGTCAGAGACAAAGCAATGCTTGAACTGCTTTATGCTACGGGTATTAAGGTCTCGGAGCTTATTGAATTAGAGGTTGCTGATATAAATCTTCAAATAGGTATTCTTAATCTGAGAAGCGCTAAAAACAGCAGAATAATTCCTATGTATCCTGCGGCTGTAAAAACCCTTCAGCTTTATTTACATAATGTTCGCCCCGCTATTATTACGAGTATTGATGAAGAGCGTTTGTTTACCAATATGTCGGGAGAACCTTTATCAAGACAGGGATTCTGGAAGATAGTTAAATTCTATGCCGATAAAGCTAAAATAAGTAAGGATATTACACCCCACACACTGCGTCACTCCTTTGCGGCGCATTTGCTTGAAAACGGAGCAAATCTCAAAGATATAAAAGAAATGCTGGGTCATTCTGATATTTCAACAACACAAATGTATGCTCAGCTTATGAAAAACAGATATGCTCAGGATTACAGAAAATTTCATCCGCTTGCCAAATAAAGCCGCTTGAGGGATTTGAGCCTTTAAGCGGTTTTTGATTATTTATTATATGGAGGTAAAAATGAAATACAGTTGCCCTGAATATTATTTCGATTTTGTCTGTGAAGCAGATAACTGTACTGATACCTGCTGTAAGCACTGGCAGGTTGAAATTGACTATAAAACATATTTGAATTATAAGTTTCATATTTCAGAAGCCTCGGACCTTGGTTTAAAACTTAAAAAGGATGTTTGTGGAATAAAAGTTAAGAGATTTGCAAACCGCAGCGACGGTTCCTGTCCATTTCTGAGTAATTCTCTTCTCTGCGATTTATATACTGCAGTTGGACATGATAATCTGCCGCGCACTTGTAGACTGTATCCAAGATACATAAATAATTTTGGCGGATATGAGGAGAGGGGGCTTTCTTTCTCTTGCCCTGCTGCAGCAAAGCTTATTGCAAAAGGCGTATTTGACATCAGAGAACACGAAGACACTGCCCCTATAACAGATTTTACCGATGTCGATGCCGATCGTTTTCTTAAAATTAAAAAAGCCCGCGACGATATACTATATGTAATAGCTGATGAATCTATTTCCCTTACTGACTGTGTTGAGAGCATATTACTGTATGCTCAGCGTATAGAAAAGAGCCTTTCAAACAAATCTGCTTCAAGTGTATCGTTTGAAGTTGTCTGCAGTAACAAAAAAATAAGTGATTACGGAAAAATACTTAACAAAACTATTAAAGAACATTTAAAGCATAAGCATTTGGATAAAAAATGGGAAACTTATCTGATGGACTCCATTGATAAAGAATTGAAATTTAATGAAGACATGTTCAGGATCTGGCTCTTCTATATTGTTCATAGATATTTTATAAAATCGGTTTATGACCTTAAACTTGTTGCAAAAATTAAGGCAGCAATTATATCATTTGTCTTGGTTTCTGCACTTAAGTTTGATATTGTAACTTCGATGCAGAAATATAGTAAAGAGACAGAACATAATGAATATAACATAAATAGATTATTCCGTTTTGCAGAGAAGGCCGAGATATAGCAAAATATTGTTGACAAAAACACATTAAAGCATTATAATTTAGTAAATCAGCACTCTATCGTGCTAAATTGGAGGAACTTTTATGAAGAAAATTATCGCATTATTACTTGTTGCAGTTATTTCGCTTTTTGCTTTTGCTGGTTGTGGCGCCGAAAAAATAATTGTTGCAGAAAAAGGCTCTGCAGGTGAGAGTGTTGCTCAAACCATAGATGGATATGAGTGTACTGCCGTTGATACTCAGGCAAAGGCGCTTATGGAGGTTAGCGCAGGAACTGCAGACGCTGCCATTGTTGACTACGTAATGTCTATCGGCTCTATCGGAGAGGGCACCGATTACGAGAATCTTGTGGTTGACGGAGACGGTTATTCTCCTGAAAACTACGGTATCGCTTTTAGAAAGGGTTCTGACTTTACAGCAAAGGTCAATGAGGCTATCAAAGCTTTAAAGGATGAAGGAAAACTTGCAGAAATTGGTAAAAAATACAAGCTTGATGAGCTTGTTACAGCTACTGATACTTTTGACGCTTTCGAAAAAGCTGCTACTGATTCTGATTATGATTACATTATGAATAAGGGTGAGCTTGTAATCGGTATTACATATTTCAAACCTATGAACTACCTTGATGAAAACAATAAGCTTGTTGGATTTGAAACCGAGTTTGCTCAGGCTGTATGTGACAAACTTGGTCTTACTGCCAAATTTGTTGAGATCAATTGGAACGCAAAAGAAACTGAACTCGCAGCGAAGAACATTGATTGCATATGGAACGGTATGACTATTGATGATGAGAGAAAAGCTAATATGAGCATAACTATTCCGTATATGCAGAATAAGCAGGTAATGATTGTTAAAAAATAATAAGAGGTTTTGATTTATCCGATGGTATCGTTTGAGAAAGTTACTCTAGATCTTCTCCTCGGATTTGTTGAAAACTGTGAACTTTTCGGATTGACATTGCTTATGTCTCTTCCGCTCGGTCTTGTTATAACGTTTGGTTCAATGTCTAAGTTCAAACCTTTGGCATGGCTTACAAAAACAATTGTCTGGATCATCAGAGGAACCCCTTTGATGCTCCAGATTTTTGTGGTTTTTTATGTACCGGGTCTGGTTTTCGATATGCCGATGAGAAATAGAATGTTGGCAGCTCTGATTGCTTTTGTTATCAATTATTCCTGTTATTTTTCTGAAATATACAGAGGTGGAATTGAAAGCATTTCAAAAGGACAGTATGAGGCAGGACAGGTTCTTGGTATGACCAAGGCTCAGACCTTTTTTAGAGTGGTGCTGCTTCAGGTTGTAAAGAGGATCGTTGCTCCTATGAGTAATGAAATAATTACTCTGGTCAAGGATACCTCTCTCGCAAGAGTAATCGCTGTTGCGGAAATTTTAATGTGCGCTGAAAGATTTACCGGAAAAGGACTTATCTGGCCTCTTTTTTATACGGGAGTATTTTTCCTCGCATTTAATGGCGCGTTAACGCTTTTATTCGGCTATATTGAAAAAAAACTAAGCTATTTCAGGAGTTAGTTTAATGTCATTGTTAGAAGTTAAAGGTATTTATAAAAGCTTTGGCAAGGTTGATGTACTTAAAGGTATTTCATTTGAACAGGCGGAGGGGACCGTTCTTTCAGTTATCGGCTCATCAGGTAGCGGAAAGACCACACTGCTGAGGTGTATAACGGGTCTTGAAACTGCGGATATGGGATATATCAGAGTCGGAGATCGTATACTCTTTGACAGTGATTCTAAGGTCAAACTAAGCAACGAAGAAAAAAGACTTAATCAGCTGACCACTGGTCTTGTTTTTCAGTCTTTCAATCTTTTTCCGCAGTATACAGTTCTCGACAACGTTATGCTTGCGAAAAAACTTAGTCTTGAAAAAGAGATGAAAAAGAATAAACTTTCATCTGCTGAGAAAAAAGAAAAACTTTCAGAGCTTAAAGCACAAGCAGAAAAAGTTATTGACAGCGTTGGTCTCATCGATAAGGTTAATAATTATCCTTGTGAGCTTTCGGGTGGACAGCAACAGAGAGTTGCTATTGCGAGAGCGCTTATGTTATCTCCAAAGATTCTTTGCTTTGATGAGCCAACATCCGCGCTGGATCCTCAGATTACAGGTGAGGTGCTTAAGGTTATAGCGGCACTTGCTAAACAAGGGAGGACCATGGTTATTGTTACCCACGAGATGGGATTTGCAAAAGAGGTATCCGATCGCGTTATATTTATGGATAACGGTTACATCGCAGAAGATGGAACACCTGAAGAAGTGTTTGATAGTCCTAAAACCGACAGTTTAAAGGCTTTTCTCAGCTCGATGCTTAAAATATAATTTTACCTATCAGAAAACACCTGACTTTTGTCAGGTGTTTTGTCATTCTTATAATTATTACATAAAATATAGCGTAGGACATTTTGTTATGGAGTTGTTGGTATGAGATATGTAATTGTTACCGGCACCGTAACCTATGCGATCAGAGGACGTGATATTTTAAGAAGAGCCGGAATAACTGCCGCAGTTGAACGAAACAGTTCCGGCCTCGGACGGCTTGGTTGCGGTTATGGTATTGTTGTAAGAGGCAATATTGATGAAATAGTCGAATTGCTTAAGAAAAACGGTATAAAAATAATTGAAGTCAATAGAAAATAACTTGATGCACAGGTTATACCTGTGCTTTTTTGAGGTGTTGTATGATTTATTTGGATAATGCTGCAACAACTGGAGTGAAGCCAAAAAGTGTAATTATGGCTGTAACTTCTGCTTTAAATAATATGTCGGTAAATCCCTCAAGAGGCGGTTATGCTAAATCTATAAAAGCGTCCGAAATGGTGTTTAGCTGCAGGAAGCTTTTAAAAGATTTTTTTGGTGCCTCATCTGAAAATTGTGTTTGCTTTACGGGAAGCTGTACACAAGCGATAAATACAGTGCTCTACGGCAATCTTAAAAACGGGGATCATATAATTATATCCTCTCTTGAGCATAATGCAGTCGCCAGGACGGTTTACCGACTTTATAAAGACAGAGGGGTGCAGTACAGTGTTGCGGATATTGATATGGAAAGTGATGAGAAAACGGTTAAAAATTTCACCCAAAAGATAAGACCGAACACAAAAATGATAGTCACTACAGCGGCTTCTAATGTTGTAGGAATAAAAATACCGCTAAAAAGACTTGGAGAAATTTGTAAGAGTATGAATATTCTTTTTTGTGTTGATGCAGCACAGGCTGCAGGTGTAAGCAAAATAGACATGAAAGAAATGAATATTGATTTTCTTTGCATAGCTGCGCACAAGGGTCTCTATGCTCCAATGGGTATCGGAGTTTTAATAGCCGAAAAGCCAATAGAGAATGTAATTATAACAGGAGGTACAGGAGTAAATTCTATAGATCTGATTCAACCAGATGAACTGCCCGAAAGAATAGAAAGCGGCACTTTGAATTTGCCGGGTATTGCTGGACTTAAGGCGGGCGTTGAGTTTGTAAAAAATAAAGGTAGTGAAAATATAGAAAAATATGAGCATTCGCTATGTGAATATGCTTTTAATAAGCTTAGCGGCATCGGTGCCAAGGTATACGGTGGTGTACCTCACATCAGGACACATGCACCTGTCTTATCTTTTAATGTCGGCAACTACCATAGTGACGAAATCGGACGCTATCTTGATAAAAATGATATTGCGGTACGGTGCGGTCTGCATTGTTCGCCGATGGCGCATAAATCTCTTGGAACACTCGAACGAGGCACTGTCAGAATATCTCCTTCGGTTTTCAACAGCAAACAGGATATTGATAAACTGATTTTTGCACTAAAAAGGTTAATTTAATTGTTGAATTCGTGCTCTTGTTATGATAAAATATACTTGCATAAGATTATAATAGGGGGCGTAGTGTTGGAAGTAATTACATCTTTCCTTGATTCTTTGTATTCTTTTTGGAATCAGCTTGTTTTTGCCGTAAAAAATATCGGGATTTTTGATATTATCGATATACTGATTGTTGCATTCATAGTTTTCAAAGCTATCGAGTTTTTGCGTGACACTCATGCAGGACAACTTGTAAAAGGAATTGCTTTTTTGTTCCTTGCATTCGTTTTATCTGCCGCATTTAATCTTAATAGCTTGGAATGGCTCCTTAGCAGATTGATCGACTACGGAATTATAATTATTGCAATTATATTCCAGCCGGAGCTTCGTCGTTTGCTAGAAAGAGTGGGCAGAAGCAATATCAGCTTCTTTGGAAAGCAACAAAGTTTTGACGAAGAGCAGACCCGCGTTAAAGAGTGCATTGATTCTGTATGCAAGGCAGTTTCGGTTATGTCAGACAAGCGTATCGGTGCACTTATAGTGTTCGAGAAGGAAACTATTTTAGGTGAGATAGTTAACACGGGTACTCTTCTTAATGCAGAAGCCTCTTATGAACTTGTATGCAATGTTTTCTTCCCAAAATCTCCACTCCACGATGGAGCACTGATAATAAGAGACGGAACTCTTTGTGCTGCGGGATGTATTTTGCCCCTTACTGCTAACAATAATCTTAACTCTCAGCTCGGTACAAGGCACAGAGCAGCTATCGGTATGAGCGAAAATTCCGATTCGGTTGTTCTTGTGGTTTCCGAGGAAACTGGAAGTATATCTCTGGCAGTCAACGGAAATATAGACAGAGATTATAACAGCGTTACGTTAAAAGAAGAACTTTATCGCAGTCTGCTTAATGCCGAAACTGCTAAGAAAAACTTCTTTATGGATATAATAAGCAAATTCAAGAAGAATAAATAGGAGGGAGATAGCTTTGAAATTTTTTAAAAATTTTAATATAAGTAAATATTTACAAAATCGAAATTTTGCTATTGCTATTTCTCTCATAGCTGCCTTTATATTTTGGGTAGTTATAGTTGTTGACCAAAATCCTGAACGTGAGCAGGTATTTAACAACCTTCCTATCGAGGTCACTACCGATGGAACGATATGGGGCGAACAGGGTCTTGAGGTTGTGGGTGACATTACGCAGACAGCAACTGTCACTGTTTATGGCCCTAATTATATTGTTAGTTCTCTTAAGTCGAGTGACATCAAAATCAATGCAGATATTTCGTCTGTAAGCGGGGCGGGAACCCATACAGTAAATCTTTCTGCTGTTCGCAACAGTGAAACTTCGGGGTACTCCTTTGTAAGCGTTACTCCGTCGGCACTTACGGTAAAATTCGACTATTATGATGAAAAGAGTTTCAGTGTAGAACCTATAGTAGAAGGATTCAGCAGGGTAGATGGACTTATTTATGATGATGAAGTCGTAGCTAATTCGGAAAATGCACAGATAAGTATCAAAGGACCTCGCACTGAGGTTAGTAAGATTTCAAAGGTTGTTGCATATGCAGAGTCTAATAAAGAACTCAGCAGCACTACTGTTTTTGATGGTGAGGTACAACTTTTTGACGAAGAAGGAAATGAACTGGATCGTAATCATTATACCTTGTCTGCAGAATCTATAAAAATATCTGTGCCTGTTTCAAAAACCAAAACAATGACATTCAAACCGTCCTATACTAATATGTGGAACAGCGGCATTGCAGGAGTTCTCAACAATTATTGGCGAGCCGATATATCAACCTTTACTGTAGCAGGTCCGCCCGAAATTATAGATTCGCTGAATTCTATCAATTTTACGCCTATAGATATAACTAAAATTTCTACTAAAAATAATAACACATTTGAGCTTAAGCCGATTTTACCTAACGGTGTTCGTATAACCGATGGAATTGAGGCAGTTACAGTCACCTATGATTTGTCTTCTTTTGAATCTAAGCGTATTAAAATAAACAAGATTGACGATGAAGACACCCTTCCTTCAAACCTTACTGCATCATTTACCAAGGATGTTTATGTTGAGGTTTGTGGAACACGAGATGTTATCAGCAACCTGACCTCTGCCGATTGTTATTTGGCGGTTGATCTTTCGGGTGCGGCACAGGGAGATTCTCTTGTGAATGCTACCGTTAAAACCTATAGCAAAACCCCAGTGTGGCAGATAGCGTCCTGCGAAATTACAGTTAAAATCAAATAAGACAAAAGGGATTTCGTTTGAAATCCCTTTTTAACAAGATTACCTGCTACCTCATATATTGTATTGAGGTGATATTATGTCAGTGGTAATATATCTGTTTTTTATTTTTCTATCGGTAATCGGCTTTTGTGACATTCTGCATTCGTTGTCCCTTAAGTTGCTTTCTCCGCGAAAGCGCGGAAAAAGGATTATGTTGTGTTATTTACCCGAAACAACACCTGATTTGGAACTTAGATTTTTGATTGAGCAGCGGGATTGGTATGGCAAAAGTTACGCCGATAAAATTGTTGCGGTGCTGGATAGTAGTGACGCAAATACAACCGAGCGTTGTTTGAAAGCGGCAGAGAAAAATGATGTTTCACTAATTGGTTCTGACGAACTTATAAATTACATATTAACGGAGTTTTAAATGGAAAACACAGGCGCTTTGGAGATCCTTAAGGGTACGGTCAGCGAAGTTACCTACAGAAATAAAGATAACAGCTACACCGTAATTAAAGTAAAGGTAAATAAAGAAGAAATAGTTGCTACGGGACTGATGCCTTATGTCAATGAGGGAGAGCCTGTTGTTCTTCATGGCGCTTATGTTATTCATCCTGTATATGGTCAGCAGTTTAAATGTGAACTGTGTGAGGTGGCGGTGCCTGAGACTCAGGCTCAGATACTGAAATACCTTTCCAGCGGTTCAATTAAAGGAATTGGTCCTGCAACTGCTCTGAAAATTGTTGAGCTTTTTAAAGATGAAGCACTTGAAGTTATCGAAAATGAGCCTTCTCGTCTTACTGTCATCAAAGGTATTTCTATGGACAAAGCGCATAGCATTTCAGACCAGTATAAACAGCAATTCGGTATAAGGGATATTATGCTGACCCTTTCTAAATTCAAAATCTCTCCTAATGAGGCTGGAGATATTTTTAAAGTGTTGGGCGTTAACAGCATAAGCATCATAAAATCAAATCCATATGCACTCTGTAGTGAAGGAATTGGTTTTTCGTTCGAGAGAGTTGACGAAATTGCAGAAAGGTTTGAAATATCACCTGAAGCTCCTTTCAGAGTTTCTGCTGGAATTATATATGTCTTACGAAACAATCTTATGAATGGGCACACATGTCTTCCAAGAAATAAACTGGTTGATGTTACGGCTAAGCTGCTTGGAATAGATTCGGATCATGTAAGCGAAGCGCTTGATACCTTATGTGACTCTATGCAGCTGTTTTCATACGATATTAACGATGTTGAGTTTGTTTTCTTACCCGAATATGCTGAGGCAGAGGAATATATAGGCGGCAGAATCAAAGCGATGCTTAACAATAATATTCCTCTTCCTGATATAGCAAATACAGAGCTTGCTCTGCTACAAAACAGAATAGGTCTGACTTTTGATCCCGTACAGATTGATGCGGTTAATGAGGCTATGCGCAACAGCCTTTTTATTCTGACAGGTGGACCGGGCACTGGCAAAACAACAACAATAAATGCTATTATCAATCTTTTTGACAACAGAGGCTTAAGTATTGCGCTTTGTGCCCCTACTGGCAGAGCCGCTAAAAGAATGACCGAGCTTACAGGCAGAAACGCATCAACCTTACATAGATTGTTAGAGGTTGAGTGGGGAAGTGATTCAAAGCAATATTTTGCAAAGAATAAAAAGAATCCGCTTGATTTTGATGTTGTTATTGTTGATGAACTTTCGATGGTTGATGCCCTGCTTTTCAAAGCATTGCTTGAAGCCTGCCGCCTTACAACCAGAATAGTTCTTGTGGGTGACTCAGATCAGCTACCGAGTGTGGGTGCAGGCAATGTGCTTAATGATCTGATTTGTTGCAGCCTTGTGCCCTTTGTTAAGCTTGAAAAGATTTTCAGACAGGCGTCAGAAAGCTCTATAGTACGTTTTGCACATTCAATAATCGGCGGAGAGGTTCCTGAGAACTATGAAAAAGCAGGAGACTTCTTTTTCCTTAAAAGAACCGATGGCTGGTCAACAGTTAAAACAGCAGTAGAACTTTGCACATCGCGATTACCGTCAGCCTACGGTTTTTCTCCTCTTAAAGATATTCAAGTGCTTTGCCCATCCAGAAAAAAAGAGTGTGGCACCGTAAATGTAAATAATCTTTTACAGGACGAGCTTAATCCGCTCAAAAGCAGCTCTATTCAGATGAACTACAAAGGCCTTTCTTTTCGAGAAGGTGACAAGGTTATGCATATTAAAAATGATTATGACATTATGTGGGAAACAGATAGTGGAGAGTCGGGAACGGGAATATTTAACGGCGACATCGGATTTATTGAAAGTATCGATCTGCGTAACAGATGTTTAAAAGTACGGTTTGAAGATAAGGTTGCAACCTACTATGAAGAAAATCTCAACCTTCTTGAACTGGCATACGCAGTCACTGTACATAAGAGTCAGGGTTGTGAGTTCAAATGTGTCATAATACCACTATTTGATACATCCATTTTGCTCAGATACAGAAATCTTTTATACACAGCAATAACCCGCGCAAAGGATATGATAGTTATGGTAGGGGACGCAGAGGTGTTTCACAATATGATAGAGAACGATAGAAAAACCTTAAGATACACCGGTCTGAAGTTCTTTTTGACAGGGTGCTGATATGAAGATTGTTGATGCTTTTCTGGACCTGCTTTATCCGCCGAAGTGTATTGTGTGCGATGAGCCGATTTATTCCGAAGGCTATTGTGAACGATGTGCTGATAAAATCAGACCGATAGATGAGGAATGTTGTTTTTACTGCGGTATTCCCTTAAAGCACTGTGAATGTGATAGGTTTGTTTATCATTTTGACGGAGTTTCTGGTCTCTTTTATAACGAAGACTTTGCACAAGAAGCAGTATATAAGTTTAAATTTAAAGGGATATTCAGCTGTGTGAATACCTTTGCAGATGCTATGGCTGAGCGCTGTGCAAAGAACTTCGGGCTAGAGAATATCGACATTATAACCTGTGTTCCTGCTACTAAAAAATCTATGAGAAAAAGGGGCTTTAATCAAAGCGAATTGCTGGCAAAACGCATTGCAAATAATCTTGGAATTGAGTTTGAACCTTATTTGCTTATTAAAAAAGAAAGCGTCATAACGCAGCACAGTATTGAGAAGGTCGATGATAGATTTAAAAATATACGAAACGGTTTTTCTTCGAGTAAAAGAATACCTCATAAAAACATATTACTGGTTGATGATATTAAAACTACAGGTGCTTCTCTTGATGAGTGTGCACGGCAGCTTAAGTTTGCGGGAGCCGAGAAAGTATTCTGCGCTACGACATTGCTCTCGGTCTTAAAAAAGAATGAAAAATCAAAACGATGACTTGAAAAAGTCTGACTATTTGTTTATAATATTTGTGGTGATTAAATGTCTTTAGATATTGCAATTGATTTAGGAACTTCGAAAACCGTTATTTACGGAAATTCCCGAATAATTTTAGAGGAGCCGACCTGCGTTACTGTAGATGCAGAAACCTTTGAACCTGTATATTTCGGTAGTGATTCAAAGGAGACTCTTGGCAGAACTCCTGAAACACTCAGCTTTATTAAACCGATTGAGCACGGAGCTATTGCCGATTATGATATTGCTCATGAAATGCTCTCAAAATATATGCTTAAGGCCTTTGGGAGCAAGATCATTCGACCCAGTGTTGTTGCTTGTTTGCCTACGGGCCTTACAGAGCTTCAACATCGGTTTATGGGTAAGGTAATTGAAGAAAGCGGAGGTAGAAATGTCACTGTAATCGAAACACCTCTTGCTGTAGCGTTAGGTGTGGGTATCGATTTTAATGAACCTTCGGGAACTATGGTAGTTGATATTGGTGCAGGTGCTACTGATATTGCCTCTATATCTATGGGCGGTATTGTTCAGTGTGACAGCTTTAAAACAGCATCAGATGATTTTGATGATGCAATTATTAAATTTGTCAGACGAAATTATAATATCGAAATAGGCCCCCTTACCGCAGAACAGATAAAGGTACAAGTAGGTACAGTTGTACAGCGTCCCGTTGAGATAACAATGTCTGCAAAGGGCAGAAATTTGCGCACAGGACTTCCCGAGTCTTTTGAAATAACCTCAACACAGATTTATGAAACGGTTTTTGACACTGCAGTTGCAATTTCTAATGCAGTAAGAAAGGTTATTGAAAAAACCGACCCTGACATCGTGTCTGATATAATGGATAATGGAATTCATCTTACAGGTGGCGGCTCTAAAATCTATGGAATGGCACAGTTTATGGAAGAGTTCCTTGGTGCAAAGGTTATACAGGCAACCGACCCTGCCCACAGCGTTATTAAAGGCGCAGCCCTTGCACTTAAGCGGCCTAATTTGCTGAAAAATGTTAATTATCAGGTTCGTTCAATGAAAGAACTTATAATTGAATAAAAAATACTTGACATTTCTGTTTTTTGGTGTATAATACTTAAGAAAACAAAGAAGAGCATTATCGTTCTCACCCTCAAGGCTTACTGAAAGGGTCAATAAACAAGTTATACTATAACTGTATTTATTTGTTTTATTGCGGACGGTGTATGCCGTCCGTTTTTGTTTTATTTTTGGAGGTGTTAACTATCAGCACAAAAGATATTCCTATCAACGAACAAATTACCTTTAAAGAGGTGCGCGTAATTGATGCAGACGGTTCTCAGCTCGGAATTCTTCCGATAAAAGACGCACTTGAAGCTGCATACGCAAAAGATCTTGATCTTGTAAATGTTTCTCCCAATGCTGTACCGCCCGTATGCAAAATTATGGACTACGGAAAGTACCGTTTTGACATTGCAAAACGCGAGAAAGAAGCAAGAAAAAATCAAAAAGTAGTTGAAACTAAGGAAATTCGTCTTGGACTCAGTATTGACAAGCACGATTTCGAAACCAAGGGAAATCACGCAATTCAGTTCCTTAAATCAGGAAACAAGCTTAAGGTTTCTATAAGATTCCGCGGAAGAGAATTGGGTCATCCCGAAATCGGTCTCGATATTATGTCGCGTTTTGCTGAATATTGCCAGGAATATGCTGTAGTTGAAAAGCCTGCTAAGATGGAGAGCAGAAATATGCTTATGTTCCTTGCTCCCAAGCCTACGAAATAAATAAAATTCTTAAGGAGGATTTAAAATGCCGAAGATCAAAACCCACAGTGGTGCTAAAAAACGTTTTAAGCTTACCAAAACCGGTCAGGTAAAGCGTGCTCATGCATTCAAATCACACATTCTTAACAAAAAGACCACAAAGCGCAAGAGAAATCTGCGTAAGACTGTTGTTGCTGATGTAACAAATGTAGCAAAAGTCAAGAAAATGATTCCTTATAAATAATCGGTAATATAAAAGGAGGTAATACTGATGGCACGAGTAAAAGGTGCGTTAGCAACACGCAAGAGAAGAAATAAAGTATTAAAGCTCGCTAAAGGCTATTTTGGCGCTAAGTCTAAGCTTTTTAAAACTGCTAAAGAAGCAGTTATGAAGTCCGGCAACTATGCTTATGTTGGACGTAAGCAGAAGAAGAGAGATTTCCGTCGTATTTGGATCACCCGTATTTCTGCTGCTGCAAAAATGAACGAAATGAACTATTCTACATTTATGAACGGTTTAAAGAAAGCCGGAATTTCTATCAACCGCAAGATGCTTGCTGAACTCGCAGTTAACGATGCTGCTGGATTTGCTACTCTTGCAAAGGCTGCTAAGAAGGCTTTAGAGAAATAATTTCTAATATGACCGAGGAACCCCTCGGTCGTATTTTTATTTTTACGGTGACGGTTTATGATTGATTTTATTAAGATTTCAAGCAAAGAAAATGACATTATAAAGAAGACTGTTCGCCTTCAGTCCTCCGCAAAACAGCGTAGGGAAGAGGGCTTGTTTGTGCTTGAAGGATTGCGTCTTTGTCTTGATGCATTCTCAAATGGATTTGCACCTTTAAGGGTTTTTGTGTCTGAAACTGCAGCTAAAAATCATATTTCGGATTTAACGGGTCTTTGCAGTGAATGTGAGGCTTTTCTCCTTCCTGATTCGTTGTTTGCTAAAATTTCGGATACCGTCTCACCTCAAGGTATATTATGTGTCTACAACATTCCCGATTTCAGCAGTTACAAAATAAGCTCTGAGGGTCGGTATATTGCTCTTGATAATCTTCAGGATCCTTCAAACCTCGGTGCTATTTCCCGTACGGCTGAGGCTTTGGGTGTTGATGGGTTATTTATTCAGGGTGGGTGTGATCCTTACAGCCCAAAATCTCTCAGGGCTTCTATGGGAGCACTTTTAAGACTCCCTGTAATTAAGACAGAAGATATGTTTTCGTTGTTTGCAGATGCTCGAATTAAAACATATGCAACCGTTGTAGATAAAAATGCGATGCGTGTTGATAAGGTTACGTTCACTGACGGCTGTGTAGTGATTATAGGAAACGAAGCTAACGGAATCAGTGACGAAACATACTCAAAAAGCGACGAAATAATAACTATTCCTATGCGCGGGAAGGCAGAATCACTTAATGCTGCGGTTGCTGCCTCTATAGTAATGTGGGAGATGTGTAAATGATTAAGTATTGGATATGGCTTTCTACAGTATTGGATGCAGGTTCAGCTCATTTAAAACCGCTGCTTGATAAATATAAGACACCACTTGCTGTCTATAAACTTCCTGTATTAGAACTTCAAAATTCATATCTTGTAAGTTCGAATGAGCTTAGAAGGTTTTGCAATAAAAATCTTGATAGAGCAGAAAAGATTATTTCTGAGTGCGAAGAATCAAAGATAAGCATTGTTGCTTATGATGATCCAAGATATCCTCAGCAACTTAAAAATATTACAAATCCCCCTGCTTGTTTATACATAAAGGGCAAACTGCAGGATTTCACAAAACTTCCGGTAGTTTGTATAGTTGGTTCAAGAAAAATAAGCCAATACGGTAAAATGGTAGCCTGGTCGCTCTCCGCAAGACTTGCCTCAGGCAATATGACAATTCTAAGCGGCGGTGCAATGGGTGGCGATACCGAAGCTCACGAAGGCGCTCTCGCTGTTGGCGGAAAGACTATCGCGGTTTTGCCTTGTGGAATAAATTACGATTATCTTAAAACGAATGATTTTTTGAGAAAAGTTATATGCGACAGCGGATGTCTTGTCAGTGAACTTCCGCCAGATACACCGCTTTATAAAAATGCGTTTCAATTGCGTAACCGATTGCTTTCCGGTCTATCTCTTGGTGTTGTTGTGGTTGAGGCATCTGCTAAAAGCGGAACTCTTATAACAGCAAAATATGCTTTAGAGCAGGGAAGAGATGTATTTGTAGTCACAGGCAGACCGGACGATAAAAACTATGCGGGTTCAAATGCATTGCTTCGTGACGGTGCAAAACCAGTATTTGACGCATGTGATATATTTGAAGAATATATTTCTGCATACCCGAACATCATCGATGTTGAAAAAGCAAAAAGGAGTAAGCTTACAGACCTTTACAGAGTGCTGCACAGTCCTCGAATATTCAGTGATGATGCTGTTTTTGAGGGTAGTAACAGCTCTGAAAAGGAAAGCAATAAAAAAATTAAGAAAAATATTGATGAAACTCTTCCAAAAAATGTTCAAATGGTATATAATTATATAGATACAGATTTGTTTACCGTTGATGACCTTCTGGGTTGTTGTCTTCCGTTTGAAGAAATTCTTTCTTCGGTTACGCAGTTAGAACTCTTTGGATACATTAAAGCAATTCCCGGAGGAAGATATTCTATAATAGATTAAGGGGAAATAAAAATTGTCTAAACTTGTTATCGTTGAGTCTCCCTCAAAAATAAAAACAGTTAAGAAAACTCTTGGCTCTGATTATACCGTTATGGCATCTAAAGGTCATGTGCGCGATCTGCCAAAGTCTAAGATCGGTGTTGATATCGAGAATGGTTTCACTCCTAAGTATATAAATATGCCCGATAAAAAGGAACTCATTAAAGAGCTTCAGATGGCAGCCTCAGATTGCGATGAAGTTTTCCTCGCAACCGACCCTGACCGTGAGGGTGAAGCAATTTCCTGGCATCTTGCACAACTGCTTTCCTTAAATCTTAATGATGCAAACCGTGTAGCATTTAACGAGATTACCGAAAGTGGAATAAAAGCAGGAATGGCAAATCCCAGAAAGATAGATCTTAATCTTGTAGATGCACAGCAGGCTCGCCGCGTTCTTGACAGAATAGTAGGTTACAACCTTAGTCCTTTTTTGTGGAAAAAGGTTAAAAGCGGTCTTTCTGCAGGACGTGTACAAACCGTAGCACTTCGCCTTATTGTAGACCGTGAAAAAGAGATTAGTGCTTTTGTTCCTGATGAATATTGGACACTTGACGCTAAGCTTATTGCTTCCAGAAAGACCTTTAAAGCAACCTTCTACGGTAGTGCAGACGGTACTAAAACAGAAATTACAGGCGAAGAACAGGCAAATAAAATTTTATCAGAGCTCGAAGGTGCAGATTATATTGTATCTAAAATTAAAAAGGGTGTCAGGAACAAACAGCCTGCTGCTCCCTTTATTACTGCTACACTTCAGCAGGAAGCCTCCCGCAAACTCAACTTTACAGGTCAGAAGACTATGCGTGTAGCCCAGTCGCTATATGAAGGTGTTGATATAGCTGGGGTTGGTGCGACAGGTCTTATCACCTATATGCGTACCGATTCGCTTCGTATTTCCGATGAAGCCCGTAAGGCTGGAAACAATTATATTCTTGCTCACTTTGGCGAAAAGTACCTTCCAAAATCTCCCAGAATTTATAAATCAAAAACAAGTATTCAGGATGCTCACGAGGCAATTCGTCCTACAAATGTTAATTTTACTCCCGACTCTGTAAAATCGAGCCTTACTGCAGAACAGTATAAGCTTTATAAACTTATTTGGGAACGATTTGTTGCATCCTTAATGGCTAACTGTGTTCAGGATACCGTTCAGGTGGATATAACTGCTGACAAATATCTGTTTAAGACAAGTGGATATTCGGTTAAATTTGACGGCTTTACGGTGCTTTATGAAGAGAGCAAGGATGAGGAGTTGGCTGATGCCACAACTCTGCCCGAAATGAACGAGGGTGATCTCCTTAAACTCAAGTGTCTTGAGCCTAATCAGCATTTTACTCAACCTCCTGCACGCTACACAGAACCTACCCTTATTCAGGCTCTTAAAGATAACGGCATAGGAAGACCATCCACTTATGCTCCAATTATTTCGGTGATACAGCAAAGGGATTACATTGAAAAAGAAAAGAAATCCTTCAAACCGACTTCACTCGGCATAGTAGTATCTGATCTGCTTGTAGAGCACTTCAAGAAGATAGTTGATGTTAAGTTTACTGCAGGAATGGAAAGCAATCTCGATAGTATTGATGCTGGTAAGCTTAATTGGAGAGATGTAATAGGAAACTTTTACAGTGACTTTGAACTTGCGCTAAATAAAGCTGAGGCAGACCTTACAGGAAAACGCATTAAAGTTCCTGATATTGAAACTGATGTTGTTTGTGATAAATGCGGTAGAAAGATGGTTGTAAAATCGGGAAGATTCGGCAAGTTTCTTGCTTGTCCGGGTTACCCAGAGTGTAAAAATACTAAGCCCGTTCCAGAAGATGACGTTACCGTTCCTTGTCCCAAGTGCGGTTCCAAGCTTATAAAACGCGCTTCTAAAAAGACAGGAAAGAAATTTTACGGTTGCAGTAACTATCCTGCCTGCGATTTTGCGTCACCTAATGTTCCAACTGGTGATGTTTGTCCCGAGTGCGGAGGATATATTCTTTCGGGTCTCAGAGGCAGAAAATACTGTATGAACAGTGAATGTCCTACGAGAAAGAAAGCGGAGAAAAAATCAAAATAATTATGTCAAAAGTTACAGTTATCGGGGCAGGACTTGCAGGCTGTGAGGCGGCTTACAGAATTGCTCAGGCAGGTTATTCTGTTAGTCTTTACGAGATGAAGCCTCAAAAAAGGTCTCCTGCACACAAAATGGATTCTTTTGCCGAACTTGTTTGCTCAAATTCACTTAAAGCAGACAGAATAACTACAGCATCCGGTCTTCTTAAGGCGGAAATGAGACTTTTTTCGTCGCTTTGTCTTGAGGCTGCAAATGTTTCGGCAGTGCCTGCAGGCGGAGCGCTCGCAGTAGATAGAGATGTTTTTTCACAGTATATTACCGAAAAGATTCAAAATCATTCTAATATTGAAGTGATAAATAATACTGTCAGTGAAATACCGCAGGATGCGATCTGTATTATTGCTACAGGTCCTTTGACAGACGGAGGACTTGCTGCTTCAATATCAGAGTATTGTGGAGCAGATTGTCTGAGCTTCTTTGATGCTGCAGCACCTATTGTAACCGCAGACAGCATTGACATGTCGGTTGCCTTCAAGGCTTCACGCTATGATAAAGGCGATGCTGATTATATCAACTGTCCTATGACAAAGGAAGAATACGCAGCTTTCCATTCTGCTCTTGTTTCTGCTGAGTCGGCGGAGCTTCACAGTTTTGAGAAGAATATTACAGTTTATGAGGGCTGTATGCCTATTGAGATATTGGCTAAAAGGGGAGAAGATTCTATCCGTTTCGGTCCTCTTAAGCCTGTAGGTCTGCATTATCCCAGAACAGGAAACCGTCCTTGGGCTGTGGTTCAGTTAAGAAAAGAAAATAAAGAAGGCACCCTGTATAATCTTGTTGGTTTTCAGACCAATTTGAAGTTTGGCGAACAAAAGCGTGTCTTTTCACTGATCCCAGGACTGCGTGATGCTGAGTTTATCAGATACGGTGTTATGCATCGAAACTCCTTTATCGATTCTCCGAGACTCCTTAATAAAGATATGTCTTTGAGAAAAAACGGTAACATTTATTTTGCCGGTCAAATTACAGGGGTTGAGGGATATATGGAATCGGCAGCAATGGGCATTGTTGCAGGTGAAAATGTAATCCGTAAGCTTGAAGGAAAAAGTAGTCTTGACCTTCCGCAGATTACTATGCTTGGTGCGCTCGGTAATTATATTACTGATAATTCAGTTTCAAATTATCAGCCTATGGGAGCAAATTTTGGTATTATACCTTCTCTTGAAGAACGAATTAAAGAGAAAGCAGAAAGATATAGATTGCTTTCAAGCCGTTCACTTGAATGGTATGAAAACAATAAGCCTTATATAAGATAAAGGAGCAAGATATGAGAATTGTAGTAGATGCATTCGGCGGAGATAACGCCCCGCTTGAAATTATAAAAGGCGCTGCGCTTGCAGAAAAGGAATACGGCGTACAGATTACTCTGTGCGGAAATAAAGAGATTATAAATAAATGTATCGTTGATAACAATATCATTTTCAGTGACCTTGTAATTGTGGATGCTCCCGATGTTATCTCTATGCACGATGACCCGACCTCACTCTTAAAAGCCCACAAGGACAGTTCAATGGCTGTTGCTTTTCGTGAACTTGCCGAAGGCAGAGCAGATGCGTTTGTTTCTGCAGGTAGCACTGGTGCAGTAGTTGTTGGCGGTACCTTTATTGTTAAACGAATAAAAGGTGTTAAGAGACCAGCACTTGCCGCTATGCTGCCTTCTCCCGATTCTCATTATATGATGATGGATATAGGTGCGAATGCTGAGTGTCGCCCCGAAATGCTCTTGCAGTTTGGCGTTATGGCTTCCTCCTACCTTGAAAAGGTTGAAGGAATAGATAATCCTTCGGTTGGACTTCTTAATATTGGAACTGAGGATACAAAAGGTACCGAACTTCAGAAGGAAGCCTATAAACTCTTAAAGGAGAGCGAACTTAATTTTATAGGAAATGTAGAATCGAGAGAGCTGCCCAAAGGTGTTTGCAATGCGGTTATTACCGACGGTTACACAGGTAATATCGCCCTCAAACTGATTGAGGGTACGGCAGCAACTCTCTTTTCGATGCTTAAGCCCGTGTTTTCTAAAAACATTTTAACAAAGCTTTGCTATCTTGTTTTAAAACCAGGTCTTAGAGGTATTAAGAATAAAATGAACGCTTCTGAAGTGGGCGGTGCGCCTCTTCTCGGAACGAAGAAACCCGTTTTCAAGGCGCACGGAAACTCTGATGCCTTAGCGTTTAAAAATGCAATTCATAAAGCAATGCTTTTTGCTGAAAAAGGCGTTATAGACACTATTGAAAACAGTTTTACAGAAAAGGAAAACGAATAATGGTCGTTTTTGAAGAACTTATTGAATATAAATTTAACAATCCAGAATTACTTTCAAATGCACTTACTCATTCATCTTATGCAAATGAAGTGCACTCGAAATACGGTTCTAACGAAAGACTTGAGTTCTTAGGAGACTCAGTCCTTTCAATTATCGTTTCAGAGTATTTGTATAATAACTTTAAAAATCTTCCCGAGGGAGAACTCACCAAGCTCAGAGCCTCTCTTGTTTGTGAAAAGACACTCTGTATTTTTGCAAAACAGATTAAAATCGGTGAGTTTCTTCTTCTTGGAAAAGGTGAAGCAAACAATCACGGAAACGAACGTGCTTCGATACTTGCTGATGCTTTTGAGGCTCTGCTTGCCGCTATATTCCTTGATGGCGGTATGGCTGCAGCTAAAAAACACGTTTTGCGTTTTATTATTCCTGAGATTGAAAACAGAGAATATGAACTGTTTAGGGATTATAAAACTTCGCTGCAGGAAGTCATACAGCGAAATCCTGAAGAGCGCCTTACCTATGTACTAATCGATGAATCGGGCCCTGACCATGATAAACGCTTTACGGTCGAAGTGCATTTAAACTCTAATGTTGTTGGCTGCGGTGTGGGGCGTAGTAAGAAGCAAGCTGAACAGGAGGCTGCTCGACAGGCTCTGCGTCTTATGGGAATGGAAGAATGAGCCATTCGAACATATCTGTTTTCGTACCACATATCGGCTGTGAACATCAGTGCTCATTTTGTAATCAGCGTCATATTACGGGACAAGCTTATAAGCCTATGGCTGACGATGTACACTCAGCTGTCAGGACATCGCTTAAATCTCCGAAACACGACAGTAATAACTGCGAAATCGCCTTCTTCGGCGGTAGTTTTACGGCGATTGAACGTAATTATATGCTTGAATTACTTGAGGCGGCTTATTCTTACGTTTTAAACGGTGAAGTCAGAGGTATTCGAATATCTACCCGTCCTGATTGTATTGATAATGACATATTGTCCTTGCTTAAAAACTATGGCGTGACCGCGATTGAGCTTGGGGCGCAAAGCATGATTGATTCGGTTCTTATTGCAAACGAACGCGGTCATTCCCAGAAGGATGTTGTCTTTGCGTCAAAGCTTATAAAGGATTTTGGTTTTGAACTTGGACTGCAGATGATGACGGGTCTTTATAAAAGTACACACGACTTTGATATTAAAACCGCCGAAGCACTTATAGATCTGAGCCCTGATACAGTCAGAATATATCCAACTATTACACTAAATAACACCCGCATTGCTGAACTTTACAGGAGAAATGAATATTTGCCGCCGACACTTGATGAGTCTGTTAAACTGTGCTGCAGACTTGTTGAAATGTTTGAATGTAAAGGCATTAAAGTTATTCGTCTCGGTCTTCATACCATAGAATCTGATGCCTTTGTAGCAGGTCCGTGGCATCCTGCATTCAGTGAGTTGTGTGCGTCTTACCGTTTTCGCAATAAAATTGATGCGTTAAAACTAAAGCCCGCCAGATATGAGATTTATGTAAATAAATCTGATGTTTCAAAGTTTATTGGGCAAAAAAGATGCAATATAGATTATTTTCTCAGTAAAGGTCTATGCTTTACTGTTGTGTCTGATAATAATACCTTAAAAAATGATTTTTTAATAAAGGAAGTGAAATAAATGCTGTTAACATCTGTTCAGATTCAGGGTTTTAAATCCTTTGCCGATAAGACCGTTCTTAAATTCGGTAGGGGAGTTACAGCTGTTGTCGGTCCTAACGGCAGCGGTAAAAGTAACATCTCTGATGCAATCAGATGGGTCCTTGGCGAACAGTCGACAAAAAGCCTTCGCGGACAGTCGATGGAGGATGTAATTTTCGGCGGTACTGCTGATAGAAAGCCTCACGGTTTTTGCGAAGTAACTCTTAATATAGATAATGCAGACAGAGAGCTGAACTTTGACAATGATTTTGTTTCGGTTACCCGAAGATATTACCGTTCCCATGATAGTGAGTATCTGATAAACGGAAATGTTGTACGTCTTAAAGATATTCACGAACTGTTTATGGATACGGGTCTTGGACGAGACGGATACTCAATGATCGGTCAGGGTAAAATTGACAGCATTATCAGTTCTAAATCACAGGAACGCAGAGATATTTTTGAAGAAGCATCCGGAATTTCACGTTATAGGTATAGAAAGACTGATGCGGAGCGCAAGCTTGCCGCGGCAGAGGAAAACTTATTGCGTCTGCTCGACATTATGAAGGAATTAGAGGACAGAATCGGTCCACTTTCAGAGCAGAGTAAAAAAGCAGAACGCTTTCTCGAACTTGCCGCTAATAAACGTGAACTCGAAATCGGTTTGTGGCTTAATATTCTTGAAAATTCTAAGAATGTTCTTAGAAATCAGGATGACAAAATTGCAATCGCTCAAGCTCAGTATAAGGAACTTGAGGGCAAGCTTCTTGGCTTCGATGAACAATCTGAGAAAAATTCTGCAGATTTTGCTCGTTTCACTGCAGAAATCGACGAAAGAAGAAAACTTATATCTTCATATACCGAGAATGTTGCCAAGATTTTGGGTGACATTTCGGTGCTTAATAATGATATTCTTCATAATGAAGAGTCGATTAAACGTTTACTCTCAGAGATAGAAGAAATAAATTCTTCTTCAGAATCTAATGCAAAAGAAATTGCTGATAAGCGTCTGCTTGCAGAGCAAAAGCAGGTAGAGGTCGAAAGTCTTGAGGCCTTACTCGCAGAGACCGAAACAAAGCTGTCAGAGCTTTTACTCAGCAGTGATGTTATTTCTCGCAAAATCGAATCGGATGTTGTTCTCCTAAACGAGATAACTAACAAAATTTCCGACGCTCGTGTAGAGCTTGTATCTTCAGGCACATCAATAGAAGAGCTTGAAACAAGACTTGCTGTTGTGGAAGAACTTATTAAAAAGCACAATTTGGAGTCTGAAGCTTTAAGTAAAGAGTTTTCTTCTGTAAATTCATTGCTCGAAAAAATTGAGGAAGATATTACATCATACGAAAACTCCCTTAAAGGCTATACTCTTCGTCGAGACAGTAGAAAAGAGGCTGCTGATTCCGCTAAGGAAAAGCTTGATTCAGCCCGTCTTGATATAGAAGCAAAGAAACATAAAGTTCAGATTCTGGAAGAACTCGAAAAGAATATGGAGGGCTTCAATCATTCTGTAAAGGCAGTTATGAAAGAGAGTGAAGGCGGTCGCATCAGAGGAGTTCACGGTCCTATTCTTCGACTGCTTAGTGTTGATAGAAAATATGCTATTGCAATAGAAACGGCTTTAGGTAATGCCTCTCAGAACATAGTTGTTGATAGTGAAGGCACAGCTAAATATGCCATTGAGATGCTGAAAAAATCTTCCTCGGGCAGAGCTACGTTTTTACCTGTTTCATCTATTAAATCCCGTGAGTTTAAAGAGTCAGGATTTGAGAATGAATACGGATATGTAGGTATTGCAAGCGATCTTGTTGATTGCGATTCCAAATATTCTGAAATCGTTAAATATCTTTTAGGCGGCACTGTAGTAGCCGAAGATATTGATAGTGCCATTTCTATTGCTCGTAAATTCAACAACAGATTTAAGGTAGTTTCACTTGATGGTCAGGTTATAAATGCAGGCGGCTCGATTACGGGCGGTTCTACTATAAAAAATGCTGGATTGCTTTCGCGCGGAGCCGATATAGATAAACTTAAAGGCGATATTGATAAACTTATATCGAAGGAAGGTGAGCTGTCATCCGCTTATGATTCTGCCCTTGCTGAGCTTTCAAAATGTGAAGCAGATATTAAAACTACCGAAGACCTTTTAAAAACACTTGCCGAAGATAAAATACGTGCTTTGGGTGAGCTTAAGCGTGTAGGTGAACTTAAGGAAGCTGCTGAAACTCAGGTCAAACAGCTTTCAGACGAACTTTCCGCTTCAAAGGAGAAGATTTCATCCCTGAAAGAGCTTGTTGACAGTTCTTCTGCTAAGATTGCTTCTTTAGAGGAAGAAAAGAAGAGCTTAGAAGGCAAGATTGCTGAGCTTACAGGCGGTCGCGATAATCTTTCTACCGACCGTGAGAAAATTACATCAGAAATCACTGAAATTAAGCTCAGGATAATCGAAACCAAGAAGGATATTGACAGTATTTTAGCTGCTGCAGCTGCTCTCGAAATTAACGACAGCACAAAATCTGAAAGAATCGAAGGCATCACTGCTGAAATTCAGATTCTTGAGCAGAAAAACCTAGACATTAAGAATAGTATCGAAGAGCTTAATCAGAGTATTGTTTCTCTTAAGGCTTCCTGCAGTAATTTCGAGGCGGAAATAAATGATTTTGCTGCCAGACGCGACGAAATTGAAAAATCTACCGTTATGCTCCGAAGCAGTGAAAAAGAAATATCTTTAGACCGAGAAAAGCTTAGTGGAGAACTCGCCCGTCTGTCAGAGCGTCGTGAGGGCATGGTCAAAGAATGCGATGAAGTTATTCGTCAGTTATTTGACGAATATCAGCTTACCAAGACTGAGGCTGAAGCCACTGGTATTCGTGTTGAGAACCCTGCAGAGGCAAAAAAATCTCTTGCTGAGGTTAAATCAAAAATACGTTTGCTTGGAAATGTTAACGTATCTGCTATTGAAGAATATAAAGAGGTCAATGCTCGTTATATCTTTATGAAGGAGCAGATAGATGATGTTGAAAAGGCAAAGAGTGAACTTCACAAGCTGATAAATCAGCTGACCGACCAAATGAAAGAGCTGTTTATCATTGGATTTAACAAGATTGGCGAAAATTTCTCAAAGACTTTTGCAGACCTGTTTGGCGGTGGTACTGCAAAGCTTGTCTTAAGTGATCCCGATAATATTCTCGAAAGCGGAATTGATATTGTTGCAAAGCTCCCCGGTAAGAATGTTCCAAGCCTTGATGGTCTTTCAGGCGGTGAAAAGGCGCTCATTGCCCTCGCAATTTACTTTGCTATTATGCGCGTCAATGCTCCTCCTTTCTGTTTCCTTGATGAGGTAGATACAGCTCTTGATGATATCAATGTTGACAGATTCGCAGATTATATGGGCAGATCCGAATTTGCTACTCAGTTTATCTGTATTACTCACAGAAGAGGTACAATGGAGGCTGCGGATATGCTTTACGGCGTTACAATGCAGGAAAAGGGTATTTCAAAGCTTCTCGAACTTAATGTTTCAGAACTTGAAAAACAGCTTAATTTAAACAGTTAGGAGGCCAAAATGGGCTTTTTTGACAAAATCAAACAAGGTCTTAACAAGACCAGAAATGCGCTTGTTGATTCGGTAAATGCCGTTATAAGTTCCTTTACTAAGATAGACGAAGATCTTATCGAGGAACTTGAAGAAATTCTTATCACATCGGACATAGGTGTAAGCACAGCTAGTGCCATCTGTAATAGACTGCGTGAAAAGATAAAAGAAAGCAGAACTACAGATCCCGCTGAGGTAACAGGTCTCTTAAAAGAGATACTATATGAGATGACCGAGGGAGATGCATCGCTTCATCTTGACACAAAACCGTCGGTGATAATGGTAATTGGTGTAAACGGAGTAGGTAAAACTACTACCATCGGAAAACTTGCTGCGCAACTTAAAGCAGAGGGTAAAACTGTAATGTTAGCTGCCGCAGATACCTTCAGAGCTGCGGCTATTGATCAGCTTGCACTCTGGGCTGACCGTGCAGGAGTTCAGCTTGTAAAAAATGTACCCGGCACCGACCCTGCTTCGGTAATTTTTGACGCTATTGCTTCAGCAAAGGCTAAAAAAGCTGATGTTCTTATTTGCGACACCGCAGGAAGACTTCACAACAAAAAGAATCTTATGGATGAACTTGCCAAAATGTACCGTGTTATCGGCAGAGAACTGCCTGACGCCAGTATAGAAGCGCTTATTGTTTTAGATGCTACAACAGGACAAAATGCTGTTAATCAGGCAAGAGAATTTAAATCTGTTACAGATATTACAGGAATAGTTCTTACAAAGCTTGACGGCACTGCAAAGGGTGGCGTTGTAATTTCAATCAACAACGATTTAAATATTCCTGTTAAGTTTGTAGGTGTGGGTGAGCAGATTGACGATCTACAGCCATTCGACAGCAAAACATTTGTTGATGCTTTATTTGATAATCAGTAGGTGTCTGTATGAAATTTTTTCTTGCAACAAAAAATCGGCATAAGGTTTTGGAGTTCAAACGCATACTATCTCCAATGGGCATTGATGTTGTATGTGAGAACGACTTGAAGCATCCCCTCAGTGAGGTAGAAGAGAACGGCACCACATTTGAAGAAAATGCTTTTCTTAAGGCTGAAGCCGCTATGAAAGAGACGGGTATGCCCAGCATTGCCGATGATTCGGGGCTGTGTGTTGACTATCTCGGCGGTGCTCCGGGAATTTATTCGGCTCGCTTTGCAGGTGAACCTGTGGATAACGAACGAAACAACGATAAGTTACTTAAACTTTTACAAGGTGTTCCTTTGGATAAAAGAACGGCGAAATTCGTTTGTTTTATTGCTTGTGTATTTCCTGACGGACGAAGGCTGTCCGTTGTAGGCGAATGTCACGGTCACATCGCAGAAAGCCGTTCGGGCAAACAAGGATTCGGATATGATCCTCTGTTTATATCTGAAATTGGCTGTTTTGGCGATCTTTCAGATGAACTTAAGGATTCTGTAAGTCATAGAGGCAGAGCTCTTAAAGAATTTTCATCAGTTATAAATAATTTTTTGAATATGGAGAAGAATAATGCTTAATTCAAGACAAAGAGCACAGCTAAGAGGACTTGCCAATTCTATGGAAACAATTTTTCAGGTTGGTAAGGGCGGAATAAACGATCAACTTATAAAGCAGGTTTCAGATGCCTTGGAAGCGCGTGAGCTCATTAAACTTCGGGTTCTTGAAACCTCGCCCGTTACATCAAGAGAAGCTGCAGATACTATTGCTACTGCAGTTGGTGCAGATGTTGTACAGGTAATTGGATATAGATTTGTTCTTTATAAAGAAAGTAAGGAACACAAAGCTATCGTTTTGGTAAAATAATGTGGGTATGATAATTATTTTCGGTGGAACCTTCAATCCTATTCATCGGGGTCATGAGGAGATTATCGAAAGTCTTAATAGACTTGATGATGTGGAAAAAATTCTCATTATTCTTACGAAAATTCCACCACACAAAACCGTCGGCTTGCTTGCCGATGAGCAGGATAGAGTTAATATGTGTAGCATCATCGCAGCCGATTATGATAATGCTCAGGTTTGCACTGTTGAACTTGAAAGAGAAGGGAAGAGCTATACCATCGATACTCTTCGCACCGTCAGAGCACTTTATCCAGACTCTGATATTGCCATTACTATCGGTGCAGATATGGTCGTAACCTTTGATGAGTGGAAGGATTATAAAGAAATCGTTAAGCATTCAAAGATAATCACATTTCGAAGAGGGGATACTGACCTTGACAAGTACAAAGAAGGTATTCGGCTACTTAAACAGTACGGTGCAGATGTTATAGAAATATCTGACGAAATAACTGATATTTCATCTACCAAAATTCGAGATGCGATTCAAAACAAAGAAGATGTTAGTAAATATCTAGATAAAAGGGTAGAAAACTATATTAAAAACCACGATATATATGGAGAATGATATGGATGTCTGTGAACTTAAAAAGGTTATTCGTGAAAGACTTGATGATTACAGGTATAATCATTCTTTATGCGTAGCTGATGAAGCCGTAAGACTTGCCGAGCTATACGGTGGGGATAAAGACCGTGCCTACATTGCAGGACTACTGCACGACATTACAAAAAACGATACCGAATTTGAACACTTGCTTAATTTCAGTAAATTTGATATAATACTCACCGATATTGAAAAATGCTCTCAAAAATTGTGGCACGCTATATCAGGTGCGGGCTATGTTGAAAATATTCTGCAGATAAACGATTTGGAAATTCTTGATGCTATAAGATATCATACTACTGCACGTGCAGGTATGACAAAGCTTGAAAAAATTGTTTATCTTGCCGATTTTACTTCTGCTGATCGAAAGTATGACGATGTTGATGTAATGAGAGGACTTGTTCAGGTGAGTATGGAAAAGGCAATGATATATGCTCTCGGTTATACTATAACTGAGCTTGTGTCTAAAGAATGTGCGATACATCCTGATACCATAGCCGCTTACAATGAGCTTGTATTAAATTAACGATATAAAGAGGAGATTTTTGTGAAACTGAATAAGATTATTGATGTTGCAGTTAATGCACTAAACGACAAAAAAGCACTTAATATTAGTGCAATTGAAGTTGGTGAACTTACCGTAATTGCCGAATATTTTATAATTGCAACAGCTACCTCTAATACACACGTAAGAGCGCTGGCTGATATTGTTGAGGAAAAACTCACCGAAGCAGGTTTTGAGCCTGATCATATTGAAGGTAAAGCTACTGGGTGGATACTTCTCGACTATAACGGTGTTGTAATACACATATTTACCAAAGATACCAGAGAATATTACAATCTTGACCGTATGTGGAATGACGGTAATAAGGTTGATTTAGATAGCATTTTAACTTCTGAGAGGGAGAACTAATTATGAAATACAATTATTCTGAAATTGAAAAAAAGTGGCAGGGTATTTGGGACGAAAAACAAACCTTTGCTACAAAGAAAGACTATTCTTTGCCTAAGTTCTACGGTCTTGTTGAGTTTCCTTATCCATCGGGACAAGGCCTCCATGTTGGACACCCCAGATCTTATACTGCCCTTGATATAGTAGCACGTAAAAAGCGTCTTGAAGGTTTTAATGTGCTTTATCCCATGGGTTGGGACGCTTTCGGTCTTCCTACCGAGAATTTTGCTATAAAGAATCATATTCATCCCGAAATTGTTACAAAAAATAATATTGCAAACTTCAAAAAGCAGCTTAAGAGTCTTGGATTTTCTTTTAACTGGGATGCAGAAATCAATACTACTGACCCTACATACTATAAGTGGACTCAGTGGATATTCTTAAAACTGTTTGAAAAAGGTTTGGCATACAAGAAAAAAATGCCCGTTAACTGGTGTACATCATGTAAATGCGTTCTTGCAAACGAAGAAGTTGTTAACGGTGTTTGTGAGCGTTGCGGAAGCGAAGTGCTTCGCAAAGAGAAAAGCCAGTGGATGCTTAAAATTACAGACTATGCGGAAAAGCTTCTTGAAGGACTGGATACTGTAGACTTTATTGACAGAGTAAAGACTCAGCAACGCAACTGGATAGGTCGTTCTACGGGTACACAGATTAAATTTACAACTACTCTCGGTGATGTTCTCGAGGTTTTCTCTACACGTGCAGATACACTCTTTGGCGCAACATATATGGTTATGTCGCCTGAACACCCACTGCTCGAATGCTGGGCAGATAGACTCAAAAATATTGATGCTGTTAAAGAATATCAGATTGCTGCAGCTAAAAAGTCTGATTTTGAGCGTACAGAACTCGCGAAAGATAAGACCGGTGTTAAGCTTGACGGTGTTATGGCAATTAACCCCGTAAACGGAAAAAAGATACCCATCTTTATTTCAGATTATGTGCTTATTTCTTATGGAACAGGTGCTATAATGGCTGTTCCTGCTCACGATACACGCGACTGGGAATTTGCAAAGAAATTCGACCTTCCCATTATTGAGGTAGTTGCAGGCGGAAACCCTGAGGAAGAAGCATACACCGATTGCGCAACAGGAAATATGGTCAATTCAGGCTTCCTTAACGGTATGTCTGTTGATGAAGCAAAGAAAGCGATAACACAGTGGCTTTCTGAACGCGAACTTGGTGAACTTAAGGTTAACTACAAACTTCGTGACTGGGTATTCTCACGTCAGCGTTATTGGGGTGAACCTATCCCGATAGTGCATTGTGACTGCTGTGGATATGTTCCGCTTCCTGAATCTGAGCTTCCGTTACTTCTTCCCATGGTGGATTCGTACGAGCCTACAGATAACGGTGAATCGCCACTGGCTAAAATGACTGATTGGATAAATACAACCTGTCCTAAGTGTGGTGGTAAAGCCGTTCGCGAAACCGATACTATGCCTCAGTGGGCTGGATCGTCCTGGTACTTCTTACGCTATTGCGATCCTCACAACGATAAGGAGCTTGCATCGAAAGAGGCTCTTGAATACTGGATGAATGTTGATTGGTACAACGGCGGTATGGAGCATACAACACTTCATCTTCTCTACAGCCGATTCTGGTATCGCTTCCTCTATGATATTGGCGTTGTTCCTACTGCTGAGCCCTATGCTAAGCGTACAAGTCACGGTATGATTCTCGGTGAAAACGGTGAGAAGATGTCAAAATCTCGTGGAAATGTTGTAAACCCCGATGACATCGTTCGTGATTATGGCGCAGACACAATGCGTCTATATGAAATGTTTATCGGTGATTTTGAGAAGGCTGCTCCTTGGAGTTCTACCTCCATTAAAGGATGTAAGAGATTCCTTGACAGAGTATGGGCTTTGACCAACATATTGGTTGACGGAGACAGTTATACTAAGGAACTTGAATCGGCATTCCATAAGGCGGTTAAAAAGGTTTCTGAGGATATTGAAGGTCTTAAGATGAATACGGCCATTGCTACTCTTATGGCACTTCTTAATGACATAGCGTCAGTTGGTAAAATCAATAAAGCAGAGTTCAAAACGCTGCTTATTCTCATTAATCCATTTGCTCCGCATATTTCTGAGGAACTGTGGGTATCCTGTGGATATGAAGGTATGCTCAACGAGACTAAGTGGCCAACATTTGATGAGTCTAAATGTGTTGAGGCAACCGTTGAGATAGTAGCACAGATAAACGGTAAGATAAAAGCAAGGATTAACGTTGCTGCAGACATCAGTTCTGAGGATGCGATTGCACTTGTTAAGGCTGAACCTGCAATAGCTGCTGAAATTGAAGGTAAAAACATAGTAAAAGAACTTTATGTTCCCAAGAAACTTGTAAATATCGTTGTCAGATAGCTTAATTTGCGGAAACTCAAAATTATTTGAGTTTCCGCAAAAATAATACTTGACATTCCCGTTTTAAGTTGATATAATACCAATGTTGCAAATTTGATCTATTAGCTCAGCCGGCAGAGCACTTGACTTTTAATCAAGGTGTCCGGAGTTCGAATCTCCGATAGATCACCAAAAACCTCCGCTTTATTGCGGAGGTTTTTTTACTATGAGTTATTTATTTGATTGACAAATATGCATATTTAGAGTTATAATATATAGTAATAATTTTTAGGAGATTTTAAATGTCACACAAAAAGTTTTCAGCAATATCACCCGAGGTTGAGGAACTCGCAAAACTTTGTTCTCAAAACGATAAAATTCCTCCCGAGTTGTTTGTTGCGAATAAGGTAAACCGTGGCCTTCGTGATTCGAAAGGTAAAGGTGTTCTTACAGGACTTACTGAAATATCAACCAGTTATTCGTCCAGAGAGATCGACGGTGTTCTTACGCCTATAGAGGGTGAACTCTATTATCGCGGTATAGATATAAACGAGCTGGTAGACGGATTCCTTAAAGAGGATAGATTCGGTTTTGAAGAAACAGTTTATCTCCTTCTTTTCGGTGAGCTTCCTGATGAAAATCAGCTCAGCGATTTCAGTAAACTTATAGCTGCTAACAGAGCACTTCCCAAAAACTTTGTTCGCGATGTCATAATGAAGGCCTCTAACGGAGATATAATGAACTCTCTTGCAAGAAGTGTTCTTACCCTATATTCGTATGACGATTTTGCTAACGATACATCTATTCCGAATGTATTAAAGCAGTCTATCAGGCTTATTTCAACATTTCCGCTTATGGCTATATACGCTTATCACGCGTATATCCATTTCAGAAAGGGCAAACCTTTGCTCATTCATAATCCTAATCCTAAGCTTTCTACCGCTGAAAACATACTCAGTATGTTGCGTCCTGATAATAAGTATACCAAGCTTGAGGCAAAAATTCTTGACCTTGCTTTAGTTCTTCACGCAGAGCACGGCGGCGGAAACAATTCAACCTTCACAGACAGAGTTGTTACGTCTTCGGGTACTGATACATATTCTGCAATCGCGGCTTCTTTATGTTCTCTAAAGGGTCCCAAGCATGGCGGCGCTAACATCAAGGTTTGTCAAATGTTTGAGGCAATGAAAAAAGAGATACGCGATTGGACTGATGAAGAAGAAATTCGCGATTATCTTAAACGTATGCTCAATAAAGAAGCATTCGACAAATCTGGTCTTATTTACGGTATAGGTCACGCTGTTTATACTGTCTCTGACCCTCGTTGTAATATCTTTAAGGGCTTTGTTGAACAGCTTGCAGTTGAAAAGGGAAGACAAAAGGAATTTGTACTATATTCAAATATTCACCGTCTTGCCCCCGAAGTTGTTGCAGAACACAAAAAAATGCAGAAAAAGGTTAGTGCAAATATCGACTTTTACAGCGGATTTGTTTATTCAATGCTCGACCTTCCGCAGGAGCTTTATACACCCATTTTCGCAATTGCCCGTATTGCAGGTTGGAGTGCTCACCGTATAGAAGAACTTGTAAACTCAAGTAAAATTATCCGTCCTGCATACTTAAGCGTTCAACCCGAGCGTCCTTATGTAAAATTAGAGGATAGATAATGGCAAAATGGATTGAGTGCAAAAAGTGCGGTCACGAGTACTCAAGCGATATTAAGGAATGTCCTAAGTGTTACAATAAAACTCCTGTATCGTTCCTTCATCTTCTAAAATACTTGATAGTTGCGATATTGGTTTTAATCACTTTAACTTTTGCTATTGCTGGATTTTTTGATGACGGTGTAATTCATGATGATACTGCTTCCTCTTCATCACAGCAAACGCACGATAATGACAAGAGCACACAAGATTCATCTGCAGAGCCATTTTCAAGCGATAATACCGAAAACTCATCTGATACTGAATTCGATAACTCATTGTATGTCAATACAACAGGCACTTCTGAAGACGCTTCAAGTGTGATTTCTTCTGATGTATCTTCTTCAGTGACATCTGAAAGTGCAAATGAGAATACTGAAAATATTACATATGTTCCGTTCACACTGCCGATGCAGTTTGATGCGGAGATGGCAATAAAGTCGCTTGACAGTGCATATTTTCCGATGTCGTTTTATTCGGTTAATTCTGCCTTTCAGGCCTCTCCGTACTATCAAAGTTATATTAGTTCAATGGCGCAGGAGCATTATCATTTACGAATAGGCAGTAGACTTCCAAAATGCATTATATATAAGTTTGAGTTCCGAGGATATGTTGAAGACCTTGATGCCGCCAAGAGTATGTGTTCAAAGTATTTTGATGATAACCTAGAGCACTTTAAAGGTCAGTTCGAGACAATTAAAAAGTACGCAAGGGATGTGGATTCCTTTCAGGTTGCTTTTGAATTTGTGCCTCAAAATGACTCTTGGTATTCAGAAATAATCGAATAAAAGAACCCTAAGCATTTGTGTGCTTAGGGTTCTTTGAACTTTACATCATTTCTTTGAGTCGATTGTTTATCTCTATGAGGAAGGTTTCGGTATCGACGGTACGCTTGTTTTCGATAGTGGAAAGTGCTGCGAGGTCTCCCGTCATTACACCGTCTTCGATAGTCTTGATGGTGGCATTTTCAAGCTTATCAGCAAAATCACAAAGCTCGGGAGTGTTGTCAAGCTCACCGCGTTTTCTAAGGGCGCCTGTCCATGCAAAAAGTGTGGCTACACTGTTTGTTGATGTCTTTTCGCCTTTTAAATGCTTGTAATAGTGCCTCTGAACGGTTCCGTGCGCAGCCTCATATTCATACACTCCGTCAGGAGAAACGAGTACAGAGGTCATCATAGCAAGGGAGCCGTAGGCAGTAGCAACCATATCCGACATTACATCTCCATCATAGTTCTTACAAGCCCAGATATATCCACCGTTAGAACGAATTACACGTGCTACAGCGTCATCAATAAGTGTATAGAAGTACTCAATGCCTGCTGCTTCAAATTTTTCTTTATACTCAGCTTCGTAAACCTCGGCAAAAATGTCTTTGAAGCGATGGTCGTACTTTTTGGAAATTGTATCTTTGGTTGCAAACCAAACATCCTGTTTAGTATCAAGCGCAAAATTGAAGCAGCTTCTCGCAAATGAAGCAATTGATGCATCTTTGTTATGTACACCCTGAATAATACCGTCACTGTCCACAAAATCATAAATAAGCGAACGTGTCTCGTTACCGTCTTTATCAGTGCACACAAGCTCACATTTCGAGCCGTTTTTAACCTGCATCTCGGTGTTTTTATAAATATCACCGTAGGCGTGACGGGCAATTGTAATCGGCTTTGTCCAGGTAGGGATAAAGGGTGTTATACCTTTGACAATGATAGGAGTTCTGAAAACGGTACCGTCAAGAATAGCACGGATGGTTCCGTTAGGAGATTTCCACATTTCTTTAAGGTTATACTCTTCAACACGCGCAGCATTAGGTGTGATGGTTGCGCACTTAACAGCTACTCCGTATTTAAGGGTAGCCTTTGCAGAATCAATGGTTACCTGATCATTGGTTTGGTCTCTGTACTCAAGACCTAAATCATAATATTCAGACTTAAGGTCTATATAAGGGTAGATAACAATATCTTTTATCATTTTCCAGATAATTCTGGTCATTTCGTCTCCGTCCATTTCAACGAGAGGGGTTTTCATTTGTATTTTATCAGCCATGGTTTTCTCCTTATTTACTCAGTTTTTCTTTTGTGTAGCTGAGAAGTCCGCCCGCGAGAACGATATCAACAGCTCTTTCAGAAAGTTCGCAAGAAACCTTTATTTCCTTGCCGTTTGTAAGGTTTTTAACAGTAAGTTCGTTACCGTTTTTGATGTCCTCGATGATATTTTCAACTGAAAGCTTATCAGCAAGAGCAATACTGTCATAATCCAATTCATTTACAAAGGTCAGGGGAAGTATACCCGCGTTTATAAGGTTTGCTCTGTGAATTCGTGCAAATGACTTTACAAGCACAGCCTTTACACCAAGATGTAAGGGGGCTAAGGCAGCATGCTCACGGGATGATCCTTGTCCGTAATTGGCTCCGCCAACAATGATACTCTGACCAAGGGCTTCAGCACGTTCAGGAAAGCTCTCGTCACAAACAGTGAAACAGTGCTTGGAAATGGCAGGAATATTAGAGCGAAGGGGTAGTATTTTAGCGCCTGCGGGCATAATATGGTCGGTAGTGATGTTGTCGCCAACCTTGAGAGAACACTCGCACTCGATTTTGTCACCAAGAGGCTTAGTGACAGGGAAGGGCTTTATGTTGGGCCCGCGTAGAATTTCAACGCTGTCCATCTCATCAGCAGGTGCGGGAGCAACAACCATATTGTCATTGATCTCAAACTCTGCAGGCAACTGGAAGTCGGGCATAATGCCAAGCTCTCTGGGGTCGGTAAGATAACCGGTTATAGCTGAAGCTGCAGCGATTTCGGGAGAAACCAGATAAATCTGTCCATCCTTTGTACCCGATCGTCCTTCGAAATTGCGGTTAAAGGTGCGCAGAGAAATGCCCTTAGAATTTGGAGACTGTCCCATACCGATACAGGGTCCGCAAGCACTTTCGAGAATTCTCGCTCCGGCATCTATCATATCCGAAAGCATACCGTTTTTAGCAATCATATTAAGCACCTGTTTGGAACCCGGTGCAATGGAAAGAGATACAGAAGGGTCAACGGTTTTTCCTTTCAGTATGTAAGCTACCTTGCTCATATCAAGAAGTGAAGAGTTTGTGCAGGAACCGATGCAAACCTGATCGATTTTAAGTTTTCCAAGTTCGCTAACGCTTTTAACGTTATCTGGTGAATGAGGACAAGCAACCATAGGAGCAAGAGCAGAAAGATCAATGGTTATAACCTCGTCATAAATAGCGTCTTCATCTGCCTTGAGTTCAGTCCACACTTCCTCACGCTTTTGTGCCTTTAAAAACTCTTTTGTAATTTCGTCGGAAGGGAAGATTGATGTAGTAGCACCAAGCTCTGCGCCCATATTTGTAATAGTGGCTCTTTCGGGAACAGAAAGGGTCTTAACGCCTTCACCTGTGTATTCAATAACCTTGCCTACTCCACCCTTAACAGACATAATTCTGAGAACTTCAAGGATAACATCCTTAGCAGCAACCCAGGGAGAAAGCCGTCCGGTGAGCTCAACCTTTACAATTTTAGGATAGGTTATGTAGTAAGCACCACCACCCATAGCAACTGCAACATCAAGACCGCCTGCTCCAATGGCGATCATACCAATGCCGCCGCCTGTGGGAGTGTGGCTGTCAGAGCCGATAAGAGTTTTGCCGGGGATACCGTAACGCTCAAGATGAACCTGATGACATATGCCGTTACCGGGACGAGAAAAATAAATTCCGTGTTTTTTTGCAACTGAACCGATAAAGCGATGATCGTCAGCGTTTTCAAAGCCAGACTGTAGGGTGTTATGGTCAATATAAGCGACAGAACGTTCGGTTTGCACACGTGGTATTCCCATAGCCTCGAATTCAAGATAAGCCATAGTTCCCGTAGCATCTTGTGTTAAGGTCTGGTCGATTTTAATACCGATTTCCTGACCTTTTACAAACTCGCCGTCAACAACATGGGCTTTAAGTATCTTTTCAGTAAGTGTAAGTCCCATTTAATCAACTTCCTTCCAAGGAGTATTTTAAAAGCAAAGCATTGCCTTTTATTCAAAATATTTTACCAAAAATAACGTTATTTGTCAATGTCTATTACGCACTATTTGTTGCAAATTGAGCAAGGGGAATAGCCTTCAATATGAGCGTCGAGCGTATCATCAAACAATTTCAGTTTTTTCTCATCCATACTTTTTGCGTATCTACAGTAATCTCTATGATATTTTTTGGTGTTTATGTTGCCAAAATATTTTCCTGTGTATGCTTCTTCATCGGTGTTTGTTACTGTAGATGTAGCCTCAGCAGTAGTGTCTTTATAACCGTTTATTGTGTATGCGGTATCTTCATCCGGAGGTACGACAATTGTAACAGTCCTGTCTTTTGAAAAAGTATCTTGATTACCGCACCCGCATAGTACGAATATAATCAGTAAAATCAGTGTAAAAAGTACAGTTTTCTTCATAAAATCACCGTATTACATTATATAAGAACATTCTACAAAAATCAACACTTGCAATAATAATAATTTAGGTTTAAAATTATTTTAAAAGGTGGTGTTACTCAAATGTATGATAACAATAGGTTAAGAATGCTTAAAGATAAAGCCAACAAGTTACCGCTGATGCCCGGCGTTTATATTATGAAAAACAAAAGCGGCGAAGTTATTTATGTAGGCAAAGCAAAAGCACTTAAAAACAGAGTAACACAGTATTTCGGAAGTAATACCAACCATACCGCTAAGGTCATTAAGATGGTTGAAAATGTATACGATTTTGACACAATAATCTGTGATACCGAATATGAATCGCTTATGCTCGAAAACTCACTGATAAAGCAGCATCAACCGAAATACAATATTCTTCTCAAGGATGATAAGGGATATCATTATATAAAAATAACAAACGAAGACTGGCCGAAAATAGAGGCAGTGAAGACAATTATTAAGGATGGCGCCGAATATATCGGTCCTTATTATTCAGGATATGTAGTCAAACAAACTGTTGACGAGGTGCTTAAAATATTTAAGTTTCCAAATTGCAAAAGGAGTTTTGACAAGAAGACCAAGCCCTGTCTCAATTATCATATCGGACTTTGTTCAGCACCCTGTAATGGCGCAATTAATAAAAATGAGTATCTTGAAACTATAAAGAGTGCAAAGGAATACATCAAAAACGGTGGAGTCAGCGAAGTTGACCTTAAGTCTTTACGCCACAAAATGAACGCAGCAGCTGATGCGCTTGATTTCGAGTATGCAGCAAAGTTACGCGACAGAATAAATGCAATAGTAAAAAGTCGCGAAAAACAGAAGGTAATCAACTCTTCTCACAAAAGGCAGGATGTATTTGCAATAGCCTTAGCTGGTGAAAAAGCTTGTGTTAGTATATTTATATATAGGCAAGGCCACCTTACTGATAAAAAAACCTTCTTTCTTGATGGCTTTTCATCCAGACAGGAATACTATTGTGAGTTTTTGCAGCAGTATTATCAGCGCGTAGCTGATATTCCTTCTGAGATTGCTATGGATTGCAGATTTAATGAGGTTGAGCTTATATCACAATGGCTTAGTGAGCTTAGAGGCGCTAAGGTTACAATAACCGTTCCTCAAAAAGGAGAACAGAAGCAGCTCGTTAATATGTGTCTTTCTAACGCAGCTCAGGCTCTGTCAGATAAAATTGAACGTAGCGGCAATGAAACAGTAGCAATAAACGAATTAGCAGAACTTTTAGATCTTTTAAATGTGCCGCGAAGAATTGAATCGTATGATATATCAAACACAGCAGGCAGTGAAAATGTTGGTTCAATGGTTGTGTTTATTGACGGAAGACCTGTAAAGTCACTCTATAGAAAATTCAGGATTAAAAGCTTTATAGGACAGGATGATTTTCGTTCTCTCTGTGAAATACTTGACCGTCGCTTTAATGAATATCTACTCGGTGTTGATGAAAGCTTTAAAAATCTGCCCGACTTGATTCTGCTTGACGGAGGTAAAGGACAACTATCTGCAGTCAAACCGATACTTGATAAATTTGGACTTAATGTTCCAATATTTGGAATGGTGAAGGATGCTAAGCACAAAACAAGAGCCATAACTTCGGGTGGAGGAGATATCCAGATAAAAGCAAACAGAAAAGCATTCACCCTTGTTAACTGTATACAGGAAGAGGTTCACAGGGTTGCAATTTCGTACCACCATAAGCGTTCAAAAATGTCTGCACTTCAGCTTGAGCTTACAAAAATTTCGGGTGTAGGTCCTGCCACTGCAAAAAAATTGATTAAAGCATTTAAAACCATATCCGCGATAAAAAAAGCAACTGTAGATGAAATCTGCGCTTACGGAATTAGCAAAATTACAGCAAATAATATTGTGAATTACTTTAACGAACAATAAAATCCGCCTTGATGGAGAGTGCATCATAAGGCGGATTTATTGTATTTATACTATGATTAACTTTTCACTGCGTTCGTCTGTGAATTCAGACGGGTTATCAAGTGAGAGGGCATATATTTCATTTATGCGGTTCTCAAATTCAAATAAATTATTTGCATTATCGGATAGATTTTTAAACTGTGATACTCTGGTTATTATAGGCTTTGTTGAGTCTTTTGGAATAATGGCTTGTCCATTTTTAGAAAAGCCTAACACCCTGACATAAGGCGGCTCACACAAAAAGTACTCATTACTTATTTTTAAAAATGCTGATAAAAGTATTCGTCTTATTCTCGCCATAGTGTAACGCTTTGACTTGATAAGTTCACAAAGCTCACTGTAACTATGAGCAAGACGGATTTTTTTATAAATCAGCAAATCAAGCCCTTCGCTGATGTCGGGTAGTGATGAAAAATCAGATGCGCCAAGCATTTTCAGTGAAGCTATAATGGCAGTGTCGAGTCTTCTGATATCTGCAACAGGGGAGGAAAACAGTATGTTTGATGATTGCTTAGGCATAAATTTCTGTAAATATTCTGCGTCTTTTCTGTATACCGCATTGCGAAGGAGTGTTGCTGTGGAATAACCTTCTTTATGAGTAGAATCGTTATGACCTGCTCCAACGCGTTTTATTGCGCAGAACTTTAAATCTAAATTTAGTTTTTTTGCGGCGCAAATGTATTCCACTGCAAGTGTATCGTTAGGCGATTCCAAAATCTTTGCTTTGTCTCCTACAAGTTCCGCAACAGCGTCTGTACGTATTTTTGCAAATGTATGCCCCGAGGTGAGCTTGGTGCATAGCCTTTGTGAATATTCCTCAGACATAAGAGCATCGGCAACCTGTAAAAGAATATCGGTGTTTGAGCATTCACTACCGAAATAGAGTGTGTCGATACCTATGGCAGATAACTGAGATACAGCGCCTATTGCAAAATTCTGGGCAGTAGACATAGACCAAGGGGTAGGAAGCTCTATTACAATGTCAGCTCCCGCATAAAGAGCGGCTTTGGCTCTGCTGAATTTAGGAATGATTGCAACGTCACCACGCTGTACAAAATTGCCCGAAATTACGCAAGCAACTGTGAAACCGTCTTGTTTTGCTTTATTTATCAGGTATTCGTGACCGTTGTGCAACGGATTGAACTCTGCAATAATACCCGCAATAGGCAAAAAATCACTTTCTTTCTAAAAAAACTTGCAATATACTTTGAAATGAAGTATTATATATGTTGTGTATATATAATATCACAGATAACATTTTTACTCAATAAAAAAATGTCAATAGTGACGGAATGGAGAAATAATATGAAAATTCTTGTAATCAATGCAGGTAGTTCATCACTTAAGTATCAGCTTATTGATATGAATGGCGAAGTCCTTATTGCTAAGGGACTTTGTGACAGAATAGGTGTTCCCGAAAACAGCAGCATTGAACACAAAGTAGGAGATAGCAAGTTTTACGAGAAAATAGCTATGCCTACACATGTCGAGGCCTTTGAGGCTGTAATTAGAGCTCTTACTGTAGGCGACGGAAAGGTAATCGACAATATATCTGAAATTTCAGCTATCGGTCACCGCGTTGTTCAGGGTGGAAGTCTTTACGGCGAGTCTGTACTCATCGACGATAAGGTTCTTGCAGATATTGAAGAGCTTGGTGAACTCGCCCCCCTTCATAATCCCGCTCATGCTCTTGCAATGCGTGCCTGCACCAAGGTGTTTGGTGCTGAGGTTCCTCAGGTAGCAACATTTGATACCGCTTTCCATCAGACAATGCCTCCCAAGGCTTATATGTACGCTCTTCCTTACGAGTTTTATGAGGATTATAATATTCGTCGTTATGGTGCGCACGGAACATCCCACAGATTTGTCAGTGACCGTTGCGCTGAGCTTATGGGTAAGGATAAGAAGGACATCAAGATGATTACCTGCCACCTTGGTAACGGATGCTCTATTTCAGCTATAAAAGACGGTGTTTGTGTTGATACCTCTATGGGACTTACTCCTCTTGACGGATTTATGATGGGTACTCGCTCTGGTGGAGTCGACCCCTCAATTCTTACCTATTTAATGAAAAAGTGCGATATTAACCCTGACAGAATGAATACTATCCTTAACAAAGAATCAGGTCTTCTCGGTGTTTCGGGAATTTCCAACGACAGCCGTGATGTTATTGCTGCAGGCGAAGCAGGTAATGAAAGAGCAAAGCTTGCTTTCGAAATGCAGAACTATCAGATTTCCAAGTTTATAGGCTCGTATGCCGCAGCAATGAGTGGCGTTGACGCAATAGTATTTACAGGCGGTATCGGTGAGAACGAAAGAAGATCCAGAAAATACATCTGCTCTATGACTGAGTTTTTAGGCTTCACTCTTGACCTTGAAAAGAACGATACAAGCGGACAGGAGATTAAGATTTCTACCGATGATTCCAAAATCGAGGTTTGGGTAATACCCACAAACGAGGAGCTTCTTATTGCTCGTGACACACTTGCTATTGTTTCTAAATGATTTTGAGGTGATTGGTATTGAATATTGCAGAGATCAGAAATTTAATTGATTGCGGCAGATTCGACAAAGATTTTGCTTTGCTTTACCAAGATATAGACGCTGCTAAGGAGCGTTATTTAAAGGCTTGCGACAGCTTTGCTGAAATTTTCGGTGATAAAGACAATATTCGCATATTTTCTGCACCTGGAAGAACAGAAGTGGGCGGTAATCACACCGATCATCAGCACGGACGTGTTCTGGCTGGAAGCGTTGATCTTGACATTATTGGAATTGTTTCTGTAAATAATAACGGAATTGTGCGCATCAAGTCGGAAGGTTATCCTATGGACGAAATTTCCCTTACTAATTTAGAGATCAATAAGGCAGAATTCGGACACGCTTCTGCGTTAATTCGCGGTATGTGTGCTAATTTTTGTCAAAACGGATACAATGTAAACGGTTTTGATGCATATACAACTAGCAGTGTTATGAAAGGTTCCGGATTGTCATCTTCTGCTGCTTTTGAAGTGTTTATTGGTACAACCCTCAATTTCTTGTTTAATGATGGCAGAATTGATGCTGTTGAAATCGCCAAAATGGCACAGAACTCTGAAAGTATGTTCTTCGGAAAGCCCTGCGGATTGCTTGATCAGTCTGCAAGTGCTTTAGGCGGTTTTACTGCAATAGATTTCAAAGATACAACAAAACCTGTTGTAGAGAAGGTCAATTTCGATCTTGCTGCCCACGATCATGTACTTTGTGTTGTTAATACCGGCGGTAATCATGCAAATCTGACTCAGGATTATGCCGACATCACTGTTGAATGCCGCGATGTAAGCAACTTCTTTAACAAAGACTTCCTACGCGATGTTGATAAGGGCGAGTTCTTTGCAGGAATTGCTAAGGTTAAAGCAAAGTGTGGTGACCGAGCAGTTCTTCGTGCTATTCATTTCTTTGCTGAAGATCAGCGCGCTGAAGACGAAAAACAAGCACTTAAGTCCGGTAACTTCGTTGAATTTTTACGCCTCATCAATGAATCGGGCAACTCTTCATACAAGTACTTACAGAATGTATACTCTACTTCGGCTGTTCATGAACAGGGGCTTTGTTTAAGCCTTGCCCTTACTGAGAGATTTTTGCAGGGTAGGGGAGCCTGTCGTGTTCATGGCGGTGGATTCGCAGGAACGATCCAGTGCTTTATTCCTTCAGAGCTTTTGTCAGAATATAAAAACCTTATTGAAGATGTTTTCGGCGAAGGCAGTTGCTATGTTCTTAAAATCAGACCTGTTGGTGGTTATGAAATTAAAGCATAAACTTTATATCGGCTCAATCTGAGCCGATATTTTTTTTACTGTTTTTGCAAAATATGGTTGAATTTAGCGACAACTTGTATTATAATATTAAAAGATTTTGCATAAGGACGTGATTGCTTTTATGGTAGATTGGAATTTGGCAATTAATGTTACAATTACAGGAATAATTCTTGTGTTTTCGATGTTGCTGTTGCTTGTGTTTGTCCTCTCAATTTTTGGTTGGATTAGTGTTTCTCTCAAAAAGTCTGTTGACAAAAAAACTGCAAAGGCTCGTGAAGAAGTTATGGCTGCTATGTCAGCGGTTAAACATGAAGAAGAAACGGTATCTGAAACACTTAGTGATTGTGACTGTCTAAACCAAGAACTGGTTGCTGTTATATCTGCTGCGGTAGCAACTTTATATATAGATTCAGATAAAAAACCGGTTATCAAAACTATTAAAAGATCTGCCGGTAGACGCACTGCTTGGGCTAACGCCGGTGTTTTAGACAACACCCGTACATTTTAAGGAAAGGATGGCACATTTTAATGTTTGACGCTTTTATTGATACCTTAATTGGCATTTTGCAAGCATCAGGATTTGCTGCCTTTTTTGAACCTGGTGGATGGAAATATGTAGTTATGATCGCTGTTGCTTGTGGTCTTCTTTACCTTGCAATAGTTAAGAAGTTTGAACCTTTGCTTTTGTTGCCGATTGCGTTTGGTATGTTGCTTGCAAATCTACCCGGTGCAGGTGTATACCATCCTGAACTTTGGACCCTTAATGAGACGGTTAAAGAAATCAATTTCGGTAATGTTTTACATGAGGGTGGCGTTCTTGATATACTTTATATGGGTGTTAAGCTTGGTATATATCCGCCGCTTATTTTCCTTGGAATCGGCGCTATGACCGATTTTGGACCGCTTATAAGTAATCCTAAAAGCTTTCTTTTAGGAGCTGCTGCTCAGCTTGGTATTTTTGCTGCATTTATTGGTGCATTAGCAGTTGGAGGCTTAGGGATTGAGGGCTTCAGCTTTACTCCTCAGGAGGCTGGATCTATCGGGATAATTGGCGGTGCGGACGGACCTACAGCGATATTTGTTACATCTAAATTAGCACCAGGTCTTTTAGGTCCTATCGCTGTGGCTGCCTATTCCTATATGGCACTCATTCCTTTTATTCAAAAGCCAATTATGAGACTTCTTACCACCAAAAAGGAAAGACTTGTACGTATGTCAGAGCTTCGTACTGTTAGCAAGACGGAAAAGATAATTTTCCCAATAATGGTTACTATTATTGTTTCCTTGCTTATTCCTGATGCAGCTGCTCTTGTCGGTATGCTTATGCTTGGTAATCTTATGAAGGAATCCGGTGTAGTTGACCGAATTTGCAAAACTGCTCAGAATGAGCTTATGAACATTATTACTATTTTCCTTGGTACCACCGTAGGTGCTACAACAAACGCGGAGTCATTCCTAAATCTAAAAACGCTTGGAATTGTTGTAATGGGTCTTGTAGCGTTCTGTCTCGGTACCACAGGCGGATTATGGTTCGGAAAACTTATGTATATCTTTACAAAAGGTAAAGTTAACCCTCTTATCGGCTCGGCTGGTGTTTCTGCCGTTCCTATGGCAGCTCGTGTTTCGCAGCAGGTTGGACAAGAAGAGGATCCGGGCAACTTCCTACTCATGCATGCAATGGGACCGAATGTTGCAGGTGTTATAGGATCTGCTGTTGCTGCAGGTATTCTTATTCAGATGCTTGGATAAAATTATTAAAGGAGTGATAAAGCCTAGCTTTATCACTCCTTTTTTACATCCTTATTAAATTTCGATAGGGGATTAGCGTCAATTGCGTCCTTGACCTGCGATGCTGCAACATGTGTGTATATCTGTGTTGTTCCTAAGTTTTCGTGACCCAATACGTCCTGAAGCACCCTGATATCAACACCTCCGTGCTGATACATAAGCGTTGCTGCCGTATGCCTAAGCTTATGAACAGAAAGACCCTGTCCGCCCAGACCGATTTTATCAAGATATGTATATACTATGTGTTGTACGGTCTTGTCGCTGATTCTGCGTTTATTTCTGCTTATAAATAGCGCGTTCTTATGGTTGGCAGGTATGCCTTCGTTTGGTCTGATTTTGAGATAGTCTGATAGGGCAGAGCGACAGGCTTCATTAAGATATACTACACGTTCTTTATTTCCTTTACCGGTAATTCTTATTAAGCCATCTGAGCTAATGTCTGTAACATTAAGACTGCAAAGCTCGGATAATCGCATTCCGCAGTTTAAAAACAGAGTTATTATACAGTAATCGCGTATAGAATTATATCCATCCCCCTCTTTTACTGAATTCAGTAATTTTATTGAATCTTCGAGGCTAAGATGCTTGGGGAGAGCTTTTTTAAGTTTTGGAGCATCTAACAGTTCCGCGGGATTTTCTTCAATCTGATGTGTCTGCACAGACAAATATTTAAAAAACTGCCTCAGCGTGGATACCTTGCGTGCACGTGTTGTTGAGTTGTTATTTCGTTCATCCTTGCAATAAACAAGAAACGAATACAGGTCGTTTACATTGATAGATTTGATTAAATTGATGTCTACATCGTTAATTTCAATTTCATCAAATTCTACATCATCAGTAACGCATCCTTTAATCATTTTAATGTATCGAAAGAAGGTGCGCAGGTCGTGATAGTATTCATCGATAGTTGCAGAGGATTTATTTTTAATAGCTTCGTTGTAAATTAAAAATTGACGAACAACCTCAGGTGCCGCTATCATATATTCTCGTTTCATAGAACTACCTCCATATATATGTAAATATTGATACTTGGCTTAATTCGCTTAAATATGAGTCTACAAACTCCCCTCAATTATACAAAACATTCATTTTGTATAATTCGGTCTATGGCTATTATATCACCTATTAAAACAAAAATCAAGTAAAATTGTTATACGTTATACAATTCTTCCTGTAGCAAATGTTGTATTGCGGCATACAATTTAGATTTCGAATTACAATAAATATTTGGATATATGCGCTTACTATTATAAAAAAAAGCTTTAAAAAGATATTTATGATTATGTTCTTTAAAACAATCAATAATAAATTCATTTTCTATTTCAATTCTACAATAATCACAATCATTTAAAACACCAAAAACACGTGTTCGTTTATCATTATCAGTAACAAATAAATATTTTTTCATAAAATCACCTTTTATCAGGAAATGCAAGAAGATTATTCAAATCTTTTGTTATTTCGTTCATAAGGTCTTTTCTAGCCTTAGCAATGATTATTTCCAAATAATCAACTTCATCAGTATTGTGGAAACGATTATAAGATAATTTTTGTGCATATTCTTGCTCTATCTGAGACGTCCTGTTATAGAGATACTGTATAACAGATATTTTATAAGAAATTTTTGACATATTACCACAACTCCCAATGTTTTTGTAGTTTAGGACATAACGAATCGTCAAGAGTATCAAATGAATTCCAAACAGGACGCGTAAAGCATATACGCGGCAATCCTACATAAGCAAAACCGTCAATAAATTGTTTATCATCCTTTTTGATGAAGAATATCTTTTTAATGCGTCTATAATGAACAAAGCCTTTGATTGGTAATCTTGACAAATGGAATAATCCCTTTTGACCTGCTCGACCTTTGACCTTTAAATCAACATCATAATCTTGCGAGAATACATCCACCCTATTATTCATGTGCCTATGGATTGAGAAATAACGAGGTTTTTCCGAGTTTGCAAAAGACTTAAACTGTCTATTATCTAAGCCGTTAATCGTTGCCTCATCATAAATAACATGGCAACCGTCACCATCAAAAGACATATCATATTTGCCGAGGTCATTTTCATCAAGTTTATATGTACCATTTATTTGAACATTAGATAGAACTTTATAATGATGTTTTATTGATTTTTTAGCAATCCAAGCACCGACAGAGGTTTTACCACTTCCAGGAACACCAAACCAAATACGGATAGTAGGCTCAAATAAGGCTATATCCCTATGGTCAAAGAACATTGTAACAAAACACCACCAAAGGAATATAAACAGACCTTTAATAAGGAAATTCAAATTAAGAAACAGTAAGACAATAATTGGTATATACTTCAAAGCATATATTTTTAAAGTATATATTCTATCTGCTTTAATTCTTTTCTTTGATAAATGATTTTTGATACTATCTATAATTTTAATAGGTTTATTTTTCATACTATAACTCCCCTTCCCTGCTCCCTATGTGTGGGAGCAGGGATTATATTATTTTCCACTTGCCCAATGAACAATAAGTTTGAACACCGAGGCAACAACAACTAAAACTATGAGAGACGCAACAAAATACTCTATCATAGCACCATAATCCCAAGTATAGTTTGTGCTACCGCCTAATCTGACATAAAATTCAGGACTACCGATTATTTCTCTCAAGGCCTCAATTAAAGTTTGCATATTTTACCCCCTAATCTTTCGTAAATGCTACAACACATAGCACAGCAAATATACCAAATAGCAATATTACTTGTAAAGACAAACATATTACCCCCTAACGAGTTTAAAAAGGAGACAAAACACAAACGATAACAAAAAGACATAGGTTAAAATATTACCGCTTAAAAATATAGGTAATGCAGATAAAATAAACATTACGCACGTGCTCCTTTCCAAAATACTGTAATTATAATTGAGAGTGCAAGAAAACCTAAAAGTATATCGGAGAGAGAAACAACTACACCGCCAATATCAAAAACAGCAGTGCCGAGTGCACTCATAACTCTTGATAAGAAATTAGACAACATTTGAATAAATTCATACATTATGCATTCCCCCACCCTACAACTAATTTAGCAATAGCAACAGCAGAAACAATAAGAACGCAACTACTAACAACAGACGGAACAAAGCCATGTATAGAAAGCGGTAAAGTTTGAATTGATAAAATCAATCCCAATACCTCTGTTATGCTGTTAATCATATTAATTAGATAATTACCGATGTTTTCAAAAAAAGCAGAAACCCAATCAAAAAACTGTAACATTTATTTCCTACCCCCTATAAAAGACCGTATAAGTTGTGTAGTACCGAGTATAAAGCCAAAAATACCGATTATAAGACCATATTGTAACAATTCATTAAGCCAACCTACAGCGGTCAAATTATTAAATATTTGAGTAACTGCAAGCAATCCCCTACCAATATTTCCATTAGATAAATTAAAATTAGAAAACAAGCCTTTAGTATCAGTAATTCCCTGCTGATTATTAGCGTTTATTTCATTTTCTATTTGATTATGATTATTTACACTACTGCTATCAACAGGCGGAGCATTATCCCAACCGTTAAGTATTTTATCTGTATTTTGATTTTGGTTGTCAATAATACCGTTTGCTAAAGCTTCCTCTTCTGTATAAGCCGTAATGTAAATATTATCAAGATTTATAAAAGTTTCAAAATAATTACCTTGAACATAAACATACAAAGATAAAGTATATTTGACATATTTATTTAATTTTTCGGGATAATCAAAATTAAAGCCGTAACCCCACCCAGCATAAGAAAAGTCAGCATATTCGACATTACCGCTACTATCAGTACGCGAAAAATAATTCAAATCAGAATTACCTTGAAAATAACACCCTGCTAAATTACAATCAGCTTTTAGAGAGGTATACAAATAGTTATTTTGATAGAATAGTCCAGGATAAAAATCAATAACAATGTGATAAACACCCTGTGACCAATTCGGTAATCGATTTATTGAAATTTGGTCATCAGAAAACGCAACACCTGTATTTACTGCACTGTCCGAAATTTCATAATTATAATACGCAGAACTAAAGTAATCAGAAAAAGTTAAATCAGTATATGTAGTAGCTGATGCAGAAAAAGTAAATACAGAGCAAAGCATAATGATAATAGAAAAAACAATCATCAAAGGCTTTTTAATTTTATTGAAAAACTTTTTAAACACAAATACATACCTTTAATAGAAAAAAATACCTACCGCAAGGGAGTTACGGTAGGCAAGTCTATTGAATGGTTCAACACTGTATTAGAGTCGAATAAGGCGAGAGAGCAGACCAACAGCGAAACCGACTATAGGCATTGCAAGGACCATAATTGTGAGAGCAGGACTTGCAACTACAGTATCGAGCACAGTGCTCAGCCATTCAATAGACTGGGTGAAAAATGTACCGATATTGGTAAGAAAAGCGGACATAGCACCTTCAGCCATTAAAGGCATCTCCTTTCATATTTAATTTTATTATAAGGGGGAGGCAACTCCCCCATTATAAATTACTTATATTGTGCGAGACATTGCTCAAATACAAAAGCCTCTGCACCTTGTGGGAAAACGACCTTTTTATAGCCGTTCGGGAATGTAAGCTCAACACATACATAAGAATTACCCGTCTTTTTAGATACACCTTGTTTTAAAATAGCCTCGATTTTCATAATATTACTCCTTTAAAATTATTTATATCAATCTTGAACCTCAGAAAGCTCCGCAGGCCCAACACCAATAACATCTTTATCGTATAAACCCCAATCTTTAGGCTTAAAACATTCTTGACGATACATTAAACAAGCAATGTCTATATATTTTTGATGATTCATAATAAAGTCTCGACCATACCTATACACTAATTGTTGATATGGAACACCTGCAATCAAATCTAAAAGACAGTTTGTAGAACTATCGAAATCAGCAGAACGAGAGCCGTTATAAAATCCGTAATCATCACATTTTATAAGTGATTTATCGTAAATATATGAGCCGTTTTCAATACAAGCCTTTGTATTATGAGTTAAATAATCAAAGCATTGATATCTATCTACAGCAATTTCAACATACGATTGTATCAACTGATTTTTATTATCTAAAAAACCGCTAAACCAACGATTTACGCTACGTGCAGTAGTTTTATTAAAGAGCGAGAGTAAGACATGATAATGAGGCTCAACCGATTCCCCATTCTCTTTAACATCTTTATTATGTAGGATATATGCGTAATGCTGGACGTTATGCGAGGAAATGATTATTTTAATTTGTAATTCATCAAGGTATGTTCGTATGAAAAAGTGCCTATCTTTACAACTAGATACTTGCAAAGTCGACATAGCCTTACGCCTACTCTAAATCAACGGATATGTTTTGAATAACAGATTCTTTTGGAATAAACAATGTATCTTTCTTTTCACAAGGTGGAACTATTACCCAATAATAATATTTTGATACATTTTCATATTTTTCAATACGTGGTAAATCATCAAATTTAATTTGAACTTTATCAGATTTAACACTATCAAAAGTTAAAGAGCCATCTTCCTGTTTGATAAAAAATCGATATTCTAATTCATCATCAACACTACCAGTGCCTAAAAAGAAATCACCATCAACAGATGAAGAGTCTTTCAAAGAATAAATATATTCGGTTTCAGTCTTAATATCGTAATCAAGCGACGCGCCAACAATACCAGCAATAAACACACCAATCATCATAAATCCACACATAAATAATATTTTTACATCAACATACTCAAAAACAAATAGATCAAGAACAATACCAATAACTAAACCTAAAAACCCGAATAAAATAATTGTTAACATAAAAATTTTCTCCCTTGATTTTCTCAAATAACACCATACGGTATTAACCACAACATTATAATAACACCGTATGGTAATATTGTCAAGTAAAAATTTTAAGGAGTTAAAAATTTATGACAATAGCAGAAAGAATAAGAGATCTAAGAGAAGATAAAGATTTAAATCAAACACAAATTGCAACATTATTAAATACATCACAAACAGTCTACTCAAGATACGAAAGAAATGAAAGAGATTTACCAATAGATTGTTTAATGACACTATGCAAATTTTACAACGTTACCGCTGATTATATATTAGGATTTACTAACACAAAAAAATCACTTCCAAAGGAGTAGCAATGAATATAAACACCATTTTAGAAACATTAGGATTATTAGACACAGCATTAAAACTACTAACGATATTCTCAAATTTTTGGAAAGAAATCTTAAATATAATTAGCCCAATAAACGATGTAAAAGATATAATAGCCTTAATAATTAAAGCGCCTTATATATTGATAACACTGATCATATTCTTAGCAATAAAATTATACAACTGGTTGCGTTATGGAAAAGCATAAGAATTATACAATAAATACATAATTTAGACACACAGACCCAAAATAAAAAGGGTGTTTTGGGTCTATTTTTTTCTTGGTTTTATGCGGGTTTGAAAGCATTTTAGACCCAAAGAAAACGGGTCACTATAGGCGCGGAGTAGTGACCCGTTTTCTTTTAGGTTTTTATCAAACATTTTAGTAGGTTATTTTATCAAATTTCAAAGATTGTGCGTGTGGACCCTACACCACAGGCAAAGACTTACAAAGTCCAAGTTTCTGCAAAAAGGCAAACAAAGGAACAGACACAGACCGAGCATAAAAAAAGCACTCCACTCAGCCGTTAACTGGGTGGAGTACATTCATTTTGTATAATTCGCTCTATGGTTATTATATCACCTTTTCTTGCGAATGTCAACAAAAAACAACATTATACGCTAAGTTGGTATAATGTTGTTTTAATCTACACCTGTAAGATCGAAGCATGGAATAAATTCTTTTGTTGCGCTTGATAGATCTTGAATGTATGTTTCTGCAAAATTACAATCAAAACATTTATCTAACACCTTATTGTATTCACGTGCGGTTATTCTTCTGTTTATTTCAGGATAGTCGTTTGCGCGATACATTGGTACATATTGAGACATTAGAGAAAAAACAATGTCTTGGGTGTTTAAGTTGAGCCAATCAATAATATTTATTGAATCGTTAGTAGATTGTGGTAATATCAAATGACGAACTACGACTCCCCTTCTCATAATGCCTTTTTCGTCAAAAACCGGCCTGCCGACAATCTTAACTGCAGTTTTGATAGCCTTGGATGCAACTTCAAAATAATCGGTACATTTTGAGTATCTCTCTGATTTTTCTGAAGAAAAGTACTTTAAATCAAACAAATAAACATCAAAAATATTTTGTTGAATATTTTCTGTCAGGTCGTAACCGCTTGTATTGTATATAACAGGTATGCTGGGTCTGTAGAACTTCAGTGCTTCAGATGTTTTCGTAAAATAATGACTTGGGGTAACTAAATTGATATTATGTGCTCCTTGTTGTTCCAAAGTCTTCATTATGTTAATAAACTTGTTAGTGTTAACATATTCGCCAAATGCTTCGTGACTTATCTGATAGTTCTGACACATAACACATTTTAGAGAACAGCCAGAGAAAAATATTGTTCCTGAGCCGTTTGTTCCGCTTATGCAGGGTTCTTCTCCATAGTGAAGTCCTGCGCGTGCAATTTTTAGATCTTTTCCAACACCGCACACACCCACAGCTTCAGAGCGATCAGTGTTACATTTTCTAGGACAGCATCGACACAGGCTCATTATTCACCTCAGGACACGCAGCAATCGGTAAAATGCGCTGCTTTGTTATTATTTTATCGTATGTTTGTCTGAAAGATACCATACATTTATATCTTGTAGCGCAGGCCGCACATTCAAACTCTGCTCTTAACCAATTATTCTTAAACTTCCACTTATTTTGGCGTTTTAAGGATGTTTTGCACTGCTGACAGGAAAATTTAAGATAGGATTTCTTGATTCTCTTATCATTGATATTGGAAATATAATAAGATCTAAAGAATAGACGTTCAAAGAAGGTTGGATCTGCGGCATTACGCACTAAATTTTGAAAGCGTTCATCATTATAGCATTTTTTTAGCATCAATCCGCATAGATAAGAGTCATCCTTTGCGTTGTGGAGTTCAAATCCATCTGTATTTATGCCGAGCAAGGATGCTGCGTTAGCCAGAGATATTTGACTGGCTATTGAATGACCTAGAAGCTTGAGTTCGCCCTGAATGTATGACTGCAGGTCCAAATAATTATTTAAGGAAAATCTTATTGAGTTATCTAGGAAAATACGCGAATTCTCTACTATTGCGTAAAGGTCTGACGTACTCCATGTCATAGTGACAGCGTCATTTCCCGCCCAGTCGTTATACTGTAAAACCGCGTTTCTGAAGCTGGTACCTGACGTCATTCTTTCGTTTGATATTCCTGTAAGTTTAATTGTACGGCTGCTGAGTTTCTTTACTATCTGAGACTTAATATACACCTGAAATGTGTCTACAACATTAAAGGAGTCATCAAGTTTTACTGCGCCGATCTGTATAATTTCATTAAGGAATCTTCCCTGAGGCTTATAATAAGAGCTATTCCATTCTAAATCGAGAACAATATATTCCATATTATTTGTTCCTTGCTTCAAATTTCATTCGTTGTTCTTTATCGAGTATTCTTTTTCTGAGTCTAGTTGATTTAGGTGTGATTTCAACAAGTTCGTCGCTCTTAATGAATTCGAGACACTGCTCAAGAGAAAGAATACTCGGTGGTACAAGTTTAAGCGCGTCATCAGAACCGGCAGCACGCATATTTGTAGCTTGTTTTTTCTTGCATACATTACATACAATATCTTCGTTTTTGGGATTTTCGCCTACAATCATTCCTTCGTAAACCTCAACACCGGGACCTATGAACAGACGACCTCTGCTTTGGGTGTTAAAGAGACCGTATCCGGTGCTTTCGCCTGCTTCGTGAACTATTATAGAGCCTGTAGAACGTTGCTCGATATCACCCTTGTACTCCTGATAACTATCGAAAACGTGATTCATAATACCGTTACCGTTGGTATCGGTGAGGAACTGAGAACGATAACCCATTAGTCCTCTTGCAGGAATAAGAAACTCTAAATGTGACATACCGCCTTCGCGCGTGCCCATATTCTTTATCTCAGCTTTGCGGGTACCGAGTCTTTCCATAACCGCTCCTACATAATCCTGCGGAACTTCGATCATAAGTAGCTCAATAGGTTCACAAAGCTTACCGTCAATATGTTTATATATTACTTCAGGAGGAGATACCTGAAATTCGTAGCCTTGGCGTCGCATAGTTTCAATAAGTATTGACAGATGTAACTCTCCCCTACCTGATACTTTGAAGGTATCTGCCGAATCGGTTTCTTCAACCTTTAGAGACACATTAGTTTCAACTTCCTTGAAAAGTCGGTCACGGATGTTGCGTGAGGTGACAAACTTACCTTCCCTACCTGCGAAAGGAGAATTGTTTACCATAAAGTTCATAGAAAGAGTCGGTTCGTCGATTTTTACGAAAGGAAGCGGTTCAATACATTCTCTGTCACAGGCAGTTTCTCCTATATTGAGTTTTTCAATTCCTGAGACCTGAATTATATCACCGAAGCACGCCTCTTCAACTTCAATACGCTTAAGACCTTCAAATATAAAAATTTTGCTAATTTTCACAACTGAGTTTGAACCATCTGAGTGGCATAATGCAACTGACTGACCGGCACGCACTTTGCCGCGCTCTACCCTACCTACACCCATGCGTCCTAAGTAATCATCATATTCTATATTTGAAAACAGAAGCTGTAAAGGTGCTTCAATCTCGCCTTTAGGTGGATCAATTTCATTAACTATCATTTCGAAGAGAGGTTTAAGGTCTGTACCGCTCTCATTTGGATCAGTAACAGCATAACCGTCTCTGCCGGATGCGTAAACAACAGGAAAATCAATCTGATCATCATCTGCACCAAGCTCGATAAACAGGTCTAAAACTCCATCGACAATCTCTGCAGGTCTCGCCATCGGCCTGTCGATCTTGTTTACTACAACAATAACTTTCTTTCCGAGAGATAAAGCCTTTTTAAGCACAAAACGAGTCTGAGGCATACATCCTTCAAATGCGTCTACCAATAAAAGCACACCGTCTACCATCATAAGTATACGCTCTACTTCTCCACCGAAGACAGCGTGTCCGGGTGTGTCGATAATATTGATCTTTGTATCTCCGTACATAACGCAGGTGTTTTTTGAAAGAATAGTAATGCCTCTTTCTTTTTCGAGGTCGTTTGAATCCATTACCCTTTCATTCACCTGCTCGTTGACTCTGAATGTACCGCTTTGTCTCAGTAGTCCATCGACTAGGGTGGTTTTTCCGTGATCTACATGTGCAATGATTGCAATATTTCTTAAATTTTTGCGTTCTGTCATATGTTAAAACTTCCTTAGCATTTTTCTACCTGTATAGTATAACTCTGATATAACTTAATGTCAAATAAAAGAAACGCAAAATATATTAAAATTAGTAAAAGTTTTTATTGACAAATCCAAGCATTGTAGATATAATATGTTTTGTGCTTGGTGGATATAGCTCAGTTGGTTAGAGCGCCAGATTGTGGCTCTGGAGGCCGTCGGTTCGAATCCGATTATCCACCCCACTTTTTTTATTTATAGGGTTTTAGGGGTATCGTCAAGCGGTAAGACAACGGATTTTGATTCCGTCATTCGTAGGTTCGAATCCTGCTACCCCTGCCAAAATAAAATTCCTGTCGATTGCTGTCGGCAGGAATTTTATTTTATATTATTCACTATTCATTATAGGATTATTTCTGCAGCAATATATCGAAAATTCCCCTGTCGTACATTTTATAAATAATCATTACAGAAAGAGGCATAATGAATATTCCGATAAATCCAAATAGTTTGAGACCTATAAACACTGAAATCAGGGCAATAAGCGGGTGCAGACCAATCTGTTTTCCAATAATTTTAGGTTCGATAATGCTCCTTATCAGCGTAATTATTGCATAAAGAATTAGCAGACCTGCACCTAAAAAGAAATCTTTTGAAATAAAGCAGTAAACACCCCAAGGAATAAGCACGGTGCCCGTGCCTAGTATCGGCATAAGATCAAGCAGTGAAGTTACAAGTGCAATATTAAGTGCATTGTCAAGCCCTAACAACATTAGTCCTATTAGTAACTCAATAAATGTTATAAACAGTAGCTTTATATATCCCGCTAAGAGCTTAAGAACATTATCCTTAAACAGGCTTCTGAGTTCAGAAAATGCTTTTCTGTATCTGTCGCTTATAACGCTTCTTACACTACAAACAAACCTATCGAAATCTTTAGCAATATAACATGATGCAATTACCGTAACAACAGAGGTCGTCAAAAACATAGGAGCAGATTTTGCGATGCTTTTTGCGAAATCCGATATATATCCCGTAATACTGCTTACAATACTGCTTAGAACCCCGCTAATCTGCTCACCTACTACTGTCGGAATTCTGTCTGTAATTGTCTTAAGCTGTAATGATATTTTATTCAGTGTATGTGTTAGCTCGTTTACCAGACCAGAGTTTTGAGTAGCAAGTTCTGAGACATATACACCAACCTTCAAAATAGTAAATGTAATAGCAGCAATAATCGCAATGTAAATAATAACTACAAACAATAAAGCGCAATACCCTTTTTTAACTTTTATACGCTTAGAAATAAAAGTTGCGGGTCGCTGTACTAAAACAGTTACAATGGTGCCTATGATGAATGGCAGCAGATATACAAACAGAAATTTAACCGAAAAAAACAGAATTGTAGCTATAACGGAGTAAAACACTGTGTTTATCAGAAAGTTTACCTTTGTTTCTCTTGTCATATTTATCTCCTTTTTGACAATAAAATGCATATATTTTTAATAAATATTGAGCAAAATGCCAATATTTTTATTTTGATGATTTTTATGTTGATTTATTCAACTAAAATGTGCTATATTGTATCAAGAGTGAATACATTTGTACGCGAGGGGTGAACATTTTGAAAAGAACATTTTATATTGTTGCATCCGACGCACTTCCCGAAGTTTTCGAGAAGGTTATTAAGGCTAAGGAGCTTATAGAAAGCGGAGATGCAAAGAATATAAGTGCTGCTATCAAGATGTGCGGTATATCGCGCAGTGCCTTTTATAAATATAAAGACTCTGTATTCAAAACAAAGGATACCGAACCAGATAAAGTTGAATTGCACGCTGTTCTGTTAGACCGCGCAGGTGTTCTTTCATCTCTCAGCAATACACTTTTTAAAAACGGTGCGAACATTATTACTATGAACCAGTCAGCACCGCAAAACGGCCTTGCTTCTGTATCGATTGTTATCGGTATTGACGGACTTATGACTACCGTTGATGAGCTTATTAAAAATGTAGAGCTTCTCACCGGAGTAATTTCAATTAAATCTCTGTAATTAGGAGGAATTTATGGTAAATGTTGCTATTATGGGCCACGGAGTAGTTGGCTCAGGAGTTGCTGAAATTTTACATAATCACGCACAGCGTATAGCTGACAAAGCAAAAGAGTATATTAATGTTAAGTATATTCTTGATCTTCGTGATTTTGAGGGCCTTGCCTATACGGACAAGTTTATTAAGGATTTTAACATTATAGTTAATGATCCCGACATTGATATCGTTGTAGAAGTAATGGGTGGTTGTACCTTTGCTTATGACTACGTTAAGGCTTGCTTGCTCGCTGGAAAAAGCGTCTGCACATCAAATAAAGAGTTAGTTGCCGCAAAAGGTGCAGAACTGCTCGAAATAGCTTTGCAGAAAAATGTTAATTTCCTTTTTGAGGCAAGTGTTGGCGGTGGCATTCCTGTGCTTCGTCCAATGGCTCAATGTCTTACCGCGAATGAGATAACCGAGGTTACGGGAATACTGAACGGTACCACTAATTTTATTCTTACTAAGATGATTACCGAGAATATGTCTTTTAATGACGCGTTAAGTCTTGCACAGGACCTCGGCTACGCTGAAAAAGATCCTACGGCCGATATTGAAGGTCACGATGCCTGTCGAAAGATTTGTATTCTCGCCTCTCTTGGATTTGGTAAGCATGTTTATCCCCAGCAGGTTAAAACAGAAGGTATAACTAATGTATCGCTGAATGACGTTGAGTATGCAAACGATTTTGGTTATGTTATAAAACTCATCGGAAGAACAAGAAAACTTGATAACGGCAAGATAACGGCAAATGTCTATCCTGCCCTGATAAGTAGAGATCATATGCTTTCGGGTGTAAATGATGTTTTTAACGCAATTATGGTGCGCGGTGACGAGGTCGGAGATGTTATGTTCTACGGCCGCGGTGCTGGAAAATTCCCCACTGCAAGTGCTGTAGTAGGAGATGTTATAGATTGCGCTAAGCATCTTTCTGCCAAAAAGTACCTTCACTGGGGAGAGGGCGAAGAGGATTACGTTACCGACAGTTCTTTAGATATTGCTAGGTATTATGTCCTTGTTAAAGCAGATGATAAAAATGCGGCTGTTGAAGAGATTAGGACAAAAATCAACTATGTCTCATATATAGTTAGTGAGACAAATGATGAAATTGCATTCCTTACAGAAACTGATATCGAAAAGACACTTTTAGAACAAATTAACAGTTTAGAGTGCTGTGAAGTAATCAAAAAAATTCACGCAATAGACTAAACTAAAAAATATTGGAGGAAAATTATGGCTCTTATGGTAAAAAAATTCGGCGGCAGCTCTGTAGCCAACGCCGAAAGAGTCTTCAATGTTGCCCGTATTATTGTTGAAGACTACAAAAAAGGCAATGATATCGTTGTGGTTGTTTCTGCTCAGGGTGATACTACAGACGATCTTATTGCAAAGGCTAAAGAAATAAATCCAGACGGCGCCTCAAAACGCGAAATGGATATGCTTCTTTGCGCAGGAGAACAGATTTCGATTGCTCTTCTTGCAATGGCTATCGAAAAGCTTGGATATCCTGCTACTTCCCTACTTGGTTGGCAGGCAGGCTTCCAGACAAACTCTACCCACTCTCTCGCACGTATTAAACGTGTAGAGCCCGAGCGCATAAGAAACGAGCTTGATAAAAAGCGCGTTGTTATCGTAGCGGGTTTCCAGGGTATTAACAAGCATGATGATCTCACCACATTAGGTCGTGGCGGGTCCGATACAAGTGCTGTTGCTATTGCTGCATCTATGCATGCGGATGTCTGCCAGATATATACCGACGTTGACGGTGTTTACACCGCTGATCCCCGCAAGGTTCCCAACGCAAAGAAAATGGATGAGATCACCTATTCCGAGATGCTTGAACTTGCAACGCTCGGAGCACAGGTTCTTAACAACCGTTCTGTAGAAATGGCTAAAAAATACGGTGTTCAGCTTGAAGTTCTTTCCAGCCTCGAGTCTAAGCCCGGTACTATCGTAAAGGAGAAAGTTAAAATGGAAAAAATGCTAATCAGCGGCGTCGCTAAGGATAACAACGTTTCTCGCATTGCTATCGTAGGTCTTGACGATACCCCAGGTGTTGCCTTTAAGGTATTCAACAAGCTGGCACAGGCAAAGGTTAATATTGATATAATTCTTCAGTCTGTAGGTCGTGATGGTACAAAGGATATCACCTTCACCGTAACAGAAGATCAGGCTAAAGAGGCTGTCGCTGCTATCGAATCTATGAGAGACGTTCTCACCTTCAAGAGCGTAACTGCAGACAACTCTATCACTAAGGTTTCTATTGTTGGTGCAGGTATGGAGACACATCCCGGTGTTGCTTCTAAGATGTTTGAGGCTCTTTCAGATGCGAATATCAATATTCAGAATATCTCTACCAGCGAGATCAAAATATCTGTCCTCATCGACGAAAAGGATGCTGACAGAGCTGTTGTTGCAGTACATGATAAATTCATTGATTAGTCTGCATTAGAAACAAAAAGCGAGTCGAATAAATCGACTCGCTTTTTTATGTAGTATAAACACCCGACAATTTTTGTTGGGTGTTTGATGTTTTAGGGTCTGATTCTGTCTCTGTCTCTGGGGAAAGCGGTTGCCTGCTTGATGTTATCAAGACCGAGAATATTCTGAACGATTCGCTCTAGTCCGAGACCAAGACCACCGTGAGGGGGCATACCGTACTTGTGCATAGTAAGATAGTCTTCGAAATCGTCGATATTCATTCCCCTACCCTGCATTTTAGCTACCTGCATCTCATAGTCATGAATACGCTGACCACCGGTAGTAACCTCAAGACCATAAAGCAGCATATCAAAGCTTAAGGTATAGTTGGGATCTGAGGGGTCCTCCATAGTATAGAAGGGACGCTTAACGGTGGGATAGTGGGTAATAAATACGATTGGAGAATTATATTCTTTTAAGAAATATTCGCCAAGCCACTTTTCCTCTTCGGGGGCAAAATCGGGCTCAAGCATAGCGTTTTCACCCTGAGGACCGGGATGAGCGTCAGCAAACAGCTTTTTAGCTTCCATAAATTTAATTTTGGGGAAGCTTTCGAGTTCGGGTAGTCTGTTACCCTGACCGAGATACATTTCAAGCTCAGGAGCGTATTCTTCGTTTAAAAGCTTAAACATGTATTTAAACATTCTTGCTTCAAGCTCCATAATGTCCTCAAAGGAATTTATAAAGCCCATTTCGAGGTCAAGGCCTTGGAACTCGTTGATGTGACGGTTTGTGCTGTATTTCTCTGCGCGGAAAACTGGACCGACTGTGAACACCTTTTGGAATACTCCGACCATTATCTGCTTATAGGTCTGAGGGCTCTGATTGAGATATGCCTTCTGGCCGAAATAATCTACCTCAAACATATCTGCACCGCCTTCAGCACCTGCAGTAACCATCTTGGGCGGTACAAACTCTGTGAAGCCTTCTTCACGAAGAAATTGACGGAATGCGTACATAACGCCGTCTGCTATCTTTAAAATTGCACGGGTCTTGGGGTTGCGGAGTGCAATAATTCTGTTATCAAGAAGCGTATTAAGGTTGAGCTTTGCTATTTTTTTGTCGTTGCTGATTTCTACAGGAGGAACTTCTGCTTTACCTGAAATACGTTTCATATCGTTAATGCGGATATCAAAACCAAGGCGGCTTCTTTCTTCAACTATAAGTGTTCCCTCAACAATAACACATTCTTCTACTCCAAAATCCTTTATATTGCACTGTGAGATGCCTTCCTCCCACACACACTGAAATACCATTCGAGCACTGCGAAGAATAACAAAGGCAAATCCGCTCATTTCACGGATTCTGTGAAGGGTTCCCTTAACGGTGATTTTGTCACCGTCTTTAATAGTGCCGTTTTTAAAGCCTTCGAGAATATAAGATATATCCGAAGTGTCGACACGCTTTTCAAAGTTTAAAAATTCCATGACTTTTCTCCTTTATAAATTAAAAAATCCGCCATTCATCCCTACAATTGGGACGAAAGACGGCTTCCGCGGTACCACCCAAATTAGCCTGAAAATATCAGACTCACTCAAAAGATTAACGCTCTCTACACGATCGGTTCTACTCACATAAGCTTTCTTCCGACAGCTACAGGATGTCATTCGAGTTGGGCGTAACTACTGTTTTTCACCAACCAACAGTTCTCTTAAAGGTTTGCGCAACCTACTTGTTCCCTTAATTGCTTTTTCATATCGATTATAGCATTTTAAAGCAGTATTGTCAATGGTTGTAATGTGTAAAAAGAGAAAAAATTTCCTTTAATATATTTTAAAATTTGAAATAAAATAATATTGCAAACGCTAAACTTGATAAGAAAAGGAGTGAATAAAAATGGCAAAGAACGTAGTTCCCGAGGCTAAGGACGCACTCAATCGTTTTAAGATGGAGGCAGCTAACGAGGTTGGTGTAAACCTCAAGCAGGGTTACAACGGTGACCTTACCTCTAAGCAGGCAGGTTCCATCGGTGGTCAGATGGTTAATAACATCTGTCCTGTACGACATATGAATTTCACACGCAACTACCGCTGGGTAAACGGCCACGAAAAGCAGATTACATATAGCTTTAGACTGGTAGTATAAGCAATAATAGAGGGGCTGCCTCACTTAATTAGTGATGTAGCCCCTCTATTATTTAATTAACCCAAAAAGTTTAATTGCTCATTTATCCAATATGGTAGATGCTCTCTACTGGATAAGAGCGCAGTTCTAATTTCGTCTCCAATTTCAACATCGGTTTTTCCTTCAACATTATACTCACTAAATAAGTTTTGATATAAATATAATGCACATTCTCTTGGCACCCCTATCTCAATCAATATCCTTGAAACCGAATTACAAGCACCTGATTGCATACACGCCAAAAATACACTTTCTGAATTTTTAATATCAAAAATCGGTTTCAATAAAAGCGGAACCTTATACGAAACAATGTTTTGCAATATTTCTATTGTATCCTCAATCTCATTAGCTATTTTATCATCATCATATTTACCTTTAGCAAGAATATCAAACAATGAAGTTTCTTTTGCCCAAAGCATGCATAATCCACATAAGAAACCACGACCACTACCTTTTTGAAGCGTAACAGGTATATATTTTTGATACATATCATTTGTTTCTGGGGTATCTCTCAAGAATTTCAACATTCTGTTTAGTTTTGCTAAAGCGCCCCTATCTTTTGGATGACTAGGCACATCCTCATTATAACCTTTATATATTGCATCTAGTACAAAAGGGTCCCAATATCTGTTTTTAAAACAAATATCCTTTGGAACAGATATTGTTTCCAATTTATGAATTATCGCAGCAACTTGTTCCTTGGTAAGTTTAACACCTACATTTTCCATTTTTTGTTCCGCTTGTTCACCATATCTTAATACTGACTGTCTAATATAGGATACCAAGTCACCGTAGTTATTCATACTTGAATCTACAGGTTTATCCGTAATCATCACTTCTTCTATATCATTACGGTGATTATCAAATCTTTCTCCATATCCTGAGGGTAATTCTTTGGTTACATCATCAAACATAGAAGATTGTTCATAGCCATCAGAATCGGCAAATGAAGTTTCATCCAAAACGAATGTACGCCCAATAAAATCTTTTAACAATCTTCCTGCTCGTCCTCTAAGATTTGCCATTTCATAATTTGACAACTCGGCTGAATCTGCTCTCCTCTGAAGATATAAATGTGGGTTTCTGACAATAATATTTTGAGTTGGCAAATTAACACCTTGTAACAATGTTGTTGTACAAGCAATATTTGTCACCCACTTATTATGTATTGCGCTTTCAATTGTCCTCCTAACATGACTTGGTAATTTGCCATGATGATATGCAATACCTTGTTTTAGCGTTTGACACAATGAATATTCTGGGTGCACGGTTGTCTTGTAATATTCAATTAAATCTTTAATTTTGTCTTCGGGTTCGAATTCAATATTAAGTGAACAAGCAATTTTTCGTGCCGTAGGTGATGTTGGAGAAAAAATGATGTTTTGCTGTCCGTTTAATCTATTAGCAAATATATTTAAATAAGACAGATATTTGTCATCATACGACTTTTTTCCATACCCTTCGATAATTTCTGTGTTTGTGATTTGTCTAATTATTGGATAATCTGTCATTCCGCAATATTGTTTTAAATAATACTTATTATTTTCCTTGCAGACACTATAAGTCATATTTAAAACAGGGCTATCCACAGAAGTAATGTCTTTAGTTTCCAAACCAAAGATGCTCTTGCCAGTTTCTTTAATGTCCTCAATTCTTGGTCCAGAAATTATTATTTGTTGAACACTATCTTTATATCTAAACTCATTTAAGGTATCATATAAAACTTTAGAACGTTCATCGTTATCTTCCTTTATTCGTTCTATATTTTGTATTTCATCAGCAACTAATACAATGTTTTTTGAAAATGTGTTCCTTTCGTCACTAAAGGCAGATATAGCCTTTTCCTGAGTTAATACATAAATATTGTTATGTGTAGAATTTTCTCTTTCTACAAACGAGTTAGAAACTTGACAATTAGGAATCCCTAATTTTCTTATTGACTTATTAAAATCTTCTGAGACCTGATTCAATAAACTAAGGGTTGGAATAATATAAACTATATCAAAATTATTCCGACAAAGTTTATCCAATAATTTCAAAAGAATAACAAAAGATTTACCAGCCGATGTTGGAGCTGATATTCCTATAAGCTTATCCTCATCCATGCTTTTCCAAATATTCATCTGAAAATCTGTTAAAAGGAATTTGTGTCCGTTAACAACAATACTATTACGCTCTTGGTTTAGCGTTGTTATCAAATGTTCTATTGCACTGTCTAACGAAGAAAATGTACAACTTTCCTCATCAAATCCTTCATCTGCAATAATCGCTGATGTGGGATACCCTATTCTAGAAAGAAACTTTACAATAGCTTTTCTCAAATCATACTTTTCATGATCTGCATATTCCCATAACAAAGCAATTATTGTTATAACATAATTGATGGATGGATTTTTAGGAATTGATGTTTCATAATCCAAGCATCTAATAGAATCATAAATAAGCTCGTCTGAAACGGTGTCATAACTTTGAATAAAACCAATTTTATTTGCCACGTGATAAAAATCAACTTCTAACCAACCGTTCAATACCTTTTCTTTCAAACGTTCCATTGCGTACATTTCCTTTGTTTTTATATTTTATCTTGGAAATCTTCTGCCAACTTTTCTAATTCCCAAATAGGCATAACAATATAAGTTATTCTTTTTAAGATAGGTTTTTTATCTGTATCAATTTTATTGTTTTCGAAACTATTATACCTTTGCTTTATAATATCATCAATTTGTGCAATGATATCTGCACGATTTGTTAAATTTATTTTTTCCGTTTCATTATACACAACAATACTTACCAATTGAACCTCAAAGTCTTTTAATGTATTTGTTAAGTATTTTTCTGCAATTTCATTCATCTCATCATCCAGAAAATCTTCATGCAAATACGAATGTAACTCTTTTCTATGCTCTGAATATGTGGTTAATATACTATCTAAAGCATCTTCAAAAGCTTGTTTAAATTTATAATCGCTTGTATAAGTCTTGGCTTCTCCTAGAATAATTACTGGTTTACTGTCTTCAAATTTAAAATGTATTGCATCCGCACCAAAACGTTCATGCTTATTCGATGTTGTTATTTTCATTTTTCTTAACAAAGGAGTGGCTTTTTGAAATCTTTGTATAAAATGAAATAACAACAACTCACCTAGCTGACCCTGAATTAAAAGGTTTTTAGAGTCTCTATTTCCACGAAATTTATCGCGTGCTTTTCTATGTATTTCCGAATACGCTGCTTGTTCGGTTTTTCCACTTCTTATAACAGCATCTTTAATTTGTGTGTATTTTTCAGAACTGTAAACCCAATCTACGATTGTATCGTACAATTGATTCAAAAAATCTTCTCTCAATTCATATAAATCCTGGTATTCGATACTAACACCGTAGTGCTCTTTATCGCTCGGGATTATGTCAAAATTTTGATGTATTACATGTATATTGTTAAACAAAGCATCATTATTAATCAATCTCTTATTTATATCATTTGTTGTCGAAACTGACATTTTCTCACCCCAACAGAATAACTATTTTAAGTAATTATAGCATATTTGGTAATATATTGCAATTTATATATAGAACGCGATAAAATGTAGTCCTGAACTTCACAACTTGAGTATTTCGCCAATTTTCATTATGCTCATTTTTAAATCAAAGATAACAAACTTTTAATAATTTATGTAAGGGCACATATTAAATGTGCCGGGCGGAAGAAAGACGATCTTCTAATGAAATTTCACCAAGTTCATTTCGACGTCTTTTTCCGCATTTTGAGATTATAGCAAGATTCATCTTATCGTGCTCACGCTTTGTTATAACACCATTCTTAAAAAGATAATCATTATAATAAAGCAATCTAAGCTCTCTTGTCATAATCTCAACTTCGAGCTTATTATCTTTTTTCATATATTTTCCTTTCTACTCACTAGTAGTATGGACGTTTTCTATCTGCTTTACTCAAAACATATAACATATAAATTCTCCTTACAGGCGGTGGCAGGGTTGCCACCGCCATATACTTCGGGATTTTGAATCGCCCGACCTTTATTTCCTTTGATTGTCCCTATATATCAATCCCGCATATTTTCGTCAACAGGATATTGTCGTCAATTTAAATTCTTCCTTCATCATTTTAATTAATAGATTACTTTTTCTTCGGCTTATCAGCCAAGTAAATTCTTGTTACCTCGGTTCTGTGATGACCTAAGTTTTCGCTTACAATTTTTCGTGCTTTCTTTGGTCGTTCTTTTAAAGCTTCTTCATAGGTCCTTTGTGCATAGGTGTGTCTCAGACTGTGCCAAGAAATTGTCTCGGTTCTTTTCTTCTTACCGTCTTCACTCAAATCCTCACGGTTTTCTACCATAAAATATTCTCTGTTATAACTCATCCAATTCTGCAATGAACGCTTTTCTCGTTGAACGCCGCCCTTTTCGCTACCTGAGATTAAGTAATCTCTTGGATATTTGCCTGAACACCTGGCATAGTTCAAATTATCGGTAATAATACTGCGTTGCTTTGCGCTTAAATCGATAGCCCTTGTCTGACCGCCTTTGCCTTTTATGACAAGTTGTCCGGTCTTTAAGGCAGACATAAGATATTCAACTCTTAAGGTGCAAATTTCTTCAAGCCTTAATCCAAATTCACTGGCAAAGTCAAAGCCAATAACCACGTCCTGTCGACCTTTTTCGATAGCCCACTGTCTAATATTGACAAGTTCTTTATCTAATAGCGAATGGTCTTTTACACCTGTCGCTCGTTTTGGTAGCGCCAACTTGCTATTAGGGGATAGCCTGTTCTTACTACCGGATTTTCTGTGGAAATACCGTATGCCCGATAGATCGGATTGAATAGTCGCGGCAGAGTTGTTTTCTTTTAGATGCTCCACATAGGCTTTAAAGTGCCGATCTTCCACGTTCTTAAAGTTTTGCAGTCTATAATTATCTGCTAAAAACTTACAGAACCTTTTTGTTGCTTCATAGTACCGAGCTCTTGTTTTAAAACTTAGCTCGTTGCTGTGCCTATAGATAGACTCAACTTGAGCAAGTAAGTTCTTATACAAGCCCGGATTTAGCACTGTAATATTATTAGAATCTGACATAGCAAACCGTCTCCTTTCTCTAAAATTTTATTTCAACACAAGGATAGGGACCAAGCCTTGCGTAAAAAACTGTGTACGAAAACAGTAATAATAGTTGTATTTTCGTCAATAAAACATCGTGGTTTCTCCTAACGAAAATAATTTTGTGGACGAAAATTTTGCCCCCTCATTTCAAAATGACAGTCATATATCATTTCAAAACGAGAAACATAAAACCTTTTTGCAGATTGTGCTGACCTGATATCGAAAAGAAAATAATTTCAAAGGGACGGTCAGCACAATCCTTTTTTACGGGAAATGAAAGTGATTTCGAAATATTCTCTCGAAACTATAATCATAGAACATATCGAAATTATAATCATCAAGCATATCGAAAAGTACATCATCAATCATACAAGAGCCATATTACATAACATTATAAATACAAATTATCATCATTTATTGTTATCTATAATAAATCTATCATTAACCTATATGGCTCTTAAAAGGAAAGTCCGCAGGGCATAATACACCCACTGTCAAAGGTGTGTGCGAGCCTTCATTTCTTACTGATTCTTTATTGACGCGGGGTATTATGCCCTGCTAATCGCGGCTCTCCGACTGCGTCTCTGGGCCGTTTCTATCTGACTATCGTCCAATAGAAACGGCTCGGCTCCCAAAAAGAGAGTCATAAATCATTTCTAAAGGACAATCATCTATCAGCATAGAAATGATAGTTCTGGCACCTGCTCAAAGATTGTTCGTTACCTTCTTCGGCTTCCTGCAGCTTGTCATTCACTAAAGCGAATGACAACTTGCAGAGAGCCGAAAAGCTTTAATCTTGTCTAAGTTTATGCTTGGCGCAGGTGCAACTCTCTCTCGAAAAGTAAGTCATACACTCTCGAAGAGACAGTCATAAATCATCCCGAAGCGAAAGTTCTGTTCTGGTATTCTGCTGTAAAATAAGGTTAGTACTTGGCTTAATCTATTAAACTTTTCGCAAGATTAATAGATTTTCCGTGCGTGTTCTCTTGAGATCCAAGAGTGCAAGCAACCTTGTATTATTTACTGACGCTACGCCGAGTGCAAGGCATTTCGGCCCAGCCGAGACTAAAGACTCGTTCGGCGGGGATTTTCATTTAGTTTTTATACTACGATTAAATCCCGGAAACTTCGTATGCCATTCCCATAAAGGACGGTAGCTCCACCGCTTGAGCAGTTTTATTTACCGACGAAACTCTCAAACGTCGTGGATTCCATAAATTTTCGTCAACAACTTTGGTAGGAACCCTTACCTGAGGTATGCACTTATTTTCGTTCACAGATTGCTATAAGTGAAAGCAGATCTGTATATTGCACTTTGCATCTTCGCCCACTGTGTACAAGTGGCTTTGTCACACTGTACCATCTGGTCTGCCGTGTTCGCAGGTTCGCAGTCGAACAAGCCTATTTTCGTAACGGCTCTGCTATCCGCACAGTAGATTTACGATACGCTCTCGTAAACCTGTTATTCACATCGCCTTTGTGAAGGGCTTTGTATATCACGACTTTTCCTACTATCTTTCTTCGGACCACTGCGTGAAAGTGGGTTCTAATTTTTTGCGGAAATCATAAAACCGGGCAACGTAATAGGTCGATTAAAACTGTTTCGCCTATCTTCCATATATCACACTGCCCGTTGCCGAAACAGTGATAGCTCTTTAATTCCGTGTTTCCAGTTCTTCGGTTCTACAGATAATCAGCCTTAGAGCATCGGCTGATGAAGTTAAAACCTAACCTCAAAGGGGTCTCTGCTAGTGATTCGTAGCCTGTCGCAGAACTCAGACTACAGTAATCGGCGCCAAATCCATGAACGCAACTAGTTTCCCGTTATAGATTGAGCAATAATAAATTACTCTGCCTTTTGAACCCCCTTCTTTTATGCATTTATTTTGAACCCGTCACTTAGCGGAGAACAAAACATAAAAAGAAGGCAAAAAGATAACAAAAAAGCACCTACCCCGAAAGGTAAGTGCTAACTTGCTGTCCTTTTGCCTTTTCCTATACACAGGAGTATAGTTTAGCATAACAAACAAGCGCAATTAACCCTCTCGGAACATTGCATTTTCGTTATCTTTTGAATACACTCCTGCTTATGGCAGATTTTCGTATAGAAAATCCGTTGCCAGTTACTAGCTGACAAAGAAACGAATATCCTTTTCGTTTCACCCTATTAAATAAACCATTGTTATTTTAACACCTATTTTAAATGCTGTCAATAGTTCTGACTGCGAAATGACCTGACAGGTCATCGAAAATTAAAATAGGTCTCTAGGCTCTATTCCAAGTGTCTCGGCAATGTAGAATATCATACTAAACGAAGGCTCTATTTTACCCGACATAATGCGGCTGATGTAACCGGGATTTTTACCCAAGTCAGCACTTAGATCTTTGCATGTCTTATTTTTCTTCTCCATTGCAGTATACAATTTGGAGTAGAAATTGTGCTTGAACTCATACAATGTTTTTACTTCTTTCATAATTTAACCTCTTTTACACAAAAAATTAAGAGCCGCGACCGCCGCGACTCTTTGATATAAATATAAAAAGGTTATATTTGAGTTTCAAGAAATCTTTAATTAAGGTGAAAAAGCATAAAAATTAGCGAATTTTTGCTCATACAACACACTTTTTTGAGCGAATATAGAAAAAACACAGCCCTTTTAAATAAAAAAACTGTGTTTGATTTTTATCGGAACAAATCTGAATGACTACCAACTCTGTATAGCATTAAGACAAGAACATCGTCAATAACTTCATATACCAGCAACCAATCGGGTTCTACATGACATTCTCGGCAACCTTTGTAATTACCGCTTAAATCGTGATCGCGATATTTTTCTTCCAAAGGTTCGCCATTGGCCAGCTTTTCAATTACTGCAAAAAGTTTTTCCGTATCCTTACCTTGCTTTTTGGCGAGTTTTAAATCCTTTTTGAACTGTGTTGTAAATCTAACTTCGTACTTCATACTTCAAGTGCCGCCCTTAAATCATCCATATTGCCGTAGCCGGTTGCAGTTCTATCATAGGCAATAGTTCTGCCTTCACGGATAG
>JAZQGH010000141.1:0-1670 GCA_045539925.1 Acutalibacteraceae bacterium | reverse complement strand
TATATATTATGTTTATGTAACGTGTATGTATCGTATATCTATCGTATATGTATCGTAATATACGGCTGATAATCGGCTGCAAAGATACTGCTTTTTTGCGAATATCCTTATCAGTTTTGCTGACAAAATGGGAAAATTCGTCCCCAAGGCAGATACCAGATAGCAAACCAAGCGGCGATAACTGCCACATAAAGAGCGATGACGGTCGGTGTGAAGGAGAGAGAACTTTGGGAGGAAAAGTTCCATAAGGTATGGAAACAGGCACAAGCAACAAGACTTTTCGTGTCTCGGGCAATACAGCCGATTCCCCATGTGCCGAGCAACAATATAGCCAAAAATATCAAACTTCCAAGATTAAAGCCGATAGTTATATGCCAGAAGAACCACATCAGTCCGATAACAAGCACACGCCAAATGGTCTTCATTTCTTTCAGTTCGCCTTGCAGATAGCCTCGCCATCCAACTTCTTCGAGGAAGGAATAGAAGATAAAACCTAATAGCGTAAAACTCAATCCGCGGTCAAAAAAGAAACAAACAAAGAACGGTATTGCAACGGTCAAGACTGATTTCCAAATAGATGTGCCTATGATAGTGCAATGGAATTCCCGTTTGAAAGTAAGAACAGCAACAAGTGCGCCCAAACATGGTCCGATACCCCTTGCCCAATTCCATAGCCAAACAACGATTGGACTAGCGTCAAGGTCCTCATATTTTAATGCTAATGCACGCGTTGCAACGGATATGACATAAAATGATGCTATAGCTATCCATTTTGTTCTTGTTTCGTTGGCTGCCATTTTTACCTCTTTTTTCAAAAAACGATGCAAAATTACAAAAAAATTCTGACATACGCAAATTTATATAAACCCTCCGCATCTACATATAAACTTTTCTTTTCATATCCGCTTATATCTCAGCACTTTACACAACTCAAATATAAATCGCGAAATTTGGATATAAATGTATTTTTGTAGTAACTTTGCAGTCGCTTAAGCTAAGGCTCAATACGACTCGCGACGTGCCAAAAGGCAATTGTCTCGGCAGGTTAACAGCCTCGATAATTCCGTCGCTCATATGAATTTTCGCCTTGCTCTACGCTCTCCCCACTGCGTTCGATGCACACATCGGGGACCCCATAAAAAGAAACGTTTAACAGCTCAAAAAAAACACTATTATGACAAAGAAAATTTTTATTATCGGACTGGTACTCGCAGCAGTACTTTCGATGAGCGGGTGCATGCCCGGAAGTGAACAATGGAACATCCGTATTGCAGCACATTGCTACATCAAAGGCGGTGGACTGCAAGAGGGCGAAAAACTGGTTTTTGTCAATGGTATTCAGCGCAAATGCTTGCGTGAATGGCAAGGGCAAATGTGTAAGTATGTGGCGGTCAAGTACACTCTCCGCAAGGCAAACGGAAATCTGGACCAACGTATCATTCATCTGCTGATGACCGAGCATTGCGACAGCATCATCGATTGCAGTTACGACGGCAAGGCAGAATGGGTCAAAGACGATGATCTGCTCATGCTGAGAGACATCTTTCCGCATGGTGTCTTCGGCGGCGAACGGTAATGTATCACCTTATAATAATATAATAATATGCAAACAAAGTATTTCGTATTGGCAGCGGCGATGGTTTGCGCCGTGTCAATGAACGCGCAAACAG
>JAZQGH010000140.1:0-38857 GCA_045539925.1 Acutalibacteraceae bacterium | reverse complement strand
AAGTAAAAAGTAAAATCCCGAACGCTTTCGCATTCGGGATTTTTGTCTCTCGTGTCCGAAAAAGACCTGATAAAAAACCTGATTTCCCTACTTTTTTCTTGTTAAGAACAATATAATACAACTTATAATTGGTATTACCATCATAATGATAGCAGTTATGCGAGCTTTTTCTTGTTGTTCAGGCGTTGGAAACCATTCCAACGATCCTGTGAATAAGTATAAAACCCCTAATAAGAAAATTATACAAATAATAATCCACAAAAATATTCGAATAGCTTTCATATCATCACCGACCTTTAGGTGTATTATATGCTTGTGACATGTTAGGGGCAAGTTCGCCGTAGATATGAATCTACAACTTTAATAAAAGCTTCTGCATTTTCCGAATACAAAGCATGTCCGGCATTTTTTACAACACTAATTTCATTGCCCAAATTGCCCAAAAAATCTTTTTGTTGTTGCTTACAACAGATAGGATCGTGATCGCCAACAACCAAAAGTGATGGTACATTTATCATTTGTAATTGTAAAGTATAATCGAAATATATGTCTTGTTCATCAAATATTTTTCGTTGCTGCGCAATTCCCTTTTTCCAATCATCTTCAGTTGCAGAAACTGTTAAAATCGCTGATTTCACCTGTTCGGTTAATCCTACCGAATAATAAATTTTTTCTCTAAGAACACTTGGCATTTGAAATAAATATCTAATATATGTTTTTTCATCATCTGTTTTAAGACATTGGTTTATACTATTTTGAATTTGTGTATCAGTACTATTAGAGAGTTCTTCAAGACACAATTTAAAAACATTGCGCATAGATAATTTAAAATTAAACGACGGACATATGTATATCAATGAATGAATATAAGCAGGGTATTTTATAGCATATCTCAAAATAAGCTGTCCACCATAAGAATGTCCACACAGAACCATTTTTTGTATTCCAAAATATTCTCTAATATCTTCAATATCTTCAATTAACTTATTAGAAGTAAAACAATCATTGGCTTCGTCAGAACGCAAAACCCCACGTTGATCGAACATAATTACATTAAATCTTTTTGATAATTCTAAAGCCGTATATCTAAAATCCCAACATCCTTGACCTGGACCACCGTGAACATATACTAATGTAGTGTCAAATTCGCTATTGATACTATATTCGGCAAATATCTTTGTGCCATCTCTCATTTTGATATATTCAATTGTCACTATTTCACCTCATAAAACACAAAAATTTTAAGGATTTTGCGAATCGGAAAAACTATGAGGAATAATGATTCCTCAACTGCATAATTTTTCTTTTTAGCTCACACTTTCAGTGCGTATGACAAAAATCATACTTTTATACAATAAATCATATCATAATTTTCCTCGATTTACAAGGATATATTAAAGTATGGTATGACAGTTATTCCTGCCTTACCTTACACATTTGATGAAAAAGGCAAGGTAAATTGATTATTTGTCCCTATTGTAGCACAAGCATATCATATTACTTGCAAGGTTTCAAGGGGTGTGCAGTATAGAAACTTCCTATACCGTCTTTTCTTGCTACCATTTCGTCATATCTGCTTATGTATTCATAGGGGTATTTAAAGTTGAAAATGCGCTCGATATAGTCACCGTTCGGGGCGCGAAGTTTTGTTACTGCCGACGCACCACAGGCGAGAATAGTGTGGGTTTCGTCCATTATATAAACATTGTAAAGACCCTCATATCCCATTTTGGCATATCCTACATTTTCGAGATTGCCTACAGTTTTGCTCTGACGGTACATATAGTATGGCAGAATACCGTTTTCGGTGAGGGTTTTACGGGCATAGCGCACCATTTCGGATGCTGTTTTACCGTTTTCTATCTCGGGCAGACTGCCGCTTATAGAAAGATTTGACGCTTTCTTTACCGACAGCGAATGTACTGTTATACTTTCGGGGTCAAGTGACAGAATGGTATCGAGAGTGTTTTTAAAGCTGTCTGCCGTATCTGTGGGCAGACCTGCTATAAGGTCCATATTTATATTGTCAAAGCCGACCCTTCTCGCTAGTTTAAATGCCTCTATAGTTTGCTCTGCGGTGTGGTTTCTGCCTATGGCTTTAAGAACACCGTCGTTCATAGTTTGAGGATTCACGCTTATGCGGGTGGCACCGCCCTCTTTGATTGCGGTGAGCTTTGCTTCATCTATAGCATCGGGTCTTCCTGCTTCTACGGTATATTCACTGATACCCGACAAATCGAAATTATCCCTTATTGCGGTCATAACGGTCCTAATCTGCTGTGCTGTAAGGGCAACGGGTGTACCCCCGCCGATGTATACTGTTTCAAGGTGTAGTTTTTGCTCTTTGGCAATTCTACCCGTTTCTCTCAGTTCTTCACACAAAAGCTTTACATAATCGTTTATCAGCTTTCCTGCTTTATCTACCGAATGTGAAACAAAGGAGCAATAGGAACAACGGCTCGGGCAAAAGGGCACCGAAACATAAAGACTGAAGCTGTCGGGGTTGCTTTTTGCAGTAATTTCCTGTTCAGGCTCGACAGTTTCTGCGCAAAGAGATATTTTTTCGTCAGAAACGCGCAGAGTCTCTCTAAAATATCTGTCGGTTTCGGCCTTTCCGCTTTGAGAGAGTAACTTTGAATAAAGCTTTGCAGGTCTGACCCCTGTGAGCAGACCCCATTCGGGAGTATATCCCGTAGCCTGCACAAAACAGTCATACAGACAGGAGGCTACCGTCAGTTCTTTACATTTCTCGGTATCCTCGGCACAAATCGCATTTACCTCATACTCTTTTCCGAAAAAACAAAGCCTTGCCGACGCCTTGCCGTCATTTATACTGCAAACTGCAAAAAGCTCATCGGGAACTATTTGGTTTGAAAAATTTATTTTTTCATAGGGCAGAAAAATTCTGCAAAGCTTTTCAAGCTCGTAATTAAAGCTATGATTTATATTACAAAGATTCATAAAATTCCTTTAAATCATATAGGGATTATTTTTTATCTCACAATACAGGGTGGTGGGGTCGCCATGACCCGAATATACGGTATAATCCCTGCCGAGATTTTTAAGTTTTATAAGAGAGGCTCTCAGGGTACTCATATCACCTGTTGGAAAATCGGTCCTGCCAATGCTGTCTTTAAAAAGCGTATCTCCGCTGAAAAGCATATCTTCTGCCACATAGCAAACCGAACCCGCTGTATGACCCGCTGTGTGAAGCACGGTAAAATCAGTACCGCCGAGATTTAAAACCTCGCCGTCTTTTACCAAAACATCAGCACTGAAGGGTTTCTGTTCAAGCCCTACCCAAGCAGAAAGGCTTAGAGTGACATCACGCAGACCCACCTCATCCTTTTCGCCTATAACTATTTTCGCGCCGAACATTTCGCGAAGCCTTTCGGCACCTAAAATATGGTCGAAATGACAATGGGTAAGCAGAATATATTTATCATTTTCCCTGTTTTCTTCAAAAAAAGTTATTATACGGGGGTCTGCCTCAAAGGGGTCGATAACTACTGCGGCATTTTCGGTTTTTATAAGATAACAGTTTGCTCCGCTTCCCGATATGGGAAAATATTGTATTTCCATAATTCACCTACTGATTTATACGCTCTACCGCGAAGACACCGTCAAGCTTAGAAAGTTTTGCAATAATGCTTTTCAGGTGTTCTACACTTGCCGCAGAAACGGTTACCGATATTGCACAGTTACCGCCCTTTACGGCACGGGCATTAACAGCATGAAGTCCCACACGCATATTAAAGAGCACATTTGTGACCTCAGCAAGAAGACCGTCGCGGTCTACTGCAGATATTTGCAGGGTTGAGGTGAAATTGCTTTGTCCAGCGTCTACCCAATACGCCTTTATCCAACGGTCGGGCTCAGCCGCTTCGGCAATAATATCAGGAACGTTTACGCAGTCGCGCTTATGGACCGACACTCCGTGACCGCGGGTAATGAATCCGATAATATCGTCACCGGGAAGAGGTGCACAGCATTTTGAAAGCTTGACAAGACAGTTATCTATACCTTCTATCACAACTCCCTCGGGAGTGCGCACGACATGCTTTTCGATATACTCGTCGATAGAGGGCTTTTCCGCCGATTTTATAAGCTTGATATAATCCTCTTTGAGTTTAGGAATAAGCTTTTCGAGAAGAATTCCACCGTAGCCAATAGATGCGTAAAGTTCGTCAAGAGATGTGCACTTCTGCTTCTTTGCGGCCTCTTCAAGAAACTCGCGCATCTCCTTTTCGGGCAGAACGATAGAGTTTCTTCGAAGCTCTGCTTCAAGAGAGGTTTTACCTGTTTCGATATTTTCTTCACGGCGTTCCTTTTTAAACCACGAGCGTATTTTTGCCTTGGCAGAGCTTGTTACCGCGATGTTAAGCCAATCGCGGGAGGGACCGTGTCCTGCAGCGTTGGTGGTAAGAATTTCGATCACCTCGCCCGTTTTTACAACGTGGTTTATCTGAACTATCTTACCGTCTACCTTTGCGCCTATCATACGAATACCCACAGCAGAGTGGATAGCAAAAGCAAAGTCGATAACTGTAGCGCCTGCAGGCAGGTTTATTACGTCTCCCTTAGGAGTAACAGCAAAGGTATCCTCCTGAGAAAGGTCAATTTTTATTGTGCGGATAAGATCTCCTGCATCGTCATTGGTTTCGAGAATCTGACGTATCCAGGCAAGGCGGTCTTCCATCTGCTTATTATTTGCTGTAATACCCTCTTTGTATTTCCAGTGGGCTGCGATACCGAATTCTGCCGTATGGTGCATATCGAAGGTTCTTATCTGAATCTCAAAGGGCACCGCTTCCCTGCCGATAACGGTTGTATGCAGGGACTGATACATATTGGGCTTTGGTGTTGATATATAGTCCTTAAAACGGTTTGGAATAGGACGGAACATATCGTGCATTATTCCAAGCACATTATAGCAGTCGGTTACTGTGTCGGTAATTATTCTAAGAGCATATACATCGTATATCTCCTCGAAATCCTTACCCTGAATAAACATTTTACGGTAGATTCCAGGTATAGATTTTACACGGGACTGCAAAACGAATTGTACCCCCGACATTTCGGATTTTAGGCGCTCTTCTATTCTTTCGCGGATAGCTCTGAATGTGCTCTCTCTGAAATCCTGCTTTGCCGAAAGCAATGTTTCAATTTCGTGATATGCTATCGGGTCGAGGTGCTTTATGGCGAGGTCCTCAAGCTCATCCTTAATCGGACGGATACCGAGACGGTGGGCTATCGGTGCATATATCTCGATAGTTTCCAGAGCCTTGTCTCTCTGCTTCTGGTCAGGCAGTGAGTCGATAGTGCGCATATTGTGCAGTCGGTCGGCAAGTTTAATTATGATAACGCGGATATCCTTACCCATTGCGATAAGCATTTTTCGCAAAGACTCTGCCTGCTGTTGCTCACGGGAAATGTACTGGATGCGTCCGATTTTTGTGACACCGTCCACAATAAGGGCAACATCTGCACCAAACATAGACTTTATCTGCTCTATCTCTATGTCGGTGTCCTCAACAACATCGTGAAGCAGAGCCGCCGCTATAGACTCGGAATCCATACCGAGCCCTACAATGATTTTTGCAACGCTGTAAGGATGAAAGTAGAACTCCTCCTTAGACTTGCGGTACTGTCCTTTATGGGCAGTTACGCAAAGCTCAAAAGCGCGTCGTATCATATCTAAATTGTATTTATCTCCCTGCTCATTAAGAAGAGTAAGAAGATGCTCATAATTTTTTTCGTACTTAGGTAGAAGTTCCAACAAACTCACCCCTCAATCTTTTAAGAATCGTAGCATCTGCAAGATTTACCTTTGCAGACGAATTGGTTACCTTTAAAATTTTTGTTCCTTCTATGTCAAAAAAGGAGCATATTTTAAGCTCACACAGTGCCTCTGCGGCAATAAGCGCCTTGGCATATCCTATGCCGCTTAAATTAGAGCAAATTATTCCGTCAAGGGACGCAGGCTGTTTTAAAAGCTTTTTATATACCAGACCTACCTCTTCTCTTTGGGGAATAACCGATGTATAGTCCCTATCAGCACCTGATTTAAAATCTTCGTATAGGGTTATATCGGAAATCAGCCTGCTTTCGTCTATTCCGCTGAGTCTTATATCCTTTACTAAAACTGTAAGACTCAGGATATTGTTATAGAGATTTGTTTCGATATTTACGGCAATATCTACCGTATCACCCACATTATATGCAAATTCGTTTTTGGTTGTACCGAAGAGCATTGCCGAGAATGTTGTCTCTCCCTTTGAAAAGCCTAATCTCAGATGCTTTCCTGAGCCTACGGGAGATATTTTATCGAGGGTTATACCGAAAACGCCGAAAAGTGGGACGGGATTTCCCGTACCGAAGGGTTCAAGCACCTTAAGCTCCTCCGCTAAGTCGACAGAAAGAACGACGGGGTTAATCTTACAGTCAAGCCTGAGCTCGGGCAGAATCTTTTCGGTGCGCTGTGCATACTCATTGATAGCTTTGCGGAAGGAATCTATTGAATTTTCATACAGGGTTATACCTGCCGCCATTTCGTGACCGCCGAACTTTGTAAGTATGTAGGAGCATTCGCAAAGGGCATCATAGATAGAAAATCCGTTTATACTGCGTGCTGAGCCGTTAGCAACACCGTCGGTAACCGAAAGAACTATAGCGGGTCTGCCGTATTTTTCGGTAAGACGGGCGGCTACAATTCCGATAACTCCGCCGTGCCAACCCTCTCCCGAAACGACTATTATTCTGTTATGTTTATAACCTTTTTTCTCGACAGTATTCACCGCTTCGGTGAAAATCTGCTTTTCTAAGGACTGTCTTCTGATGTTCTCGTTGTTTAAAACAGCCGCCAAACCCTGTGCTGTTTCGTCATCATCGGTAAGCAGAAGCTCCAGCGCACGGGCGGCATCTCCCATTCTGCCTGCCGCATTTATTCTTGGGGCAACGCCAAAGGCAAGGCGAGATGCATTAAGGGTATCTTCATCTATTCCTGCGGCGTGAAGCAACGCTGTTATACCACGTCTGAATCCGCCTAAAATTATATTTATGCCCTCACGCACAACTGTGCGGTTTTCGTTTACAAGAGGCATTACATCGGCAACGGTACCAAGGGCAACAAGATCTCCGTACTCTGACAAAAGCTCTTCAGGGCTTATCCCCTCAACCGCGCAGACCACCTTAAAGGCAACAAAGACACCGCAAATCTCTTTAAACTCTGCATAATCATCGGGGCGATGGGGGTCAACAACCGCATCAGCCTCGGGGAGTTCTTCCTGTGGGAGATGGTGATCCGTTACAACCACCTTCATACCAAGAGATTTTGCATAACGCACCTCGTCTATAGCGGCAATACCGTTATCCACTGTGATAATAAGGTCGGTTCCCTCATCCTTAAGTCGCGCAATTGCGGTCATATTTATACCGTATCCATCCTTTTCGCGGTCGGGAATGTGGTAAGAAACACGGGCACCTCGGTTTTTAAGATAGCTGTACATCAGTGCTGTAGCGGTAACTCCATCCACATCATAGTCACCGAAGACGGCAATTTTTTCCTCAGCATAAACAGCCTCATTTATAATTTGTGCTGCTTTTTCGATATCGGAGAGTTCATAAGGGTCTGCCATCATAACCTCGTCGGTGAGAAATTCGTCCAGCTCGGCAGGGTCGGTATAGCCTCGTCCTGCGGCAATAAGAGCCACAAAGGTATCAATGTCACATTCCTCAGCAAGTTCGGTAGCCAAGGCTTTGTCTATAGGATTTACCGTCCAACGCTTAAACTGCAAATTTCTCACCTCCGTATAGGTATTATTACATTATTGTACCAAAAAACATGTTGTATTGCAACAAAAAACAGATGGCAGTGCCACCTGTTTTTTAACTTTTATAAGATTTTTAAATAAAATATGGATTGGTATATGCTTTTTTCCCTGTAAAATCGGTGATTTCTATACTGGCAGACCATATACCGACCGCTTTCTTTAGTCCAAGCTCCTTAAATATTTTTGCATAAGCCTCAGCAGTTGCCGATTTGTCGGCACATAGGGAAAGATGCGTATGAATATGGAAATCGTGGTTGATTTTCATAAGTTAAGCCTCAGATTTTTATTTGCAAAGTTCTAAGGCAAGTGCTCCGAGCTGAGCTATATTTTCTTCACTTACTGCAGAAAGAATTTTAACCTCATTTTCTGCAAAGTCAAGGTTTTTACAGCCTTCCAGACTGTTTTTCATAACCTTTGCCGCCATAGGTGCCCAGCTTCCGTTTTCAATAAAGGCTACTGTACGGTTTTGGAAATTTCGCTCTGTTAGATGATTTATAAACTCCTTCATAAAGGGGAAAATATCTGCGTTATAAGTGGTGGTGGCAAGTACTAGTTTGCTGTAGCGGAAAGCATCTTCAACCACCTCTGCCATATCCTCACGGGCTAGGTCGTTTACGACTACCTTTGTCGCACCTTTTTCTCTAAGCTTTTCGGCAAGAAGTTCTACAGCTTTTTTAGTATTACCGTAAACCGAGGTATAGGCAATCATTACTCCCTCTTCCTCGGGACGGTAGGATGACCAAACATCATACAGATTTACATAATAACTTAAATTTTCGGTTAGTACGGGACCGTGCAGAGGACAAATGATAGAAATATCAAGGTTTGCTGCCTTTTTAAGCAGTGCCTGTACCTGTGCGCCGTATTTTCCGACAATACCGATATAGTATCTTCTGGCTTCACACGCCCAGTCTTCCTCAGCGTCTAAAGCGCCGAATTTTCCAAAGCCATCTGCCGAAAAGAGCACCTTATCGAGACTGTCGTAAGATACAACCACCTCAGGCCAATGAACCATAGGAGCGGTTACAAATGTGAGAGCATGAGTGCCGAGTTCAAGAGTGGAATCCTCCCCTACTATGATGCGCTTGTCGGCAAAATCGGTGCCGAAGAAGTTTTTCATCATTTTAAATGCTGCGGCAGAAGCAACAATAACTGCCTCTGGATATTTTTCAGCAAAGTTCATTATATTTGCTGAATGATCGGGCTCCATATGATGAACGACAAGATAATCAGGCTTTCTGCCCTCTAACGCGGTTTCGATATTAGAGAGCCATTCGTCTGTAAAGTTTTTGTCAACAGTGTCCATAATGGCGATTTTTTTGTCGATTATAGCATAAGAATTATATGACATTCCGTTAGGGACAATATACTGACCCTCGAACAGGTCTATCTCGCGGTCATTTACGCCAATGTATTTTATATCTTTTGTTATGTTCATTTTTTCTCCTTACCTATTGCTGATTTATATCGAAAATTTCAAGCTTCGATTTAGATTATTATACCACATAAAATTTCATTTTTCAAACAAAACAAGCATTGTATGTAATCATTTCAAAGAAATGTATGTCATCAATCCAAAGGAAATACACCTGCGGTGATGCCATACACGCTACGCGTGATTACATACGCCTAACGGCGATTACATACCAATCCTTCGGATTGGATAAAAATAAAGCACTTCCGAAGAAGTGCTTTATTTTTTGGGTGTACTCCCCGAAAATGAACCCTGGGCAAAAACCTTGATTCTAGGCGAATTTTCATCGCCTTTTCTTACTGTACTTATTATAGCAGAAAAATATGTAATTTTCAAGTATTGCCTGAAATTAATCAAAAGCTAACTGCATACTCCATCCACGCAATTTGGGCATAGTTATCCCTTAGTTTTTAAAACAATGCATTGCGAGCAACTGTTTATAAAATCGCATAGTTATCCCATATGATCAATCAATTTATTATTAGCATGATGATAATCCATTTCGTGCAGTTGAGGGTATAAAAATCCCGTTATAAATTCATCTTGCGCATTGGCATTTGTTTCTCCGATTTAAAATCGGCTTCCTGTAGAAACAATTGTGCCTACCCTCCCCTATCAGATTCATCCTTAAAATCTAATTGGAGAAATATTTTTTAGTGCAGGATAAGTAACTTAGGCATTCCAATTAGTAGAAATCAAAACAGAGAATACTGCGCATAATACTCCCTTGAAGGTTCGCCAACAGAAACACCTCAACACTGCTCTTAAAAGAATCGTCTTGCGTATCACCTCTGTTTCTCCGATCGAGATCGGTTTCCAGCAGAAACATAGGTGCATATTCTTAAGAGTTTCAGATTAGGCCCTTCCTAAACCCAATCGAAAATCGCTCATTCAGAATTGCAATGACAATTTATAACTCCTCCTTTGTTCTCTTTCAAATGTTACGTCTGTATTATTATCGGGCATATTTCATTTGGCAAGTAAAAAATACAAGTTTTTTCAAAAATTTTCAATCTGCTTTAATTTCGCCCGAAAGCATCAAACAACTTTGTCAGTATAATAATCAACGGTGATTTATAAAGCAAGTAAATTAACTAGATAATAAAGATGGCGGCAAGGAGAATCGTTCTCCCTGCCGCCACTGCTTGTTATGTGCAAATTATCAACTTGCTTCAAACTCTCCCGACTCTGAACCTACCGTAATGGTATAGGTCTCACCGGACACAATATCGGGACTGCTGAGAATCACAACTGCAAAAGATAATTCGGGAGCATACTCGATAATTGTCTTTCCGCTTTTATCCTTCAGCGTAATGCTTGTGCCAGCGGATTGATTACCTACGCTGACCGCTACAACGCCTTGCTCGGATTCACTAAAGGTCTGCGCCATACCGGATGCACCTGTGCCGATAAATGTACCGCCCGTAATTGTTGCGCTTCTGTCATAATCAAGCGTTGCGGTATCGCCCTGTGTAGGCCCTGTAACAACGGTATATCCACCCGATATCGTAAGTGTTCCGTTTGCATCAATTCCATCGCCGGATGCTTTTACATAAAGATCACCGCCGGAGATGACGATACTGCCGTTGCCAGAGGACATTCCGCCACCTATACCACCGGGGCCGCCTCCGTGACCTCCACCGAACATACCGTCACGACCACCGGTAGTACCACTGGAATCGGTTCCACCTGCGGCATTAAGTCCGTCATCACTGGCAACAATCTTAAAGTCTCCGCCCTTAACATCAATGTTGAGTGCTTCCAAACCCTCATAGCTTTCGGTAATATCGAAGGTTCCTGCCGTAATGGTGAGAGTTTCTTCTGCGTGGATAGCATCGTCACCGGATGCGATTTCAAACGTGCCACCGTTTATTGTAGCAGATACATCCGAATGAATAGAGTCATCGGCAGAGTGGATCTTAAAAGTACCGCCACTGATCAGAAGACTGTTTGCTGCTTTAATGCCCTTCATACTCGTACTGCTTTCATCTGTTGTGGTGGTTGAGCTTTGTGAGCTGCCCGGCCGCATTCTGCCGTGACCACCGCCGCCCATAAAGCCGCCGTAATTACCGGAAGATGCATTAGAGCCGTTTTCGCTGCCACCGCCGATAAGAAGATCAAAAGTGCCGTTTTCAATCTGCACATAAGCACCTGCGGCGATACCATCTCCCTCGGCTTCAATATTCATCGTGCCGTCAGAGATATAAATAAAGCCAAGTGAGGCATCATCGGTATTTTCGCAGTGGATGCCGTCCTTGCCTGCATCAATGTTAAGTATTGCATTTGCAATTCTTACACTGTTGTTGGCATCCAGACCGTGAGATGCGGAATTTAAGGTATAAGTTCCGCCTGTGAACACGAGGTCATCCTTGCAGACAATACCGTGTGCTGCAGGAGAGGTCACCGTCAAACTGCCTGAACCGTTGAAGGTCAAGTCTTGTTTGGAGAATACTGCGGCATCAATGTTATTTTCATCAATTGCAGTGAAACTGCCGCCGTTGGCAAGAGTATTTGCTTTTCCGTCTGCAAGAGTTACAAATACCTTGTCAGCTTCAAGAACATACAAAGCAGCAGAGGTTTTGCTGGTAATATCCACGCCGTTCAGTACGATCTGCAATTTAGCGGTATCCTCAGCGTTGACGATAATCATACCATCTGTAAGTGTTCCTGAAATAACATAGGTTGCTTCTTCTGTAATTGTTACAGTACTGCCGGAAATTTTTACACTGTTGGAACTTGAGATTGCCGATGTTCCGTTCAGCTTAATAGTAACCGCTTTGCTTTCATCATACTCCGTTTTACCATCACGTTCGGTAAACATATCCTCATCTGCCTGAGAAAAGTCTACATCCACAGGATCGGAGGATATGCCTGATGGTTCAGTAATGCTTGATTCGTTATTACTATTATAGATTGTTCCATCGTTATCACTTGGCTTTCCGCAGCCTGCAAGCAGACAGCACACCAAAGCGAAAGCCAATAATATGGATATATATTTATTCATACAGCACTCCTCAAATTAAAGCTCTGTCACCGTAGTTTCTTGTTTCGATACGGTGATTTCAAGATTGCCATTGCGACAGCGAAGTTTATCGATCATTTCTTTTTCCTTAGTTACATCACGCAAAACCACGTTGTATGTAAGCTTAAACATACTGCCCATATTAGTGCTTTTTACACGGGCGAGGTCAAAGGAAGTAGTATATGCTTTGAAAATATCATCGAACACACCTGTGTAATCCAAATCTTCGGGGATAACGATGGTAAATGTTTTGTAGGTTGCGGCATTCTTTTTTGCGCCAAAATCCAAATGGTTGTATAGTAAGAACATTATGCACATAACAAAAGTAAATAATGCCGCAAAGCCGAGATAACCCATACCTGCGATAAGACCTGCGCCCATTGCGAGAAATAGTGTGCAGATCTCCTTTGCAGTACCGGGAACAGAGCGGAAACGGACAAGACTAAATGCACCTGCCACCGCAACACCTGCACCTACATTACCGTTGACCATCATAATAACGATGCAAACGACCGCCGGAAGTAAGGCAAGTGTAACAACAAAACTCTTGGTATAGCGAGTACGGTACATATAGGCAAACGCCATTACAAGCCCTAATACAAGAGAACACCCTAAGCAGAGAAGAAAATCGGTCACGCTGATGACCGTAGTTAAATCCGTATCAAATAGTCCTTTAAATAAATTTTCAAACATTTGTGGTTACCTCCATCATATTATATGAGTTCATTTTATGGTTTTGCGGAAAAATCATCGTTCGATATGCCGTTCCATATTTTGAAAAGGATGTTTTGTAGATATGTTCCTTTGAAAGCACCTGAGTCATCCAAAGAGGAATACCGCCCGAACACTTTATTTCCATTAAAACCATTCCTTCGGGAAGGATCGGCTTTCCGTATACTTCGGATTCCAAAGACAGATCCTCTTGTCTGCAAAGTATATTATCATCAAAGGTCACACGGAAGTCGCTGCCGTCATTTGCATAAAAGGCTTCTCGCTCATAGGAAAGAAAAACCGAAGGGTGCAAAGTTTTATAGTAGTCAAGGAAGTAATCCACTTCCTCGGATATCTGCGTATGCTTGTGACAATGTTGCTCTTTGCCAAGCCATTCCATTGCCTCTATTTCGGGAAGAGAAATACGGCGTTTATATACCACGTGTTTATATTTTTTCTTCAGTTCTACAAACACCGTACTGTCCGGCTTGGCTCTGCTATAACTTCGTATACGCAATTTTTCCTTATACGTTGGTTTTTCAATAGAACGGCGAATCAAAAGATAGGTATCGGTATCGTAATAAATATTTCGAATTGTAGTACGCCCATACTTATCCAGCTTCATATACGGCTTCATTGCATCAAGCACTTTTTGCTTCTGTTCAAGGGTCATCATATATTTAATTTCATAGCGCTTGAACACCGTCTGAAATGCCATAAAAACAAATCCTCCTGTACCTTGATGACATCATTGTACAGGAGGAAGATTGAAGTTTGATTGAAGATTATTTTATTTTTACATTTTAGGAAGTCGCACGGTAAAGCATACCTTTCCATCATAGCAAGATACTTCTATTTTACCGTGATGTGCTTCTACGATAGCTTTGGCAATCGCAAGTCCAAGTCCGTAATGCTTGTCCGTGCCGTTGCGAGCTTCGTCTGCACGGTAGAAGCGTTCAAACAACTGTGTCATTTGTTCCTGCAGTATCGGCTCTCCGTCATTGATAACTGTGAAAACAGCATTGCTTCGGGTGTGAGTAAGGCTAATAAATACCTCTTTTCCGTTCTGAGAGTGCCTTATAGCGTTGTCAACGAGAATGGATACGAGCTGACTGAGCTGTGTGCTATTTCCCAAGGTAATAATGCCGTCTGTTATCTGCGAATTAAGCGTTAGTCCGTTCTCAAAAGCAACGCTCTCAAATGGCAATACACCACCGGCAACCAAGCGGCTTAAATCAAGATACTCCATCTGCGGCTTTACGTTCTCTGTACGAGCAAGCTCCAAGAGTTGTCCAACCAATTCCCCCATTCTTTCATTTTCATATTGGATGTTGGCAAGCCACTGATTATCGCCAATCTCACGGGATAATAGCTCAGCATTGGCGCTAACCACCGATACAGGCGTGTTCAATTCGTGTCCTGCATCCGAAATAAATTGCTTTTGCTTTTGATAACTTTCTTCAATGGGCGTTACGATCTTTTTCGCCAAATATACCGCAAGGAAATATAGCGCAATGATGGCTACACCACCAAAAATAAGCGTATATCGGAACAGCGTGTTCATATCTTCACGGATAATGGTATTGTCCATAAAGGAAACAAGCATGTATCCGCCCTTGTCCATCCTATAGTATACCAAATTATCTATTACGCCGTTTACATCGGATTTTTTAAGTACCTGTCTTGCTGCGCTTTCAAGCTCAGCATCGGTATAAACGGCGGCATCGTCATTTCGTATCTCTATTACTTTGTTATCATAGGAGATTGCAACCGAGTAAAAGGTGGATAGTTTGAATTGATTTGTATCAAAATGGGGGCCTCTGTCGGGGAAAGGCTTCATAGGATCAAAAGCGCCGCCCATAGGCTTTTCCAACATATACTGCTCTGCGTGTTCCTTTAGCATTTGTCGATTTGTTGTGGCAACCTCAAAGTAACTGGAGATATAGATCACGCAAAGTGTTCCTACCCAAAGAAGCGTTAAAATACTCATAATGGCGGCAACGATCTTTTTCCTTGATTTCTTAAACATCGTCACACCTCAATTCGTAGCCGATACCACGCACCGCTTTAATCTCCGTCTTTGCGCCGACGAAGTTCAGCTTTTTACGGGTAAAGGACATATATACTTCAACATTGTTATATTCTGCCTCGCTATCAAATCCCCAAATCTTAACCGCAAGCTGCTCACGGGTAAGTATCTGTCCCTGATTAGCAATGAGATATTCAAGGATACGGTACTCCTTTTCACTCAGCCGCACACCCTGTCCATTAGTAGTACAGGATAGTGTGGATGTATTTGTGTCAAGGCAAATGTCTCCGTAACAGAGTGTGCCATCTACTGTATTTATGTTACGTCTGCCAAGGGCACGAAGGCGAGCCAGCAGTTCCTTAGTCATAAAAGGCTTTGTGAGGTAATCGTCCGCACCACTGTCAAGACCAGTAACTTTATCGTCAAGCTCAGCTTTTGCTGTCAGCATTAGGATCGGTGTGCGGATTCCTTTCTGTCGTGCCTTCTTAGCAATCTCATATCCATTCATTCCGGGGAGCATAACATCAAGGATAATAATATCGTATATATCGCTCTCAATGGCAGCCAAACCGTCAAGCCCGTTAGCGTAATGATCTACTTCATATTTTTCCTGACGCAGTATTTCACATAACGCCTGCGCCATTCTTTTTTCATCTTCCACAAGCAAAAGTCGCATATCGACACCTCCACTTATACACCATTATACCATAAAAGATTGAAAAATGATTGAAGAAATTGAAAAGGCAGCAAGGATCTCTCCCTGCCGCTATACATAACACATACCATTCCCTATTTTCTAAAAATGCTGTACGATATAAAGCGATTTCCAAATATAACATTTCAGGAGATGATCATAATGAAGAAAACCTATACTGAAGAACAGAAAAATGAGGTTCTGTCTCGGATTTTCGCTGGCAAACCAATCGCAAGCATTTCAGTAGATACTGGCATCGCCAAAAGCACACTTTATGCCTGGAGTAAATCCGGTGGAAAAAAGAAGAAAAACAAGGCGTTAAATATGACAGACTATCGAATTCTAAAACAACGCTGTGAAACCTTAGAGAAAACGGTAGAGATTCTGCAACTCTCCCCTTGTGCTGTCAGTGCCCCTTTACACGAACGTTACCAAGTCATCAAAGATTTGTCCGATCACTATTCCGTCAATCTGCTATGCCAAGCACTAAGAGTAGCAAAAGGTAGTTACTACAATCACATACTCAGAAATGCTAACGAGAACACCTCATATATGCGTAAGAGGAAAGAGCTGACACCGATCATCGAGCAAATCTTTCATGAGACAAATCAGGTCCTCGGTGCTCGCAAAATTATGACCATACTCAAAAGTCGCGGATATAGTGTGGGTGAAAAAACAGTCGCCTCCATTATGCACGAAAATGGGTGGTTCAGCGTCCGTGGCGGTGCAAAGACAATTTATGAATCCACAAAGCAGCGAAAGGAAAATATCTTATCGCAGCAATTTGTTGTCTCATCGCCAAACGAGGTATGGGTAAGTGATGTGACCTACTTTTCTTTTAAAGATGACAAGTATTATATCTGTGTAATTATTGATCTTTTTGCAAGAAAGGTTATAGCTTATGGAATTTCGACAAGCAATAGCACCAGGCTGACAAAAGCAACACTTAGAAAAGCGTACAATGAACGTATGCCAAAAGATGACCTAATTCTTCATAGTGACCGTGGCTCCAACTATACCGCACGCACCTTTGTCGATTTCTGCAAAACAATGGGCATCACGCAATCCCTATCAAGAACAGCAATGCCTTATGACAATTCCGTTATGGAAGCATTCTTCAAAACATTGAAGGCCGAAGAATTATATCGAAACAATTACCGATCAGAAAGAGACTTCCGAGAAAGTGTCCAAAAATACATAGAATTCTATAACGCTAAACGACCTCATAAAATCAACCGATATAGACCCCCTAATGCAGTTGAAGAAGCATATTTTAAACGCCATAATTCAGAAACAGATGACCTTCCATTTTAATCGAACTGCTATGGTTCGTTTTAGAGTAAATTTAAGTATCTCTCACAAATTTTCGGACTTTTTGTATTTTGAGTTCGATTAGATGTAAAATAGGGAACGGCCCGAAAAGCCGTTCCCTACTGGGTGTATAAAAGAAGAATGACACCTCAATCGAACTGTAATGGTTCAGATTCGGGGTGTCATTCATCTGGAGGCACCACCCGGATTTGAACCGGGGCGTAAAGGTTTTGCAGACCTCTGCCTTACCACTTGGCTATGGTGCCTTATATGTTTAGTTGAATAAAGGACGCTTAAAGGATCTTTAAGCGTCCTTTTGGAGCGGATTACGAGGCTCGAACTCGCTACCTCCACCTTGGCAAGGTGGCGCTCTACCAGATGAGCTAAATCCGCAAAATGGTGCCTCCGATCGGAATCGAACCAATGACACGAGGATTTTCAGTCCTCTGCTCTACCAACTGAGCTACAGAGGCAAAAATGGCGACCTGGATGGGGCTCGAACCCACGACCTCTAGCGTGACAGGCTAGCGTTCTAACCAGCTGAACTACCAGGCCAAATGGTGGGGACAACAGGGCTCGAACCTGTGACCCTCTGCTTGTAAGGCAGATGCTCTTCCAGCTGAGCTATACCCCCATTTTTTGCTCGCGTCAATAACTTGTGATTTCCAGCGGCAGGTATTATAATACCACAACGAGTTTTGTTTGTCAACAACTTTTTTTAAATTTTTTTTAAAATTTTTAAATGAGTTTTTTTACCTCTTCAGAAGTGAATTTATACACCTTATCACAGAAGTGACAGTTGACCTCAACTATTGGCATTTCCTCCGCCATTTGGGTCAGTTCTTCCCTGCCAAGACTGATAAGCGCCTTAGAAACTCTATCTTTGCTACAATCACATTTATATTCGATATCCTGTGTATAAAGAACTTCTACCTCAAAATCTTTTAAAGCTTTGCGGATAATATCCTCGGGGGTAATTCCCGAATCGAGCATAGCGGTTACAGACTTAAGCTCGGTAATGCTTTTTTCGAGTTTATCAATAGTAGCATCACTAGCAGCAGGCAGAAGCTGAATTATATAGCCTCCTGCGGCCTTTACACTTAAATCGGGGTTAACGAGAACACCTAGTGCGCAAACTGTGGGTATCTGTTCACTAAGGGCATAATATGATGTTATATCCTCTGCTATCTCACCCGAAACAAGGGGTACAGAGCCCGAGAAGGGTTCTTTAAGTCCTAAGTCTTTAAGAACATATAAAAGTCCGTTTTTACCTACAGCACCGCCTACGTCAAGTTTGCCTTTTGCATTAAGAGGAAGCTCTACAACAGGGTTCTGAACATAACCACGCACATCACCGTTAAAATCCGACACGACAATAACAGCCCCTGTAGGTCCGTCCCCGTTTACACGCAGAGTTATAGAATCGTCCTTGCCTTTGAGCATATTGCCCATCATAGAGCCTGCGGTAAGCAGTCTGCCCAAAGCAGCAGTAACTACGGCAGATGTACCGTGAATCTGCTCGGCTCTGTTTACTATATCGGTAGTATCTACGGCGGTAGCCATTACCTCTCCGTCAGAAGTTATGCATCTAATAAGTTTTCCCATTATTTTACCTTTCTTGCTACATATATATTACGCTGTGAATCTTCTTTTGGGGGTGAAAATGTATTTTCACCATAGACCGCTTCAAGCTTAAAGCCTGCGTTTTCAAGCAGTGTTTTAATTTCAGTTTCGGCATAAGCCCTTTCGCAAAAGCTTTCGGTAACCGTTTGTTTTTTTATAAAGCCTGTCTTATAAGTAAAGTCGAGGTTTATTTCTACCGTTACGCCGTCACTGAGCAAACGGTTTTTCCAAGCACACTCAACACCCTTTTTACGGAAAACAAACTCGTTATTTCCCAGTATCTCTCTATGCTTGTAAACAGTATTCATATCAAAAATAAAGAGTCTTTCAGACTCTAAAAAAAGCGAAATATTTGAAAGTGTTTTTTGCAGTGTTTCCTTATCTGTTATGTGATTAAGACTATCCAGACAGCTGACAGCACCGTCTACAGTGCCGTAAAGGTCGAGTGTTTCTCCATTTTGACACAGATACATAACCTTATTGCTTTTTAGCTTCGCATTTTTATACTGTGCCTCGCAAAGCATACCGTCTGATGGGTCCACACCGATAACATCAATTCCCATTTTTGCAAACTGAACCGAAAAATTGCCCGTACCGCACGCAAAATCGAGCAGAAGAGACGGTTTTTTATCCATCTCTTCAAATATTTTCATAATATAACTCGCCCTTGCGGTGTAATCCACATCAAAAGTTAAGATGTCGTAAAAGTGTGAAAAATTATTATAATTACCCATTAAGTTTTTTAAGAAGCTTGTCGAAATATTCTCTATCTGACGCCACAGCACGTTTAACGCGGCTTATTGTAGCACTTGAAGCCCCTGTTGCCTCCACAATATCGCTATACACCTTATTTTCAGACAGAAGCTTAGCCACATAAAGTCGCTGTGATATAAGCTGAATCTCCTTCTCTGTGCAAAGAGCGTTAAAAAAGCTTTTTGCCTCTGCCTCGGTTTCAAGATCTGCCGCCGCTAAGTAAAAGCATTCTTCTGATACATTACGCATTTTATCCATCTGTTATATTCCCCTTTTATATCTGACCGACAACACTCTTGAAATAATCAACCGTATCATTTACAACACTGTCAATGAGTCCGCACTTTGTATTATAATCACTTTCGCCCTCAGCAATAGCAAAGATATCTGCTTTTGCTACCTCGCCTTTGCCCATTATAAGGCTTAAAAGTTCTTTTTTGTTGTCTGCTTCACAGGCAGAAATCATAGCAGTATACTTTATCGACTCCTGTACCACCTTACCGATAGCTACGGCGCTGTATTCCATAGCATCACTTAAGTTTATTTCGGTTTCTGTAACTACTATATCCTCGGCTACAACACCGTTTTCTGTTTTGGGGGAATTGGGTTCAGTTGTCTCGGTTTCTACCGCATCAAAATCTACCACCGTAAAGCCTTGGGAAGTTTTTTTGTCAGATACCTTTTCTTCTGCGGGCTTGTCTTCTTTTATCTGAGGCTGTGTTTTAAGCATTTTCAGTTCAGTTTTAAGTTCTTCATTTTCCTGACGAACTGCAGCAAGCTGTCGCTGCAGTGTGTTCATAGAGTCTACAAGCTCATCAAGTTTTATAAGCAATTCCTTTTTTTTCACTGTATCTTCCCCTTCTTCCTGCGTTTTTTCATCCTCAATTGGTGCAATATATTCAATGGTTTCTTCTATATAGTCTTCTGTCTCAACAGGTAGTCCGCTTTTGCTCAGTCTGTATCTTACGGTTTCGTTAAGAAGATAATAGATTACCGCAAAAAGAGGTACACCGATTACCATTCCTGCGACCCCAAAGAGGCCTCCGCCTAACACAATGGAAAAAACTACCCAGAATGGCGGTAGTCCCGTCGAATCGCCAAGAATTTTGGGGCCGAGAATGTTTCCGTCGAAGGTTTGAAGCAGAATTATAAAAATAAGGAAATAAAGTCCCTTTAAGGGGTCCACTATAGTGATGATGAATATACAGGGAACGGCACCGATATACGGACCGAAAACGGGTATGATGTTTGTAACGCCCACAACTACCGAAACCAGCACTGCAAAGGGCATTTTAAGCAAAGTTACGCCGATAAAACAGATGATACCGATAATAAGCGAATCTATAAGCTTACCGATTATAAAACCACTGAACACCTCGTTGCTTTTTCGAATGATTTCTACAGTACGGTCAGCCTTTTTCTTGCCCGCAAAGGCGTATACCGCCTTTTTTATCTGCGCCTTGAAGGATTCTTTGCTGAAAAGGACATATACAGCCACAATAAAGCCGATGACCAAATCCCACAAAAAGCTCGCTGTTTTAACCACACCCGATGCAAGTTTTCCTGCATAGGTGGTTGCCCAGTTCATAAGATCGTTTTCGAGCCATTCTTTTTCATAATCCAGAACGGTTGTCATAATTCCTGAAAACTGCGGATTTTTCTCAAAAAACTCGGTAACAGACACTATCAGCGCATCTATTTTGTCGGGCAGGGTGTTAACCAGCGAGATAACACTGTTTATGACCTGCGGTACTACAAGATACACAAGGGCTGTAATTGCCGCCATAAATATGAGCAATGAAATTATTACCGAAAATACTCTGGCTATCTTTGTGCCCTTACTTTTGAATCTGCAAACATCTCTGAAAAAAAGCACAAAGTATTTGTCGAGAAATTTCATTATCGGATTAACGAGATAGGCAACAACAAATCCTACAATTATCGGCTGAAGAATTGCAATAAATGAAGAGAATGCATTTTTTACCGAATCTATTTTAAAAAGCAGAAATCCAAGAATGAGTGCTGCGGCAACTACGGTAAAAGCTAATACGCCTATACTTATATATTTATTCTTGGCTTTTTTAGTTTCCTGCGAATTGCCTTGCAGACTCATAATTTCACTTCCTTAAATACTTTTTTAAAAGCAGCAACATAATCAGAATACCGACCAATGCACCTGCACTGTCTATAAGCACATCTGTAAAGCGACAGGCTCTTCCTTGTACGAACAACTGATGCACCTCGTCGCTGACGGCGTAAATCACCGAAATAGCAAGAGCATAAAGGACCACAAGCTTTCTTTTCAGGTCATAGGTGCAAAGAGCTTTAAAGCAACACACACTAAGCACTAAGTAGACAAGAAAATGTGCAGATTTACGGACAATCAGCTGTGAATTGTTTATAATGGTTGTTTTTTCTGCCTCGTCAAGCTCTGAAAAATCGGGAGAAAGAAACTCAAATATTTTTTCTGCCACAGAGCCTGATGTAACACTAGACTGTTCTGCTGTCTGAGCCGAATGAAAGAAAATAATTACCATAACGGCAAAAGTGGCAGCCCAGAACAGATACCTTAATATAAGTTTATTCTTTATCATAGTTATTTAAATAGTCTACCGCCGCCAAAACCACGGGGTCTGCGTCTATGGATAACTGATGTCTGTACTTAAGCTGCTCCTCTGTAAGCTCAACCGCTATGTCGGGCGTTATGCCTGTTTTATTAAATGATTCTCCACTGTGGGGAAAGAATTCTGCCACAGTAAGCACTGCGCTTGAGCCATCCAGCAGATTATAGGTGGTTTGCATAACTCCCTTGCCGAAGGTCTTCTCCCCTACGGTAACTCCCTTATTAAAATCCTTAATAGAAGCCGCAAAAAGCTCCGAAGCGCTTGCAGTAGCTCCGTCGGTTAAAACTGCCATCGGCAGGTCAATTTCTTCGCTATCGGACTTTGCCATTATCTCCTCTTTGCCGTCTGCGTACTTAACGGTCATCACTACGCCCTCGGGACAAAGCATATCAACCATCTCTGTAACCGAAGATACTGTTCCTCCGCCGTTTCCGCGCAGATCGAATATAATGCCCCGTATATTCTTCTGGGTTAACTGATTAACAGCATTTTTAAACTGGACGACAGTTTCGTCGTTAAAGGAGGTTATTTCGACATAACCGAAATTGTTGTCGGTTATCTGCCAGAATACGCTTTGCGCCTTGAACTCTGCATACTCTACCGTAATCTCAAAGGTTTTTTCTTCGCGCAAAACAGTTAATTTAACTGTATCACCGATTTCGCGCATGATAGAATTTACCGCTTCGGTATAACCCGTATCTGTAACAGGAACCGAGTCTATCGCCGAAATCTGATCGCCCGAAATTATACCCGCTTTATCGGCGGGGGCGCCCTCGTAAACATTGTTTACAAAGATATTGCCTGTATCGGGGTGTTTGGTAACGATTATTCCGATTCCTTCGGCAGAACCGCTGAGGGTGTTTGAACGTTTTTTTGTCTCTTCGGCATTATGAAAGGAAGAAAATCTATCCTCAAGACCGCTAACATAGCCTTTGAGCACCGAATCTGTGATCTTTTCTTTATCAATATCGCCGTAATAATAGTTATTAACGAGAAAATCCAGTTCTCTGAGCTTTGCATATCGGTCGTTTCCTAGAAAAATAAGATAGAAGGCAAGAAAAGATATAAAAACACTTATAACCGCAGTGATAACTACGGCTAAAAGTATTTTAGGTATTCTTTTTTTAGGAGCAGTTTCTAAGAGCGTGACCTCTTGGCTTTCCATATTTCTTCCTTATCAATAATAATTCATCGGGTTAACGGCTACACCGTTTTTGCGTATTTCGAAATGGAGGTGATATCCTGTAGATCGGCCTGTCGTACCGACTCTTCCTATCTGCTGACCCTTGCCTACCTTCTGTCCTGAGGAAACGGCAATACTGCCGGGGGCTAAATGGGCATAAACAGAGCGGAAATGCACTCCGTTATAGGTTCCGTGATCGATAGACAAATAGTTTCCGTATCCGCCACCACAGCCACAGCTGTAAACAGAACCGTTCGAATTCACCTTTCCGTAGTTGTGTGTGCAGGTGCTGCACCATACGGTAACTGTACCCGATGCAATAGCAACAACCTTTGCATTTGCTATTCCACCCTGTGCAATGTCAATACCTGCGTGATCTCTGTTCCAACGGGGACCGTATTCAGATGTACGATTAGTAAAACCAGGGACAGGCCAAGTGAAAATCCCGTCAAAGGGAGAATTGTCTACAGGAGGGGTATTAAGGTCCTGCATTGCCTTTTTCCAGTCTTTAAGCTCCTTTTCAATCTTAGCCTTGTCGTCGTTTTCGTCCTTAATATCAGAATTTATTGAACTGATAACCTTCTGCACCTCAGAAACCTGAGCATCAAGCTCCCTTTGCTTTTCGGCAAGGGTTGCCTTGACACGCTTCTGCTCTTCTATAATTGCTTTGTTATCCGCCATCTTCTCTTCTATTTCGCCGATAAGGTCAACTATATCGTCAACCATCTTTCTATCTCTTCTCGAAATATTGAGGGATGCCTGAGAGAGGGCGATAAAGTCGGCAAAGGTGTCGGCACCGAGAAGTATTTCTACGCCGTTTCCTGAACTGCTTGTCATATATATTGTGCGTATTCTTTTTTTGTACTGATAGGTAGCCTTATCTATTTCCTTATTCATTTCGGCTATTTCAGCCTCATTTTCGGCAATAGCGGCGTTATTCTGCTCAATCTTATCGTTACAGATGTTTATCTGACTCTGTACCACACCTATCTGCTTATCCAACGCCGATTTTAGTTCATTCTGCTTAGCCTTATCTTTATTAAGCTTGTTTATTTCGGCCTTTATGGCTGCCTGTTCCTTTTCGAGACGGTTTATCTCAGCCTGTATCTCTTTTTCCGTGTAACTGGCAGCATAAACCGAAAGATTGGCACAGGTTACAAACATTACTGCACAAAGCAGCAACGAAATGATTTTTATAAATTTCAAAATTTAAACCTCCGTAAATAATTACCGCAGAACATATCCTCTTAAAATTAACACTTTTATATTGCTGTAAACTCGCTTCCCTCTTTTTTGAGGTATTTGCTTATCATAATTACACTTCCGAGCACTCCCGAAAGAACGCCAATAGCGGCAAAAACACCGAAAATTATAAGCGCGGTATCCTTAAATGCGATAGCATCCATCATACCGAGTGCATTCTGAATTGCTTCGATAGCAACACGATAACAGAAGTAGAGAATTCCCATAGAAAGAACCGAAGAAATGAGTCCGATAAGGACACCTTCAATAATAAAGGGCATTCTTATGAATGAATTTGTAGCGCCGACAGCCTTCATTATGCTGATTTCGAGCTTACGGCTGTACATAGTAACGCGGATGGTATTAGAAACGATAACAAGGGATATTATGAGAAGAATGGCAATAATCCATACTCCCGCAATACCCATACCGCTTTTTATTGCGTTGATTTTGTCGGCAAGGTCGGACTGAGACTGCACTGCATCCACACCAGGGGTATCCTGAATAGCCTTAAGGGCAGTTTTAAACTCCGACATATCCTTAAGGGTGATAATTGCACCGCAGGAAAGGGGGTTGCCGTACTCGTCGTCGAACTCGAAGTATTCTGCCGTACCTTCGGGTATCTGTCCGTTTTCCTTAACGCTTTTAAGCGCATCTTCGCTTGAAACATATTCAACGTCCAGAACATTATCTATCTTTTTAAGGGTCTCGCACAAAGCAAGTGCCTCTTCCTCGTTGTGGATAAGATATGCATCCTCGGGAATATCGTCGGGGTCGACAGGCTCTGTCTCCGATTTTTCGGAAGACTGAACATCGTCAGAAGCATCTCCCGATGATGCAGCCGAGCTGCTCTGATTTTCAGAGGAGGTCTGCTCGAGGCCCTCCAAATACTCTTCGGATGCGTTTCCGTATATCATAGAGGTTTTATCATTAAAAAATACTCTGATAACATTTTGCTGTTCGAGATTTCCGAGTGCCTGATTAAGGTTTAATGAAATGAGGATAGCAAGTCCGATGAGGACCATACAGGCTACCAGCACACCGATTGAAGCTGCAGTCATAAGGCGGTTTGACCACATACTTTTAAAGCCTTCTTTGGAAAGATAGCTGACACTTCTCAGTTTCATATATTTCCACCTCCGGCTGCGTTGTCTGCAACGATCTTACCTTCCTCCAGCATAATAACACGGTGCTGAAAGTCACGCACGAGGTTGTGATCGTGGGTTACCATAAGCACGGTAGTTCCCTGTTTGTTTATCTCTGTAAGCTTGGATACTATATCGTATGAAAGGTTGGGGTCAACATTTCCCGTAGGCTCGTCCGCAATAATAAGTGCAGGACGGTTGACAAGAGCGCGTGCAAGACCTACTCGCTGCTGTTCACCGCCCGAAAGCTGGTCGGGCATAGAACGGGCTTTATTACCCAGTCCTACCATACTGAGAACAGCCGAAACATCCTTACGGATACGGCGACGGTCTGCCCCCACTACGTGCATAGCAAAAGCAACATTTTCAAAAACCGACATATTTTTTATAAGGCGGAAGTCCTGAAACACGATGCCCATTGTTCTGCGAAGGTGGGGTATTTCGCGGTTTTTGATCTTCATAAGGTCGTAACCGTTTACTAAAAGAGAGCCTGTATTGGCTTTTTCTTCTCTTACAATAAGCTTCATAAAGGTGCTTTTTCCTGCACCTGAAGCTCCAACTACGAACACAAATTCGCCGGGATTTATACGTATATTTACATCGTTTAATGCGTGAGTACCCGTTTTATAGGTTTTGGATACGCCCTTAAACTCTATTATCGGCCGCGTTTGCGGCAAAGTATCTGCAGCGTTAATAACAAGTCATCCTTTCTAAATACTTTAACTTTAAATCTACTTAATACTTAACGGGGTTTGCCTGAAGATACTTATTTACCATAAGTGCAATCTTAAATACTATAGCGTGATCGAACTCGCGCAGATCGAGACCTGTGATGCGCTTGATCTTCTCAAGTCTGTAAACAAGAGTGTTTCTGTGAACGAAAAGTCTGCGGGAGGTCTCAGAAACGTTGAGGTTGTTCTCAAAGAACTTCTGAATAGTGAAGAGGGTCTCCTGATCGAGACTCTGTATAGAGCCGCGCTTGAACACTTCGCGAAGGAAGGTTTCGCAAAGTGTGGTGGGAAGCTGATAAATAAGACGGGCAATACCAAGATTGCTGTAACTGATGATGGTTTTATCGGTATCAAACACCTTTCCTACCTCTAACGAAGCCTGAGCCTCCTTAAAGGATTTTGCAAGGTCTTTAATGCTGTCTACAGATGAGCCGATACCGATAGAAACTGCCGTATAGAATTCACCCGAAAGGGTATCAGAAATGGAGAGAGCAAGTTTTTCAATGTCCTTCATCTCGATGTCTCTGGCCGTCTCTTTAACAAGGGCAATATCGGTCTCGTTTATGCTGATAACAAAATCTTTAGTTTTGTCGGGGAAAAGATTCTGTACAACATCGTATATAACAATATCAGAAGGCTCATTAGAACGGATAAGCAAAACGGCGCGAGACACATCGGTATTGAAATGAAGCTCGCGTGATTTTAAATATATGTCTCCCGGGAGAATGTTGTCGAGAATTACATTTTTGATAAAGTTGCTGCGGTCATACTTTTCATCGTAATAATACTTGATATTAGAAAAGGATATAGAAAGAACCATACAGTATTTCTCTGCCATAGGGTCTACACCGTTTACGAAGGTATAATACTCCCCTATCTGTGCAGAACCGATTGCCTTATAGGTAGCACCTCCAAAAATAAAAGTATCAGAAGCCGAAGCATTCATAAAATCTACTGAGACGGACTCTCCTATTTTGCCGAGTTCACTACAGGCGATAACTGTTCCGTTATCGTCGATAACACCGATAGTTCTGTCTATTGCGTCCTTCATCTGATGAATAACACTTTGAAATAAACGATTTGCCATATATTTGCTCATCCCTTCTTATAGGTATAATAATACAGAGTAAATTTACACACATATATTGTACAATATAGCTAAATATTTTGCAAGAGTTTTATAACGGAAAGTTACAAAATGTTTACAAGATTTTTTATTACGACACAATATATCACTTTAATGCTTTGGCTAGCTTTTCACACGACAAAAGAAAAGAACGATGTTCGCTTGAACATCGGTCTTTTGAAGCTGAATTATTAGTTGCAGATGGTCTTTTCGGTTTCTTTGTCGAAAAGGTGAATCTTAGCAGGCTCGATTGTGATGGAAATTCTATCACCGGGCTTAGCAGTATTAGTGGGGCTAACTCTTGCGTTGATGGTCTGCTCTTCGCAGTTCATATACAGATAGGTTTCTGCACCCATAAGCTCGGTAACTTCAACATTAGCCTCAACAACACCGTCGGGGAACTGAGCAATAAGGTCTTCTTCATTGTGTACGTCCTCAGGGCGGATACCCATAATTACTTCCTTGCCTACATAGTCGTTAAGAGCGCCGTCCTTATTCTTGGAAGCGGGAAGCTTAATCTTATACTTAACACCTGCACGGGTCTTGGTATCTTCGGTACCGAACTCTACAAAAAAGTCTTCACCGTCCTTAAGAAGAACTGCATCGATAAAGTTCATCTGGGGAGAACCAATGAAGCCTGCAACGAAGAGGTTGCCGGGATAGAGGTAAAGATTCTGAGGAGTGTCAACCTGCTGAACTAAACCGTCTTTCATAACTACGATTCTGGTACCCATTGTCATAGCCTCAGTCTGGTCATGGGTAACGTAGATAAAGGTAGTACCAAGCTTTAAGTGAAGCTTAGAAATCTCGGTACGCATCTGTGCACGAAGCTTAGCATCGAGGTTGGAGAGAGGTTCGTCAAGGAGAAATACCTTAGGCTCACGAACGATTGCACGGCCGAGTGCAACACGCTGACGCTGACCACCCGAGAGAGCCTTGGGCTTTCTCTCTAAAAGATGAGATATATCAAGAATACGGGCAGCTTCTTCTACGCGACGCTTGATTTCATCCTTCGGAGTTTTGCGGAGCTTAAGACCGAAAGCCATATTGTCGAATACGGTCATATGAGGATAGAGTGCATAGTTCTGGAAAACCATTGCGATATCACGATCCTTAGGAGCTACGTCGTTAACAACGCGGTCACCGATGAGGATCTCACCTTCGGAAATCTCTTCAAGTCCTGCAACCATTCGAAGGGTGGTTGACTTTCCGCAACCGGAAGGACCTACGAGAATGATAAACTCTTTGTCTTTGATTTCGAGATTGAAATCAGATACTGCAACAACCCCGCCGGGGTATTTCTTATAAACGTTGCGCAGTGATAAACTTGCCATATATTTTGCCTCCTAATAATTGTAAACAGGGTGACCCCTGTCACCGCACTAATATTATACCAAAAGAATTAAAGAATTACTATATTTTTAATTCACAAACATCTATCCACACGGTTGTCTAAATTGCACAACAAATTGTGGTTTTAGACCAATTTTGACCTAAGTGTTTGTATTTCTGCCTCTGTAAGCTCCCTCGCCTGTCCTTCACTAAGTTCGCTCGGCAAATACAGTGTGCCTATACTTACACGATGAAGTTTGTTGACTCCCAGTCCCACTACGCCAAACATTCTTTTTATCTGGTGATATTTGCCTTCACGCACTGTTACATACGCTTTATTGCGGTCGGCAATTTTGAGCTCTGCCGACATACATTTTTCTCCGTCGGCAAGGGTGATACCCTCTGCAAAGAGCTTAGCATACTCGGGTTTTACCTCGCCGTCAAGCTCGGCGTAGTAGCACTTCTCAATAAGACTTTTAGGAGATGTTATTCTGTGACCGAAATCTCCGTCGTCGGTTATGATAAGCATTCCTGTGGTGTTCTTATCAAGCCGTCCCACAGGGAAAAGTCCGTCTCTTTTTAAGTTTTCGGGTAAAATATCCACAACAGTTTTTACCCTCTTATCTGTAGCGGCAGACAGTATTCCCTCGGGCTTATTCATTATTATATAAATATACTTTTTATATACAAGAAGCTTATTGCCGTTTTTTACCACCTGAGTTTCGTCAACCTTGGTATCTGCTTTGGTTATTTTAACACCGTTTACGGTTATATTTCCTCTTTTAAGCAGAATTTTTGCATCGGTTCGGGAAATTCCGCAGGCGATCGACAGGTATTTATCTATTCTTATAAGTGCCATTACTACACCTTGTTTATGATACAGACGGCGTGGGCGGATATACCCTCTTGTCTGCCTGTAAATCCTAATTTCTCTTCGGTAGTAGCCTTAACATTTACATTTTCTCTGTCGGTACAACATATATCCGCAATGCAGTTTTTCATATCCTGTATATATGGTGCCAGTTTAGGCTTTTGTGCAATTACAGTACAGTCTATATTACCCACGCTGTAGCCTTTATCCTTTATAATTTCAACAGTACGCTTTAAAAGCAGCTTACTGTCAATATTTTTAAAGGAAGGATCTTTGTCGGGAAAGTGCTTACCTATATCTCCAAGGGCGGCAGCTCCAAGCAGCGCATCGCATATCGCGTGCAGCAGTACGTCTGCGTCGGAATGGCCTAAAAGCCCTTTTGTGTGCGGTATTTCTATTCCGCCGAGATAAAGCTTTCTATTCTCTGCAAAACGGTGAACATCATATCCGTATCCTATTCTCAAGACCTACCACTCCTTACCTATATAGCCTTCTGCCACCAGAATATCTTCAGGTGTAGTGATTTTTATGTTTGTATAATCTCCCGCGGTGATTTTTGTTAAGAGACCAGAAAACTCCATAACCGAGGTATCGTCGGTAAAGCGACTGAGGTCCTGACTGTCAGCTGTCTCCAGAAATTTACTTACACTGACACCCTGAGGTGTTTGGACCAGCACAAGAGTATTTCTGTCGGGTGTACTTACGGCGATGCCGTCTGCATTTACCTGCTTTACGGTATCCTTAGGGGTTACACCGCAGGTAACGCTGTCAAAATCTGACAACGCCTCTGCCACTCCCTTTATAATCTCCTCTGTAACCAAGGGACGAGCGCCGTCGTGAATAAGAATTTTATCGCATTTACCTCTGTAAAGCTCCACGCCGTTTTTAACCGATTCTTCTCGACAAGAGCCGCCTTCAATAACATTTTTCAGCTTACCTACCGCATAACGCTCGGCAAGTTTTTTGATGTCTGCTATTTTTTCTTTGCGTGTTACAACGGTTATTTCGGTTATATGCCGACTGTTTTCAAAAGCACGAAGAGTTCTCGCAAGAACAGGTATTCCGCCAAGGGGCGCAAACTGCTTATCTACCCCCTGCATACGGGAGGAGGAGCCTGCCGCCACGATTATTACGGGATAACCCTGAGCTGAGGTTTCTATCTTTTCAAACTGTAGTGCAAAATCAAGCCTTTGCATTTTTCTTTTCCTTCAAGCTGTAATATATTTTAAAGTAGATATAGTTGGTAAATACTGCAACAAACGCGCCCATACCCCAACCTGCAATCACATCGGACAAATAGTGCACACCGAAATAGATGCGGGTGAGTCCGATAATAATCGGCAATGCAATCATAGATATTTTAAGCACTGTGCGCCACCTTATAGACTTGACAATGAGAAGAGCAACCAACAATATGGATATATACAGTGCCATATTGTTCTGCGCGTGACCGCTTGGAAAGCTTGCTTCACTTGCCTCTAATACCTTGAAATCGGGGCGGGGACGGTCGATTATATTTTTGAGCGTTATATTTATAACACGCGACACTATTGTCGTAACTGCAACAGGCAGACCGAAATCTAAAAAGTGATTTTTGGTTATAAGCGTAATGATGAAAATAAGCGCGGTTATCGCTATTACGCCTACTGCACTGCCAAGCTCGGTAAGTACGGTAAAAGGAATATCAAAGGCAGGAGCCAACACGCGCAGTGCGGAAAAAACTGCTTTCTCGGCTATGTACAAGGACTTTTCAAAAAAAGCAATGCAAAGCCCCAAAAAGAAAGGAACAAGCAACAGAAGATACCAAAAACTGAACTTTTTCATAGAAACTCCTTTAAAATATCTATAAAACTGCCGCACTTAAAAACTTTAAGTGCGGCAAATCGGTTTTAATGTATATTAGTTTTCGTCACAGTCGCACTCGCCGTCACAGTCACACTCAAACTCGAACTCGAGACGTGTGCCGCAGTTAGGACAAACCATTTCTTCCTCTTCAAGCATAGACTCGTCAAGATAGATTATGTCGTGGCAGTTAGGACACTCTACTTCGTATACATCATCGTCGTAGTATTCGTCCTCGTCATCATCCTCATAATCTTCTTCATCTTCATAATAATCGTCTTCAAGAAGAGAAAGATCCTCATCAACAGCATCAAGCTGTTCGCCGATCTCTGCGCAAGCTTCATCGATAGCGTCGATTTCGTCTACCATATCTTCAAGAAGATCAATAATAGCGGTGAGAACCTTACCCTCTTTAGTATCGGTATCAAGAGCAAGACCCTCTGCAAGGCCTTTGATGTAAGAAATTTTTTCGGAAATGGTCATAAGTGTGCTCCTTAAAATTGATATTTATATTTTATGTGGATATAAACAGATTATGCGCGCTCCATATACTCGCCTGTACGGGTATCAATACGGAGAAGGTCGCCCTCGTTGATGAAGAGAGGTACGCGAATTTCTGCACCTGTTTCCAGTGTAGCGGGCTTGGTAGCATTAGTAGCGGTGTTGCCTGCAAAACCAGGGTCGGTCTGAGTAACTAAGAGCTCAACAAATGTGGGGGGCTCTACACCGAAAACATTACCCTTGTAGGAAAGAATCTTACAGGTCATATTTTCCTTTACGAACTTGAAGGCATCGCCGAGATCGTCCTTATTAACGGGAATCATCTCGTAGGACTCGGGGTCCATAAAGTAGTAAAGTCCTCCGTCTTCATAAGAAAATTCCATATCCTTTCTTTCGATGAAAGCGGTGGGGAATTTGTCGTTGGGGTTGAAAGTGCGTTCTACAACAGAACCTGCAATAACATTACGAATCTTAGCGCGAACGAAAGCGGCACCTTTACCGGGTTTTACGTGCTGGAATTCGATAATCTGATAGACGTTGCCGTCCATTTCAAATGTTACACCGTTTCTGAAATCTCCTGCTGTTACCATATTTATTTTCCTCCAAAAAGAACTTTTTACATAAATAGATTTAAAAATAAACCTCTTTATAGGATTATAAGATGTTTCGGCGCTTTTGTCAAGTTTTTAACACCATTCTTTCGAACATAAAGCATGTCTTCTATTCTGACCCCGAATTTTCCCGTGAGATATATACCCGGTTCGTCGGTGACAATCTGTCCTGCGCGGAGCTTTGTATCCCCTGCTTTTGGTGAAAGATTAGGCTTTTCGTGTATCATAAGTCCGACTCCGTGGCCTGTGCTGTGTCCGAAATATTCACCGTAGCCTTTATCAGTTATAATACTTCTTGCTGCGGCATCGGCATCCACACACCTTACCCCTGCTCTGACTGTGTTTATTACATTTATCTGAGCCTCAAGCACTGTGTTATATACCTCGGCCATCTCGTCGGTAGCGTATCCTACTGCAACAGTTCTTGTCATATCACTGCAGTAGCCGTTTAGTGTAGCACCGAAATCCATAGTGATAAAATCGCCCTCTGATATCGTTTTTTCTGAGGGAACACCATGAGGCAGAGAGGTATTAGCACCCGACACCGCTATGGTATCGAAGGCAATCCCTTCGGCGCCGTATTGTTTCATTTTATACTCAAGAAAGGCGGCAATCTCTTTTTCGGTGACCCCTACCTTTATAAAAGACAGCACATCGTCGAAGGCTTTTTCGGCTATACGCTGAGCCGCCACAATACTTTCGACCTCTTCTTTTTTCTTAACCGAACGCAGAGAGATCAGTCGGTCTGACAGGGACTGAGACGGCACAACCTTTACCTTGAGCTTTGATTTTAGTGCAGTATAAAAGGCAATATCGTTTTCGGTCTCGATAAGCAGTTTTTCTATCCCCTGCTTTTCGAGTTCCTCTGTAAGCTCTGTCAAAAAGCTGTTGAAACGCACCACATCGGTATTGACCGCTTTTTTTGTTGCCGCCTCAAAGTATCTGCTGTCTACAAAAAGTTTATTACCGTTTTTAGTCATGAGCAGATAGCCGAGACTTGAGGGAAATCCCGTAAGATACCGACGGTTTGTAGGTGTGTATATAAGCACCGCCGTTTTATCTGTAATATAGCGAAGTGTATTCATTAAAGCATATCACCCAGAGCTTTTACAGCCAGCATATAGCTATGTTTTCCGAAACCTGCAATTACTCCTTTGCAAACAGCGGATATTACAGAGGTGTGACGGAACTCTTCGCGAGAATGAACATTGGACATATGCACCTCGATAAAAGGCTTATTTACCGAAGAGATTGCATCGCGCAGAGCATAACTGTAGTGGGTGTAAGCACCTGCGTTGAGGACACATCCGTCGTAATCATTTAGCACCGAATGAATCTTATCTATAAGCGCACCTTCACAGTTAGACTGAAAAAAATTGCACTCTATTCCAAGGGTTTCGGCATAGGATTTAATTTCGGCATTGATAGATTCGAGAGTTTCACTTCCGTAAACGCCCGGTTCACGAATTCCTACCATATCAAGATTGGGTCCGTTCATAATAAGTATTTTTTTCATTTTTGTATACTCCAATAATAATTTTTCATTGTTTTTGCATCTTCTGCCTGAGTTCCTGCTGATTCGCAGATGATTGTGGGAGAACACTGTTTTTTATAGGTAAGCTCTGCCACAGGCTCGAAGTTTGGTCCGAAAACCTCATCCTCAAAGGTCAGGTGTCTGACCTCGCCGCCTGCAGAATATTCGATTTTTGAAAAGTGGGAATGATATTCTCTCAGACGGGAAAGCCCTAAACGGTTTTCGATTGTATTGAATACATACTCGAAATCCTTATACGTTTTAAGTATTCCCCTATCGCGGGCATTCAGGTGACCAAAGTCGATGCAAGGGATAAGCCTCTCGTCAAGTTCGCAGAGGGAAAGCACCTCACTGAGAGTGCCCAGCTGATTTACCTTCCCCATTGTTTCGGGGCAGATACGGACACTGCCAAGCCCCTCGCTATCAAGGGCAGCAAGAGCCATTTTCATAGTATCTGTTGCAAGGTTGAGTGCCTCTTCGCGGGGAATTTTACCGCAGGAGCCTGTGTGAACGATTATCCTCTCCCCTCCCATTGCCTTAACGGCACGTGCACTTTGAAGAATATAATCTACCGATTTTATGCGTTTTTCCTCTTCAGTAGAGGACATAGATATATAGTAAGGGGCGTGGAGGGACAGTGCTATACCCTTTTGACGTGCTAAAACACCAAGTTTTTGTGCTTTATCGGTGCCGATGTTAACACCTCTGCCGCACTGATATTCAAAGGCATCAAGACCCATTTTCTCGATATACTCGGGAACATCAAGACTTGATTTATATCCCATTTTTGCAAAGCTTTCGCTATTGCCTGCGGGTCCGAATTTAGCGCTCATTTTTCCACCTCTTTAGCAGTATTTTTTCAAAGTATCTTTTAATTTTAAAACCTATTTTATCCTCAGGGGTAATATCTGTAACCCATACAGTTTTCAGACCTGCAAGATTTCCGCCTAAAACATCGGTAAAAATCTGGTCGCCCACCATTGCAGTATTTTTTTTGGATTTTTTAAGCATTTTTACAGCTTTAATATACCCAAAAGGAAGAGGTTTAGCCGCCAAGCCCAGCACTGGCAGACCGATACTTTCGGCAAAGAGCTGTGCGCGGTGTTTTTTGGCGTTTGACAGTATCATAAGAGAAATTCCGCCCATTTTCATACTGTCTATCCACTCAGCAGCGCCCATACGAAGGGTTTTATCGGCATGAGCAACGGACAGGGTGTTATCAACATCTAAAAGCAGTGCGGAAATATTATTTTTCTTTAAAAAATCCACCGTTATATCGGTGACGGCATTAAATATAAAATTAGGTCTCAACATATTTCACCTTGATAACAGAAAAAGCGGTTGCTCTGCAACCGCTTTAGCTTTTAAAACACTATCGCTTAGCGGAACTTGCGTTTGCGTGCCGCTTCAGACTTCTTCTTGCGCTTTACAGAGGGCTTTTCGTAGTGCTCTCTTTTACGGACTTCCTGAATAACTCCGTCTTTAGCCGTCTGTCTCTTAAAACGTCTAAGCGCATTATCAAGCGATTCGTTCTCTTTAAGTCTTACCTGACTCATTTCTAATTCCCTCCCTTTGCATTATTGCAGAGGATAAACCTACAAGCTGTATTATACTATAAACGACACATGCTTGTCAAGATTTATTTATATTTTTATATTTTTAGGGAATAATATCTCCGTTTTGCGCAGTTTTTGTTATTTTAACCGCAAAATCAAATCAGTACTTTGTTCTGATTTCGGTTTTTTCTTCGGTTCCCTGATAGAGACGTAAATAGTCTATCTCATAACATGCAGGAAGGTTATCCTCATAGCCTGTGATGGTGTTCGGTTTCAAGGTGGCATTTTCTGTAAAGATGTGGTTGTTGAAAATGACGAAAAGCGGATCGTTGTAGCCTGACATATCCCTATCTTGTTCGAAAGCTTCCGCTCCGAAGCAGGAATAAGCATTTTTTGTGTCGTAGGTTTTGAATGCTTTGTCGTCTACATACATCTTCATAGTTCCATTATACCATTCGAAACCGTAGGTATGCCAGTCTTCGGCTTCTGAGGTGCCGTTTTTAAATGTGTAAGAATCAATATTTCCAAGTAGCTGATCTAATACGGTATCATCACGTGCCATAATATGTTTGGTGCCGTTTTGATATATCTCAGTTGAGTCTGAATACCACTTGTGAATATTAGTTTTGAGGGTGTCGGTTGAGCCAAAAACCTCGAACATATCTACTTCAACATGATAATCAGTACACTGTCTACCGCCCAGCGTTCCTGCGCTTGTCATCCAGAAAGATGGCCATACGCCTGTTCTGTAGGGTACACGAGCTTTAATCTCAACATAGCCGTAGCGATATTCCATCAGTCCCTGAGTGTGGACAGAAGCTGGGGCTGCGTATTTTATGTTAGAATTTGAAGGATCGGTGTAGGCCTTTGAGATAAGACGGAGACTTCCGTCTTTGACTTGAACGGTCTCCTCATTGTCAAGGAGCTTAAGGTCACTGTATCCACCCATTCTGCTGCGGTTTATGTCGCAGACCCATTTGTTTTTGTTGAGAGAGTTACCGTAAAATTCGTCACCCCATACACAGGTATAGGTCCTGCCTGAAACGGTTTTCTCACCCTCATATTCGTAATAGCCTTCGGCAGAAACGGCGAAGCCTTTAGGAGAAAAGTTTACAAAGGTCTTTACGGCTGTACTGAGGGCTGTACTTGTGTTTGCGCTGAACTGAATCTTATCACCGGTGACGGTTATCTTATACATGCCGTCATCAAGTCCGTCTTCGGCAAGCCCGCGGTTGGTGTTACCGATGAGAATCTCCTTCTCGGTCGAAGAGAGGGCCGAGTCTGCGTATACGCTGAGGTTTATACCCTGTTCGGAAAGCTTTGACTGAAGAGATTCGGCAGCACTCTCCGCACAGTCATCACCTGCTGCGTACACTATAACATAATCAGCAGGACTGTACCAATGTGAAAGGGTGTAACCAAATTCTCCTGTGTATCGGATGGGCGCGTGTTTCCAAACAGCTACGAGGTCGCAAACATCAGTCTTTCCGTTTCTGTTAAAGTCGGTGAGCGAAGCGTCTTGAGTGCCTATTATAGTTTCTCGAATTGCAACGATATCGTCGGTTACCGCCTCTATGCCATCAAGGTCAACATCACCGTTAGTCTGCGCCCAAAGCTTAGTTTTGGGAACTGACCGATTTGCATACCAGATATCAGGAGAGAGTCCAGACATATTATCGAGAGCCGAAGAGCCATTCATTTGTGCATTAGTAAGCTCTGTAAAGCTAAAGACTGTATATGATGCAGACTGATCGTATTCAAGTTGACCGTCACCGTCGGTATCGACTCCGTCGGAGTCGTAATTATAGGTGACCTTGTTATTTCTAAAGTGAGTATCGGTATATACATTAGATACCCTATAAATATTGCTATAATAAGCTTCGGCCTCCGCCTCGGTGCTGTATGATTTTTCAGCTATAGAGGCTGTAAAGGGCTGATATCCTATGCTGAAGCAGTTTGTGGCATGTATATCGGTACCCCAAGAGAGGCCCACAAGACCGTAAATGTGAGCAGATGAGCCGCTGAGAGTTCCGTAAAATGCGCAGTCGGTAAAGGTTACGCCATTGGTGTAGCCAAAAAGACCGCCTATGGAACGAGAACTCGTCTCAGCATTATTCTTTCCGATGACCGTAACAGTATCATCAACCACTACAGTATTTGCAGTTCCTTGGAAGTCAGAGGATATTGCGCCTGCATAACGTCCGCCAACCACACAGCTGTGAGAAAGGGTGAGGTTTTTGACTGTAGTGGCTGCAGCACCAGGAATAAGACCTGAAGATATCTTATCAAAGTCGGAAGGATACCAAAGACCGTAGACAGTAAAACCGTTTCCGTCAAGGGTTCCTTTGAACTGGATATCATCCTCAAAGCCGTCATATCTATCTTTAGAGGTTCCCGAAAACCAAGTGACAGGAGTATAACTTTCGTCCTTTACCTCACCTGTTTTCCAATCTATTTTAGTAATGTCATTTATATAGATGTTGCTTGTGAGCTGATAATATGCGCCTTTTCCTCCGAGAGCAACCATATAACGAAGATCCTTAACATCAGAGATAAGATAAGGTTGAGTTTCGGTTCCTGCTCCTGCGAACAGCTGTGTTCCGAGAGGGATATTATAATCTGTAAGTTCATCTAAGAATATTCGAAGCACGGGATAAGTTTCGGTGATAACAAACTTGTCTCCAAGGTTTGCCATGGTGCCAATAGAAGTCTCACCCTGCATCTTATCTGCAGTGAGGACGATTGCTCCGTTTCCTTTGACTGTCGCATAAGAGTTTTTAGAAAGACTTGAAGAAATGGTCTTGTTTGAGATAGCGCCGTTTGCGTTGTAGCAACTTTCTATCTCACGGGTCTTGTCGCTTCCGTAGGCATCGGCAATAAAACCGCCATAACGCACATAATCAACTGTTGCGAGAGAATAGCAGCTATTTACAGTAACATTACTGTTGGTAGCACCTAAAATAGCTCCGCAGTCGTTAGCAGAGAGATAAACATCTGCACCGACATAAGACTGTTCTACCGTTACCGTGCCGCCCTTGTTAAAGGCAATAATTGCACCAACGTTACTTCTGTAGTTAATATACGCACAGTCTATACCAAGGTTTTTAACC
>JAZQGH010000139.1:0-28086 GCA_045539925.1 Acutalibacteraceae bacterium | reverse complement strand
TTTGCCTTTTCTGTCACTAAAAATTTTCTTTTTAAGGTGCTTCACAGTTTCGTAGAAACCGAAAATTTCCTGTATTTAAGCCGTAAAACGCAGAAAGGCTGTCGCCTTTCGAGGCTTTTGGCAACAATATAGGGAATTTTGTTCGAGAAACAAATACTGCCCTATGAGGCGCGGGCGAATGATAACCTTCTGTTTTTGATTATTTTTTAATGTTCCAGGCTTTAACGTCCTTAAGCTCTTCGAAGATGGTGCGGTATGAGTCGTAGCGGGTCTTTTCGATCTGTCCGTCCTCTACTGCCTTACACACAGCACAGCCTTTTTCTCCTATATGAGCGCAGTCTGCAAAGCGACAGTCACCGATAAAACCGTCAAACTCGGGAAATAAACTGCTTAAGTCTTCTTTAAACTGCAGGTCGTCTTTATCGGTTTCAAGGGAGGAAAAACCCGGTGTGTCTGCCACATAACCGTCAAAGTTATGGGCAAAAAGCTCGGTATGGCGGGTAGTGTGCCGTCCTCTGCCCAGTTTATCGCTGACATCACCTGTAGAAAGCTTGAGATTTGGGAAAATGATGTTAAGCAAACTTGATTTGCCTGCACCCGAATTACCCGTAAAGGCACAGATACAGCCCTTAAGCTCGTCTTTTATCTCCTCTATACCCTCTCCGCTTTTTGCAGAGCAGGATATTGTCTTAAAGCCTGTGTTTCGGTATATTCTGCACCACTGAGAAACATCCTCAAGATCGTTTTTGTTAAAGAGTATAACAGGCTTAATATTCTTATATTCGCATATTGCTGTCATACGGTCGATAAGGAGGGTATTTGGAGTTGGTGTGACCGATGATGAGACGATAAACAGTTTATCGATATTAGCAACGGGAGGACGGTTTAACAGATTTTTTCTATCTTTTATTCTGTCTACAGTACCTTTATTTCCGCTAAGTGTAATCTCGACCCTGTCTCCTACAAAGGGAGACTGGTTTATACTGCGGAATTTACCCCTTGCCTTACACTCGACAACACCCTCTGCGGTCTCGACATAGTAGAAACCAGAAAGTGCTTTTATGATAAGTCCGTCCATAGATTATTGTTATTGTACTTGTACGTTACCGATCTTTATTCCATCAATATCCTGATAGTCTTTTACGGTAATACGCATTACGTTAACCTGTCCGAGCTCGGGTATTTCGTAGTAGATCTCAAATATTTTCGGGTTTTCTAAGGTAATATTTTTGAAGGTGTGTTTGGTTTCCTTAGAAAGGTCTATTTCCTTTTCGGTGCCCTTTATCATCTCTCCGTCGTACCAAAGGGAGATTTTAACCTGATCGTATTCCTCATAAGGAACAAGGTTTACAGGAATAGAAATCTTAGGAGCGGGTCCCTTGCTCACTACGATATCTACCTTTGTGCCTCTGCCTACCTCAGGAGTCTCACTTTGGTCGGGAGAGGTTTTGATAACATATCCTGCGGGTACAGTGCTTGAATATTCCTCGGTGACCTCACCCAGCTCAAGACCTGCATAGTTAAGCTTGCCCTCTACATCCTCCTTTGAAAGGTTTATAAGAGACGGAAGCTTTACAAGATCTTCGGGTGGACCTGAGCTTACATAAATGGTAACCTCACTATCGGAGGGAACATCCTGCTTTGCAAGAGGTGTGGTTCTGGTGATGTGTTCTGCCTCGATATCGGCGCTGGGCTCATACTCTATCTTAATATCGTCTACATCAAAGCCTGCTTCTTCTAAAATAGCCTTAGCCTGAATAAGAGATTTTCCGTATACATCGGGGAAGGATACTCTCTTTTCACCGAGACTGACGGTAAGGGTAACATTTGCCCCCTTTTTAACGCTTCCGCCGCCTTCGGGGGTCTGATTGCAAATATATCCTGCCTCATATTCGGAATTATATTCCTGCTCTACCTTAAAGTTGAAGTTTTCCTTGTACTCAGAATCAGCCATAACCTCTTCCTGCGTTTTTCCTACAAAATCGGGAAGGGCAATCTCATCAACACCCGTGGTAAAGAACTTAACTGCAAACATAATAATTAAAATCAGTGCTATCACAAAGGTTGCTGTTATTCCCAGAAGAACAGGAATTATATGACTTTTTCCGTCTTTATTTTCTTTTTTAGACTTTTTAGCTGAGTTCTTTTCATCCCCTAATGTCTCGGGAATGAACTTAGTGGGAGAGTCATCTACAAAATAATCGTAATCAAATGTTACGGCTGGATTCTTTTTAAAGGACTCGAGATCGCAGAGCATTTCTGCAGCAGATTTATAGCGGCGTGCGCCCTCTTTCTGCATTGCGTGCATAGTGATCTGCTCAAGGCCCTCGGGAATTGAGCCGTTAATATCGCGAGGAAGCGTAGGCTCCTTCTGAAGCTGCATAATTGCCACCGAAACCGCACTTTCTGCCTGAAAGGGCAGTTTACCTGTAAGCATTTCGTAAAGCATTACGCCCACAGAATATATATCTGCCTTTTCGTCGGTTTTTTCTCCCTTTGCCTGCTCGGGACTGATATAATGCACCGAGCCGATAGCCTTATCGGTTATTGTCTCCTGATCGCTTCTTGCAAAACGGGCAATACCGAAATCTGCAACCTTGATAATACCGTCGGGAAGCACCATAATGTTCTGGGGCTTAATGTCTCTGTGAACAACCCCTTTATCGTGGGCATGCTGCAGTCCGCGGAGTATCTGCAGGGTGAAATGAACAGCCTCGTTCCAAGAAAGAGGTCCGCTCTTTTCAATGTACTCCTTAAGGGTAATGCCGTCTATATACTCCATTACGATATACTGAATAAGATCACCAAAGCTGACATCAAACACCTTTACGACGTTGGGGTGAGAAAGCACTGCTATTGCCTTCGACTCGTTTTTAAAACGGCGAAGGAACTCATCGTTTCCCGTATACTCCTCTTTAAGAATTTTTACAGCTACTATCTTATTTTCGATATTATCGTAAGCCTTATAGACGACTGCCATTCCGCCGATTCCGACAATCTCTTGAATTTCGTATCGGCCGTCCAATCTTTTTCCTAAAAACTTATCCATAAAAACCATCCTTGAAATAGATTTTACTTAATAAACAAGCACTGCAGTAATATTATCCGAGCCGCCTGCTTCATTTGCCATTTCGATAAGTCTATCGACACAGCTTTCCTGAGGCGTATTTCTGACGGCACTGAATATGTTCTGCTCGTCAAGATGATTACTCAGTCCGTCTGTACAAATGAGAAGTGCTGCATTTTCGGGCTTTAACACTATGTTATAGTCGCACAAGATGCTTGTTTCTGCACCGACTGCCCTTGTTATTATATTCTTCTTGGGATGAACTTTTGCTTCCTGCTGGCTGATTTCTCCGTTACTTACCATCGCCTGAACTACCGAGTGATCTACCGTGAGCTGCTCTATCCCGTTTGTTCCCACAAGATAAGCTCGGCTGTCTCCAACGTGAACTATATGAGCAAGATTATCGATGATAAATGCTACCACTACAGTGGTGCCCATACCTTCATAATCCTGATTTGAACTTGCAAGTTCGTAAATTTCGGAATTGGCTGTCTCAACAGCGGCGCGCAGCAGAGTTTCTATCGCTGTTGAACCCATTCTGGGGGAATATGACTTTACAATATATTCTGATATGATTGCGGCAGCCTTTTCGCTGGCAATGTTGCCGCCTTTGGCTCCGCCCATTCCGTCACATACTACCGCAACTACCGCACCGTTATCAAACTCTCCCACATAAAATGCATCCTGATTGACCGTTCTGCGTCTGCCGATATCTGTTTTACTGTAAAACTTCATTAGTTCTCCCCTCCTTTGTTTTCAAATTTGCGGCGAAGCTGTCCGCAGGAGGCGTCTATATCGCCGCCAAGCGTTCTCCTCACCGTAGTATTTATACCAAGACCGTTTAGCCTGTCTGCAAACTGCTGCAGTGCCTTTCGGTCTGATTTAACATAATCATTTTCTTTTACGGGATTTACGGGTATAAGATTTACATGACACAAAATCCCTTTAAGTATTTCTGCAAGTTTTAAAGCGCAAGCCTCTGTGTCATTTTTGCCTTTTATCATCGCATATTCAAAGGATATACGTCTGCCTGTAATTTTTTGATACTCTCTGGAAGCGGTAAGCAGCTCTGCAATATTCCAGCGACGGTTGACCTTCATCATTTCGCTTCGCATATCATCGAAGGGTGCGTGAAGAGATACCGACAGGGTTATGGGCAGGTTAAGCTCCCCGAGCTTTTTAATTCCCGAAACAACACCTGAGGTTGAAAGAGAAATGTGACGGTAGCCGATGCCGAGACCCTCTGGGTCTGACACCATTTTAAGGAATTTTTCTACATTATCGAAATTATCCAGTGGCTCACCCATTCCCATAAGCACTATATTGGATACCCTTATCCGGTTATCGGTACCCGCTTTCATAACCTGTGCAAGCATTTCTGACGGGTAGAGGTTACGAAAAAGCCCCTCTATACCTGACGCGCAAAAGCTACAGCCCATCCGACAGCCTACCTGAGTTGAAATACAAACGGTATAGCCGTGATTATATTTCATTAAAACAGATTCTATTCTTTCCCCGTCGTGAAGCTCGTAAAGATATTTTACCGTACCGTCAAGCTGAGATACAAGCTTTTTGACTATTTTAACTGTGGGTATAAAATAGACCCTGTCAAGTTTTTCTCTGAGTTCTTTGGAGATGTTGGTCATATCCTCAAAGCTTTCAGCACCGCCAGCTATCCATTTATACACCTGAGCCGCGCGGAATTTTTTCTCTCCCATAGAGAGAAAATCCTCTGTAAGCTCGTCTATTGTCATAGAGCGGATATCTTTCTTATCCAATATTACACCTCTCTTTGGTGTGAGATTACTTTTTTACAAGCACTGCGGCATAAAAACCGTCGGCATTATTAGACTCAGGCGAAAAGGTTTTTTCCTCGAGCAAAGAAAACTGAGGCATTTCTTTTAAAAATGCGTCGACATTTTCGCGGTTTTCGGCTTTATTTAAAGTACAGGTGGAATAAAGCAGTTTACCGCCCGACTTTAAATACGATGCCGCGTTTAAAAGAATTTTTCTCTGTATAGAGATAAGCTCTTCAAAAGAATCTTGCGGCTTGTATTTTATATCGGGCTTACGTCTTATAACACCAAGCCCCGAACAGGGCACATCGCAGATAATTCGGTCAAAAAGTCCTAATTCCTCATCAAAAACGGTTGCATCTGAGACCTTTACCGTAATATTTTCAACACCTAATCGCTGTGCTCCATTTAATATAAGTCCTGCTCTATGCTCGTACAGTTCGCAGGATATTACTCTGCCCTCCTTAGCAGCAAGTGCTGCGGTAAAGCTTTTTCCACCCGGTGCGGCGCAAAGGTCAAGCACCCGCGCCGAGGGCTCAATATCAAGCATTGCAACTGCCTGCTGACAGGAAAGGTCCTGTACATAAAAGAGACCTTGCTTATAAGCTACACTATCCTCCACAGAGCCTGAAATATCCAGCATCAAAACCGTATCGTTTATGACCTTTACGGAATTTATTCCCTCTGCCCTTAAGACCTCGGTAAGCCTATCCTTATCTGTTTTTTCAGTATTTACCCTTATAAAAATGGGTGGCGGTAACAAAGCATTGCTCAAAAAAGCCTTTGTAAAATCTACGCCGTAGTCTCGCACAAGAACCATCACTATCCACTGTGGACAGGAATATGCAACAGAAATATCAAATATAGAATTTCCTGTTGGTATGGGTGTTTCGGTGCGAAGAAGATTTCGCAAAACTGCATTTATAAAGGATGCGTTAAAGCTTTCTTTAGATGCCTTAATAAGCTTTACCGCTTCGTTTACAGCCGCCGAATCGGGAACTTTATCAAGATATTTTATTTGAAAAACTGCCGTTCTCAGTACCGCCAGAGTGTATGGCTTAACCTTTTTGAGGGGAGTTTTTATAAGTTTTTTAAGATAAAAGTCTACTGTGACAAGTCGGTCTAATGTGCCGTAAAAAATTGCGGTACAAAGGGCTTTATCCTCTGCGCTTAAACTATTTTCATTAAACAAGGAGTTGAGCACAAGGTTTGAATAACCGCCATCAGAAGTGACCTTTAACACAGCCAATGCTGCAATATGTCGCGGACTGCTCATTTATTCACTAAGCAGGCTGCCCACGGCAATTTTATGACCAATAAGGTAATCTTTTGCCGACATACGCTTGGAGCCTTCGGGCTGAATTTCGGTAAGAGAAAGAGATGTACCCTCTGCACAGGCAACAACAAGCTCACCCTCTGATTTTATTACGGTAGCGGGTGCTTTATCGGTTTTTGAAGAGACCTTAGCGGCAAATACCTTTACCCGCTTGCCGTCTATAAAGAAATAGGCGGCAGGCCAAGGATTAAAGCCTCGTATGAGGTTGCATATATCCTGTGCCTTTTTATCAAACCTGAGAAAACCCATTTCCTTAGTGATAATGGGGGCATAGGTGGAAACCGAATCGTCCTGCTTTTGAGGAGTAATCTTGCCTTCCTTAAGACCTTCAAGGGTTTTGAGCATAAGGTCGGCACTCATCACAGCCAAACGGTCGTGAAGCTCCCCTGCGGTCTCGTTTTCGCCGATTTCAGTCTCACATTTAAGGAGCATATCTCCTGTATCAATGCCTTTTGCCATATACATAGTGGTGATACCTGTCTTTTTATCACCGCAAACTATCGACCACTGAATGGGAGAAGCCCCTCTGTGACGGGGTAAAAGAGATGCATGTCCGTTTATACAGCCGTACTTAGGAATACTGAGTATCCCTTCGGGCAATATTTTTCCGTATGCTACGGTAACTATAATATCGGGAGCAATATCTCTGATTTTTTTCTGCTCTTCTTCGGTTTTAAGGGTGTCGGGCTGATATACAGGAATGTTGTTGGCTAATGCACAGACCTTTACGGGAGGCGGTGTCATAATCTGTCTTCTGCCCACTGCCTTATCGGTCTGTGTATACACGCCAACCACCTTATGGTCAGAGTCTATAAGTGCCTCTAAGGTAGGCACTGCAAATTCGGGAGTTCCCATAAAAAGGATGTTCATACGAAACCTCCTTGATATTATTTATTTGCGAGACGGTCTTTAAATACTTTGCCGTCAAGATGGTCTATTTCGTGACAGAGTGCACGGGCTAAAAGTCCTTCTCCCGTTACGGTAAAAGACTTTCCCGTTCTGTCCTGCGCACGAACTGTGACCTTAAAGGGACGCTCGGTTATTCCGTATTCGCCAGGGTAAGAAAGACAGCCCTCCTGCTCTAATTGTACGCCCTCTGTATTCTCTATTACGGGATTTACAAGCTCTATAACGCCCTCTCCGATATCAATAACACAGTATCTTCTGAGCATACCTATCTGGGGTGCGGCAAGACCTACGCCATCTGCGGCATACATTGTTTCTATCATATCGTCGAGAACGGTAGCCAATCGCCCGTCAAAGGTCATCTGTGTTCTGCAGGTCTTACGCAGAATCTCATCTCCGCGTTTTACAATGTTACGAATTGCCATTAAAAAATCATCCTTTAAATAATTGTTTCGGGGTTTATGTCCACCGAAACAGATGTGTCTCTTTCACATTTCAGGGTGGTTGCTTTTCGAAGCAGTTCCCTGAAGCGTTTGTTATTTTTAGCCTTTATAATAAGGCGGTATCTGTATTTATTATTTACCTTGGGTGTGATTGCGGGAGACGGTCCGAGTATTCTTACTCTGACATCCTTATACTCACCCTCAAGACCCTCGGTCAGTATTTTAAATATTTGGTTTGAGGTGGTTTCGGCATCCTCTCGGGAGACCGACTGCACAGACACCTGTGCAACATCACAGTAGGGCGGATAGGTGAGCATTTTTCTCATTCCTATTTCCTGTGCATAGAAGGTATCAAAGTCCTGTGATGCGGCAAGTTTAATAAGGTTGCTGTCGGGGTCGGTGGTCTGAATTATTGCAACACCCTTGTCCTCTCCCCTGCCTGCTCTGCCGAAAACCTGAGTAAGAAGGGAAAAAGAACGCTCAAAACTGCGGTAGTCACTACTGTTTGCGGCACTGTCGGCACCTATTACGCCCACAACGGTAACATTAGGAAAATTAAGTCCCTTAGCCACCATTTGTGTACCCAGCATAATATCGTATTTGCCCTGTGCAAAATCGTTTAAATAGTTAGCATAAGAATCTTTAGAGGTGGTACTGTCTGCATCCATTCGAAGAATTGATGCATCGGGAAAGGTTGCTTTAAGCTCCTCCTCCACCTTTTGAGTGCCTATGCCCATAAAACGAAGCTCTGCGCCTGTGCAGTTAGGACATTTTTTAACTGCCGACTCGCTGTATCCGCAATAATGACACATAAGTCTGTGGTTTGCTGAATGGAAGGTCATAGAAACGCTGCAATTAGGACAGGTGGCTACATAGCCGCAGGTGGGACAAGAAATATATGTGTTGTGTCCTCTGCGATTTAAGAGCACTATCGCCTGTTTTCCTTGCTCTAACGCGTCGTTTATCGAAAGTTTAAGCTCGTTTGAGAGCGGAGATGCGTTTCCGTTTCTGAGCTCTAACCTCATATCCACTGTTCTGACCTCGGGCAGCTCTGCGCTTCCGTAACGCTGAGTAAGACGGCAAAGGCTGTACTTACCAAGCTTTGCGGCGGTAAAGCTTTCGAGAGACGGGGTGGCAGACGCCAGAACTAAAAGGGCGCCGTTATAGGCTGTTCTGAATTTAGCAAGATCCCTCGCGTGAAAACGGGGGGATTTTTCGGATTTATAGGTGTGCTCCTGCTCTTCGTCAATAATAATAAGCGAAAGGTCTTTTACAGGGGCAAATATAGCCGAACGGGTACCGATAGCAACGGTTGCCTCTCCCTTTCGAACGCGTTTCCACTCGTCCATACGCTGACCGAGAGACATTGCCGAATGAAAAAGAGCAATTTTTTTGCCGTAGCGGTTTCCGAAAATAGATACCGTCTGAGGAGTCAGGGCGATTTCGGGCACCATTATTATTGCGCCTTTATTATCAGCAATGACCTTGTCCACCATCTTTAAAAATACGCTGGTCTTACCGCTTCCCGTTACTCCGTAAAGCAGTGCAACCTTGCCCTCGTCAGAAGCATAATGCTCTGAGAGTTTCTTAAAGGCTTTATTCTGCTCCTCAGTAAGGGCTATATCGGTAGGTGTGACACACGCAGTATTCTTAATAGGACTGCGGTATACTTCCTTTTCGAAAATGCTTATAATACCCTTTTTTTCCAGACCCTTTATGACCGAAGAGGATACACCCGTAAAATAGACAATCTCCTTTACCGAAACTGTTCCAAAATCACAAATAAGCTCGGCAATTTCTCTTTGCCTTGGAGTAAGCCTATATTTTTCGAGTTCCTCAGGAGAAATGTTAAGTCTTACAGATTTCAGGGTAGAATCATTCATTTTTCGGTCTGCCGTAGAGTCTTTTACAAGCTGTCCGCTGTGTATAAGCTCACTGATGTCTTTATCTGAAAGCTCCGCAAAGGTATCGGTCAGAAGCTGACGGGGAGCAGACTCGTTTACGGCAAAAAAATCGTTTAAAAAGCTGTATTTCTCATCAAACGGAGTTTCGCCCTTTATAAAGACCTCACGCACCGTGAAAGAGACACCTGCAGGAAGTACTGCTTTTACTGCATCAAAATAGGTGCAAAAGCAGTGTTCGTGCATCCATTCACACATAGAAAGCATCTCTTCGGATAAAACGGGTTCTTCGTCTATAAGACGAACTATCTGTTTGTATTCTACCCCGTCGCCTTCATCCTTTATATCGAGGACTATTCCCTGCCTATGGTTGTTTCCTCTGCCGAAAGGCACCACTACGCGGCAACCTTTTTTAAGAGTAGACACAAAAGCGTCGGGTACAGCATATCCGTAAGGCTTATCAAAGGAAAAGGCTGTCTGCTCTAAAATAATATCTGCTATGAGCATTTTAAACCCTCCCCTTTGATTCTTCGTTTTACGATACTTATTTTATTTCCTCTGCCATCTTGTTGATTGCGATGGTAACAGGCTTTTCAATGATTATTTCGTTGTTCTGTTCTGCCTCGTCTGCGATAACGCGAGCCTTTTTAGCTATCTGATTTACAAGCTTATAACGGTTGTCGCTGTTGTTGATAAGCTTTCCGATTGCGGGATTTAACATTTTTTAAGCACCTCATCAATAATATGTTTTTGTCTTTGTATGGTAAGTCTGTCGGTTCTGATAATATTTACAAAATCACTGACAGCCTCTCCTAAATCGTCATTTACAACGATATAGTCATAATCCTTTGCGCAGGCAATTTCGTCCAGTGCGGCTTTCATACGTTTTTCTATTACCTCGGGAGAATCTGTTCCTCTTCCCTCAAGTCGGTTTTTAAGCACCTCAAAGGAGGGTGGCATAATAAAGACCGATATTGCGGAATCTACCTTGTTTTTAATATTGCGCTGTCCGTTGACGTCGACCTCAATAATTATTTCTCCGCCGTTTTTTATAACCTCTTCAACGGGGGCTTTGGGCGTTCCGTAATAATTACCTACATAATTATTATATTCCAAAAGTTGGTCATTTTTAATCATATCCTCAAAGCATTCGCGGGAAACAAAATTATATTTCTCTCCCTCGACCTCCCCCTCACGCATAGGGCGAGTTATGCTGGATATTGAAAATTTCATATCGGGAAGCTGGGCAAGTGCCAATTTTAAAATGGTATCCTTGCCTGAGCCGGACGGACCCGAAACGATTACAAGACGTCCTTTCACTCTGCCGCCTCCTCGCTGTCCTCGAAATCATCAACCTCTACGCGGTTTGCTACCGTTTCGGGATAGAGATATGTAAGAACTACAAGCTCACTGTCGGTAATGATTACCGCACGTGTTCTTCTGCCGTGGGTCGCATCTATAAGTGTTCCCTTTTCCTTAGACTCCTGAACAAGACGTTTAATAGGAGCAGATTCGGGGCTGACAATGGCAACGATACGGTCGACCGACACCATATTTCCGAAGCCGATATTTATAAGTTTCATTTGGCACCTCTACTCTATATTCTGTATCTGTTCGCGGATCTTTTCCATTTCGGACTTAATATCCACAACAGTTTGTGCGATTTCAATATTCTGGGCTTTTGAGCCTATTGTATTGGTTTCGCGGTTCATTTCCTGAACGATAAAGTCAAGCTTTCTGCCGACCGCTCCGCCCTCGCTGAGCATACCGAGGAGCTGAGACATATGACTTCTGAGTCTAACTGTCTCTTCGGCTACGGCAACCTTATCTGCATAAATTGCAGTTTCGGTTATTACCCTTGCCTCGTCATAAGCAGCACCCGATAAAAGCTCCTTAATTTTAGCCTCAAGCTTTTGTCGGTATGCCTCTACCGTTTCGGGAGATTTTTCTTCGACAAATTCAACCTTTTTAAGAATAGTATCAACACGACTTTTAACATCGGTATGAAGTTTTTCGCCCTCGACCTCACGCATTGCGATAAACCTGTCGATAGCCTCGCCTGCAACACTGAGTGCTGCCGCGGTGACCGCCTCTTCGTCAATCTGGGTTTTTACCACCTTAAACATTTCGTTGTTACCGATAAAATCTGCAGCGGTAACGCTGTTTTCGATTCCGTAGTTTTCGGCCAGTTCTCTGAGTGCCTTAATATACGCATCGGCATAAGGCTTATTAAGTTCTACAGTTATCTCATCGTCTACGCCCGAATCAATGGTAACATACATTTCTACCTTACCGCGGGAGACACGCTCTGCCGTAAAGGATTTAAGCTTGTCCTCTAAAAACAGATATCCTCTGGGAAGACGACAATTAAACTCGAAATAACGGGAGTTTACAGATTTGATTTCGACGGTAAATTGCAGTCCTGCAGCTGAGCCCTGAGCTCTGCCAAAGCCTGTCATACTTCTTACCATAAAAACACCTCGCACAGCCGTAACACCAAATAGGTATTCCACAGCCATTATAATTCATATTATTTTACCAAAAAACACCCCGTTTTGTCAACCTTACGGGGTGTTTTTGTAACCTTTTTTTAACCTATTTTTTGCTTATCTCAATTATGATAGTCGATATTTTCATCATTTTTAAGCTGATACCTAAGGAGTGTGCAGCCCTCGATATTTTCAGCTTTTAGTCTTACGGCAGATATCTGACGCTTTGAATAAGTCGTGTAATAATAGACACCCTCATCCCCATCTATGCAGGAGGTGTAACGGGTAATATCTATTGCTCCGTCTTCGGTAATTACCGAACCTGCAACCAGTGACACGGTCTCCAATATATGAAAAAACTGACTTATATTTTCTGCATTGCTGGTAAATTTCGGTGAGTTCTTAAGAGCAAATGCAGCTCTTATAAAACGAGAGGTCGACGAAGCGTCTCCCGGCATACCGAGTGCGCCCATTCCGCGGCTGTAACAAGAAAGAGAAAGTGCTTTTGCAAAGGTGTTTTCGGGCTGTTTTGAGGTGAGACCCATAAAGTCATTCAGACGGTGAAGCTGATACTCAAAGGGTGGGTCGTTAGTCAGCACACCTACAGGATTGTTGTGAATTTTCAGCCCTTCCTCCACCGATTCTACAACGACCGAAGAGTTCTTATCTGCAATCAGCCAATGAAGCCGCGCCGAAGGCAGCTCGGGAACAAAGGGAGTATCTGTAATCCGAATTTTATGCAGAGTATCGACTGCCTCAGTAACGGTAGAACAGGTACAGAGAATTCTTGGAATAAGCTGATAGCAGGCAACATTTTCTGAGTTTTCAAGTGGCTTATTATAGCAGGCATTATTTACAGAATTAAGTCCCGCCATACAAAGGCCCTTTTCATTTGCACAATCATAATAAAGCGGATAATTATTTTCGATATGCGCCATTCCTATAAGGGCGTAGTGGGGGGTGGATACAGCCATATCCGAAAACTTAAAATTCCTTGGGGTAATTACTATCTCCTCCCCGAAAGACCTCTCAAAATCCAAAGTTCTGCCGAAAAGGTGATAACTAGAGTTAAAACTGATTGCAGTACACATAAAAAACCTCCGAATAAACTATGCTCTAATATTTTTTATAGACCGCAGTATGTTTATTCTAAAAAGATTGTTTTTAGATTATATGTTGTGCTTTTCACGGCTTTTCTTTATTTAAAGCAATTAGGCTGTTAATCCGAGTGCACAGATTAAGTACTGTAGAATACCAAATTATAAAATCCCCCAAAAAGGGAGTTGCGGTTAGGGATAAACCGCCTAAAAAAGCAACTTTTTGCGACCTAATTTGTTAAAAAGCCGTGGTACGCCACAGCGTTACCACGGCTTTTTGCCTTTTATTCCATCAAAAACTTGTCTTTTTTAGGTGCTTGCAGTTTTGTAACCGGAAATTTTGTTTCACAGCGAAGATTTTTTCCACGCAGTAATACTTTGTGTCTTACAAGGGGGAAAGGCATAGCGGTGGGGCAAAATTTGGTTCCAAAACGGGTTTCGTCCCTAATCACAACTCCCTAAAGTTGGGAGATTTTATAATTTAAGATATTACGCTTGGCAATACACCAAGCAATGTAATAATATAGAAGAATGCTGCCGTACAAAGCGTGTAAATAACCATAGGTATTGCGTTTGTTTTTATCAGTTTACCCTCTTTTCCGGTGATACCAATGGTAGCACTCGCCGCAACAGCATTGTTTATGCACACCATATTACCAACTGCACCGCCAACACACTGCATGGAAATAACATATACAGCAGGTAGCTCAAGCACCAAAGCGGTATTATATTGTAGATTTGTAAATAAATTCATAGAAACAGTTGCAGAACCCGAAACAAAGGCGCCCAAAACACCAATAAATGGAGAAATGAAGATATACAAATCTTTACCAACTTTTGCAAGAGTATTTGCCATTTCATCCATCATGCTAAGTCCCGACGCGTTTTTATATTTCATAATCTCAACAAGTGCAAGGCCAAAAATTAAAGCCATTGCCGCGCCCGAAACCTGTTTTAAAGTATCTTTCCACGCGTTTTTAACCTGTTCCTTATTCATTTTATGTATAATATTGGTGATGAAAGAAACAAGTACAAAGAAGGTTCCCGGAAGATACGCCCATTTTAAACTCCAATCTAAATTATCGAAGCCAAACAAATTGTTGATTTTTAAAACAAAAGGCGCACCACTCGTTAGCAAGTCCTTTATGCCCAACTGTGGAATGCGTGTTATAACAAGAATCAAAGCTATTAGCAAATAAGGTACCCACGCCTTGACAAGCGACATTTTTGATTCAGCCATTGGTGAAACCTCGCTAGTAGCCAACCAATCTTTATTCCACTTCGAAGGGTCACCAAAGTCCCATGTTTTTTTAGGAACCAAGAATTTATATTTTGCGGCAACCACCGTAATCGCAATAGAAATTAACGCGGCGATTAGTGAAGCAAACTCATATCCAACCAAAATTGCAACTAACAACATCGGTATTGAAAAAGACAAACCTGTGAATATTGCAAACGGTGCCGCCTCTAATGCAGGTTTAAAAGACTTCTCTTTGCCGAATAGTTTAGTTGCCATCATAAGAACAATTAGCGGCAAAAAGGTGCTTACAATAGCGTGCGGAACAGCAGTCCAAAAAGAGAACTCTGCAACAAAAGTTTTATCTCCCGACAACCCCAGAAGATTTAAAGCCGCAGTTACAGGTGTTCCTACCGCACCGAAAGAAACCGCAGTTGAGTCAAAAATCAAGGTAATCATAGCGGCGGCAAGCGGTGGAAAACCAAGGCAAACAAGTAACGGACCTGCAAGAGCTGCAGGTGTGCCGAAGCCTGCTGCGGCTTCAATAAAGGAACAAAAGGAAAAACCTATTATGCAAGCCTGCACACGCTTATCAGGGCAGATGTTCATAAATCCACGGTTAATTGCTGCGGTTGCACCAGACGCCTTTAAGGTGTTCATAACAAGAATTGCACCTAAAATAATAATCAAAACATCCATAGAGTTTAGCATACCGAAAACCGAGCCTGCTAATAGTTCCACAATGTCGATTTTCCAAAAAGCAAAACTAAGTACAAAAGCAACACAAAAAGAAAGCAACAAACTCCATTTTGCGTGCAGGTTAAACACCAACATTAAAATTAGTGTTAAAAGAATGGGCACAAACGCCAAAATCGCTAACATAAAACACTCATCTCTTCTTCTAAAAAATTTTACACAAAACCATAGCACACATCATAAAACATTTTTTATATTTCCATATATATTACTCAAATATTATACAAATATGTTAGGTTGTTACCAATAAAAATCATTATAAGCAACGCCATAATATTACCATAAATTAAAGTAATAAGTCAATAAAAACATAGCTAATAACAGGTTTAAATAATGAATTTTTTTGCTAAAAGTTTAACCTTTTGATTTTTCACGCGTTCCAAACGCATATTCACCAACTTGAGCTACGCTTAAGAATGAGAGCAGTTAAGCTGATAATCAGGTAACAGACTATAAAGCACAAGGTGGAAAATCATAACTATCTGCACTGCCGGTAGTATTCGTTATAGAAAAACAACAAGCACTGATTTTAGTGCTTGTTGTTTTTGGAGCTGCTAACCAGATTCGAACTGGTGACCTCATCCTTACCAAGGATGTGCTCTACCACCTGAGCCATAGCAGCATATTTAGTTTTGCAACGAATTGTATTATATATTATACCTTTCATTTTGTCAAGACTTTTTTAAAATTTGAATAATTTTTTATTTTAAGGTAATAATACCTTCAAAAGGAGTTGATAAAATGCTTGATAAAATCTGTTTGATCCTTTCCATACTTGGCTCGCTCAACTGGGGTCTCGTCGGTATTTTCGAGTTTGACCTGGTTGCCTGGTTGTTCGGCGGACAAGACGCGATCGTAAGCAGAATAATCTATTCTGTAATTGCGCTTGCGGGTATCTGGTGTATTTCTCTTCTTTTCAGAGATAACGGCAGAACACACGAATAGATTTTTGCGGACAACTGCAAGGGTTGTCCATACATATTTTTAAAAGGCTTTCTCGCTTTTTTGAGAAAGCCTTTATCATTTAATATTCTGTTTCGACTTTGATATTTCCGTCTTCAATTTTAAAGGTAATATCTCCCGAACGGTCGGTGCGGTATATTTTTGCGCCCACCTCTGTGAGATTGCTAAGCACCTCTTCGTGGGGGTGTCCGTACTGATTTGAGGACCCTACCGAAATCACGCCAAAGCTTGGAGAGGCAGCAGCTATAAACTCCTTACTGTTAGAGTTACGGCTGCCGTGATGTGCTGCTTTAAGAACATCGCAATCGACATTTATATTATCATTTAAAAGCTGCTTTTCGATTTCGACTCCAGCGTCTCCCGTAAAGAGAAACTTTCTGCCCTCTATTTCTGCCATAAGCACAAGCGACTTATCATTTTCGTTATCCGCATCGCGGTTATAGTTGAGCAAGGTTATCTCAAACTCGCCGATATTTACCACCATTCCGACCTTAGCAGGATAGACCGTTGTCTCATTGTTTTCCAAGGCATACTGCAGGTCATCAAAGGACGACTCTCCCCTATCGTACTGCTCGGGCAGAAGTGCGTGATAAACCTCTAACGCCCCTATTATCTTTGCCGCTCCGCCTACGTGATCGGTATCGTAATGGGAAATAATAACACAGTCAAGCTCGGTTACTCCGTAAGAACGCAAAGAATCAAGCAGTTCGTTTCCGAAATCACTTTGATTTCCAAAGTCGATAAGAGCGTGATAGCCATTGCTGCTGATAAGTATACTGTCACCTTGACCCACATCTATAAACCTAACAAAATCTTCTTCGGGATCTATACTAATACGGCTTTGGGTAAGAAAGTATTTAAGAGAAGGAAAATCGCGATAGTCGGAAAAGCAAAAGAAAGCCACAAACAGAACAAGTGCCGCTATACAAATGGCAAGTAGCCGTTTGTACTTAGTTATCTTGCCGTTATCCAATTATTCCTGTCCTGCCTTCATTTCCATAAGCTGTTCTTTTGTCATAAGGACTTCGCGAGGCTTTGCGCCATTATATGGACCGATAATACCCATTTCAGACATAATGTCCATTATGCGCGCTGCACGGGCATAACCTAGTTTAAGTCTTCTCTGGAGCATTGAAGTGGATGCCTGACCGCTTTCTACAACAAACTCTATAGCGGGCTGAAGCATAGGATCGGTATCCTTGAGCTCGTCAGAGCCTCCGTTTGAAGCACCCTTATCCTTACTGTTAGCCATAGCGCGGTTTTCGATATCTTCCATAATCTCGCTGTCGTACTCTGTATTGTGACGTCCCTTAATAAAGTCTACGACCGCCTCGACCTCATCGTCACTTACGAAACAGCCCTGAATTCTTGCAGGTTTTGTTGCCCCTACAGGACTAAACAGCATATCTCCGCGGCCCAGAAGCTTTTCTGCACCTGCTGTATCGAGAATGGTACGGCTATCAATCTGAGAAGAAACGGCAAAAGCTATTCGTGACGGAATATTCGCCTTAATAACACCTGTAACAACATCTACAGAAGGACGCTGGGTAGCAATTATAAGGTGCATTCCTGCGGCACGTGCCTTGGCGGCGATACGGTTAATGGAATCTTCAACCTCTTTAGGTGCGGTCATCATAAGGTCAGCAAGCTCGTCTACTATGATAACGATTCGGGGAAGGGTTATCATATCGGGATCTGCCTGTGCGACACGGTTATATCCGTCAAGGTCGCGGACACCGCTTGCGGCAAACATCTGATAGCGTTTTTCCATCTCACTTACCGCCCAGCTCAGGGTACTTGCAGCCTTGCGAGGATCGGTAACAACGGGAAGAAGCAGATGGGGAATTCCGTTATAAATTCCAAGCTCTACCACCTTGGGGTCGACCATAATAAGCTTGACCTCATCGGGACGGGCTTTATAGAGAATACTCATTATTATAGAATTGATGCATACCGATTTACCTGAGCCTGTTGCACCTGCAATAAGTCCGTGAGGCATTTTGGAAATATCACCCACGATGGCATTGCCGCCTATATCCTTACCCAGCGCAACGGTAAGCTTACTCTTGGAGCCTGTGAAGGCTGAGGATTCGAGCATTTCGCGGATATGCACCACATTACTTGCCTTATTGGGCACTTCGATACCTACTGCCGCCTTGTTGGGGATAGGCGCCTCAATACGCACGCCTGCAGTGGCGAGATTTAAAGCAATATCATCAGCAAGATTGGTAATTTTACTTATCTTTACACCCGAGCTGGGCTGGAGTTCATAACGGGTAACGGTGGGACCTCTTGAAATATCTACTATTCGGGTCTCAACGCCGAAGCTCTTTAAGGTGTCAACAAGACGCTGTGCAGTGCTTTCATGCTCTGCCCGTTGAGCTGCAGGACTTTGTGAAGTAATTTCCTTAAGCAGCTCGATAGGCGGGAATTTGTACTCCTCTTGCTCCATAGCAATGTTTTCTCTATCTATCTCAGCAGAAACATCCTCTGTGTTTTCTTTTGTCTTATCGTCAGATGCATCTTCTGTTACCGACTCTTTTTTAGCCTCGCTTAGAGCCTCTTCTACCGTCACACTGCTCATTTCTTCGGCAGTATCTTCCCCGAAAGTGTCGTTTTCTACAGCAATATCAATATCCTTATATGCACTTATTACCTTGCGCTGTTTATCACTCATACCCGCAGTATCAAGGTCTGACTTTACAGGGTCATCAAGAGGAATATCCACCTGCTCGGCACGACGTGCACGCTGCTCCTCTACGGTATCGCGGAACTCTTTATAAGAGTTCTGCACAGATTTTGCTGAGCTTTGCATTTTTTTGAAAAGGGTTATAAGTGATGTACCTGTTATCACCATAACAAGCACGAAAATGAGTAAAAATACAGTTACAAGTGCGCCAACCTTACCAAAGGCAAGATATATAGGCTGACCTACGATACCGCCGAAAAATCCGCTGCTTTTAAGCAGTGCGCCGCTAGTGTAAACAGCCGAAAGATGCTCTACAAAGGTCTCTTCTCCGCGGGGGAGAAAAAGGTCAATACATCCGCCCACAAGAAGCCCTAAAGCGCCTGTTTCAACAAATCTGATAATCACTATACCTTTAAGTCTGTCAAGTGCGTGGAAAACCGAAAGTGCTATGAGGAAAAATGGGAAAACATAAGTTAAAACGCCGAAAAGCCCAAAAAAGAAGTTTCTCATCTGGTTCCACAGATTCTCGCCAGGTATGAAAACAACCGCAAGAATAAACAGCGAAACAGCAAACAACGCAAGGGAAACACCCGCGCTGTGACTGCTTTTTTTAGGGGCACTTCTGCCGTTTGTTTTTTTAGTGGTTGAGCCTTTTTTACCCGCCATTTTCTATGTACTCTCCTTAAAATTTTATGTATCAGGGTGCCGACTACTCCGCACCCTGCTCGTCTATCATTTTATAAAGCGTATCTATCGCATCCGAAAGGCTGCCGATATTGTCAATAAGACCTACCTCTACGGCTTTTTCTCCGTCTAAAATCGAGCCTACATCATTTACCATTTCGCCCACATTCATCATAAGAGATGAGAATTTTTCCTTTGTGATTTCGGAATTTTTGGTAACGAAGGCTATTATCCTGTCCTGAATACGCTCAAAGTGGCGAAGCATCTGAGGAACGCCAAGCACCATCCCTGTCATTCGAACAGGGTGGACCGTCATTGTAGCGCTGGGCACGATAAAAGATTTTTTTGCCGCAACACTCAAGGGAATTCCTATAGAGTGTGCACCGCCCAAAACCAAGGACACTGTTGGCTTATTCATACCTGCAATAAGCTCTGCAATGGCAAGACCCGCCTCTACATCTCCGCCTACTGTGTTAAGGATTACGAGCAATCCCTGAATTTCGTTGCTTTCTTCAATGGCAACAAGCTGAGGGATTATATGCTCGTACTTGGTAGTTTTATTCTGAGAAGAGGAAACAATATGACCCTCTATCTCCCCTATTACCGTAAGGCACTGTATGGTATGCTTTCCATCTGACGCAGTGACCGATGCACATTCCTTAATCTGATCGAACAGACTGCTTCCTTCGTCCTCGGAAACCTCATTATTTACGCAAAAATTATTTGTATTCATAAAACAACCTCCAATATCAGTAGTATTTGAAGATTGATTTACATAATACATATTTTATTATACTATTTTGGTAAGATTTATGCAATAGTTTTTGTTTTGATTTTTTTATTCGGGGTGGGAGAAACTGTCACCAACGGTATCCGTTTCGTTTTCTGCAAAATTCAGGTGTTTCACGGCGTGTCGAGGACGTCGCGCCCTACGAAATAAAAGCCAAGCCCGAAGGACATCCTTCGGGCTTGGTTTCTTAATTTAGTACATTCCGCCGCCTGCGGCTGCTGCAGCTGCTGCGGCTGCTTTGTTAGCCTTAGCATCTTCCTTGTTTTCGGCAACAAGGGTTTCGGTGGTGAGTACCATAGATGCTACCGATGCGGCATTCTGGAGAGCAGAACGGGTAACCTTTGTGGGGTCTACAATTCCTGCTTCAATCATATCAACATAGGTTTCGTTATATGCGTCGAAGCCGAAGTTTGCCTTTCCGTCTGCAACGATCTTATCGATAATTACAGAGCCTTCGAGTCCTGCGTTAAATGCAATCTGACGGATGGGAGCCTCAAGAGCCTTAAGAACTATCTTAACTCCTGTCTTTTCGTCTCCGTCAGTCTCGTTAAGGAGTGCCTGAACAGAAGGAATTGCGTTGACAAGGGCTGTACCGCCGCCTGCAACTATTCCCTCTTCAACCGCTGCCTTGGTTGCAGCAAGAGCATCCTCAATGCGAAGCTTCTGCTCCTTCATCTCTACCTCGGTAGCTGCACCGACCTTAATAACGGCGACACCGCCTGCAAGCTTAGCAAGACGCTCGTTAAGCTTTTCGCGGTCGAACTCGCTGGTGGTAACTGCAACCTGATTTTTTATCTGAGCAACGCGGTCTTTAATAGCATCGGGATTGCCTGCACCGTCAACAATGATGGTGTTTTCTTTGCCGATTTTAACCTGACGAGCGCGGCCGAGCTGCATTATCTGGGTCTCTTTAAGGTCGAGACCGAGTTCTTCTGTGATGACCTCACCGCCTGTAAGGATTGCGATGTCCTGAAGCATTTCTTTTCTTCTGTCGCCAAAGCCGGGAGCCTTAACACCTACGCAAACGAAGGTTCCGCGAAGCTTGTTGACGATAAGGGTAGAAAGTGCCTCTCCCTCAATATCCTCAGCAATGATAACGAGCTTTTTGCCTGCCTGAACTATCTGCTCAAGTACAGGAAGAATATCCTGAATGGAGGAGATTTTCTTATCGGTGATAAGGATGTAAGCATCGTCGATAACAGCCTCCATCTTATCGGTATCGGTAACCATATAGGGGGTAATATATCCGCGGTCGAACTGCATACCCTCAACAACCTCGCTGTAGGTTTCGGCAGTTTTGGACTCTTCTACAGTAATAACTCCGTCTGCAGAGACCTTTTCCATAGCCTCAGCAATAAGCTTACCTACGAAGTTATCCCCTGCAGATACGGTAGCAACACGCTCGATATCAGCGGTACCGCTTACCTTTTTAGAGTTAGAAATAACGGTAGCAACTGCGGTATCAACAGCCTTTTTTATGCCCTTTTTAACTACCATGGGGTTTGCACCAGCGGCAACATTCTTCATACCCTCTAAGATAAGAGCCTGTGCGAGTACTGTTGCGGTAGTAGTACCGTCACCTGCACAGTCGTTGGTTTTGGTAGCAACCTCTTTTACAAGCTGTGCGCCCATATTCTCGAAAGGATTGTCAAGTTCTACCTCTTTTGCGATAGTAACACCGTCGTTTGTAATAAGGGGTGCGCCGTAGCTGCGCTCGAGCACTGCATTTCTGCCCTTGGGTCCAAGGGTTACCTTTACTGCGTCTGCGATTTTATCAACGCCTGCCTGAAGGGCTTTACGAGCCTCTTCGCCGAAAATAATTTCTTTTGCCATAACTTATTGCCTCCTGAAATGAAACTGATAATTATTCTACGATAGCAAGGATGTCGGACTGACGAACGATAGAATATTCTTCACCGTCAACCTTGACCTCGGTGCCTGCATATTTAGCGGTTATAACCTTATCGCCGACCTTTACAAACATTTCGACATCGTTTCCGTCGACCTTGCCTCCCGGACCTACTGCCACCACCTCGGCAATTTCGGGTTTTTCTTTAGCGGATGCGGTAAGAATGATACCGCTTTTGGTTGTTTCCTCTGCCTCGACAGTTTTTAAAACAACTCTGTCAGATAAGGGTTTAATAGTCATTATATATGCCTCCATATAATAAAATACAAATAGTTAGCACTCTCGGTTTTCGAGTGCTAACTATATTGTACCTATTTTTTTGTAAAAATCAAGTGATTTTACCAAAATTTTTATTTTATTAACAATTTTATTCGGGGAGGACAAAATTTATGCCCTTTTCCACGATTTCACAAGTAAAGTTATCTGTATGTATTATCTCTCCGTCAAGGCTTACGGGTATCTCACGCTCCGCAGTGAATTCAAAGGTTTTGCATCTGCCCATTGTACATACATCAAGTTCTGCGTGCCTACCGCTTTTATAGACGGGTAAAAGAGAAGGTACTCTGGTTTTTTTAACGGTATCTATGGTTACACAGTCCAGCATACCGTCGGATATATTAGCCTCGGGAGCACTGATATAACCGCCGCCGTAAACGGGTGCATTGGCACAAACGGCAAAAAGCACACTTCCCTCTTTAAAAACCTTTTTGTCGGTAGTGACCTTCATATTTATACCGAGTTTGCCCATAACAGCCTTTATTACCGCAAGGTTATATGCCATACTTCCCGACACTAAGGGCAGACGCTTAAAATCCTTCATCATATCAGCAACCTGCGCATCAAGACCTGCACAGCACTGATTCATACAGTACATATCTCCCGCTTTAATAAGGTCTATAGGGATAAGCTTTCCGTTTTTCTGTTTTTGTATATCGAGAAAACGGGGTTTTGAATCAAAACCGAAATATTTGATAAAATCGTTAGCCGAGCCAATAGGCACAACACCGATAGATGCGTTTTTATAACCTACTATTCCGTTTAAAACTTCAAAAGAGGTGCCGTCTCCGCCACAGGCAAAAATGCGTACATCGTCACCCGTCTCGGCTTCTTCTTTAGCCTTTTTCATAGCATCTCCCGCACCTGTGGTTATGAGAATTTTACAGTCGTCGCCGTAAACCTTGCGAATTTGCTCTGTAAGTGCTATCGTGCCATCTTCTTTTCCTGCCGCAGGGTTTATAATATATACGTCCCTCATAAGCTTTCTCCTTATTTATTTGAAATACATAAAGAGCTGACATTTGATCATTCCGTTATAAAGTTTTCGTCTTTTGTCAGCAGGTCTGCCGAATATTTTTTCGAAATCATCGTCGGGGCTTATTACAAAATACTTTTTACCCTGTCCCTGCTGGAAGACCTCGCCCATAGTTTTATAAAGCTGTTGTGCCTGCTTTATATCTAAAAGACGCTCTCCGTAAGGGGGATTGGTAACGGTTAAAAAGCGTCCCTCGGGGGCTTTGAAATCCTTAATGTCTGCCACGCTGACCTTAACATACTTTGAGACCCCTGCTTTAGCGGCATTCTCCTCTGCAAGTTTAATTGCTGCAGGGTCAATATCAGTGCCGACAGCACAAAAATCGACATTATGAAGTATTTTATCCTGAGCCGCCATACGCTCTTCTCTCCACACCTGCTCAGGAACAAAGCCGAAGCGTTCTGCCGCAAAAAAACGGCGGAGTCCCGGTGCCATTTTCAAAGCCATCATAGCCGATTCTATAAGAATAGTTCCGCTTCCGCAGAAGGGATCGTAAACTAAAGTATCAGGGAATATTCTTGCGGTATCGCAAATTGCGGCAGCAAGTGTCTCTTTTAAAGGGGCTTCGTTGGATTTTCTTCTGTAGCCTCTTTTATGAAGTCCCTCACCCGAGGTATCTATCATAACGGTAACACGGTTTTTAAGTATTGAAAAGCGTATTTTCACCTCGCAACCCGTTTCGGCAAACCAGCTTATGCCATATCTTGACTTAAGTCTTTCGACAATAGCCTTTTTGATTATTGACTGGCAGTCAGGTATGCTGTGCAGGGTAGAATTAAGGCTGTAGCCGTTTACGGGAAAGGCATCGTCCTTCCCGATAAAATCTTCCCAGTTTATTTTTTTGATGTTCTGGAAGAGCTCTTCGAAGCTTTCGGCTTGGAACTCTCCTACATTTATGCAGATTCTCTCACAAAAGCGTGAGTTGATGTTTGCACGGGCAAGAATATTGAAATCTCCTTCAAAATTTACCCTGCCGTTTTCTGCCTTTACATTCTCTGCGCCCATTCTTTCCAGTTCGCCTGCGGCTATGCCCTCAACGCCGAAAAGACAAGGTGCGGTGTATTTTAATTTGTTCATTTAATTCTCCGTTAAATTGTTTTTGTTGCGTGGCGTGTGACGTGACAGCCGATATTTACCGCAAGGGGTAGTCCTGCTATATGGGTAGGTGCCGTTTCTATATTAACAGCAAGTGCGGTTGAGATTCCGCCAAAGCCCTGAGGGCCTATGTCGAGCTTATTTATTTCGTCCAGCAATTCTTTTTCGAGTTCTGCATAGAAAGGATTGCTGTTCTCGGTATATGTATCTCTGCAAAGTGCTATTTTAGAAAGAAGCGCACACTGCTCGAAATCACCGCCGATACCAACTCCCACCACCATTGGCGGACAAGGATTACTGCCTGCCTGCTTTACGATTTCTAAAACAGCATCAACAACTCCCCTTCTGCCTGCTGCAGGGGTGAGCATACGGATACCGCTCATATTCTCGCTGCCGAAGCCTTTGGGGGCAACCATAAGTTTTATTTTATCTCCGTCAACTATTCGCGTATGGATTATGGCAGGGGTATTATCACTCGTGTTTATTCTGTCTATTGGGTCTGCAACAACAGATTTGCGCAAAAGCCCTTTATCATAGCCCTCGCGCACACCGAGATTTACCGCAGCCTCAAAGCTACCGTCTGTTATATGAACATCTTGCCCTATCTCGGCGAAGACCACAGCCATTCCCGTATCCTGACAGATAGGAAGGTCAAGCTTATTTGCAACCTCTATGTTTTTGCCGATGTCCTGCATAATAGATTTTGCCAGTGGCTTTTTTTCTGTTTTTTCGGCTTCATATATTCTGCAGACAATATCCTGCGGCAATCTTTTATTCGCCGTAATGCACAGTTCTGCAACTGCTTGGGTTATAAGTTTTGAACTGATCTCTCTTACCATATATAATCCTTTACATAAAAACAAAGGGCGGAGTTCGTATCTCGAAGTCCGCCTATTGATATTATTATTTTCCACCTGTGCGACGATTACGCTTTGCATCGGGATTTTTACGCTTAAGGTCAGAAAACTTTTCGTCACTGGTAGCCTTAAACTTGCTCATCATATCCTCAAAGGAAGCAGACTCGCTCTTTTTGGCGGTCCAAACATAGGAACCGTCCGGAGGGGATGCGGGTGCCTTTGGGGTGTAGGGTCTCTTTTCTCGACGCTCTGACTTAGCCTCGCCCTGTACCGTATCCTGAGCACGTTTGATGCTGAGGCTTATCTTTCCGTCGTCTGCGATGCTTAGCACTTTAAGTTTAACCGAGTCGCCTATCTTGACAAACTCATTAATATCGCTTACATAGGACTGCGCTATTTCAGAAATATGTACCATACCCGATTTGCCTTTGCCAAGATCGACAAAGACTCCGTAATCTTTAACTGCTGTAATTTTTCCCTCGACAATTTCTCCAACGGTGAGCTGCATTTAAGTTTAATTTCCTCCTCAATAGTGAAACCGATTGTAGCCGCAAAAAATCAGTTGCCGGAAATGTCGACAAAAACCTGCTCGTTAGGGTATACATAGCCGAGTCGCTCACGCGCTGCTTTTTCAATAAGCTCCTCTTGCGTACTGTTTTCAAGAAGATTGGTTTGTTCTTCTATTCTCGAAGAGGTCTCGTCTATTTCGGTTTGAACTTCTGCCAACTGTTCGCGACTATCGGTAAGTTCAGAATAAAGAGAAGCCAGGGATATGAGCATATAAGCACAGAACGCCACTATAAGAAGGCGCAAAAGTATACTTTTTTTCTCAGTTTTAACATTATAACTCATCTTTAAACTCCCTTTCCTTTTAAGCGTACACTGCAAACAGTTTACTTTAGTATACACTACCTTATTGCATTTTTTCAACCTTTTTTTAACAAAAATCAAGAATTTTTAAAGATTTTAAAGAAATTTTCTGAAATTTTATAAATAAATAAGGCTATCGGCGTAAAAATCAGCCTACTGAGTGTGGAAAACGCCTTATATACATTCTTTCTTAACCATCGCAATACAAGATAAACTATCCACGAAACGGTTTTTTTGTAGATTAAAAAACCGATAAGCTGACAAACGAAGACATAGCCTCTTATTTCTCCACTGCAACGTGCCAGAAAAAAGCAAAACTCAAAAACAGAGAGTATGAGAAAAAAGAGTACATCTGCAAAGAAGACCGACGCCTTGCTTTTTAGACCCGTACATAGCACCGAATGAAAATCAAAAAGAAGTCCGTATGCCGCACCTATCGCAATACTCAGGAGCATCGTGTATATTTGCCCCGACAGATCTATTTCCCACATACTATTTTAGCAACCGACGAAGCATTCCCTTGTCGCGGTCTGTATCGGAATAAACGAGGGCTATTATCCTGCCTTCGGCTACAAGCTCCCCACTTGTAGCACTAAAGCTTCCAATAGAGAGATTCTCCCCCTTAATTGTGAGCATTCCTAAAACGGTATCGAGCACAACCGTCTCCTCGTCGAAGGTCTTGACCTCCTTTACCCCCGACATATTAAGCCGTTTTCTCTGCTCTAATATAACATTATGAACTGCCGCGCCCTTGTCTTCAGGCATAAAAAACACCACCCTCTGTTACCGCAATATGCGGTATCCGTATAATTATACGGCGGTGGGTGGTTTTTTATTACTGCTGAATTATTCGATAAAGCATAGACGCTTCGTCCTTTTTTATTACCTCGGCAACATTTAAAACCTCTGCTTTTACAGTACGGGTGCCGAAGGTTATTTCCAGAACATCTCCTACCTTAACATCATAGGATGCCTTTACTTGTCTGCCGTTTACACTGACTCTTCCTGCATCACAGGCCTCGTTTGCAACGGTTCGGCGTTTGATTATTCGGGAAACCTTTAAAAATTTATCAAGTCTCATAAACACCTCAAAAAGAACAGCCGCCTGAGAAGCTCAGACGGCTTTATCTGTTAAAAAATTATTTTACAGCGTTCTTAAGAGCCTGTCCAGCCTTGAATGCGGGAACCTTAGTAGCTGCGATCTGGATGGTTTCCTTAGTCTTGGGGTTAACGCCGGTTCTTGCAGCGCGAACCTTAGCCTCGAATGTGCCAAATCCAACAAGAGCAACCTTGTCGCCAGCCTTTATTGCATCGGTAACGGTAGCTACGAATGCAGCAACAGCAGCGTCGGCGTCCTTCTTGGAAATGCCAGCCTTTTCAGCAATAGCAGCAACGAGTTCTGTTTTGTTCATTATAAATTACCTCCAAATATTATTTCAAACGGATAATCCGTCAGAATGCAAAGTTATTTATCAAAGAGTGTTCCGTTAACCAAACCATTCAAACTCGAATCAGGTTTTGGAAGACTAATTTTTCGCTATACTTCGCCAAAATACTCGTAAATCCGACAGGATTTACTGCGTTTTTTTCCTCGTATATCAAAAAATAATGTTGTTTACAAAACTCTTCGACTCTTTAAGGCTGGTTCGGGTTTAAAGGGTTTGGTTAAGGATGTATTTCCTTAAAAAGCGAAATTTTTGCGCATAATTTGTTAAAAGCCTCCGATACGCGTCAGCGTTATCGGAGGCTTTTGCCTTTTCTGTCACTAAAAATTTTCTTTTTAAGGTGCTTCACAGTTTCGTAGAAACCGAAAATTTCCTGTATTTAAGCCGTAAAACGCAGAAAGGCTGTCGCCTTTCGAGGCTTTTGGCAACAATATAGGGAATTTT
>JAZQGH010000138.1:0-3315 GCA_045539925.1 Acutalibacteraceae bacterium | reverse complement strand
TTAACACTGCCTGCTATTACAGATAATACATATTGAATTGCAGATTATTCCCACTCGATAGCACTTAAACAATTCCGTATAGGTATTATTATCTGTACTTTCTGTGGTTCTTTTGATTATTTGATATATCCATATTCTCCTGCCTATATCCCCTCTTGTTATCATTTTGTTATCAGCGTTGATAACAGTAAGGGACTTTAGCCGTGTTGGGTAAGCTTTTCTATACGGCTATTATACCGCATTTTAGCTTTGTTTTCAATAGGATTTTTCCATTATTCGTATCTTTATTGCCATCGAAATAGTGTAACGCTTTTTAGGCTTCAAAAATCACTGTTTATGCGCTTTCCGGGGAGTGATTCTTGGTAAATAGGATAGTTTTATTGCTTTGCGAGTTTGGGCGTTACAAATCTGGTATTGACAAAACGATTATTATACTTTATAATAAAACAAATGTTATAAAACGATTGTTTTAGAAAGGAGCTCATTATGCCCCCTAAAGCGAAATTTACAAAAGAAGAAATCATCGGTGCAGGCTTAGCGATCCTGCGTGAGCGTGACATTTCTGCCGTTACTGCAAGAGAAATCGGCAATTATCTTGGCAGCTCGGTAAGACCGATATTTACCGTTTTTGATAATATGGGCGAGGTACTTAACGGGATTGAAGCAAAAGCTCGTGAGATATATTCCGAATATGTTGAGCAAGGATTACAGCAAACCCCTGCCTTTAAGGGCGTTGGTCAGTCCTATATTCAGTTTGCAATAAATGAGCCGAAGCTGTTTCAACTTTTGTTTATGCGAAAAACATCCGGTAATATAGGCGTAAATAGAATACTCCCCGAAATTGATGACAACTATACCGATATTTTAAAATCAATTACCGATGAATATCCTGTATCGGCAGATGACGCTGTTATATTGTACCGACACCTATGGATATATTCTCACGGCATTGCCACCCTCTGCGCAACATCTATGTGTCGCTTTACGGAAGTTGAGATCGGCATAATGCTGACGGAAGTTTTCAAAGCATTGCTGACAGAAAGACTGAAAGGATAATAATAATGATAGAGATAAATGATTTAACAAAATATTACGGAAAAGCCGAAAGTCGCTTTAAAGCGCTGGATGGTGTTTCCGTTCGCATTAATGATGGGGAGTTTATCGTCATACTCGGCGCTTCAGGTTCGGGGAAATCCACCTTTCTCAATGTCATTTCGGGCTTGGAGACTCCGGACGGCGGTTGTGTTGCTTATGACAGCCAAGAACTCGGCAATATGAGCGAAAAGGATCTGACGAAATTCCGACGTGAGAACACGGCTTATATCTTTCAGCAGTATTATTTGCTCCCACATCTAAATGTAGAAAAGAATGTAAGGATGGGTGCTGACCTCGACAATAACAAGGATTATCTGAAATATATCGAAGCGGTCGGCTTATCCGATAAGCGCAGAAAATTCCCATCAGAACTCAGCGGCGGCGAACAACAGCGTGTAGCGATAGCAAGAGCGCTCGCAAAGAATCCGAAGGTACTTTTTCTTGACGAGCCGACAGGAGCATTAGACGAAGAAACAGGCAGACAGGTACTTAACTATATCATCAGGCTGCACGAGGAACAGGGATTTACGATGATTATGGTAACGCACAACAGCAATATAGCCGAAACCGCCGACAGAATCATTAAGATGAACAGCGGCAAAATCGTCAGCGTTACCGAAAACACGGATAAAAAAACGGCTTACGAGATCGGGTGGTGACGGTATGATTGTCAGTATCAAGGACAGCGTAAAGTTGTTCGGAATTTCCATTATGACCTGCTGTGCGGTAACCGTCTGCAATATGTTTTTAAACTATTATTTGGATTTAACTGCGATATCCGGTCTGATTGACAACCCCTACGCGCAGATGTTCTACGACGCACAGATTATGACTTCAAAGGTCGTTTGCGCCGTCAGCGGCGGCTGTTTGGCAATCACTACCGTTGTGATGCTGTTTTTCTATATCAAGCATTACATAGACAGCCATTCAAAGGAAATCGGGATATTAAAGGCTCTCGGTTATTCTGATTTCAAAATTGCAAAGGGTTTTTCTGTTTTTGGCTTGAGTGTATTCCTTGGCTGTTTCGTCGGTTATTTGCTGTCATTTGCGTTAATGCCGAAGTTTTATGAATTACAAAATAAGGATGGCTATTTGCCGGAGCATTCTATTGGTTTTCATTGGATATTATTCGTCCTGCTGGTGATTGTTCCCACTTTGGCCTTTGCTTTGATTGCAGTATGCAACAGCCTGTTAAAGCTTCGCCAGCCTTGCGTTAATCTATTGAAGGGTATTGTGAAGATAAAGGGCAAAACCAAAAATACAAAAGATAAAAAGACCTTTGTTGCCGAAATGAGGAGCTCTGTATTAAGAAGCCGCAAAACATTGGTGTTCTTCATCGCTTTTTCCTCGTTCTGCTTCTCAGCTATGATACAAATGTCGGCAAGTATGAAGGATTTGTCAAGTGAAATGATGGGCTTGATGATGTTGATTATCGGCGTTGTTCTGGCGTTTACCACGTTGTATATCGCCGTGACCACTGTCATTCGCTCCAACCAAAAGAATATTGCTATGATGCGTGTATTCGGCTATGATAGTGCTGATTGCAAGCGTTCTGTTCTCGACGGTTACCGCCCGGCGGCATATATCGGCTTTATCATCGGTTCTGTGTATCAGTATGCATTATTGAGAATTATGGTTGATATTGTTTTTTCGGGCGTCGAGGGTATTCCCGAATATGAGTTTGATTTTCTGATGTTCTTTATAACGCTTGCTGTTTTTATCGTTGTATATGAAGGCGTTATGTTTGCTTATGGTCAGTCAATGAAAAAAATACCGTTAAAACAAATTATGAGCGAATAAAAAGATAATCGAGCGAAGATGAATAATTCACCTTCGCTCGATTTTATTATACATAAATCAACTCTGCATTAACGATTTCCGTTGCACGATTTCGGATATTGTTCATACGCTGCACCCACAACATTTGATTATCAGGTTTGATCCGTTCGATTGCGGATAATAAGAATAATAGCAGACAGCTTTAACACTGCCTGCTATTACAGATAATACATATTGAATTGCAGATTACTCCCACTCTATAGTAGCGCAGGGCTTGGGTGTGAGGTCGAAGAGCACGCGGTTTACGCCCGCTACCTCCGCGGTGATGCGGGCGGTAATGTGCTGCAGCAGACTAAAGGGCACATCCTCTACGGTGGCGGTCATGGCGTCCTTGGTGTTGACGGCGCGGGTGATGACCGCCCAAGTCGGGTCGTAGCCATG
>JAZQGH010000137.1:0-1752 GCA_045539925.1 Acutalibacteraceae bacterium | reverse complement strand
GGTATGGTATTGAAAATCAAGGATTTTGCGGATAAATTGATAAAAAACGTTGAAAAACTTGGTAGTTTTGTGAAATTGTTGTAACTTTGCACCCGCTTTTCGAGGCGCGATGCCTGAAAGCATTAAGTTTAACATAAAATAATTAAAAGCAAAACAAATGATTATTGTACCAGTAAAAGAAGGCGAGAACATTGAGAAGGCTCTCAAGAAGTTCAAGAGAAAGTTCGAGAAGACAGGTGTTGTAAAGGAGCTGCGTCGTCGTCAGCAGTTTGACAAGCCATCTGTACTGAAGCGCCTTAAGATGGAGCATGCCGTTTATGTACAGCAGCTTCGTACAAACGAGGAATAAAAAAAGTTCCCCGAAAATTTGGTAGTTTCGAGAAATTTCCGTAAATTCGTAGCCGAAAACCTATTGGTCACGATTTATGATGATTAACCAGTTTCTGGACTACTTGCGCTACGAGCGGAATGCATCTCCGCAGACGGTGCAGACATACGAGGAAAGCCTAAGGGCATTTGAATCGTATCTGACTTTTAGGGATAATGAACTCTCTTTGGATTCGGTTGATACCGATCTGATCCGCGACTGGATGGAGAGTCTGATGGATAAAGGAAACTCTGCCTCAACAATTAACAAGAATTTGAGTGCACTGCGTTCCTTTTACCGCTTTGCCCTAAGGAGAGAACTGGTTAAGAAGGATCCCGCCCATGCTGTGACGGGGCCTAAGAAATCAAAACCACTGCCGCAATTCCTTCGCGAAGGAGAAATGGATCGTCTGCTTGACGGGCTGGAGTGGGATAGTTCTTTTAATAATGTACGCGCACGTACCATATTATTACTATTCTATGAGGCTGGTTTGAGACGTTCGGAATTGATTGGTCTGGATGATAAAGACATAGATTTCGAGGCGGCACAATTAAAGGTTACGGGAAAAAGAAACAAGCAGCGTATAGTACCTTTCGGTGCTGAGTTGGCTGAAACACTAAAGGACTACAAGGCTAAACGCCAGGAAGAGTTCGGTGAGACCAGTGGTGCTTTGTTTCTGAGTGACAAGGGGGAGCGCATTTCGGGTGCTCAGGTTTACCAGATAGTACGTAAGTATCTGTCGATGGTTACCTCGCTGAAGAAGCGTTCGCCACATGTGCTGAGGCACACCTTTGCCACTGCAATGCTTAATAACGGTGCAGGGTTGGAGACAATCAAGAGTTTGTTGGGACACGAGAGTGTTAGCACAACTGAGATTTACACCCACACCACGTTTGAGCAACTAAAGCGAATTTACAAAGAGGCTCATCCAAGAGCCTGAACCTTTTTATTAATAACTATTTAAAAATAGGAGGTAACTATGGAGATTAAGATTAAGTCGATCCACTTCGACGCTACCGAGAAGTTAGAGGCGTTCATCGAAAAGAAGGTCGCCAAGTTAGAGAAATCTTTTGAGGATATACAGAAAGTAGAGGTGCAACTAAAAGTAGTCAAGCCTGCCACTGCTCAGAATAAGGAAACAAGTCTTGAGGTTTTCGTTCCAGGAAACACTCTCTTTGTAGAGAAGACTTGTGACACATTTGAGGAAGGAATCGACCTTTGTGTGGATTCAATGAGGGCTCAGCTGACGAAATTCAAGGAAAAATTGAGAAATAGATAAAAAAAACTCGAAAAAGTTTTGGTAATTCAAAAATAAGTCGTAACTTTGCAGCCGTTTTCCGACAGGTCGTAAATCTGAAACAGAGAACGGCTGCTTAGAAAAGCCT
>JAZQGH010000136.1:0-20278 GCA_045539925.1 Acutalibacteraceae bacterium | reverse complement strand
ATTCGAAGAAGCATCAAGAAAAATTGTTGAGTATATTGAACTATATTACAATTCAGAAAGATTACATTCAGGTATCAATTATTCAATACCAAATCAATTTTTCACTCTTTTATCTGTCCGAAATTCTTGACAAGTTTCAGTGAGGTTGATTTGCTTCGCAAATCTTCATTTTTATATTGTTGCATTTTTGTACTACGAGCGCAGAAAAAAGCAAGTCGAGAGACTTGCTTTTTTCTATCCAATCCGAAGGATTGGTATGTAATCTCGCGTGAGCGAGTATGTAATCGCCGCAGGCGTATGGCATCACGCGTCAGCGTGTATTTCTCCTTCGGATTGATTACATTCAACACTTCGTGTTGATTCCATACCGCAGACAAGCTGCGGATTTCATACACGGCTTCGCCGTGATTTTACGAGTTGCATTTTTGTCCTACGAGCTCAAAAAGAAGCCCGAGGCGATTGCCTCGGGTTTTCTTTTTGCCCTTTGCCCCTGTTCGACTTGCCACCAACTCCCCCTCAGCGCAACGCGCGGATAGGGGCAGATTGCTTGCAATCTGCAAGCGAACGAAGTGAGCGAGTCGTTCTGGTTCAAGTCCAACAAGGACCAAACCTCCCCGTCCGCCCGCCCACTCCCCCGGCAATACCGTGCCCCTCTCGCCGTCCCCCGAGGGGGATGAAGAAGAGATTGCGTTGGGCAAAAAGAAAAGCACTCGAACTGCGCGACGTCGAAAGCTTTGGCGTCTACGGTGCGCCGTGGGGGAATCAGACCTTGCCAGCAAGCCTGCAAACGAGTCGTTCAGTTCAATGTTGAATAGTACCTCAAATTCGAATCATTCAAGTTCGGCTTGAAGTGTTTTTCTTTTCCATAAACCCTTATGCCGCAAGGCTTTTGCTACTTTTTGAATTGTAGAACGCTATATGATTATGTACGCCATTTAAGAGTTCTGTTTGATAATTCCGCCTATACAATTCTTCACGTTTCATATTTGCCCCAAATGATTCGTTGTCTAAGTTGTCATGATGGATTTTACATACTTGTATTGACATGAAAAAGCTTTTATGTTATATTTAACGGGGCGTTGCAGATGAATAGTGGATCTTAAAATTTTATGGATCTGTAGCATTCCTTTTCAGTAAAAATTACTTGAGGAGAAAACGGCTATGGTTTTTGAAAAATATATTCCCGGAGAGTCTAAAAATGAGGCATATGAAGCTTTATTTGAAATGATGAAGGATTTTGATAATGATAAATCATATGCAGACATGATACGCTATAGGATCAGCGGCGCGGTGTCAAATGAATGCAACGATCGGTACTATGTTGCGCATGAAGACGGTAAAGCGGCAAGCAGACATTGGGCAGGATGGGGAAAGCATTCTGATGCAATCGGCAATTGGGGGAACTTTTATACAGACCCACAATTTCGAGGAAAAGGCATTGGAGGAAAGCTGTTGCGTTTTTGGTATGAAGATTTTCAAACGGTTTCCAATCCTCCGCTTTGCTTTCTTTGCTCTGCGGGCACCAAAGAGCTTACAGAGCTATACAGCCGTTTTGGATTCGTGACCGCTATGGAGGATGCCGACCGAGGACCGTTATATATGCCGATTGGAAATAGTCCCGATACATTCCGAGAATTCCATCAAACTTATTATAAGGCATCCGATATATTGTATCACAGAAGGGCAAGCATCAATTACAGACACGAAATTGATTGTCTTTTGAAATTTACATATAAGGATATGGGGCTTGAGTTCGGTAAAGGAATAGAGGGCGCACTTCTATATACTCGTGAACGCTGTGGAATGCTTTTTTCTGAGGATGGTCATTGTGTTGGCTACAGTTATGACGGCACCATTCAAATACATCCGTTATATTCCAAGTCTATCATTGTTGACGAATTTTCATAAGGTTGCATTTTTATCCTATGAGCCCAGAAAAAACTCCTTGAGATTTCTCAAGGAGTTTTTTCATTCGCCTTCGGCGAGTTATATTGAGCTTCGCTCAGTTATATTTGCTTCGCAAGCGATATTGCACTTCGTGCAGTTAATAGGCGAATATAATATCACTTTTGCCAACGGCAAAAATATCACTATGCCGCAAGGCATAATATCACTCTGTGCGAAGCACAGAATATCACTAATATCTTGCGCCTACACCACTTTTATGCTAAAAAAAGCCGTGAATTTTCACGGCTTTTTAATCTTCTATATATTGCATTATATCTTCGACATTGCATTTTAAAATTTTGCAGAACATTTCTATTGTATGTGTGCTTACGCTTTCGTTTCGCTTTAATCTTGTGATTTGTGCAGGGCTGATATGGTGATTTTTAATAAGTGTGTATTGAGTAATGCCTTTTTCTTTCATGGTTTGCCATAATCTATCATAGGAAATCATATTTTTTCATTCCTCTTTATCGTACACAAAACGAGGTTGCCATACGGCAAACGGTGCCCAGCTTCGCGCAAACAATGTGGGCTTACACCCAATATATTTTACATTTTCTTGTCGTGTTTTCTTGTATACTGTCTCATTGTGTGTTATAATAACATAAATATAAGCTTAAGGAATAAATTTGATGAACAGTTTTTTTGATGCAATAAAAAATGATCCTGTCGCCTGTAGAGAAGAGGCAAAACTGCGCATTTTCAGCATAAATGTTTCACCGTCTGATAAAGAGCTTGGAATAAAGCTCTTAAACCGCGCTGTTACACTCTGTGATGCCGAAGCAAGTTTTATTATGGGCAGATTGATTCTTGACGGATTGGTAAAGGTCAGAAACAATAATCCCACAGATTTAGCGTTGGAACTGCTCTGCGGCTCGGCAAGAAGAGGAAACACTCAGGCAAGGGCATATCTTAACAGGTATTGTCAGATGAGGTATCAAATAAATGTAAGAAATAAAATTTCGGGTACAGTAAACGGCCCCCTTACCGATTTTAAAGGAAAAAGGATAAGGATAGACCGCAAAGGCGTAATGACCCCTGTTGATGCAACCCTTACATACGAAAACGGGGAAAATATACTTAGAATAAGCACTAATCTCAGTTGGCTGCTTTTTGAAGAGATGCACTGCGACGAGGAAAAGCTTAAAAATGCCGTTTGCAACGGATTTTGTTTGTGGAGCGGAGATTATGAGGTGTTTGGCGGACAAAAACTGCGTGTTCAGGTCGAGGTTACAGAGGAGCCGAGATGCTTTGATAACGTTTTTATTCTGCCCATAACCGAGGATATGCGCCGAGATGTACTGAACATATGGGGAAAATTCGGGAACAAAACATTGACCGACCGCGCTTCAAAATATTTTCAGAGTAAACGCTCTGCAGCAGGAATCGGAGTGACAAAATGGTCGGTAAAAACCCGAAAAGCAATATTTTTGCATAGCGAGAACAATCGGTTTGACGACTACGAGGAAATAAAACATGTTGCCAAGCACGAATTTGGTCATATTTTAGGCCTTGGAGACCTTTACTGGTCTCCCGACGACCGACTTGATGGTGTAGAACAAGGCAAATATGCAGAAATCGACAATTACCGCATATACGACCGTTTTTACAATCTTGTAATGTGCGACCACCACGCTCCGGTCAGTAACAACGATATTGAAATGGTAGTTCTGGCGTTTAGTAAAAACCGTTTTCAGCATTTTCAGCCATCAAAAATCAAGGGTGAAATTTCCGAAGCACTTGGAAAAGGAAATTAAATATAAAACATATTAAAGGAAGGTAAAATTATGGATAAACTTGCTATCTCCACAGAAAGTTTTAAACTTAAATATGAGGAATTCAGAAATGGCTGCGATTCTCTGGAGGATTTAGACAAATGGGATAAAAGCACTCTCGGAGAAATGGATGTATTTTACGCAAATGACCTTGCAAGTGTAGTGATACGACTTATTGCGGCAGACGGAAAGATAACCTCAAAAGAGGTGGATTATTTAAACCGCAATTTTGATTTTCACTATTCTTTAGCCGAGCTTAAAGAGGTTTACAACAGCTGTAAGGATGATATTGGTCACGCCTTTGACGAAAGCTTTTCTAACGCAGTAGCGCTTCTCAGAAAATTGAATTCGGAACTTGCTGACGCTTATAAAGAACTGCTGAGCCTCATTTGTGATATTATTATCGAAAGCGACGGTGTAATCACCGAGGAAGAAACCCGAGAGGTCAAAAGGCTCAAAGCCCTTTGCCGATAAGTAGTTATGGAAATAAACGAAATATTTTTGACAGCCGCGGCAATATTGCCTGCAATAGTCCTCGGTGTTTATGTTTTCAAAAATGATAGGGCAGAAAAAGAACCGATAGGGCTTTTGCTGACACTACTCCTTTTCGGTGCGCTTATCTGTTTTCCTGCTGCAAAGCTTGAGGGTTTTATGTTCGATATTATCGACAACGCCTTTATACCGTACGCCGTATTAGAAGACGGAAATTACGTGCTGTCGGTCAGCACCTTCAAAATTTATAATGCAGTTAAATATTTTATTGGAGTAGCCCTTGTGGAAGAAGCGCTCAAATGGATAGTAATGCTCTTCTTCACAAGAAAAAACAAGAATTTTAACAGTTTGTTCGACGGTATCGTATACGCAGTTTTTGTTTCCTTAGGCTTCGCTGCACTTGAAAATGTTTTCTATGTACTGGATTATGGGTTCGAAACCGCGGTGCTTCGTGCCGTTACAGCGGTACCTGCCCACACCTTCTTTGCCGTTATAATGGGCTATTGCTACAGTATGTATCATACCTACGGAAAGGCGCGTAGCAAAGAAACAGAGCTAAAACGCCTGTCACTTATTCCGTCAAAAGGTGCACAGCTTCCCGAAAAACGGTTTTTATTACTCAGTCTGCTTATGCCTGTGCTTGCACACGGCCTGTACGATTATTCCTGCACAGCAGACTCCTCTGTGGCAGAAGGTATATTTTACGGATTTCTTATTTTTCTGTATATTTACTGTTTTGCTAAAATTCGCAAAATGTCGAAATACGATACATCCGATAATACATACGCAAATAGAATTCTCACCGCAAAATATTCGCAGTTTTCCCACTTTTTCGGTGGAGAATCTTGCGAAGAACAGTTGTAATTAACAACAGAAAGGGATTGTTTTGTTAAAAAAACTTTTTGCTCCTATCGATATGACGGTAGGCTCACCTTGGAAAAACATTCTTATTTTTACCTTTCCTATGCTTATAGGAAATATTGCTCAACAGCTTTACAGCACCGTAGACAGTATAGTTGTAGGAAGATATATCGGCGATAATGCTCTGGCAGCGGTTGGAAGCGCAGCCCCAATAATCAATCTGCTTTTGGTGCTTTTTATTGGTATATCTGCAGGCGCGGGAATAATGGTTTCCCAGTATTTCGGTGCAAAAAACCGAGAAAGCCTTTCCTATACCATAGGTAACTGCCTGACCGCTACAGCCATTTGCTGTGTAGTGCTTATTGCTGTGGGTCTGCCTATTATTCGTCCAATGCTCGTTATGCTCAATACCCCTGAGACAATAATCGACGGTTGCGCAAACTATCTAATTATATCCTTAGTAGGGATCGCGGGACTGGCTTACTATAACATTCTAAGCGGAATTCTCAGAGGACTTGGCGATTCTGCATCGGCACTGGTTTATCTTCTTATTGCAACAGTTTTAAATATCGCACTCGACATATTTTTCGTAGCCTATGTTCAGATGGGTGTGGGAGGCGTGGCACTTGCTACGGTAATTGCGCAGATGATATCGTCATTTCTTTGCGGAATAAGGCTTTCCCGTATGACCGAAAGCTTCGATTTTGGAGTAAAGTATTTAAAACCGAAAGCAAATCATATTAAAACCATCGTTAAACTCGGTATCCCTTCAGGACTTACTCAGGCAATATTCTCTTCGGCAATGATAATTGTTCAGTCCCTTACAAATTCCTTCGGTGAGATGTTCATTGCGGCAAATGTTGTTATTATGCGAGTAGACGGCTTTGCGATGATGCCCAACTTTTCCTTTGGAATGGCACTTACTACATATTCAGGACAAAACGTGGGCGCAGGTCTTTATGACCGCGTGGTAAAAGGAGCAAAACAGGGTACTGTTATGGCGGTAGGCTGTGCTACGGCAATAACACTTGCTATTCTTGTTTTCGGTAAGTATCTTATGGGAATCTTTTCCGAAACTAACGAGCTTGTAGAGCTCAGCTATCGTCTTATGACCATACTGGCTGCGGGTTATATTGCCGTTGCAGTAACACAAAGCCTTTCGGGTATTATGAGAGGGGCTGGCGATACTATGACGCCTATGTGGATATCCCTCATCACTACGGTGTGTGTGCGTGTTCCGATAGCATACGGAATATCCTTCCTTACACGCACAGAAGAGTTGCCCTTTGGCAGACAGGAATGTATACAGATATCCTTACTTGCTTCTTGGTGCATAGGCGCAATTCTTACGGCGGTATTTTATTCCCGCGGAAAGTGGAAAAACAAGGCTTTAAAATAACTGAATTTGCAGGTGAATGTTACGAATTTCTGGTATGAAAAAATAATGGCACTCAAAGAGGCAAAGGAATAGGGTGAGGCACTGATAATGCACACCAGACAGTATCCGATAATCACCGAAATGGCAGATATAGATATGTATGAGGACTTTAAGGTCTATCCTTCGGTAGAGCTACAGCCCTTGACACTGCCCCAAACCAAGATATTCTCGGTTAGAAAACTTGCAAAAGAAGTTATGCGCGGAGAGGTATCTCCTCCTTTTGCAAAGCTTGATATCGATGAATTCGAGGATGTTTCTGACTTTGATAAATGGAAGAGAACAACCGGAACAGGAAATATATGATGACAATTGTAGAATTTTATGACATAAATTCAATAGAAAATATTGTAAGTACTTTGCTCTGTGCACCGGAAAAAGTAGTTTTTATAGGTGACAACGGCGACCGGCTTCAAGCGGCAAAGGAAGATTATCTGCCTGTTATTAAAGCCAGAGGCATAGCTACACAGCTTGAATACAGAGTGGTAAACCGCAACAAGCTTGTCAGCGTAGTAGAAGCACTTTCGGATATAGCACAGCAAAGTGAAGACTGCCTCTTTGACCTGACGGGAGGGGACGAGCTTTATCTTGTTGCGGCAGGAATGGTTTTTGAGCGCTATCCCGAAAAGGTAAAGCTTCACCGCTTTAATATCAACAACGGAAAGCTTTCCGACAGTGATGCCGACGGAAACACTCTTAAAACTTTCACTGATCAGATCAGTGTGGAAGAAAACATCAAAATTTACGGTGGCAGGGTAATTTTTGAGGATGAAAAGCCAAAGACCACCCACCGTTGGGATTTCAGTAAAGACTTTATTCAAGATGTTAAAAAAATGTGGAATGTCTGCCGTATAAATACGGGGCTTTGGAATGCCGTCTTCACTTTTTCAGCAAAAGAAGTCGAAATGGGCAACGAAGATCTTCACGAGTCGGTAGAACTGCCTGAAACTTTGCTGGAATCGGGCGGAGTATATGCAATCTTTAAAAACCTTGAAAACAGTGGAATTATTAAAGATTTCGCGATGAGCGAAAAAGGTGTAAGCTTCAGGTATAAAAATCTGCAGGTTAAGGAATGTCTCAGTGTAGCAGGCAGAGTGCTCGAGCTTTATATAACCGTTTTAGCACTGGATATGCAAGGCGGGAAGAACAAAAACGCAGTATTCAGTGATCTGCTTACAGGTGTATACATCGACTGGGACGGAGTTGTAAATTCGGGTGACGACGGCGTCGGAAATGAGATAGACGTTATTCTTATGAAGGGCCTTAAGCCAATCTTTATCTCCTGTAAAAACGGAGATATGGAAACACACGAGCTTTATAAGCTTGAAACGGTTGCAGAGCGTTTCGGCGGAAAGTATGCAAAAAAAGTTCTTGCGGTGTCAGACATCAGTAAGCTGAATTCAAAGGGCGAAAGCATAGTCCGTCGCGCAGAAGAGATGGGGATTACTGTTATCGATGTTATAAAAGAGGAAAATAACAATAAACTTTTATCCCTGATAGCAAATCTTTAATATGCTTCAAGGAGGCTTCTATGCAAAATAAAGAACTCGGTTTTTTGGTATGTGCAATACTTGCGGTAACTATAGCAGTTGTCAGTATAGCAGGTTCTGTATGGTATCATATTGTTACATCAAGGGTCAAGAGAGTGCTGTCTGCATGGCAGATGTGCACTATAGGAATATTTATTGCGGTATTTTGTCTGCAGCTTCCTGTATGCTACGCATATTATGATATACAGGATACACTGAGACCTGCTGCTGCATTATTTGGTGCAATATTTCACTCGGTTAAGGTTTTTCTTGCCGACGGTGAATACTCTATGGTACAAACAGCGTTAACGTGTTGTGGTGACCTGTTAACAGATGCATATCTTGTAACAGCACTTGTTTTCTTTTTCCTTTCTCCCATTATGACGGCAGTTTCTGTTTTGTCTATATTTTCGAATTTTGTCGCAGAGGTCAGGTTAAAGCTTTCGGCTTTAAAGCCACTTTACATAATGTCAAAGCTCAATCCTATGTCGGTAGCGCTTGCCAGAACTATCAGAAAAGAGAAAAAACGCAAGGCTGTAATAGTATTTGCCGATGTTTATCAGAAAAACGACGATAATTATGAGTTTATCTGCGAAGCACAGGATAAGGATATAGGCGGCATATGTCTTAGGCGGGATGTGATTCATCTTAATATCGTAAAGCAAAAAGACAACCGTATAAACCGAAAAATAGATGATATTTTCGACTTTTTCGGTATAAAGATAAAGCCACGCCCAATAGAATATTTTCTGATAGACGATATGGATGAGTCGGAAAACATTTCTCACGCAATAAAACTGACAGAGCAGTATGCGGATAAAAAGCGGGAAGGCGTTAAGATATTTGTCTACGCAACCTCTGCGGGCAGTGCACATATAATCGACTCGCTTAAATATAAAAACATAAGGTTATCCTCTCTCATCAAGAAAAGAATTATAAATGATGTTGATTTTGTTAAAAACTTTGTGCCTTATGAAGGCGCAGAGCAAACCGAACAGAAAAACTCGGTGTCGGTTAAGAACAGAATGACAGAGGACACACTGCTCAGCTCTATCGATAATGAGTTTGGCATCACACGAATCGACAGCGTTCATAATCTTGTGCTTAATACCTTCAGCGGAATACAGTTCTTTAAGGATTGCGCTCAGGATAAGGTCATATCGATACTGATAATCGGAATGGGCGAATACGGCAGAGAAATATTTAAAACCGCCATTTGGTATTGTCAGGCAGATGGCTATAAGCTTGAAATAAATGTAATCGACAACGGAAAAGACAGAAACAGCAATGTGCGTGATATAGAAGAGGTGATGATGCAGGAATGTCCTGAAATCTTATCTCATCAGGTAAGAAATGAGGCGGGAGACTGTCAGTATGACATAAGATTCTTCAAAAACATCGACTGTTATACAAACGGTTTTTCAGAGCTTTTTGATGAGACTAAAGCGCCTGATACTGCAAAACGCCTTAAAAGAACCAAACTTGCTTTTGTTTCTCTCGGTAATGACGATAAGAATATTGAGATTTCAATAAAACTCAGAATTCTGTTTGACCGATTACTTGCGGTCAGTAAAAAGTATCAGGAAAGTCTTGTAGAGGAAAACTGCATAGAAACAGATCTGCCGATAATACAGGCTGTTGTTTTTGATGATAAAAAGGCCAAAAACCTCAGTGACGATGGCGTAGGAAAACTTGTAAACTATAAAAAGTGTCCATATAACATCAAATTTATGGGCAGCTTCAAGGAACAGTTTTCATATGAAAACATTCAAAATATACGGGAAACTGACAGATACGCAATTAAATATCATACCGAATGGATACGCCTTACACTTAAAGTACGCGACAGCCTCATAAAATCAAAGGATGCGGACCTTGTACGGGAGATACTTGCACATAAAAACGCAAAGCAAATAGAGGACATCAATTGGTATTATCCTGAAGAAATTTACGAAAACGGAGCGTTTAAGCCTGAAGAGGTTCCCAAATGGCTTATTGAGCAGATCGAAACATATCTGCAGTTTGAGTATTTCAGAAATTCTTCTGTAGCAAAATATCTTCATAAAAAGGCACTGAAAGAACAAATGCCCCAAAGAAGTAAAGACCATAAAAACACATTGCTCTGCACCTGTGAAACCTGTCGGAAAAGCAGAATAACAGAACATGCCCGTTGGAATGCTTATATGATGGTAAACGGTTATAAGTTAGGTAAACAGCATGCATCGCGTTCCCTTACTCATAACGACCTTGTATCTTGGGAAAAACTGGATATACTCGAACAATTCAAAGATAACATTGAAGTGGAGGATTAGATATGTATGCCCCAAAACCGATAGATACAAAGAATATTGTGTTGTCAGAGGAGCTACTGTCACTTACTGAAAAGATTGCAGAAAACGTTCACGATGTTTGGGCAGCACAGCGTATTGCACAGGGTTGGATATATGGCGAAAAGAGGGATGACGATAAAAAAACCACCCCCTGCCTTGTCCCTTATGCAGAGCTGACCGAGCAGGAGAGAGATTACGATAGAAGCACTGCTCTTGAAACTATAAAACTGATAGTAGCCCTCGGCTATAAAATTAAAAAATAACAAAAAATCCTAACGGAAGCTTTTTACCTTCCGTTAGGATTTTTTGTCAGTATAACATATATATTTTAGTGACTCAAACAAAGATAAGGCGAACAAACCGTCATAACTTTTATGCTGCCTTCATATAGTTACATAGAATGAAACCGAAAAGAGGAGTAAATATGGGAGACAGCAATATTTATAAAGATATACAGGCGCGCACAGGAGGAGACATTTATATCGGCGTGGTGGGTCCCGTCAGAACAGGCAAATCGACCTTTATAAAGAAATTTATGGATACTTTGGTATTGCCTCATATAAAGGAGCAGTATATAAAGGAACGTGCAACTGATGAGCTTCCGCAGTCCTCGAGCGGAAGAACTATAATGACCACCGAGCCTAAATTTATTCCCGAAAACGCAGTAAATATAACCCTTGACGGAAGCGCACATCTTAAGGTGCGGCTTATCGACTGCGTAGGCTATATTGTTCCGTCATCACTGGGCTATATAGAGGAAGATGTCCCACGGATGGTTATGACCCCTTGGTATAACGAAGCGGTGCCCTTCAATATGGCGGCAGAAATTGGCACCAAAAAGGTAATAACCGAACATTCCTCTATAGGACTTGTAGTAACTACAGACGGTTCGATAGGGGACATTCCGAGAGCAGAATATGCCGAAGCCGAAAAACGAGTTATAGATGAACTTAAGGCTATAAACAAGCCTTTTATAGTATTACTTAACTGTAAAAATCCGGACTCTGAGCAGACAAAGAAAACCGCTAAACAACTCTCGGCAGAATACGGTGTACCCGTAATGCCAATAAACTGTCTCGAGCTTACTGAAGCTGATATTAAAGAGGTACTTAAAAAGATTTTGTATCAATTTCCTGTTAAAGAGGTCAGCATAGAGCTTCCAAGCTGGATAAATGCTCTGCCTCTTGACCATTGGCTGCGTTCAAGTCTTAACGATACGGTTAAAACCGCATTTGACGGGATTTCTAAGATAAAAGACCTATTTGTTCTTGAAAATGCACTTAAGGATAACAAAAACGCCGAAACGGTGAAAATGGAATCGGTAGATCTGGGCACAGGCTCTGCCGCATATTCGATAACCGTCAGCCGTGAGCTTTTCTATTCGGTAATAACCGAGAATATAGAACTCAGTATTCATACCGACCGCGACCTGATGGATATTCTAAAAGAACTTGCTCAGATGAAGAAGGATTATATGAGGGTCAAAAACGCACTTGATGAGGTAGAAGCAACGGGATACGGAATAGTTATGCCCTCAACCGAGGAATTGTCTCTTGAAGAACCCGAGATTATGAGGCAGGGCGGCCGTTACGGAGTGCGGCTTCGCGCGTCGGCACCCTCTATACATATGATGAAGGCAAATATCACCACCGAGGTCAGTCCGATAGTCGGAAGCGAAAAGCAAAGCGAGGATTTAATAAAATATCTTCTCAGTGAGTTTGAGGATGACCCGACAAAGATATGGAGCTCTAATATATTCGGAAAATCCCTGCACGAGCTTGTAAATGAGGGACTTAACACCAAGCTTTCCCGTATGCCAAACGACGCCCGTATGCGTATTCAGGAAACGGTAGAGAGAGTCATTAACGAAGGCTGCAACGGTCTTGTGTGCATTATAATTTAACAGCGCGTTGTTGTGCGCTAATAAAATTAATCGGCTACTTGTTGGTAGCCGATTAATTTTATTGTTGTTTTATGAGTAAAGATGCATCTAAAATTCCGTTTTGAATACAACCTTTAAGGTTCTGTATCTTATAACCGGCTGCAATATTTGTAGTGGAGAAAAAGAGGGGATAGCAGCGGTAATTTTCGTATAGCTCCTTGGATACGGCTGCCGCATCGGATGAATTATAGCCTAAATCAGAGTTATACGCAGAAGTTGTTCCCGACACAGAGTAAAAAGGAAGTATTAAAATATCGTATGTGCCGTAGTTATATGCAGAGCGCGCAGCCGACTCTGATATTTCTTCGATGTTTATAAAACAACTGAGGGTCTGCTGCCAATGTCCTGCGATTGATTTCGCAACCGTCTCGCAGGAGGTGTCTGCAGGATATTTTATTGCGATGTTACCAAGCTTGAAGCCACCCTTTATCATGTCGGCATAAAGGGAATGGGCTGTCGCTGTGTCGTATTTTATATAGTCAGACACCTTAGGAATGTTATCTGCAGTAAGAACAGCGGGGTAAAGGGTCTCTGCGCGGTTTTGGGTGCGTCCGAGTACCGATGTGATAGATTCAGTGTTTACCGAGGTTAAAAGAGCTTTTCGTATGTCGGGGTCTAATTTCGGACTTAAAAACAGCGCATAACAGATATTTTCTGTGAAGGACACCTCGAAGCCTGAGTCAACGATTCCGTCGGATTCAGCGTTGGAAACATATATAAGGTCGGTGTTGTCATTATTTAGCATATCGAAAGCTTCGTCCTCACCGCAGGTGTAGTAAACGCGCATTGAGTTGGCATCAAAGGGTCCTTTGTAATCAAGATTTTTAGCAAGACGAATAAGAAATTTTGTATCGGTGTTCCATTTTCTTACATAATAAGAGCCATTAGAGGCGGTTGTCTCTACGGTCAGTCCGTATTTACCTTTGCAGTCATCAAAAAATGCCTGATTACAGGGCATAGTAATAGCGGAGGTCAGCACCTTTTCAAATTCGGGATCATCCCGCTCAAGCTTAATTACAAGGGTGTATTCGTCGGTTGCCGTAATACCAAGTGTGGAAATGTCGGCACCGCCTGTTCTTATCTCTTCTGCATTTTCAATGGAAAACAGGGTGTTGGCAAAGGGAGCACTTGTCTCAGGGTCAACTGCACGTCTGAAAGCAAAAACAAAATCGTATGAAGTAACAGGAGTACCGTCGAGCCAGACAGAGTCCTTTCTCAGCTTGAAGGTATAGGTGTTGCTGTTTTTTTCATAACTTTCGGTAGCAGAGGGGATAAGTTTTCCCTCATCGTTATAACGAAGCAGTGTATCAAAAAGGGAACGCACCACAGTAAGCTCCTCGTCGGTGTCAGCAAGCTGAGGATCAAGGCAGGTGGGTGTGCTGTCAAAATCTATATATATGTATGCACCCCTATAATCACTTGTGCAGGCTGTGACGCTCATCAGCATCAAAATGACTGTAAGCAGTAGGGATAAAAGTTTAATAAATCTCATTTTCCTCATCCTATATATCAGTATAGTCTAAATTATATTACATTTCGGCTCAATTATCAACATTTTTTACCTTTGTAAAGAAAAATACTTGACAGACTGCGTTTGTTGTACTATAATACATCAGGCAAGTAATTTTCTTGACAGAGGTGGGTATAAGTGGCTGTAAACATTTATCTGTCACAGCTGCTCGACCGTTACGGCGGTCTTCTTCCCGAAAAGCAGCTCAGAATTCTCGACGGATATTATAATAACGACCTGTCCCTCAGCGAAATTGCCGAAAATGAAGGTATTTCCCGTCAGGGCGTAAGCGATTTTATAAAAAGGGGAGAATCTCAGCTTTACGAGTTTGAAGAAAAGCTCGGATATCTCAAAACTCTCGCGGCTCTTAAAACCGCGGCAGACTATGTCCGCACAGGGGAGAGCAGCGCGGAAAAGCTGCTTGATATAATAGATAAACTGTAAAAGAGGTGACATTATGGCATTCGACAGCCTTTCGGATAAATTGGGTAACATCTTCAAAAAGCTTCGCAGTAAGGGTAAGCTTCACGAAAGTGACGTAAAAGAGGTAATGCGTGAAATACGTCTTGCGCTTTTAGAGGCTGACGTAAGCTATAAGGTCGCTAAAGACTTTACTAACGCTGTAGGCGAAAAGTGTATAGGTGAAAAGGTTTTCGAAAGCCTCACACCTGCGCAAACGGTTATAAAAATCGTTCGTGACGAGCTTACTGCCCTTATGGGTAATGAGCAGGCGCGTCTTAAAACCGCAAACCGCATCCCCACAATTATAATGCTCTGCGGTCTGCAGGGTTCGGGTAAAACTACCCATGCCGCAAAACTTGCAAAGCATCTTAAATCAAAAGGACACCGTCCTATGCTTGCCGCTTGCGACATCTACCGTCCCGCCGCTATCGACCAGTTGAAGGTCTTAGGCGAGCAGATAAACGTACCTGTTTTCGAAAAGGGTACTCAAAAGCCTGAAAAAACCGTAAAAGAAGCGGTGAATTATGCAAGAGACTATGGTCACGATTATCTTCTCCTCGATACCGCGGGTCGTCTGCATATTGATACAGAGCTTATGGATGAGCTTCGCCGCATCACAAAAGCGGTAGAGGTTGACAACATACTTCTGGTTATCGACTCTATGGTGGGTCAGGACTCTGTAAATATCGCAAAAGCCTTTAACGAAATACTCGAGATAGACGGTGTCATACTTACCAAGCTCGACGGTGATACCCGCGGCGGTGCCGCACTTTCGGTAAAAGCAGTTACAGGTAAGCCTATAATGTATGCGGGTGTGGGAGAAAAGCTCGACGATCTTGACGAGTTTCATCCCGACCGAATGGCTTCCCGAATTCTCGGAATGGGTGATGTGCTCTCCTTCATCGAAAAGGTCGAAAACGAAATCGACGAGAAAAAGGCACTCGAGACCGCAAAACGCCTCGAAGAAAATAAGTTCGATATGAACGACCTGCTCGATCAGTTTGAGCAGATAAAGAAAATGGGCGACCTTAAAAGCGTTCTTTCTATGATACCCGGCGTCGGAAATCAGATAAAAGATCAGGATATAGACGAGCGCGCAATGCTCCGAACGGAAGCTATTATAAAATCTATGACCAAAAAGGAAAGGGCTAAACCCGACATCCTCAATGCCTCCCGCAGAAAGAGAATTGCTGCAGGTGCAGGTGTTACGGTTGAAGATGTAAATAAACTTGTCCGTCAGTATGAACAGATGAAAAAAATGTTCAAGCAGATGAAGGGCAAAGGCTCAAAACGCCGTTTCGGCAATATGAAAATGTCGGGCGGAATGCCACCTGGCTTCCCCGGAATGTAGTTAATCAAGAGTTTTCTCTTAATTATATAAAAACAAACCTGGAGGTGTACAAAAATGGCAGTTAAGATCAGACTTCGCAGATTAGGTGCTAAAAAGGCTCCTTTCTACCGTGTAGTTGTTGCAGATTCTCGCTATCCCCGTGACGGACGTTTCATCGAGGAGATCGGAACCTATGATCCCACTAAGGATCCCGCAGCAATCAACATTGACGGCGAAAAGGCAAAGAAATGGATCGCAAACGGCGCTCAGCCTACCGATACCGTTAAGGCTTTGCTCAAAAAGTCCAACATCCTTTAATTTTAAACGGAGGTAATTCTTATGAAAGAATTATTAGTTTCCATTGCCGCAGGCTTAGTCGAGACTCCCGAAGAGGTTACCGTCACTGTTGACGAACCCAACGAGGAAGGCGTTATCGTATATCATCTTCACGTAGCTGAAAATGATATGGGTCGCGTTATCGGCAAGCAGGGCAGAATTGCTAAGGCTATCCGCACCGTTATGCGCGCAGCTGCAAACCGCAGCGGCGATAAGGTAATGGTCGAGATAGACTAATTGGTATAAAAGCCGCACCCCCATTTCAAATGGGGGTATTAGTTTATATAACAGCATAGGCTGATAATGGTTGTCGAAGGTAGAAACAGTACCTTTAGTGCTGTTTCTAAACAAAATCTTCGATTTTGCAGCAAATTTTCAAAGAAAATTTGACGACGACCATTGTAATGATGCAGACAAACAATCAAATTTAGAAAAATTTGATTGTTTGAGAGCTGATATATCAGCTCTTGTGGAAACGTAAAACGTTTCCACGTTCAACAATCATTATAGGAGATATATTTTGAAGAATAAGTATTTAGAAGCAGGAAAAATTGTCGGAACTCACGGAGTTCGCGGAATGGTAAGAATTCAGCCGTGGTGCGACTCGGCAGAGTTCTTCTGCACACTTAAAAAGGTCTATCTTGATAAAGACGGAAAGGACAAACTGTCTGTCTCTAAATCTTCTCCCCACGGTAATGTGGTTATTGCCGCAATAAAGGGGATAGACTCTATTGATGAGGCCGAAAAATACAGAAACAAGGTGGTTTATATGGACCGCCGCGACGCTAAACTCGAAGAGGGTCAGTATTTTATTTCTGACCTTTTGGGCTGTTCTGTCTTTGATGTGGACGGCGAAAAATTCTTAGGCACTATATCCGATGTTAGTCAGACGGGTGCAAATGATGTCTGGCACATAAGCAGAGATGAAAAGGAGTACCTTATCCCTTGTATCGAAGAGGTTGTAGTGTCTGTAGATATCGAAGAAGAAAAGGTCGTTATACGCCCATTGAAAGGAATTTTCCCTGATGAAGATTGATATTATGACCCTATTTCCCGAAATGTGCGAACGGGTGCTGAGCGAAAGCATAATCGGCAGAGCCCGTAAATCAGGAAAGGTTGATATTTCCTGCGTAAATATCCGCGATTTTGCAGGGAATAAGCATAATAAGGTAGACGACACTCCCTACGGCGGAGGAATGGGCATGGTAATGGCTGCAGCGCCGATATATAACTGCTTTATGTCACTTTACGATGACAAAACACAAGCAAAACCACATCTTATTTATATGAGCCCTAAAGGAAAAACCTTTACGCAGCAAAAGGCTATTGAGCTTTCTGAGTGTGAGCATATAGTTCTGCTTTGCGGTCATTATGAGGGTGTTGACCAGCGCGTTTTAGACGAAATAGTAGATGAAGAGATTTCGGTTGGTGACTTCGTGCTTACAGGTGGGGAGCTTCCCGCGCTTACGGTTACAGATGCTGTCTGCAGAATGTTGCCGGGCGTCCTTGCTGACGAGGTCTGTTTTACAGATGAAAGTCATATGGGTGGACTTTTAGAATACCCGCAGTATACTAAACCCGACACCTGGATGGACCGTAAGGTGCCCGATGTACTGCTTTCGGGCCATCACGCAAATATTGAAAAATGGCGCAGAGAAAAAGCGATAGAAGAAACCTACAAGCGTCGACCCGAAATGCTCAAAAATGCAGAGCTTACTGTAAAAGAAAAGAAATTCTTGTCAGAACTTCAAAAAGATAGTATATCTACTGAACAATAGTTATTCAGTTTTTTGAGCAAAATACACAAATTGAGGCGTCGCATTTCGTTTGTGTTTGACCTATTGTGAGAACTTGTTTTTTTGTGATTGACTGGTGAATATATTGTGGTATAATAATGAAAAACGAGGAAATCGACACAATATCGTATAAGGAGTATGTTTATGTGCGTTAAAGATGTAGTTATCAATAATCAGGTAGGCCTTCATGCGAGACCTGCAACCTTTTTCATCCAGAAAGCGAACGAGTTCAAGTCTACAGTATGGGTAGAAAAGGAAGAGAGAAGAGTTAATGCAAAAAGCCTTCTCGGCGTTCTTTCTCTCGGCATCGTTGGCGGAACCGAAATTCGCATTATTGTAGACGGTCCCGACGAAGAGGCTGCACTTGCCGCTCTTGTAGAGCTTGTAGAAACAGGCTTCGGCGATATGTAAAAAATTAAAAACAACCGATATAAAAAATATCGGTTGTTTTTTTAAAAAAACTACTTGATTTTTTAAAAGTGTTGTGATATAATCACTTTTGCTTGATAAAAAGCATCCGGGTGTGGCGAAGTTTGGTATCGCGCTTGAATGGGGTTCAAGAGGCCTCGAGTTCGAATCTCGACACTCGGACCAAATAAAAACCGTGTATTTCTTTATATAAAAGGGGATGCGCGGTTTTTGATTTTATTTTAATATTCTGTTAAAATCTGCAAAATTCTAATTTATTACACCTTGTATTACACCCCTGCAAAACAAACAAATCACCCTTCCTAAACTGGAAGGGTGATTATATATTATTCTTTCTTTATAAACTGATGAAAAACTTCATACATACCCGTGGATGCAAGACCTGATAGCATACCGCCGAGCAGGATTTCGGGGGTAAAGGCAAAGCCGCTCACCCAGAGGTTGAGTGCAGTTCCCAGCACCGCCATAATAAGGGGGATATACCTATTTACCTTGTCGGTAGCTACAACGTTCTTAAGCACATAACCCACGCAAAGGCATATAGCTACCACGACCAGAACGATATAGTTGTTTAAAAACTCCATTTTTATACCTCCTATATACCCAGTAGTTTCTTGCAGGTGTTGATGCCTATAATACCGTCGGCAGTAAGACTGTTCTTACTCTGCCAACGAATAACAGCCTCCTTGGTTCCTGCGCCGAACTTACCGTCGGCATCTACCCCGATAAGCCCTTGATAAAATGCAGTAAGGCTCTTGTTCTTCCAAGGCCAGTAGCAACGTTTACAAACAGCCTTCTGTGCAACCGCCTCACATTCCTTACCCCAGATTCCATCAGCACCGCTGGCGAATTTGAAACCGTCTGCTATAGCCGCCTTCTGCCACTGCTTTATGAGGTTATCGCCGCCAAAAGTGGAACGGTATTCCTGCTTATGCCCATACCAGAAGGACTTTTTAGTGCGAGTATCAATATGTACGAAATTGCCATCTGTGCCTTCATAAAGGCCGATGCCTAAAACACCTATGCTTTCAGCATACTCGGCAAGCTTTGCGGGAGAAATGTTTTTGATATAAATATCCGCCGCCATACCCTTGGTATGATACGAGCCTGAAGCACCTCCCACAGCCTTATTATGCTTGTCACAGCGGTACGCGCTTGTAATTATCACAGGCTCTGCAAAGTGGTTGCGTATCTTTTGCAGAAAGGTTACTAGCTTATCGTCTACCTTTGCGGTATCACAGCAACCGTTACCCTTGCAAACAAATTCACGCAGCTTAAAATCGTTTGACAGCTTTATACCATCCATCTTTACATATGTTTTTATTGCCATAGTTTTTCCTCCTTAGTTTGGCTGATGATATTTTTTAAGGTCATCTATCCTATGATTTATAACCTTGAATTTTTCTTCGAACACCTTATTATCTTCCTCAAGCTGATAGGTGCGTTCGACAAGGTTGTTATGCTTTTCTACCTTCATTTCAAGCTGTTCTATTCGGTATTGCCACACTTTGTTAGAGATAAGCGCGGCAACCAAGGAGCCTAAACCCGAACCGCAAAGACCGATTATTGCAACTATAACTGCATCACTCATCGGTTACACACCCCTTTCCTCAGCCTTTATCTTTTCAACAAAAGCATTGTATTGAGCGAATTCATCGGGTTTGGTGTCCCTTTGCCTTAAAATTGCAAGTTCATCGTCGACCGAATATTTTTCACGGATACGGTTTACCACCCTCTGCTCGTAAGGGATAGGCGGAATTTTTTGCAGCTGAGCAATTTCCTCTGCCGTCATATCCCTATAAATTTCGTTATCGTATATTCTCATTATACATTTACCCCCCACAATTCAATTTTTGTGTTTTTTTGAAAGACACCGTTATTAGCAGAAAATCGCAGTTCTGCAATGCTATCAGCAGAGCAAGGTTTAGCATAATTTTGAAACTGTGTATAGTCGCCAACACCACTATGTGCCTCAATAAACATTTTTCCATTTTCTATCCACGCGTCTACATAAGCATTAACATAATCCTTCCTAACAAACAACGTTGCGTATGTTAAATTATATGGCGAAAGAATTGTCAAATCAAAATTGCCTGTACCGCCG
>JAZQGH010000135.1:0-2068 GCA_045539925.1 Acutalibacteraceae bacterium | reverse complement strand
ATTCTACATTCTTACTCATGTCGTTCACTCTTTAAGGGGTTATGTGGCGACAAAGGTAGCAAAATTCTTGCAACTAAGTGCAAGGTGCAACCCTTTTCATTCCCTTTGGCGAACAAAGTCGCTCATGTACGTTTCATATCTATATCCTTAGGTTTATTGTATCGCTTGCAAATTTATAATTAAGGTGGGTTCTATTAATTCGCTCGCGCTGATTTTCGTCTTTTAGGCAGTGACAGATTGTAAGCTGAAGAGGGAGTGTAGCGGGCTACACGACCGATGAGGCTTGACAATATGTCACGCATAAAAGCGGAAAGCAGCCGAATGAAAAACTGGCTCATCCATATTTGTCTTTTGTGGGAATTAATAGAACCCACCTATAAACAGTTTTTTAGTTACACAGTTCCTTATTGAATACTTATACATCACGCATATAGGTCTTGAAAACGTTCATCCGGTCAAGTCCGCATAATCAGTTAGAGTGTATGAGGGTTTTTCTGCCATTCTCAATGTGTATGCCATTTAGAGCCCTGTCGCTTTCACGCCTACGCCCCTGTAGGTCATACCTGCCATGAGGCTTTTCGTCTGCCTGAGAGATTTTGCAGCCTTCGATTGCCGTACCCTCCTGATTGCTGGAATACCAAGGTGATTCAAGGAGGACCAGCTCGCCGTCTACGAGTTTCAGCACGCCCTTGTCGGTGCCCACATAGACATCCTCGCCGTCCACGTCTATACAGTAGGCCAGGCCTACGCCTTCGGGGAAGGGGTACTCCGCCGTCTCGCCGTCGGCGAAGCAGCATAGCGGGCCTTTGGACCAGTGGTCGTAGCCGTCAAGGTCCTTATTATGGACATTATCATATCCGGCACAGTTTGAGTGGAGTAGCCACAGACGCTCTTTGTTGTCAAACGACATGCAGCATATACCACGAAAACTGCTGGCATGACTTCCTCCGACTTCATATTCTTCCAAAGACCCTCTGTCGTATCGGTAGAGTTTAGAATCATGGTTAGTGCCAAACCACAGGTTGTTGTCTTTGTCAAGAGTCAAAGCTTTAATATTATTACCAAGCCCCAACTTACTGCTTACTTCTTCTACCTCTCCGCCGGCTGTGTACTTAACGAGACTGTTGTCACCCGAGTCGCTTGTATAGCTTACCCACACCACGTCGTCTTTGTCTACGAGCATTTGCCAGACCTCTGTGCCCCAAAGGTAATTGTCGGGCAATTCTATGAATTTCGCCTTGCCTGGAGCCTTCAGATAGCCTATCTGGTCGAATCCTCCAAGATACATAGTGCCTTTGGAATCGAAAACTATGCTGATAAAACGCATACCCAATTTATATAATTCATTATTGTATTTGAAGCCCCATGACTGAGCCTCTGAGCCAACGAAGGCTGTAAGGTAGCCATCACCACCCGTCCAGACCGTGTCGCCATGTATCGCCAAGGCATTGAGTTTAGGGCTGTTCCCCTCAGGAATATGTCCTGTCGCCTGGGTGTAGCACACGCTCTTGCCTGTGGCTTTTTCAAGCACTTCGAGTCCATCCCAATGCAGGATATAAAGAAATGTGTCATCGTGGGCCAACCGCTTTACGGCATTACCCGTTTTGGGAGGGAAATGGGTGGCACTTGCACTGCACACAAGTATAAACAATAATAGAATGGCCAATGTCTTTTTCATTATTCCAAAATTATTAAAAACAGATTATACATTTATTCATTTATATGAAATTCTTTTTAGTCAAAAAGCCATAAAGCATTAACGGCACAGTATATTATCGCTGTTGTAATAAAAGCTCCTTTCAGCAAAGTAATTGTCCTCTGACTCGAACATGCCAGAGAGTAACAACTTGACCAAAAACATACCGTCTGCCTGTACATTCCGAATCGTCTTTATTCCACCACTTACACATAGCCTTTCACATTGTTCCTCCGCCTCTTTCAATATCAGAGGATTTCTTTCTTCCGTAATATCTTGTAAGATTTTTACAGGGATTACTTTTCTGTTGCCAATTTCTTTGTATAATAAAAATTCAATGCCGTATGCCTGCCGACAGAAAGCCAACAATTT
>JAZQGH010000134.1:0-2053 GCA_045539925.1 Acutalibacteraceae bacterium | reverse complement strand
ATATACCAAGCCGCCATTGATGTAAATAAAAGAATCAAGAAGGTGGAAAGCACAGTTATAACCACACTGTATAAAACGCTTTTTGCAAATGGATAGTTACCAAAGGTCATACCCTTAATAAAATTTGCAAAACCAACAAAGGATTCAGCATTAGGCAAAGCAAAGGTATCGGTTTTAACAAATGTGTTAGCTTTAAATGAGTTAATTACAACTGCAACAACGGGCAAAATATAAATAATACTGATAACAGACATTATCGCCGTTAAAATATTTTTGCCAAGTGAATTATTAACGCCCAATTTCTTATTAGCCATTATTGCTGCACCTCCCTCTTTCTTGTGAAGGACAGCTGCAATAAACCAAGAGCCGCAACAAGTATAAAGAATATAACAGCTTTAGCTTGTGCATAGCCGGGAGCCGAAGCACCTTGACCGTAGAAGGTAGAATAAATGTTAAGAGCCAGCATTTCAGTAGTTTTAATAGCAGAGCCATCGGGTTGAATAATGAACGGCTGACCGCCGGTTAAAGCGAGGTTTTGGTCGAATAGCTTAAATCCGTTTGTCAACGACAGGAAGGTACAAATTGTAATGCTTGGCATAACATTGGGAAGAATTACACGGCAAAGGGTTTGTGCACCGCTGGCACCATCAATTTTTGCCGCTTCAAGCATATCACCCGGTACCGACTGCAAGCCCGCAATATAAATTATCATCATATAACCTATTTGCTGCCAGCAAAGCAATATTATCAGTCCCCAAAAGCCCCAAGTTGATTCTTGAAGGATAGATGTGTCAAATTGGGACAAAATACCGTCAAATATCATAGACCAAATATAGCCCAAAACAATGCCGCCGATAAGGTTTGGCATAAAGAATACTGTTCTAAAAATATTAGAGCCCTTGATTTCAAGAGTAAGCACATAAGCCACCATAAAAGCAAGAACATTTATAATTGCTAAGCTAACAACAGCAAATACTGCGGTATAGCCAAACGAGCGCATAAAGTTTGTATCCTGAAATACGCTTATATAATTTTTGAGTCCTACCCATTTCGCATCGGAAATAAGACGGAAATCACAAAATGAAAGATATGTACCCTGTAAAAACGGCCACAAAAAGCCAATAGCAAAAGCTGAAACCATTGGAAGCAGGAAAAACCAGCTCCAACGAACCATAGGCCTTTGAAGAGCGTTTTGGGGACGGCGCCTATTTTTCATTTATAATTCTCCTTTTTGATTTTTTCGAAGGAAAGAAAGGAAGCGAGACAGGCGAAATCTTCGCCCGCCTCGCCTTGCGTGGTTTATAACAATTTAATTATCGTTATAATTATTTGTTGATTTGCTTATACTGGTAAGCCCAACCGTCTACGAAAGCGGTCTTAACCTTTGCCCAGTTAGCTTCGGTCTGATTAGCATTGTATGCATTAAGAGCAGATACTAAAGCTTTACGATATTCATCAACATTGGGTTGATAGTTAGTAGCCCAATCCATTACATAGCAACCATCAGCTGAGTACTTGTTAGCAGCAGCAAGGAAGCCGTTGGTGGATTCAGCAGCAGATTTATAAGGCATTACGCCGAAAGTATCAACCAATTTGCGAGAAGCTTCTTCGTTAGTTACGCACCATACCATAAAGTCCATAGTAGCTTCTTGGTCAGCCTTAGAAGCCTTAGAGTTAATTGCCCAGTAGTTTTCAGTACCGCAGTTGAGGCCGGCCTTTTCTTCGCCTTCAACACCTGCATAGTAAGGAATCATAGTAGCGTTCGGAACTGCTTCAGCAACTGCTGAATATTCCCAAGAACCGTTTACATAGAAAGCGGCTTTGCCGGTTTTGAACTGGTTCTGAGCATCGTGCCCGCCGGTAGCTAATTCTTTAGCAGGGGTCATGCTGTTGTTGATGCAAAGGTCATAAAGGTTCTTGAAGTTTACCATATATGTACCCTTGATTTCAGCGGGGCATTCCTTCCATCCGCCTGCATCGCGAGATTCATAATAGTATTCAAGGTTAGACATGTGACCTGTGAAACGCCATGAAGATGAATCGTCCATATCAG
>JAZQGH010000133.1:0-17491 GCA_045539925.1 Acutalibacteraceae bacterium | reverse complement strand
GCGAGCAAAGAAATATAAAATGCACGCTGTTCCTCTTCGCCAAGATTCTTGGCATCAACCTCGCCGTGAGTTATGATTTTTGTTTCCTTTTCGATCAAATGCTTTCCTCCTTTCTTTTTTGTTGATCTAATTGTAACAAAGTGACTTTTCGATTCTTAGAAAATTTTCCTATAATGAACCCAATTTTTTCCCAAACAAGTTCAAAAATAAGTTGTGTTTTTTATAGAATATCATTTTGAAAAATCGATGTCCACTTCATTTACTACCCAATTTTGAGAATTTACTATCCAATTTTGGTTTAGTCCCGTCCGGTGATAATCGCTGATTGTCACGATCTGTTACAAACCTGTCTAAAGTCTTCCAAGTTTCTTGCTCAGCAATTTGATTCTAACGGCTAAATACACAGTCTCATTGTGTAATAAAATAATTAGCAAGAATTTTTTTACCCGATTATACATGTGAATAGTGCAAGTTCTTTGCACTATTAAAAATTTTCTTTGATTATAAATCCTAAAGGTGTAGGTTTGTTTCACCTTTAAAAAAGTTTTGCAATTTTCGACTTAATCATAAAGTTTAACCCTGACAGTTTTTGTCACGTTTAAAAACTTCTTTTAAAAATGTTGAATTGTGTAAATCTTCTTGCTGTGAAAACGATTATAAATGTTAAACTGGACAGTTTATGTCCGGATTAGAAAACTTTTTTGAAATTTTCATTTTTGATTATAAAATCCAACCTGTCCAGCTTTTGAACAGGTTAAAAATAAAAAACAAAAAACTCCTTGAATCGGTGTAAACCGAAACGAGGAGCTTTTTGCAAATAACATTTTGCGATTATATTAAATTCTTAAGATCACGGAGGCGGCATCTGAAAAGCAAGCTCCGACGTAACAAAACAACTTTGTAAAGCAAACTAAAAATCAAAATAGGGGCAGGGATAACACAAAGGCTTTAACAACGCAACTTTTCATCGGCAGAAGAAACAACGGGCGAGTCGGCAAGCGGTCTAGCGCCGCCGCCCGTTCTTTGCCGATATTGCGTTTCGTTTGTGCCGGTCTTTTTGGTTTTTGGCGTGTGCTTGGCTCGGCGGAGCGCAGCGACGCCGACTTGTATCAAGACAAGCACACGCCACGGTGCCAAATAGTATTTTTAAAAATTAATCTATCAATCCTTTGATGTTTTTGGCATAATGAGGACGATATGTATTAGCATATTTTGCCGTCCATATTTCTTCTTTCTTTTGAAGTTGACACACGAAAGCATAAGTATTTTGCGGTTTTCCAAGAGCAAGAAATCCATCAAACAACAAATTGTTGCAACTTATGATTTTTTGGATTTCATCTCGTGTTTTGAAATAATAACGAATGCCAATTACGGTTTCTCCACGTTGATTTATCTTTGATTCACTGGTATGGTTATTCATTTTCATAGGTTTTATTAACTGGAAATTATCAGTATATAACATAAAACATTTTGTATATACTTTTGGGTAAGGTTTTCCGCTATATCCCGCAAATCCTATTTCAAAATCTATGAATCCTAAATCATCTGTAGCACAGTTCAACTTGTTAAACGTTTGATCATCAAAGTCGGAGTACATTCTATCATCGTTTGCAGATATATGAATGGCACAGCTTGTAATAATCAAAGCGTCAATGTCACTTTTTGTTACGACCTTTATATCCGGATTAAACTCCAAACTCACGTTGAAATCCAGCATTTTATTTATCTCCTTCTAAATATTTCATCAACTGTACGGTCGCCTTGCTTCTACCTTGAACGCTTGTGAGCCCGTTTTCTTTAAGTTCCTTCAACGGATATTGTTCAACTGGATATTTTTCAATCAACCTTAGTCTCATATAGCACGCGTCGGGATCCTTGGAAAGTTCTTTGTAGTAAGGATAATCCTCGGTTGACCTGTTTCCCCGAAGGTCTGCTGCAATGACTTCACATTTGTACATAATGGACTTATATTCTCCACCAACGTAAAGATATACAGTATCGCCTACTTCGGTATTATTAGACTGAGTCCATTCAATAATATTCAAGTTTCTGAACGCGGCAACTATATCGTAGTATTTAGGGTTACAAGGAATAATCCAAACATCCTCAACACGCTCAGGTTCGCTCCAGCCTTCAACTCTTGCACGAATAGTGTTTAACCACTCGCCGTTGTACTTAAAGTATCGTGGACCTGCAACACCCCATTTACTTCCTGATAGTTCGGTAGCTAAGGCGGAAAGAGAGTATTTCTTGCCCTGATATTTAACATTCTTATCGTCAACTACAACAACCTCTATTCCAGAGTTCGCTTTACCGCGATTTATGTAAGTAATAGTTGCACCGACAGGTATGTTGCATTTGGAGAAGGTAAAGGGAGCAAGTCTTTCAATATGCTCGTCCTCAATCTCCGCAGCAACTTCTACGTCTTTGCGCTGTTCCTCCGACATCTCCCACATCTTTAATCTATTCTTACGACCACCCAATATGGCAATCGTTTCAAGTATGGAATATGCCTGTTCCTTTGACATCGCATAAAACTCACGAACACGTTTTTTGCCATCCACTTCATCGATAGAACGCAAATTTGGATTTAGCTGGTCAATCAATGCGTGAAGTTTTAAATCCGTCAATCGCTCCTCAACCTCGTATGTAGCATAAATGCGAAAAGCAAACGGAATGCACTCGCTTCTATTGAGGTCTTTCAAACGAGATTCCACATTATCGGCATAGCCGATCTTTACATATTTGGGAAAGGACGGGTTTGTAAGAATATAAATTACGCCTTTTTGTTCCATATAATCTCCTTATGCTGCAGGGTACGTATTATAAACGTATTCATACAGTGTTTGTTTGTAAACAGCGATTTCGTTGTCGCTATAACTATCTGGCAAGTTTGCCCATAATAGATCACGAATCATCACGCTAATAATCGATTGCGTTTCTTCTTTGTCTCGCCAATGATCAAGCTCATGAATACGAGCCTTTATCTTTGCAAGTAGCTCTTGCGCCAGTTTTTTAACCTTTTTTATTTCTTCTTTAGAAAGTGTTTGACCACTAATCAAGAGATCGTAAATGGACAGTTCTTCGTCACTGTCGAAGCCTTCTTTGATATAACGCTTTTGCTCTTCGTCAAGTTCAGCTACCAACTTCATGAGATTCTCAAACACAATTGCGATCTCATCCTTTTTATTATCGTTATTATATTCGTCAACAATTTCTTGATAACGTTCGTAATAATTAATACACAAAGGATTGTTCCTAAGCATTTTTGCAAGTCGTTCTTCTACAAGCGACTGAAGGTCCTTAAGTAACAGGTTTTTATTTTTAACTCTTGCAAACTCGCGGCGCAAGCGGTCAAAATCAATCTTGCTGATATCAAACTTTTTGCTTTCTTCGGTTGACTCATTTCTTGTTACAGAAACCGAATCACTAACAATTTTATTGATCTGTGCCATCAACGCAGAATTATCTGCATGAACACGCTTTTCTTGAAGCTGATCATAAATAGCATTTATAGCATTTTTATAACGAACTGTTTCTTCGGATATTTCGCCTTTTTCTATGTACTTGAACATACGGAAAAGCTCTCGTGACTGAATTTCAAAGCGCTTCTTGATTTCATCTGTAGCACACATTGCATTTGCACCTTCCGCAACCAATGCAAGCTTTGCAAAATCATCGGCCTCTACTAAAGATTTGAGAGAAAATCCTTGTTCCGTCATATAGGCATTAATATTCTCGATGGTACTGATAATCTTTGCAATCAACTCAGATTTATCGGGAGCAGGATCATCGCCAGGATTTCCGCCCTTTTCGGATGTGTAATCCGCAAGTGCACTACGAAGTGCTTTAACCACGCCGATATAATCTACTACAAGACCGTTACTCTTACCGTCGCAAACACGGTTTGCCCTTGCGATTGTCTGCATTAATGTATGAGCCTTCAGGGGTTTGTCCAGATATATAGTAGCAAGAGATTTAACATCAAAACCTGTTAGCCACATGGCACAAACAAAGACAATGCGGAAAGGATTTTCTGGGTCTTTGAACTCTTTGTCCATTTCGCGTTTTTCCATTTTTGTACGATGCGAAAGGATATCAAGACCCCAGTTGTTAAAGGTCTGAATCTCATTTTGTTCTTGGCTAACTATAACCGCCATTTCGGTTTCTTTCATCCAGTCGATTTTGCGTTCAAGTTCTTGTGCTTCCTGCTGAGTTGCTGTTTTGATTTCTGTTTCGAGTTCAGCTATCTTGTCTGTCCAATATTTTTTTGTGAGATTGTACATTCTAACACATGTAACCTTATTTACGCAAACAAACATCGCTTTTCCTGTTGTCCAAAGCTCTGAATAGTGCTCAACAAAATCCCTTGCTATGGTATCAAGGCGAGGTTCGGAAGTAATAATGTGAATGTCCTTCGCAAGCTCAAGTTCAAGTTTTGACTGCTGATTCACATCAAGATCTGCCGCCTCTATAGCATCAAGAAGCTCATCGTTAATCTCAGGGTTGGTTATCTCGAGCATATCGCTTCGATTTTCATAATAAAGCGGTACAGTTACTCCGTCATCGACAGCACGCTTGAAGTCATAGATAGAAACGTATGTACCAAAAGTACGCTCGGTAATATTGTCGTACTTAAACAACGGTGTACCGGTAAATCCAATACGGGATGCGGTAGGAAGAACACGGCACATATTATCGGCAAAGATTCCGTTTTGTGAACGATGAGCTTCATCGGAAAGAATAATTATATCATGATCCGGTGTAATAGGCGTTGCGTTCTCATCATTGAATTTTTGAATTAGCGTGAAAATAAAGCTCGGGTTTCCACGGAGCATTTCATAAAGCTTTGCTCCGCTGGAAGGTATGTACTGACGTGCTTTGCCCGAAAGGCATCCGCATGCCTCAAAGGTATCGCTGATCTGCTTGTTCAGCTCGTCTCGATCGGTGAGAATGACAAATGTAGGGCTTCCAGCAAACTGACGACGTATTTTTTGCGCGAGGAATACCATCGAATAGCTCTTTCCGCTACCTTGAGTATGCCAGAAGACACCGAGCTTTCCGTTTTTCAGCTTCCTTGCCTTGTAGGACTCAACCGCCTCGTTTACACCAAGATATTGATGGTTACGCGCAAATATCTTTGCGCACTTGCCGCCCGAATGGTCGAAGAGAATAAAATTCTCAAAGAGATCCATAAAGTTCTGCTTGTTGCAGATACCGAGCAGCATTGTTTCAAGATCAACTGCACCAACCTCATCCTCTTTCAGACGCTTCCACTCATGAAAGAAATCGTACTTTGAGCCCATTGTGCCAACCTTGGCTTCAAGTCCGTTGGAGAGCATTAAAAAGGCGTTAAAATGAAAGAGTTGAGGAATGGTGGAGAGATAATCGGTATAGTTGCAATCATAGGCGTTCTTTACGTCCACGTTCTGCTTCTTCAGTTCCACAAACAGAAGCGGAATGCCGTTGACAAAGCCCACGATATCAGTTCTGCGGCGGTAAAGCTCGCCGTGAATTTTTAATTCCTGAACGGCAAGAAAATGGTTCTTCGTCGGTTCAGCAAAGTTGAACACGGCAGCATTGCGGGATTCAAATGTGCCGTTTGGCTTTTTTACTTGTACGGGGATACCGTCTCGGAGCATGGAATATTTTTCTTCATTGATCTGCATGAGCGTGGCAGATGCCGTATAGGCGCAAAGGGTCTTGACGGCAGAATTAGCATATTCTTCCGTCATCCAATCGTTATTATCAAAGAGGGATTGGCGCAGATAGCGCGTCAAAACGATCTCCTTGTATGATTTTCTGCCCAGTGTGCCGCCGTCGCCCAACACCTCGGTGTTATAGGCAAACACGACATCCCAGTCCAGCTTGTTCTTCAGAACCTTTCCCGCACTGTTCTGAACGAGTATGTTTTCGGAATATTCCCAGCTCATAATTTCACCTCTTGATATATATGCTTTTAATCTAAGCTTGGTAATGTATTGTCAACTCTTTTTGCATTTGCACTAGCTATGACCTTACCTATCGATGTAAGTTCGAAAGCTATACCCAAATCGTCCCACCAATTCATGATCTTTTTAATCTCGCTTTTTGACGACAACAGATTAACAAAATTTATTTTTACAGTTTCTTTTAATTCGTTGTCCTGCGAATACATTTCAAAAATATCAGTTAAACATTTGATTTTTTCATCTGTAATTTTTGCTTTTACAAAGGTATTTGTTGTAGTATCATACTTAAAACTTTGAAAATTGCAAATCTGTTGTTTTTGGGAAAGTGCCAAGCGAACATATCCTTCATTCAATTCATGATCAATCAGAATATTGGGATTAATCCCGTTTTCCACAAGCATCTGAACTGCCAGCTTATACTCTTCACTTTGTTTTTTGATTCCTACACAAGTGTAACCGTTTAACGCTTCGTACTGAACATCTTCATATTTGCTTGATATAAAGAATGGCGCAACGGTTATACACCCCAAAATTGACAAATTGTCGAGCCATAATTTGTCTTTAGGTAATTGGCTTAAATCAAGTTTTTTATATATATTTGATAAAGCATCAATGCCATCAGATATTTGACCTAGAATTGGTATAAAAAAGGTTGCAGCATGTAATAATGTCAGCGCACACAAGGAATCATCGTCAATTTGATCAATGATTTCTACAGCTTTTTGAATGCTGGCTCTTTTCTTTATGTTCCTTTTGTTAGCAACTCTGTGCACTAATAATTCTGTTAACAACTCAACGTCTGCGCCTCTCTCAGATGCAGCGGCTCTTTTTTGAGCTTCGGTAAGAAGAAATTGAAACGATGGATCTCCGAAAGCTTCCAGCAAACCATTGACTTTTTCTACTTTTTGCATTAGCAGATCTTCAAACATACTAACTCGCTTCCATGCCAACTCATAGGCATCTTGCGTATAGCTTTGACGAGCAATAGCATTCATTTCAGAAAATATTTCCCTTGCTCTTGCTTCAGTTATGCCATTATATACATTTATGGTTCCTGCTTGAACTTGCTGAGCCCCATCTCCAGCTTTTTGAATTTGCTTACTTTCCACTACGAAAACCTCCGCATTGGATTTGCTCGGCACGGTCACCAGCTTTTTGAGTTTGTATAATAGTGCTTTGCACATTCTTATCACCCTCTGTATCGTCTACAAACATCTCTTGCTTCTGTTTGGAATCATCTCCTGCAGTTTGAGACTGTTTGCTTATCTTTTTCACGGCGGCTTTATATCCAATAAAGCTACATATTGCGCCTATTATAGTTGTACCAATTCCGTCAAATACCCATTCATACCATTCCATTATTCACACCTCTATTGTATAATCATCCTTGCAATTTAAGTAACAACGGCAACAATGTCATTCCAACATCAAAGCTTTTGTCAGCTAACCAAACAAGAACAGATTTTACCTTTTCCCATTTAGTTTTCTTTTTCTCTTTGCTGTTGATAATTTCTTCAAGCTCTGCGATTTTTGCCAATATTTCTTCTGTTTCTTTTTCTGTAAGTGAAGTCATATCCTCAATTTGTTGTCTTGCTTGCTCAAAAGAAACCGTAACATTAATTTCGTTTGTATTGCTAACGTTTACGTTGACGCTATTGTTTGGAGAAAAAGAACGCTTTCCTTGCTTTTCAAATCCTAGCTCAAAGCCTTCAAGTTTTGATTTCATCAGATTTAGATTGTTAATTAAAGAATCCAATAAAAGCGAGGGGTGATCAAAACCAAAGTTTTCAAAATAGCCAAACATTCCTTTATGCCAATCGGGCACATATGCTCCATACTTGCCGTCGATGTGCATATGAACGTAACGCATTGTTTCTACATCATTAGAAACTAATGCTTCATCAATCTTTTTCTGATCTAACTTTATAGCTTTTTCGCGCTTATTATTGTTAGACTGTTCAATTTGCGCTTTTGTAGGTGATTTCAACTGCGGATATTGCATATTTATACCTCGATTCTCATAACTTTAGTGCTAAGTTTCACTTTTAGAAATATCAAAAAGGCAACCCCTCTTCTTTATCGTCGATTTTAGGGGCTACATAATTTTGATTTAATATTTTAGTGGCAGCCTCAAAGAACTGTTCACTGTATTGAGAATAATTGTTTAAAACTTTTTGATACAACCTCAATGCTTCTTCCAAATTCTTTATTGGAATTTCAGCATTGCCATCTATGACTCTGTCATCAAGCCCAAGTGTTTTGCTGGCGGGAACAGAAGTTTCAAAAATGTGCGAGGAAATATCCGAACGAAGTCCTTCAAAGAAGGATTTAACATATGATTTATCAAACGGAATAGAGGTTGTAAATGTTTGTATCCACACTGGATTGCCAAACCAGTCCTCATCCTGCACACCAGTCAGCGTTTCTAAAATTTCTTTGATTTGAATTCTTAATTCATCAATATTAGGAATTGTTTCTTTTTCTGTCTCAACTTTTTGAAGTTCTGGTTCGCCACGTTTAAAGATTTCCTTGTAAAAACTATTAGGTTGAATTTCGATAGTTCTTCCAGTTTTTTTCTTAAATTCCTCTTTCAAAAAATCAGAATAATTTCTAAATGCACTTTTGTCATCTGTCAAGAAAACAATTTCATTTTCACCACTACTCTTGAAATATTCCAACAAAGATAGCCAAAGCAAGCAATCTTTAAATCCCTTATCGCTGGCATCCTTATTACAAGAAAAGGGTGGCAACTTTTTGTTTGCACGCTCAATTATTATCTCAAGTGTTTTTCCAGTCTTTTTGAAAGGTATTATTTTATCTCCAAAGCAATCTCTGTACTTCTCTTTAAGCCGATCATGATAGATTCCCGACATTTGTTCATACGAGTTTCTTAATGTTATTTCCGCAAAATGAGAATACTTATTTTGGCACCTTTCAACATCATCAAACTCTTGTTTCAACTCCCTACATTGCTGTGCAATACGCTCATCTATTGATACTTGCGTTATGTAAACGGTATAGTTATCCTTTAATTTTTCAACTACTTCATCAAGTTTAGGGTTTTGAATAATAAAATTAGTATCAAATACAAAAGCTTTTTTATTACTCATTTTCACACCTCCAATTCGCCGCTCATAAGTTTTGGCAACAGACGGTCGCGGGCTTCTGCTAACCGTTGATTTTGATTTAATAGCAACTGTCTTTTGTTAAAATACTGCTGAAATGGTTTATACATTTCTTCGGGAGCTGTAAATATAGTTATCGTATCAATATGCTTTTTTCCAAGATGAGCAACAGTTGCACCTACAACCGTACTTTCAAAAAATTTAATGGGTTCATAAATGGCTTGAAGCAAATAACCGTTCATCCCCGAATTATGCGGCTTAATGCGACAGGTTCGCTGTACCAAATAGGAATCTGCTCCACTCCAAGAGTTAATATGAAACTCTCCGTCCATACCTACAACAATATCACCATTTTTCACAATGTATTGTTCATCTGCTTCTTCTGTTGTATAATCTTTTGTTATGCCGTCAGGAATATTGCGAATTCTGATAATGGGCATACCATTACCATCCGAATTGAATAGTGATCCATCAAACGCAAAACCATACTGAACATCGGCAATATCTACCAATCGTTCTCTCTTCCACCCCTGTGGTACGCCATCAGTGATAGGTGTATTTTCGTATCCGGGGAAACGGAGATCGACAAACCACTCCTTATAGAGTCGCTGTGCCACTTCTTCCAACAACTTGATCTGTTTTTGGTTGTTTTCAATGAGATCGTCGTAGGCAGATAGAAAATTAACAATTCTATTTTGCGTTTCAATATCTGGCAAAACAATCTCAATATTTCCGATCTGTTTTAAGTTGATATTGGGTTGTGCTGCTTGTCCGGATACCGTATTTACTTTCGTTACCGTTTCCGGCAAATTCAAGAAATAATAAACGTATTCGAAATTGCATTTTGATGAATCTATACGAATAAGAGCAACTGCCTGATTGGTATTTGCCGGAACATCTTCTTCACGCAAAATTGCCGTTTTTCCCAAATATACGCCAGCCATTGAAAACAAAATATCATCTTTGTTTAGTTGGGAACGCTTTAGTTTTTCATGAGTTCCATCACTGATATACAACATTCCATTGGGAGAAATATATTTAGCATCTGTAATCATTTCAGAACGAATATAATTAACTCCACTTTCTGTAAAACTTTCCCCAATATTTGAAGGAGTTGTTCCTTTTGTTATAACAGTACACAAATCTGCTAATTTTATTGTTTCCCAACTCATAACCCCATCTCCTTCATATTCTTCGAGATGGTATCCATTAACTCGTTGGATTCGGCTTGGAGTATGAGAAGCTCACTATGTATCTCCGCCATACGAGATGCAAAGTCAACGCCGTCATCGGCTACGGGCGCAACGCCAACGTATGCTCCGGGCGTGAGAGAATAGCCCTTTTCGGCAATCTCGGCACAGTCTGCCAGCTTGCAAAGGCCAAGAATATCCTTGTATTCTCCCTCACCAAACTTCTCTGTAAGCCAACGAGCATCCTCAATTAAAGAAACTATAGCATCAAGCCTAGCAAGATTGTGTTCAAGCAAAATAACGAGATCTTTCTTATAAATGCGCCATTTGCTTTTTCCAAGTTCTTTCGCGAAGCCTGTCCAATTCTTTTCTGATTTTGTGGCAAATTGCTCTTCAATATTTTTAACAAAGGCGTTTACCATTTCTTTTTGCAATGTAGCAAACCCCTTGATTTCTGCTTCGCAAGACATACAGTCATATATTGACATGAAAGATCTGTTATTTGAATCAAATCCGTTTAAGAACGTCCACAAAGGGGCGTAATATTCCGCATCAATTTTATTAGATATAATTTTAGTTTGAAATTCTATCTCTTTCAGTTCAGTTCTGATAGTGGAGCAGTATTCGTCAAGCAGTTTTTTGTATTTATCGATCTCTCCACGGTAGAGCCACACAATAGCATTCAGATTTTTCATCTGCCTCTCGCTCCACTCGTTAAGGGTACGGTCAACTGCGGTATAATAATTTCTCGCATCGATAAAGAGGACTTTGTCTTTATTTTCAGCTCTCTTTGCCTTATCAAAGAACCACAAGGTGCAAGGCAGACTCTTGGTGTAGAAGAAGTTGTTTCCGACAGAAAGCATAACATCAACATCACCTGTGCCAACGAGCTTTTCACGTATATCCTTATCTTTGCCTTGGCTATCGGTTGCTGAGGATGCCATAACGAATCCCGCACGTCCTGTTTCGTTGAGGTAAGCGTGGAAATAAGAGATCCACAAATAGTTTGCGTTGCCGATCTCCTTGTTCTTATTCACGCTGGGCAGACCGAAGGGTAATCTACCTGCGTTCTGCGCCGTTTCGGATTTAACTTTATCTACGTTAAAAGGTGGGTTTGCCATAACGTAGTCACAGCATCCTTCGAGGTTGTGGGCATCGTGATAAAAGCTGTTTGCTTCGTCGCCCGATACGATCTTGGCATTGAGTCCGTGAACTGCCATATTCATAATACAAAGCTTTGCGTTGTAGTCCACCTTTTCTTGACCGAAGAATGTCATCGCAGTATTGGCATTAGCACCGTATTGTTCAATGAAATCTGCAGATGAAACGAACATACCACCCGAACCACAGGCAGGATCAAGGACAGTACCGTGCGAAGGCTCAATAATATTGACGATCATACGCACCAATGATTTAGGAGTAAAGAACACACCGTCATCGGATGCTACTGCGGGCGCGAATTTGTTGAGGAAGTACTCATAAATTCGTCCGATAATATCGTCTTTCATTTCATTGAATGCACTGTTGTTGAAAATACGCAAAAGCTCGCGCAAAAGATCATTTTGTAAAATTGTATAGTTCTTTGGAAGTATACCTTTCAGTTGAGTAGACTGCGCCTCTATAAGCTCCATTGCATCGTTGATAGCTTGTCCCATATCAGTGTTGTCGGGCAAATTCAAGAGATAGTCATAACGAGCTTTTTCGGGCAAGAAGATTGCGCTCTTCGTTTTGAAATCTTCCGCTTCTACGGGCAAAGCTCTGCCATTGCGAACGGGCCGATTTTTGAGAATCTCCGATTCTACGAATTTAAATCTGCTATATGCATAGCGCAGGAAGATAAGACCCAGCACGGGCATACAATACTCCTGCGATGTTACTTTTGAATCGGCGCGGAGCAAGTCCGCTGCTTCCCATAATTCTGTTTCAAGTTTGCGAATATTTATCATAAGGTTTCTCCATCAACCGTTTACCATTTTACATATTTTTTAGCACTGCCGCGGCCGATTGGTTTTATCAGTCCATCGGCATGCATTTCTTTTGCTATGTTATACGCTCTCGTCTTTTTTACCTTTACCAACTCCATAATCTGTGGTTCGGTAATAAAGCCATTTTGGTCAATAAAGTCAAGTATAGTTTGCTTTTGTGACGATATTGCTAGGATTTTGGGAGATTCGACGCTTGATACTTCCACACTATTCATGTTTGGAAGAATGATCTTAAATGTGTTTGAAGTCACTTCAATTCGAGGCTGAACCGGGCATTTAGAATACAGATTGTATATCTTTCTTATGCCCGTACCATAGGATTCAATAAGATGCAAACGATGGAAAATATCAGCAAGATTTTTGTTTCTCGGCTGTGAAATTCCGCTTCTTATATCATCGGGGGAAAGTCCGGGAAGAAGTCCGCCTATCGAAATGAATTCCATTTCATTATCATTAACATTGATGATTACGCTTCCGCTGAAGCTGTAATCTCTATGAACAAGTGCGTTCAGCAATGCTTCTCGAAGAGCTGCGTCCGGATAATCTGCCTTTTCTATCCTTTCAAGTCCCTGGAAGGTTGCAACCTTTTTGTTGCACAACGTTAAATACGAATAGGTATCGTCAAGCTGCTTGAATATTGATCCGCCGAACTCCTTGCTATCTCTGAACTCGGTATTTGCGTCATCACCGAATACTGCAACCTTTGTTGTGTGTGTGCATTGGTCCGAGATGATAAGGGCGAGATTGGTGTACAGTTCTTCGGTGGGGTGCGTGATACCAAGGGCTCTGTACTTGTTTTGTGCAAATTCAATACCATATTTTTTGAATGCCGCTTTTGCATTCTCGAAGGTTAAGTCTTGATCCATAGAACGCATAGCTTCAAAGTTGTCACCGTCCGACTCTTTAATCATCGCACGTATCTGTTCTGGGGATGCAGGTGCAGTAGACGTACCCTGTCTTACAAACACACCGCTGGGCTTTAAGCCTTTGGATTTCAGATAGTACGGCTTGTATGATCCTTCACCTACAGAAATTTTAACAACCTTGTTTTCCTGGATAATGTATCTTACAAACATAGTGACATCGGGCATTATCGCATCACGAATTCCGTTTGTGATACGTGTGTAATTCTCATCAACGTTATCTATTCCGACAGCCTCACCATTGTTGTTAATTCCAATGTAGATTACACCACCGTCGGTATTGGCAAACGCAATTACCTCCTTGTATAAATCCTCGGTGAATTGCAATTTAAATTCAATATTTTCAGTTTCGAAGCTCATAACCTGATACCTCCACATAATAATCTAAATATATTATACACGTACGATTGTTCGCTTGTCAAGTGAATTTTCAGTATTTTTTCACCTTTTATTCACTTTTTGTGGTGTTTTTCACTGTAAATGTGAATTTTTTAAAAAAACAGGGAGAGCTTACACTCTCCCATTATGTATTTACTTGTATATAGGTCATATTGAGTTTAGAAGTTTTTTTATTGTATTTGGTATCCCGTAACTTCGATATACCGCTGCTGCAAGAGCATTCTGTGTCGCCAAACCGTAGCATAGGCAATTCCTAACGATTTAGATATTTCCACAACGCCCATACCCCTAAGATAGCAATCTAACACTTTCTTATGCTTTTCTTTAAGGTTCATTCGTGATACGATTTCATCTGCTCTTGCTTGGCTTTCGTTGATTGTATTTTCTGGGGTGGATTCTATATCTTCCTCGGCGTCCTTATAGCTGATAGGGTAGGTTCTTTGGTGATAACTCCACCTTTTGTAAAAAGCCGCACCGATTTCACTATAACATGCGTGCCTTATTGTAACTTGCTTATTGTATCTGTCAATTACGGTATCGCCCAATTTCATACCTACATAGTTAAGTAAAAACAGGCAGGCTGTTTGTACTAAATCATAGCTGTCTGAAAAGATATGGTTTATATTGTTTTTGTTTTTTATGTCGCTAACAAGATTGTAGTACATACGAAGCACGTAATCACCTCTGTATCCAATCATATGCTTCAAAGCACATAAAGCCATATTTTCGCATAAATAAAGCACGTTTTCCCGTGTGATCACGGTATCTAAATCGGTTGTGTATTTTTTAGTTATCTCAATTTTGATTTTTTCTTTCATTTTCCTATACCTCCGTGTATTTAACCTACAAGCTTGTACCAGATTTTATAGTCAAGCTGAATTTCACGAGTCTCGTAATTGTCCTTACCGGTGTCAATTTCAATCTCACGGATTTCGTAGTATCCACCTTGATATTCATTAGGTCTATAGGGGATAGGATGACAATCCTTTATACAGTCTTGAAACACCCTGATGTAAGGCTTGCCGTTCTGACTGATGCAAGCGATAATCAAGTCTTCATCGGTTATGTATCCGAGACCTGATCTCTTGATTAACTCATCCTTTCTGTACCTTGTTACGTTGTAAACTACTTTTTTCATTTTCTATACCTCCGTATATTTTATTTTTGCCTTCCGGCAAGGTGCATTGTGCATACTTTGGTGAAATGAAAACAAGCTGCAATTCGGTATGTATAAGTCAACGAGGGACAGAAATTAGTGCATTCAGGTAAAAAGAAAAAAGCCAAGCAACCTTTTACAGCTACTTGGCTCTATCCATAAATTTGGAAACTTGGCTATTCAATTTTTAAGTGCTAATTTCCGGCCCGACATTGACTTATACGAAAAGTATGCGACAATTAGCACCTCGGGAGGAAAAATATACAGATATTTTTTTGATACTCGCAGATTAAATTTTATTTTTGTAAACATCATAAAACTGTTTTTTATTAGATAATAACATGTGTTTTTATGAGTTTTTTCAGAGGGTTCAACTCACCTAGATCTTTCTCCACCACAGAAACGGCACCCATTCGGGTGCCTTTTTTGTTTCTGCGGTGGAGCATCAATCAGACTCAAACCTTGTTCGTGCGCTTTGCTTTGTTCTGCAAATTTTAACATTTTTTTGCGCACGAAAAGGTTCGCATACCAAACGAAGCTGTCGGAAAGCTCGCTTTCCAGCGGAGAGTGCAGGTATATTGCCCTTTAGGCAAAATCCTTGATGCTCCACCGCGACTTATGATAAAAGTGTTTAAATGATTTTTGTCGTATATTATATTAACAAGAAACATAAGGAGTTTTTATTATGAATAAGGAAAGAGAATTAGACGCTTTGGCAGAAGTTTTGTTGATATTAACAAAAGAATTTGTTGAAAACCCAACAGTTGCGATCAAGGATGCTTTCAAATACGTTCTTAGGGAAATTGTTACTCCTATACTAGCAAGCGAAACGGCATACCGGGATTTCTATAATAAAACCGGCAAGGATATTCAAAGTATTGACTGGAGAGAAAGCCGCACTATAAACACAAAAAACGGACAAGGTATTAGCTTACACAAAGAATATACCGGCGATCATATGCAACCGTGCAGTATTTTTAAATCAGAGTTAGTATCAGCATATGAGAACAAACAATTAACTGTTGATTTTATAAAAAACAAACTTAAAAATCGCTATGTATGTTGGATAACACAAGAAGAAAACAAACGGCTTAACGCACTTAGATATAAATCTAACCGTCCGGATCCCAAAAAGGCTTATCAAGAAGCAGGAATAGTTATCTACTGTCCACCTGTAGACGAAAATTCTTCTTTCCCAGAAGCCAACGTAATATCAGAACCACTTACCAAAAAGTGCATAAAAACTACATCTAACGAACAGCACGAGAAATGCAAGGATCACATAACGCGAGAGATAGAAAGTCTTCCAAAAAACGCTCAACCTCAAGTTCACAAGGCTATTACATACTGTTCAAAAAATACGTTTGTTTTTAAGAATGAAAAGAGATTTAACAAAGAGCGAAATAGGTATGGTTTTATAACATTGGACAACGAAGGACGCTTAGTTGCCGTTGCTGCTATGCACAAAGATAAAAGAGGGGCCGCCTATGGACAGGCTGAGCTTTGCTTCTATGACAAATACAATTCGGAGTTTGGAAAATGGCGTTTGGTTGCTATTAGCAAAGAACGTCTTTCTTTCAGCAAGTTAACCGAAATTCTCAAAGCAAACGGCTCTTACAAAGCAACTATTGACCCGAGAAAAGGCTCATAAATCAAGTTCTATTTTCCTTAAGCTTGCTCCACCACAGAAACGGCACCCATTCGGGTGCCTTTTTTGTTTCTGTGGTGGAGCATCAAGATTGACTCGCCCTTGCTCTTTGGCTTTGCCAAAGATAAGGTATTGCCGCTCGGGGGATATTTGTGCTGATTACACTTGTTGCAATACCTGCATACACCATCTCCTCGCCAGGCAAGATACCGCTGTTGCGGTATGCGAATACCAAACGAAGCTGTCGGAAAGCTCGCTTTCCAGCAGCGAGTGCAGGTATATTGCCCTTTGGGCAAAATCCTTAATACTCCCCCTCTTGCATTCTCCACCAAGATATGCTATAATATCTAAAAACACTCTCCGAGGCAAATATGAAAGAAAAGCTCATTACTATGAAAAACAAATGCTATCTCTCCATACGAAACGCATGGAACAAATACATAACCTACGACGAGCGGACGCTGCGGAGAACGGTGCTTGTCACCACAGTGATGTACGTGTGGCTTCTTGCTTGGGCGCTATGGCTCAAGCTTAACGACAACGGGACTATCACGTTAAACTACTCCTGGCTATCCAAGATGACGCTTGAAGAAAGATTTCTATACGATCTGATTCCGTTCCAGGTGCGATTCGATCACTTCAATCAAATCATACAGTTTCCGCTAAACGCGATTGTTTTCGCCCCGTTCGGTGTCCTGTTCAACCTTCTTTTTAAGAAAAAAAGCATACTTCGAGACGTTTTAATATGCTTCTGCATTTCGCTTGGAATTGAAATTTTGCAGCTTTTTTCCATTATTGGCTCATTTGCGACTGCGGATCTAATAATGAATACGCTTGGTTATTTTATCGGACTTGCAGTATATCAGCTGATTTTCAAAAAACTGTCGGTTAAATTTAACTTATTTTTCTTTATGGCAGTAAACATTCCTGTACTTGCCGTGGTTATCTTTTCTGTCATTCGCACAGCACAAAATATTGAGCCGATCATTTTGATATTGACGAGGCAATATTAATAAAAAAACAAAACCCCGAAGGTTGTCTTAGGGGTTGTTTAATTGCGGAAGCCTATAAAAAACCAAAGCCCTAAAGTTTCTTTTTGAGATTGTCTGTACCT
>JAZQGH010000132.1:0-3550 GCA_045539925.1 Acutalibacteraceae bacterium | reverse complement strand
AATATTGATTGCACTTCGGTGCGTAAGGCAACTCAGAAATAATACTCAAATAGCCGTTACATTTCTTATGAACACTTTGCTTAAAAGGCTTGAACTTAATGCCCTTAAGGAAGTTGTTGGTATGGAATGTAACGGCTATTTTTGTTTTGTGCGTAAAAAGCGAAGGGTGAATTTGCTCCTTCGCTCATGCCTGCAGAAAATTTTCTGAATTGTCAGGAACATTTAGTCTCGCTTATGTCGATATATGAGTGAGGAATGTTCCTCAAGCTGCAGACAAAAGCCTCGCAGAGCCCACGGACATCTTTGCAGACGGTCAGGCTGAAAGTGTCATAGTGGGTTACGCACTTTGAAAAAGTAGCGGAACAAAATCAGCGAAAGGAGGTGAAAAAATGAGAAGTAATTACAGCGTTGCAAGGGTGGTTACTCATACGCAATCAACTATCGGTAAATACGAAAGACACAACGAACGCAAGAACGAACACTATCAGAATATGAATGTTGATTTATCACGGACCGAGATGAATGTGCATTTCAAAAGCTGCGGTGAACTGACCTATAACGAGCAATTGGACAAGCTCATTGCAGACGGTAAGGTTTCTATGCGTGGACTTAAGAAGGATGCGAAGATGTTTGATGAGGTAATCTTTGATGTCAATACGGACTACTTTGAAAAACACGGTGGCTATGAATACGCAAAGAAATTCTATGAAGATGCATACCGTTTTGCTGTTGCTCTGTACGGCGAAGAAAATATCATATCAGCCGTAATGCATGCAGATGAGTTAAACATAGCACTGTCCGAAGAAAAAGGAAAACCTATATATCACTACCATATGCATCTTGTCGCTCTGCCCGTTGTCGAAAAACAGATTCTTTGGACTAAACGGTGCAAGGATAAATCTTTGGTTGGCAAAGTGAAAGAAATCGTCAATCAGATAAGTCATTCAAAGAAATGGAAATCGCCGCAGGCAGTTGATGAAAACGGTAACCCCCGATACAACGAGAAAGGCAAACCAATTTTAATCCCGTCATATAGCATCTTACAGGACGACTTTTTTGAATATATGAACTCCGCAGGATACACAGACATAATAAGAGGCATTAAAGGAAGCACAACGGAACACTTAACTGGTCTGCAATACGAAATACAACAGGATACAAAACGCTTAAAGGATATTGAAAGTAAACTGCAAAATGTAGAAACACAATATGAAGAAGTCAAAACAGTACACAAAATGTTTTCGGAAATCGAAAGCATGGGAAAGAAAACTCTGACCGGCAAGGTAACGGTTTCAAAAGAAGATTACGACGATTTGAGCAATATGGCAAAGGAATGCGTTATCGTAAGAGGTCAGGTAAAAACACTTGAAGAAGAAAACAAAAGACTCTCTAAAAGATGCTGGGATTTACAGAGCAGAATCAACAGGCTTGAAGCGCAGCTATATGAACTGAAACAGATTTGTGCTCCGTATTTGGAAGCCTTGAAAGCTATGCCTGAAAAGGTAAAGGCATTTATTGACGATGTTCTGAAAACTGTCCGAAAGGACAAGCCGGAACAACAAGTAAAATTCAGAAATGGAAGGAAGTATAAAAATTATGAAAGATAAAAAAGAATCTTTATTGGAAAAAGCGGCAAAAGTTTTCACCGAGCCGACAAAGGAACTTAACATACCTCTTGATGAATTGCAGCCATTCAGAAATCATCCATACAAAGTTCGTGATGATGAAGAGATGGAAATGCTGACTCAAAGCATAAAGGAAAACGGAATCCTCACACCGATAATCGTAACATATATGGATGTGAGAAAAACCAAATATGACATCATATCGGGTCACCGCAGATATTTAGCCTGCAAAAAGTTGGGGCTTGAAACAATACCTGCCGTATTTAAAGAACTCACTTATGAAGAAGCGGTTATTGCCATGGTTGATTCCAATTTGCAGAGAGAACATATCTTACCGTCCGAAAAAGCGAAGGCATATAAGATGAAAATGGATGCAATGAAACAACAAGGTAGGCGAACGGATTTAACTTCGGTCCAACTTGGTCCGAAGTTGACGGCAGAAGATATTTCAACAGAGGACAGTCCGTCACAAGTAAAGCGGTATATACGGCTGACAAAGCTAATACCCGAGTTGCTCGATAAAGTTGATGAAGGCAAAATCGCACTCACTCCTGCTGTCGAGCTTTCATATCTGCGTGAAGACGAGCAAAAGAATCTGCTTGAAACAATGAACAGCGAAGATTGTACACCCTCACTGTCACAGGCGCAGCAGTTACGCAACTTATCCCTTGCGGAATTGCTTACTATGGACCAAATCTTTGCAGTGATGAGTAAGTCAAAAGCGAATCAGAAAGAAAAGATAACCATAAAACTTGATGACATACGGAAATTCATACCCAAAGACTATACGCAAAAGCAGGTCAGTGAGTTATTAATCGCTTTGCTTGAAAAATGGTCTAAACAACAGAACAAAACCAGAAGTGATAAGGGGGCAAGATAATGAAATTTTGGCAAATGTTAAAGTTCAAGATTATCGAAACAATCGGCAACATCCGTGCTGAACTCAAGATGGGTAAGAACACCGACTCTTATGATAACGAATATGTCATCAATGGTGTCCGTTATCTTGTTTCATCCCGTTTCAGCAAAACGGAGAATAAAACTATTAAAGAAAAATTATCGGATTTTATCGGTAGTGATTTCGCACATTTGACAACCACTGAAGATATAAATACAATTAACACAGAATGTGTATGCATGACTGCCGGAAAGGAGGACTAATGCAGTCAAACAATGTAGGAATTACTGCTCTGTATTGCCGTCTTTCAAGAGATGACCGTACGGACAAGGAGAGTAACTCAATAGCCAATCAAAAGAAATTGCTCGCTCAGAAGGCAAAAGAGTTGGGACTGTCTAATGTTAAATATTATGTTGATGACGGTTACACAGGAACTAATTTCAACCGCCCGGGATTTCAGGATTTGCTTGACGATATTGATATGGGATATATCAGCACGATTATGGTCAAAGATTTATCCCGACTCGGCAGAAACTATGTTGAGGTTGGTCTGTACACCGAATCGTATTTTCCCGAAAACAACATACGCTTTATAGCCATTACAGATTTAGTTGACAGTGCTGACGGTGAAAATGAAATAATTCCGTTCAAAAATATAATGAACGAAATGTATGCCCGTGATATTTCAAAGAAGGTCCGTTCAGCCTGCCGCATCAGAGGTAACTGCGGAGAGCCGTTGGCACAGCCACCTTACGGATATAATAAAGACCCAATGAATCCAAAGAAATGGGTAATTGATGTTGAGGCTGCCGAAGTTGTCAGAAGCATTTTTGAAATGTGTCTTGAGGGTAAAGGTAACGAGGCGATCGCACACATTTTGCACGAAAACAAGGTGCTGAAACCGAGAGCATATTGGCAGAGCAAAGGCATCGGCAGAGGCGGCAAAAAGTCTTATGAAGACCCGTATAAATGGTTGCCGTCAACCGTGTCGGGAATACTGCATCAGCAAGAATACTGCGGTGATGTG
>JAZQGH010000131.1:0-9423 GCA_045539925.1 Acutalibacteraceae bacterium | reverse complement strand
ACGACCGCGAATAGGGGGTTTTGGAGAATTTCCCCCCAACCACCCGAAAATATTACAGAAAAAAAAAAGCATAAAAAATCCCGATATGGGGCGCATTTCGAGATTTTTTAATTAATTTAACTATCAGTCAAACAAAAGCTTTATGAAGAGTCCGCCCTGAACGGTTCTGTGGCGGAAGCCTGTCATATGAGATGTGTCTGCGAAGTACCAGTCGGTCATAGGAGCCCAAGTTCTCATAGTATTGTATGCTGCCCAAAGAGTATCTACGAGTGTATTAAAATCGTCTTTATTATCAGCAAGAGAAGCTGCCCACACAAGCCAATCGGACTTGGTGAATTTCTCTCTGGAATCGAGGGGAACACCATAGGGTAAAAGCTCTTTTTTGTAGCGCTCAATCTCGCCCTTATAGAACTCTTCGGGGAAGAGGTTTGTGCCCCAGAGCTTATCCCAGATAGAATTATATTTAAGTGAGAAGGTGCCTTCATTATCGAAGGTAAGACGGTAGTTTCCGTCGGGATTTGCGGCACGCTCAACCAGTGATGCGGCATATTCTTTAGCCTTTGCCATAATTTTAGCAGCCTCGTCGGTATCACCGAGCTTTTCGAGTATTCTCGAACAGCCTGCGATACCCATTATTGCCTTTATTGCCAGGTTTACATTATGGGCCAGACGACCTGCAAAGTCATCGGTACAGAGCTGATCTTCGGGGTCTAAGCCATATTTGATAAGATACTCGTTCCAAATTTTGATGATATCAAGATGATCCTTTGCAAAATCTGTATTGCCCTCAACATCCGCAATTGCGGCAAAGAGGATTATCATATTTCCGCACTCCTCAACGGGCATCTGTCCGTAGAAGTTTATGTGCTTAGCAGTTCCGTCAGGATTGCGATCTACCCAGTACACCTGACCGTTAACCAAAGGATATTGACCCACATCGTGAGGCGCAAAGTCGAAAGTCCACTCGTCAGAATAGGCATATTTCATTACAGGACGCAGCATTGCCTTGAGAAGCTCTACATTATAAAGCAGGAATATGGGAGCTGAAGGATAGGTTACATCGACTGTAGCAGCACAGCCATTTGAATGACATTCCTTAGAAATGAAGAGGTTGTTGCCTTCTTTATCTACAACGAGCTTATGCGCCGCCATTATCTGGCGAACCGAAAGCATAAGCAATTCTGCGTACTTTTCGCTTCCCTTTTCGATTGCAGCCGCTTTTATCTTATCCGAGAAAGCATTACAACGTGCAAGGGTATCTTCATAATCTGCTGCAGCCTCTATAATGGCTTCTTCTATGGTTTTTCCGTCTTTTTTTCCAGTATGCTTTAAGGTTTTCGCCAAAATACTGAATGCTTTCTATATCGTCATACGCAAAGAGGAAAAGAGCCTCGTTTTCAAGCTCAGCTTCAACAGTTGCGGCATACATATCGTTAAATACTGTATGACCTGTCTTTCCTTCTCCTTTAACGGCAAGATAGAGATAGCCCCAGTCGATACGGATGTCGTCTCCGCTGCGCCAGAGCACATTTTGTTTGCCGTTACCCATTTTAATTGCGGTAATGCCTTCTATCAAGACAGGGTTTGCGATGGCTCTGCCCTCGCCCTTATGCTCCAGCACAAGCTCCTCAGAAGCGACAAACTTCACGCTGACCTTATGGTTTTTCCCGTCAAGACTCTCATAGGAAGCCTTGCAATATGCGACGGGACGGGAGGCAAGATAAAGGTGTTCCACTAAGGTTGGAGAGGTGAAATGAACGGTAAGGCGGATAATCTCGTTACTGTATGTAATTATAGTAGAATAGGCATCTATCTCTGTTCTTTCTACAGTCATATTAGGCACTTCGACAGGCTGATGCCTTGGCTGGTTGTTCTGACCGAGGAAATGATACTCTGTTCCGTCTACAAAGACTCTGCCACGCATTGTATTGGGCTTTCCTGTCCAGTGCACGGTGTTTTTAAGAACTGTTGCTTCGGTCCATACCGAAAAGTAAGGATCAATATTGATAATGGGGGTTGCGGGTGGACGCATTTTCATAAGGCAAAACTCCTTCTTGATTTAGTTTTATGACTGTATTATAATTGTCAAAGTGTTGAAAAACAAGGTCTATTTTAATTTATAAAAGTGAGGAAAACAATTTGAATGAAGTTAGAAAAACCTTCCCTGCCCCCAAAGACGGTTCTCCTCTTCACATTTCAATGGCAGGTATAACCTACCCAGACGATACCTATCATATTTGCAGACCGAAATCATTTGTTTCGGTGATTGAATACATAGTCGAGGGAGAGGGCTATGTTATACTGGAGGGTGTGCCACACCAAGTAAAGCAGGATATGATATATTTTCTACCTGCAGGGATGGATCAGGAATATTATTCCGACCGCGATAACCCCTTTACCAAGATTTTTATGAACATAGACGACACTCCTCTTTGCACACGGCTGGTTACAGATTTCGAGCTTAGCAAAAAGCATATTTTTGACGGTAATGGGCTTAAAGAGCTATTTGAACGGGTGCTTATAACAATGCACTCAGACCTGTCTGATGCTGATATTCAGTCGACCTTTCACGGAATCCTTGTAGAGATTTTATCCCGACTTCAAAAGGCAGAGCATATGTCAGCCCACAGCGAAGAGGTAATAAAGCTTAAAGGTTATCTTGACGCAAACCTTAACAGAATAGTATCGGGAAAAGAACTTGCCTCAGCAATATTCCGTTCCACCGACTACTGCTTAAAGCTATTTCAAAAAGAATTCGGCACTACTCCTTACGCCTACCAGATAGAACGAAAAATACAGGCGGCCCGTACACTTCTTTCCGATACCAATATGTCGATAGGAGATATAGCCGAAACTCTTGGGTATAGTGATATGCACTATTTTTCCAATCTTTTTAAGCAAAAAACGGGACTTAGACCCCTGCAGTACAGAAAACTGCGTTAGCGTGAATTGATGTGGGTATTAGAATGTTCTGTGCGGTAGGCAGTGGGACTGCAGCTTGACTCTAATAAATTTAAGCCTATAAAGCAATAGTTTGGAGTGTTTTTATGAAAAATATAGATTTCCGAAATGTGAAAATCAATGACGGATTTTGGAAGGCTAAACAGGAAATGTGTATGAATTCCACTGTGAAGGCTGTCTACGACAGATTTGTGGACACCTATCGCTTTGAAGCTCTAAAATGCAAGTGGAAAGAGGGGGATGAAGAAAAAGCAAAGCCCCACTTTTTCTGGGATTCGGATGTTGCAAAATGGATAGAGGGTGTGGCGTATATATTACAGCAAAACGACGCCCCCGAGCTTGAAGAAATCTGTGATAACGCTGTTGACAATATAGTAAACAATGCCGATGAAAACGGATATTTTAACAGTTATTTTCTCGTTATAGACGAGCCGAAGTTTTCAAACCGCGACCGTCACGAGCTTTACTGTCTGGGTCACCTGATTGAGGCTGCAGTTGCATATAAAACTGCCACGGGCAAGGATAAGTTTCTTCGTGCTATGCGCAAATATACAGACTATGTAGAGAAGGTATTTAAGGAGGAGCAGTCGGCAGGCTTTGCCACCCCAGGTCACCCTGAGCTTGAGCTTGCTCTTATGAAGCTTTATAAGGCTACGGGAGAAAAGCGTTACGCCGACCTTGCAAAGCATTTTATAGACCTTCACGGAAATAACGACCGCGACGGACGAAAGCTTTGGTGGGCGGCTAACGAAAACTATAATCAGGATGAAATGCCCCTGCGTGAGCGTTCTACCGCAGAAGGTCACGCAGTAAGAGCGCTTTATCTTCTAAGCGGAATGGCGGATGTTGCTTATGAGTACAAAGACGCCGAGCTCCTCGCTGCTTGTGAACGCTGTTTTGATAACATTGTCACAAAACGTATGTACATAACAGGCGGTGTGGGATCATCCCCTCAGGGAGAGGCATTTACTGTAGACTTCGACCTGCCTAATCGCACCGCCTATACCGAGACCTGTGCCGCCATTGCACTTGTTTTCTTCTGCCACAGAATGTTCGAAATCACTGGAAAGGTGAAATATGCCGACGTTCTTGAACGTGCTTTATACAACGGCGTTCTTTCGGGAATATCTATGGACGGCAAAAGCTTCTTCTATGAAAACCCCTTAGCCATAGATCTGAAGTTCAACAATGTTGACACCAGTGTAACCGAAAAACGCAGATACCCCATAACCCAGAGGGTTGAAATCTTCGGTTGTTCCTGCTGTCCCCCAAATATGGTAAGGTTTATTCCCTCGGTTTGAAATTATGCATTTTCTGAAAATGATGATACTGTGTTTGTGAACCAGTATATGGACTGCGAGGCAGATTTGGGCGACACAAAAATTATTGTTAAAACCGCGTACCCCGCCGACGGTAACATTAAAATCGACTGTAAAGGTAAGAAAAAACTTGCTCTGCGCATCCCCGACTGGTGCGGCAGCTTCACCCTAAACTGTGAATATGACTTTAAAGACGGTTACGCTTATGTTAAGGCAAAAAATGTAGAATTAGTCCTCGATATGCCGATAAAATGCATTGCGGCAAACCCAAAAGTTCACGAAAACGCAGGTAGAATTGCTGTTACACGCGGACCTGTAGTTTACTGCGGTGAGTGTATTGATAATCCTTTCAGCATACATTCGATGCTGCTTGACCCCAAAGAAGAATTCGACCTTGGAGATACCGACTTTCTGGTTCCCTCGCTTAATACGGAAGCTTATCTTCCGAGGAAGACCGACGCTCTCTATTTTGAGGCAAACGACGAATTTGACAAAAAAGACTTAAAGCTTATCCCCTATTTTGCGTTTGCTAATCGCGGAGAAAGCGATATGCTGGTTTGGATAGCAAGAAAATAAGATAAAAATAAAGCTTATCGTAGCCAATATCATTAAACTAAAAACTAATGAAAAAAGAAAGAGAAGATTCGTTCTGATATGCACTCCAAAAGTTAAACACTATCGGAGGCGCACATCAATGAATCTTCTCTTTTCTGTTATTAGTGGGTTTGGTTACTGAAGCACTCCTGTTTTTTATTTCTTAAATGTGCCAAGGATGTCGAGAACGGTTGCGAGTTCTTCAGCCTTTACCTTATCGACCGAGGTATTGTTTACGACGCAATCTCTGAAGTATCTGATTTCCTCGCCGTATGCGTCGGTCTGAGGAAGGTTGATAACTCCTGCCTCCCCTGCTTCTTCGGCAAGCTTTATGATATTTCCGCCGTTCTCAAAAACCGTCATACTTCCGTCGTATTCTACAACAGCCTCTTCAAACTGGAAGCGGAAGCCTGCTCTGAAGGGTGTAGGTGCCCAGTTCCAGCAAGCCTCGGTATTTATGTAGAAATCTTCGAACTCGTAATTTACGGTAAGATGATCCTGCTCTACACGCTGACTGCGGTATACGGTATGATTCTTAGGTGCACCGAAGGTGTAAACTATCCAGTCGAGATCGTGGATGTGAAGGTCGAAGGGAACATAACCGCTTCTGGATTCATCCTGCATCCAACCGTCCCAGCTCCATTTGGGAGTGTTGCCGAGACGCTGCATTCTGCCGCAGAGAAGCTTTCCATAGGTGCCGTTATCGTAAAACTCCTTAACCTTTTCGAACTCGGGCCAGAAACGAAGAACCTGAGCCACCATAAACTTAACGTTATTTTTTGCAGCACAGTCATATACACGCTCTACATCACTGCGATTTAAGGAAATAGGCTTTTCGCAGATAACATTGATTCCCTTTTCCATAGCTTTTACAGAAACGTCTGCGTGAAGATATGTGGGGAGACATATATCAACTATATCAAGCTCTTCCTTTTCGAGCATTTCGTCAAGACTTAAATACTGGCGGGGACCTGGATATTTATTCATCATTTCCTGACGGACATCACATATTGCGACGATTTCGCAGTCGGGTAGCTTCTGCCAACCCGGTACGTGTACGCCCGAAATTCCGCCACAGCCTATTAAACCAACCTTTAACATTACTTATTTCCTCCTTAAAGCTTTGATATAATATCAGCCAGATACTCTCTTGCGGCAAGAATATCCTGAATTTGTTGTTCACCCGAAATTTCGCGCTCTATAGTCACATATCCTGTGTAGCCAAGCTCGTGAAGCTTTGTAAGAACGCCCTTAAAATCCACCTTGCCCTCACCGATGCGGGTTTCGTTTCCGAGCTCCATACCGTTTGTGGGGTATGTTCCGTCCTTAGCGTGAAGGTTGCGCACATATTTGCCAAATACATCAAGTGAGTCTACGGGATTTGCCTTACCGTAAAGAATGAGATTAGCGGTGTCAAGATTTACACCTAAATTATCGCAACCAACGGTTTCTATACAGCGAAGCATAGTAACCGGAGTTTCCTGTCCTGTTTCAAAGAGAAGATACTGCCCGTTTTTCTTACAGTGCTCTGCCACCCGCTTTACTGCATCGCAAAAGGGCACAAATTCGGGGTCGTTAAGATCCTCGTGAATGAAGCCCATATGGGTAACCACATTCTCTACACCCAAAAGCTTTGCAAAATCTGAGCCGTCACAGAGGTTTTTAATGCGCATCTCTCTGTACTCACGGGGAACAAGTCCCAGTGTTTTGGGACCGTTGTAGAAATTCCACTCGGCAGGACCCTTCCAACCGCACCAGAATGCGGAAATAGTTACATTATACTCTTCACACAGAGCATTTATCTGTCTGGCATTTTCCTCAGTGAAGAGGGACATATTCCAACAAATAAGCTGACAGTTGTCAAAACCGCGATCAACAAGGTTTTTGAATTTTTTTGACATTTCATCTATATTATGAAAGCCGATACAGACGCCAATCTTCATAAGAATTCTCCTTTTTTATTGAATTATTTATACTTTTATGATAACATAGATATACGCGATATGCGTAGATTATTTAGTCTTTAATGAGGACAATTTTGACTTTTTGAGGTGAGAGACTTGAAGCTTGATTATCAAAAAGAGCTTACCCCTGTTCTTTACGGAGACAGTGCAGTCAAGGTAATAAAGCATAATTTTATAAAACCCGATGGCTTAGGATTCAGTATGCACTGGCATGACCGAATGGAAATACTCTTTGTGCATTCGGGCAGTCTGAGTGTAAGCTTAGGCGAGCAAACGGTTTCGGTAAAAGCGGGACAGGTTGCAATTTTTCCACCCTGTATTCCGCATAGCGGCAGGGGTCAAAAAGCAGGGGCTAATTATGATGTCATAATGTTCGACATAAGCAAATTTTATAATACTACGGGTGCGAGTGAAAGGTTTTTAGTACCGCTGCACGAACAGAATACGGCTTTCACACCTGTAACCGAGCAAAAGGATATTGTTGCCTCAGTAAAGGAGATACTTAGTCTTTACGATAATAGTGACGGTATATCCGATATTATTGCAGTAGGTGAAGTATACCGTCTCATCGGTCTGCTTTTTAAACACTGTGTAGATTCAGAGCATCCTGTCCCGCAGGACAGCGGAAGATTTAAAGAGGTGCTGGATTTCGTAAACAAAAGCTTCTGCGAAAACATATCTTCGGCTTCACTTAGTCGAAAATTTGGCTATGATGAAACATATTTCTGTCGAAAATTCAAGTCTGTTACAGGTCTTAGTCCTATGATATATATACGCATTCTGCGGCTTGAAAAGGCTAAAAAGCTTATTAAACAAAGCAACATTATGTTGACCGATGTGGCGACTGCCTGTGCCTTTTCGGAGCTGGGCTATTTCTCCCGTTGCTTTAAAAAGCATTTCGGTATTGCACCGAAGGAATATTCTATGAAATACAGGAAATAAAGTGCCTTATGCATGCATACAAAGGAGCTGTCTCAATAAGATGCAGAAAGGCTTTTCTTCGGCACGATAGGCGTACAAAGGTGCTCTGAGCAGGAGAAAAGCCCCGAAGGGGCACACTTCATAGGGCAATTTCACTTAAAAATGCGAAATTTTTGCGGTATTCTGTGTTAAAAAGCCGCGGTAACGCTGACGCGTACCGCGGCTTTTTGCCTTGTCTACCGCTAAAAATTTTAATTTTTAAGTGCGTTGCAGTTTTGTAATGAACAATTTTTTTACAAGACGAAGACGTACACAAGAACTTCGAGCAGGGAAAAAGCCCCCGATTGCACTATTTTCTTCTAAGCCAATAATTAGGAAAAATGAGTAGCAAAGGGACTTTTCTCACTGCGAAGACGTACACAAGTACTTCGAGCAGGGAAAAAGCCGCGATTGCACTCATTTTTTCAATTATTCTATATCTTTTCCGCAGCAACGCTTATACTTTTTACCGCTTCCACATGGACAAAGAGCGTTTTTGCTCACTATACCCTTGCCGCGAACGGTTTTGGTGCCTCCGCCTGTAGAGGTCTCCTCGGCAACCTTTTGACGTTTTACACCTGTCTCTTTATTTATCTTAACGGTGAGCACACTGCGAGCGGTCTGTTCGCGGATAGCATCAGTCATAGCGGTAAACATTTCATAGCCCTCGTTACGGTAGGCTATAACGGGATTGTGCTGACCGTATGCTCTGAGGTTTATGCCCTGTTTGAGCTGTTCCATAGCATCGATGTGTTCCATCCAGTTTCGGTCAACACTGGTAAGAAGCATTACGCGTTCTACCTCGCGCACAACCTCCTTTGAATATTCTGCCTCGCGGGCTTCATAAAGCTCTGATGCTCTTTCCTTTATGGTTTTAGCAATATCATCTTTTTCAAGAGTGTTGAGGTCCTCATTTGTATATACAAGGTCTTCGGTTTTGAGTAGCCAACCGCCGAACTGCTCTTTCAGTCCGCTGATATTCCAGTCGTCGGCAACCTCGTCGGCGCAGTAGTTTTCTACCTCTGACTCTATGAACTTGTCTATCATCTTCATTACCGTATCGTGAATATCTTCACCGTCGAGCACCTGATTGCGCTGTTTGTAGATAAGCTCACGCTGACGATTCATAACGTCATCATATTCTAAAACCGTTTTACGAATGGCAAAGTTTCTCGCTTCTATCTTGCCCTGTGCTGATTCGATAGTTTTAGAAAGCATATCGTGCTGGAGAGGCATATTCTCGGCGGTTTTAAAGGTGTTGAGTATCATTGCCATACGCTCACCGCCGAACAGACGCATAAGGTCATCTTCAAGAGCAACATAAAAACGGGTACGTCCGGGGTCTCCCTGACGACCTGCACGACCGCGAAGCTGATTATCGATACGGCGCGAGTCGTGGCGCTCGGTACCAATGATGCAAAGACCGCCGCTTTGACGCACGGCATCCGCGTGGGGAGCGATTTCTGCCTTAAAGCCAGCATAATATTCTTTATACTTTTCACGAGCCGCAATAATATCAGCGTTGACAGTTTCACCAAAGCCTGTGGCTTCGAGTATCATCTCTTCGCTAAGCCCATCGTGACGAAGAGCCGCTTTTGCCAAATACTCGGCGTTACCTCCAAGCA
>JAZQGH010000130.1:0-2459 GCA_045539925.1 Acutalibacteraceae bacterium | reverse complement strand
TCGTATGATGCGTGAGATTGGTATTTTCTCTATTGCAGTCCCTGTAATCGGACTTTTTATGAGTTTTATTGTCCGTTTGATCATCGGTGTGGATGCCGTGGAAAACAGCATGGATATGAATGGCGTTTTTATGGGAATTGTTGTCCTCTGTCTGACACAGTTCTTTGTTCACGGTGCTGAGCTTGAAAAAGATGTAGACGGTTTGCTGTAAGGAGGTCGCTATGGGTAAAATAGTACTCCGTTTGGATAGAATGATGGTTGAGAGGAAAATGTCCTTAAACGAGCTTGCAGAGCGTGTGGGGATTTCTAACGTCAACTTATCCAAAATCAAAAACAACAAAGTAACGGCTATTCGGTTTGCCACCCTCGCGGCCATATGCGACGTGCTCGAATGCGAAGCGGGGGATATTCTTGAATTTCAGAAAGATGAATAGCCACAAACAATCTAAATAAACCTGCGGTTTGGCAAACTCTATATCCTTTAGGCTTACTTATTTAGGATGAGGTATTATACTAAATATGACAAACATCCTGAAATGTCGATTCTACACCTCACAAAACAGATTGATTTTAACAGCAAAAAATGTTATAATATAAATAATGTTTTTAAAGGTGGTGAGATCGATTGAATTTATTGCATATGAAACATGCACTTGAAGTGGCAAAGGCAGGGTCGCTCAGCAAGGCTTCGGAAGTGTTGCTTATCGCAGCACCAAATATCAGTCGCTCCATCAAGGAGTTGGAAGCTGACCTCGGTATAACAATCTTTGATCGTACTCAAAACGGCATGAAACTGACACCGGAAGGTGAGGAGTTCCTTGAATTTGCGAAGAGCATTCTCGGACAGATTGATCAGGTAGAGAACTACTACAAGAAGGGACATCCCAAAAAACAAACATTTTCTATCTCAGTTCCACGTGCAAGTTATATTTGCGAGGCATTCGCAGAATTCTCTAAATCTCTCTCCAAAGACGCTGCAGAGATATTCTATAAAGAAACAAATTCCCAACGTACTATAAACAATATGCTTAACCACGATTACAAGCTTGGTATTGTTCGTTATGCGGAAAACTACGATATGTATTTTAAGACTATGCTTGAGGAAAAAGGTTTTACTTACGAACTGATTACCGAGTTTACGTATAAAATTATTATGAGTAAGGATTCACCATTAGCAAAGCTCGACACCATATCCTCTGATGATTTAGTAGATTATATTGAGATTGCTCATGCAGACCCTTATGTACCGTCTATGCCGATATCCAAGGTAGTGAAAGAGGAACTTTCCGATGATATTGACCGTCGGATCTTCGTCTTCGAGCGCACCAGCCAGTTTGAACTTCTCTCAAGGAATTTAGAAACCTTTATGTGGGTATCTCCGATTCCTAAGTCTCTTCTTGAACGATATGACCTTGTTCAAAAAGAGTGTAGCGAAAACCGAAAAATTTATAAAGACTTACTTATTTATAAAAACGGATACAAGCTATCAAAATTGGACCGCCAATTCATAACAGAATTATGTGAATCAAAAAGAAAGTATCTTTAACAGATTATTCCGCCCAACCTTTGTGTAAGGTTGGGCTTTTTGTTTCGATATAGGTATTATCGATATTGATAACACTGATTATCCAAATTAAGAATTTCTGGAATTAAAAATATGTTGTATAACTAAATCATCAAATAAATTCAAAGGAGATTTTATTTATGGCACGTTTTACTTTACCTCGTGATCTTTATCATGGCAAGGGCGCTCTTGAGGCGCTTAAGACTCTTAAGGGAACTCGCGCAATGGTTTGTGTTGGCGGTGGCTCTATGAAGCGCTTCGGTTTCCTTGACAAGGTTGTTTCCTACCTCAAGGAAGCAGGCATGGAGGTTGAGCTTTTTGAAGGTATCGAACCCGATCCTTCTGTTGACACCGTTATGCGCGGAGCTGAGGCTATGCTCGCGTTCCAGCCAGACTGGATCGTTGCAATTGGTGGTGGTTCACCCATCGACGCTGCAAAGGCAATGTGGATCAAGTATGAGTATCCCGAAATTACCTTTGAGGAAATGTGCGTAGTGTTTGGTATTCCTGAGCTTCGTAAGAAGGCTCACTTTTGCGCAATTCCATCCACTTCCGGTACAGCAACCGAGGTTACCGCTTTCTCAGTTATTACCGACTATAAGAAGGGTGTCAAGTATCCTCTTGCCGACTTCGAGATTACTCCCGACGTTGCAATTGTTGATCCCGAGCTTGCTGAGACCATGCCCAAGAAGCTCACCGCTCATACCGGTATGGATGCTATGACTCATGCAATCGAGGCATATGTTTCCACTGCCAACTGTGAATTTACCGATCCTCTTGCAATCTTTGCTATCAAGATGATTAAGGAAGATCTTGTTGGCTCCTACAACGGCGATATGCAAAAGCGTGCTTCTATGCACAATGCTCAGTGCCTTGCAGGTATGGCATTCTCCAA
>JAZQGH010000129.1:0-11078 GCA_045539925.1 Acutalibacteraceae bacterium | reverse complement strand
CGGCGGTACAGGCAATTTTGATTTGACAATTCTTTCGCCATATAATTTAACATACGCAACGTTGTTTGTTAGGAAGGATTATGTTAATGCTTATGTAGACGCGTGGATAGAAAATGGAAAAATGTTTATTGAGGCACATAGCGGTGTTGGCGACTATACACAGTTTCAAAATTATTCTAAACCTTGCTCTGCTGATAGCATTGCAGAACTGCGATTTTCTGCTAATAACGGTGACTTTCAAAAAGACACAAAAATTGAGATGTGGGGGGTAGATGTATAATGAGAATGTACGATAACGGAATTTACAGGGATATGACGGCAGAGGAAATTGCTCAGCTGCAAAAAATTCCGCCTATCCCTTACGAGCAGAGGGTGGTAAACCGTATCCGTGAAAAATATTCGGTCGACGATGAACTTGCCATTCTCCGCCAACGCGACACTAAACCCGAGGAATTCGCCGAGTATAATGCCTTTGTGGAGCAGATAAAGGCAGAGGAGAGAAACACCCTATGAGTGACGCGGTAATCGTGGCTGTAATAGGTCTTTGCGGCTCTGGGCTCGGCTCTCTTATAGCGGCACTTATCTCCAACAAGGTGTGGCAGTACCGTATAGAACAGCTTGAAATGAAGGTGGAAAAGCACAACCGCATAGTCGAACGCACCTATCAGCTCGAGGAAGATAATAAGGTGTTCGAAGAAAAATTCAAGGTTATAAATCATAGGATAGATGACCTTAGAAGGTATCACCAACCCAACAATTAAGTTTGAAAGGAGGAAAAATATGCTTAAAATTGCACTTACAGCAGGACACTACAAATACACTTCTGGAAAAAGGGTGTTAAAAGCCCTCGACAAAAACGAAACAAGGGAATGGACGCTTAACGACCGTATTGCGGACAAGATAGAAAAACAGCTTTCGGCATACGAAGGATATTCTCTGCTTCGCACCGACGATACTCAGGGTGAAAAGAATATCTCGGTGGAAGAAAGGGCAGCTGCCGCTAACAGCTTCGGCGCAGATGTGTATATCTCAATTCACCATAACGCAGGTATCGGCGGAGGCAGTGGCGGTGGTATCGTTGCCTACACCTATACCAACGTAAGCGAAGCTACAAAGCAGTGGCAGAAGGAGCTTTATGAGGCACTTATTGAAAAAACGGGTCTTAAGGGCAATCGCGCACAGCCTCTGGCAACAGCTAATCTTGCCGAATGTCGGCTTACAAAAATGCCTGCGGTACTTTTAGAGCTTGGCTTTATGGACAGTGCTACCGATGTGCCTATAATCCTTTCGGAGGACTATGCCGATAAATGCGCCAAGGCAATCGTCGAGGTCATTGTAAGACGAGGCGGACTGACTAAAAAAGCTACAGCACCCGCAGACGGACTGTACCGTGTTCAGGTTGGCGCATTCCGTGTAAAAGAAAATGCCGAAAAATTTGCAGAAGAGCTTAAGTCAAAAGGATATGATGCGATAATCGTATAGGAGGTATAAAAATGGAGTTTTTAAACAACTATATCGTGCTGGTGGTGGTTGCCATCTGCCTTTGCGTGGGCTATGTTCTGAAGAATGTCGTCAGCACCGATAAGGTAAACAAATTCATACCGCTGATTATGGCGGTGCTGGGAACTGCACTCAATCTTTGGGTGAGCGGCTTTGCCTTTACCCCTGATGTTCTGCTTGGCGGAATGATTTCAGGCCTTGCATCTACAGGGATGTATGAAGCTTTTCATCAGTTTTTAGCAAATAAATAAGAAATACTCCGCAGACTGTTAGTTTGCGGAGTATTTGTTTATTTTCGTCCAATTTTCAGATGGTCAAAGCACAAAAGAAGAAGTCCGATAAAAATGTATACGGTAGCGGCAAGTGCGACTATGCCGCCGAGATTGCCAAGGGTAGTCCCTTCACCGAAAAAGTATATAAAAGTGCCCTTAAAAAGGGAAGAGGCAAAATAGAGAATAAAATATCCTACAGCACTCAGCCATACGTTTTTTTTAGGATAGGATAGGGGGAATATGTATTTTAGCATACTATTCCTCCCCAAAGGCTTCGGCAGCCTTTATCATAATAGCACATTCAATGCGCTTTTTGTGAAGCTCACAGCCAAGCTTATATACTCCGTTTACACTGCCTGTGGAGTTGTAGGCATTAGCGGCGCATCCGCCTGAGCAGTACATACGGGCAAAGCAGTCGTCACACTCGGTGTGGGAATAAATATTGCACTGCTTGAATTGCTCACAGACCTCAGCATTTTTAACTCCCTCAAAAACATTTCCCAGCTTAAAGTCTTCGTTTCCTACAAACTGGTGGCAGGGATAAAGGTCTCCCTCAGGGGTCACCGCCATATATTCTGTACCCACACCGCAACCCGAAACGCGTTTTACAACACAGGGTCCGCCGTCTAGGTCTATCATATAGTGGTAGAAGGTAAAGCCCTCACCTTTTTTGTTCCTTTTAATCATTTCTTTTGCCAGAATTTCATATTGCTCTAAAAGCTCGGGCAGGTCTTCTTCTTTCAGGGCGTAGGGAGCTGAAGGGTCGGCAACCACAGGCTCAATAGAAATTTCCTTAAAGCCTAAATCTGCCATATGCAGAATGTCTGCGGCAAAATCCTTGTTAAAACGGGTGTAGGTGCCGCGGATATAATAGTCCTTACCGCCTCTGGTCTCAACAAATTTTTGAAACTTGGGAACAATAGTGTCATAAGACCCTACACCGCCGCGGTTTACCCTCATTTTGTCGTTTATCTCTTTTCTGCCGTCTAAGGAGAGCACCACATTACTCATTTCCTTGTTGCAGAACTCCATTATTTCGTCGGTTAGGATAACACCGTTGGTGGTGTATGTAAAGCGGAAATTTTTACCCTTTTCCTTTTCGATGCTTCTGCCGTATTCAACAAGCCTTTTAACAACATCAAAGTTGAGGGAGGGCTCTCCACCGAAAAAGTCTACCTCTAGGTTTTTGCGACTGCCCGAATTTGCTATAAGAAAATCAAGAGCCTGTTTTCCCACCTCAAAGGACATAAGACCGCGGGGTCCGTGATACTCACCCTCACATGCAAAGCAGTATTTACAGGCAAGGTTGCAGTCGTGTGCAACGTGCAGACAGATAGCCTTTATAACCGACTGACGCTTTTTAAACTGAGTAGCCAGTGCTCTGTATTTGTCCTCGGTGAAGAGCTTACCCTGAGCCTTTAAGGCTTCGATGTCCTCAAAAACGCAGTCAATATCCTCACTCGTTACGTCGGGTCTGTCGGCATATTTTGTCAGAATTTCTTCTTTTATAAGTTCTTTTTCTTTTTTTTCATAATCGGAAATAATATCAAAAGCAACCTCGTCAACCACGTGAACACAGCCCGAGTTCACATCGAGAATAATATTATATCCGTTAAGCTTATATGCGTGTATCATTTAAAAGTTCCTTCTCACAGAAAAATTGCCGCAGATAACTCTGCGGCAAAGCTTTAAGCCTTAATTATTTGCTCTCTTTGCACTTTTCGCACTGCTGGTTAGCAACAGAGCAGGAAGTCTTACTTGCAGACTGGCAAGAGGTCTGGCATTCGCCACAGCCACCGGTCTTAGCAGAAGCCTCGAGATCGCGTGAAGATAAGGTCTTGATTCTTTCCATTTATAAACACTCCTTATGGTAGAATTATTTTTTATTATGCTAACATATTTTAAGCCATTTGTCAAGGCTAATTACACAGTGTAATTGTTGACAAGGAAAGCGTATTCAGATAAAATAAAAACAAACAAAGTATCAAAGGACGGCACCGATAAATGTCAATATCTGCTAAAACAGTTTTAAAACAGCTTTCTCTTATAAAACCCATACTGTCGGTGCGCTCACTTAAAATGATACGACGGGGTCAGGATAAAATAGGTGAGCTTATGGAGATGCGCTATAAAGACCATGTGGTCACCCACGAGCATCGTTTCGAAGTCTTTTCGGGTGCTTGGATGATACCTTATGACGAGCGTAGGCAGGGGGTTATACTCTATCTTCACGGCGGAGGATATACCTGCGGCGGTATAGATTATGCAAAGGGCTTCGGTTCAATGCTTGCGGCACGAACAGGCACAAGGGTTTTCTGCGCCGCCTACCGTCTTGCTCCCGAGCATCCCTTTCCCGCCGCACTTGACGATTCGGTGGAGGCTTATTTTTATTTGCTCTCAAAGGGCTATACGCCCGACAGAATAACACTCTGCGGTGAGAGTGCAGGGGGAGGGCTTTGCTATGCCCTTTGTTTAAGGCTTAAAGAACTGGGAAAACCCTTGCCCTGCGGAATAATCGCCATTTCCCCTTGGACCGACCTTACGGGCTCGGGCAGCTCCTATAAAAGCAATGCCGAGAGTGACCCTACACTCACAAAAGCCCTTCTCGATTTTTATGCCGACAACTATACTACCGAACGCTTGTCTCCCTATGCTTCCCCGCTGTTTGCCGATCTTCTGGGTATGCCGCCCTCGCTGATTTTTGCGGCAGAAAACGAAATACTTTTAAGTGATGCTACCGAGATGTGTAAAAAGCTTACCGAGGCAGGGGCAAACGCTCGTCTTGTAACCAAAAAGGACCGACCCCACGCATATCTTCTTTACGGTCTTAAGGAGGACAGCAGAGATTTTGCCGAGATAGACCGATTTTTAAACCGCGTTATGTCGGCAGAAAGAAAGCTCAGGTGGCTTCGTCTCGATAATGCCGCTAAAATATACCCTGCCGCAAGGCGCAGGGGCTGGAGTAATGTTTTCCGCCTTTCTATGACCCTTTTTGAGGAAATAGACAAAGAGGTTCTGCAGACTGCTCTTGATGTAACGGTAAGACGGTTTCCGTCTATCGCGGTAAGGCTTCGAAAGGGTATTTTCTGGTACTATCTGCAAGAGCTTTCCGCCTCGCCCGAAATCAGGGACGACTTCAGCTATCCGCTCTGCTGGATGACCAAAAAAGAGACCCGACGCTGTGCCTTCAGGGTGCTTGTCTACAAAAACCGAATTGCCATTGAGGTTTTTCATTCCCTTACCGACGGAAACGGGGCACTTGTCTTTTTAAAAAGCCTTGTTGCCGAGTATCTTCAGCTTAAAACGGGTTTGCATCTACCCTCGGAAAAGGGAGTGCTGGGCAGACTCGAAGAGCCCGACGAGGCAGAGTTTGAGGATAGCTTCCAGAAACACGCAGGTACAGTTTGTGCCGACCGAAAAGAAAATACCGCTTGGCAGATTTTGGGTACGCCCGAAACGGCAGGCTTTTTAAATGTTACCTGCTTTACACTGCCTGTGGATAAGGTCAGAGAGAAGGCACACGAGTACGGCGCCAGTATTACAGCCTTTATGTGTGCGGTGATAATGCAGGCACTTCAGAATCTGCAAAAGGAAAAGGTGCCGAATATAAAAAGGCGCAGACCTATAAAAATTCTTATTCCTGTGAATCTGCGTAAGCTATTCGGCAGTAAAACCCTGAGAAATTTTGCTATGTACACCACACCTGAGATATTGCCTCGCTTAGGTGAGTACAGCTTTGAGGAAATTCTCTCGGTAATAAAGCATAAAATGGGTGCAGAGATAACGCCTAAGCAAATGAGTATGAAAATAGCCACAAATGTTAAAAGTGAACGCATAATGGCAGTAAGAATAATGCCGTTATTCATAAAAAATATCGTTATGAAAGCGATTTTCGATGCAGTAGGGGAGAAAAAGTCCTGTTTTTCTATGTCCAACCTCGGTGCGGTGGATATTCCCGAGGCTATGAAGCCCTATGTGAAGCGGTTTGATTTTATTCTGGGCGTTCAGGCAGAGTCGCCGTACAACTGCGGTGTTATTTCCTACGGCAACGAGCTTAATATAAGCTTTATAAGAAATATAAAGGAATCCGAGGTAGAGCATCACTTCTATAGGGTGCTCGACGAGCTTGGTATTCCTGCAGAGGTTCAGAGTAACGGAGGTGACAGATAATGTACTGTATAAAATGCGGAGTAAAGCTTTCTGACAGCGAAAAAATATGTCCTTTGTGTAAGACTAAGGTCTATCATCCCGAAATCACACAACCCGAGGGGGAGGGTATGTTCCCTAAGGGAAAATATCCCGTTCCCGAAAAGAACGCATTCCTGCCACAGATAATTGCAACGGCAATAATGCTTTTGGGTATCCTTACAACACTGCTGTGCGACCTGCAGTATACAGGGGGAATCTCTTGGTCGGGCTATGTGCTGGGTGCAAGTATATTTACCTATGTCTGCACCGTTTTGCCAAGCTGGTTTAAAAAACCCAACCCCGTCATTTTTGTACCCTGCGGTTTTGCGGCACTGGGATGTTATCTTTTGTATATAAACCTTGCAACAAAAGGAGCTTGGTTTTTAAGCTTTGCCTTTCCCGTTGTGGGCGGTATCTGCCTTATAGTTGCGGCGGTTGTCACCCTGACAAGGTATCTCAGAAGAGGTAAGCTCTATATTTTCGGAGGCGCAATTCTCGCTCTTGCTGCATTTATGCCAACTGTAGAGCTGCTGATGTGCATAACCTTTGAGGGTATGCGTTTTATAGGTTGGTCCTTTTATCCCCTTATAGCTCTCGCTATTTTAGGCGGACTGCTCATCTTTCTGGCTATCTACCGTCCCGCCCGTGAACTTATGGAGCAAAAATTTTTTATATAAAACCGCTTTTTCAACTTATTTTTATTTAACCAAACCCTTTAAACCCGAACCAGCCTTAAATGGCGGTTTTTAAGGCATCTTTCGGCTCATCGTCGTCCGTAGGCGAAAGCCTTACGAACTCCTCTTTACCAAAATCCACTCAAAAAACCGCTCCTTTAAGGTCGAAGAGTTTTGTAAGCAATGTAATTTTTTGATACGCGAGGAAAAAACGCAGTAAATCCTGTCGGATTTACGAGTATTTTGACGAAGCATAGCGAAAAATTTGTCTTCCAAAACCTGATTTGAGTTTGAATGGTTTGGTTAACCGCCAATCGTATTGCGGAAAGCATTTCAAATAATAAGCACACTCATCACAGCAACACTCATATTCAGGATGCTCACCGTTTCCTACACATTTGCGACCTTGTCGGCTTGGTGTTAACGGAACGCCTGTTATGTCAATTATTTGCTTTTTTCTCATATCTTTTTTATCTCACAATAAAAAAGCACACCCCGAAGGATGTGCCGAAAAAGTGTCCCCTCGGAAAGTTGCGACACTAACCGAAACCCACAGGGGAATAGAGGAAAACACCTTTTACCAAGGTAATTTCCCACCTGTGAGTAATTTTATTCAGTTAGCGTCGCAAGAACATTTTACCACAACGGCATCTAAATGTAAAGCCATTAAAATTTACAAAAAAAGGACACTCACCAAACGGTGAATGTCCAAATAACCTTGTTTTATTCCTTTTCGAACATTTCTTTACCGAGCGAGCAAACGGGGCAAACCCAGTCTTCGGGAACATTTTCCCAAGGGGTGCCCGGAGCTACTCCGTTATCAGGGTCGCCAAGCTCAGGGTCGTAAACATAGCCGCAAGGGCAAACATATTTATCCATAGCAAATTCTCCTTTTTGTTTTAATAGTAGTTTATATTGAATGTTATGAAATATTCTTGCTTTCGATAGAAGCAGCATAACTTTATGCGGTTTTTCGATTATTTGAAGTATCTGTTCAAAAGTCCCTCAAATGCCTTGCCGTGACGGGCTTCATCACGTGCCATTTCGTGAACGGTATCGTGGATAGCGTCGAGCCCAAGCTCTTTAGCAAGCTTTGCAAGTTCAAACTTGCCCATTGTAGCGCCGTTTTCAGCATCTACGCGCATCTCGAGATTCTTCTTGGTAGAATCGGTTAAAACCTCTCCTAAAAGCTCTGCGAACTTAGCAGCGTGCTCAGCCTCTTCGTAGGCTGCCTTTTCCCAGTAAAGTCCTATTTCGGGATAACCCTCGCGGTGTGCAACCCTTGCCATAGCAAGGTACATACCAACCTCACTGCACTCGCCGTTAAAGTTCTCGCGAAGACCCTCAATAATTCTCTCGTCAACGCCCTTTGCAACGCCTACAACATGCTCAGCAGCCCAGGATTTCTCGCCTGCCTGCTCCTTGAATTTATCAGCCTTAGCCTTGCAGATGGGGCACTGGTCGGGAGCACTGTCGCCTTCGTGAACATAACCGCAGATCATACATACATACTTTTTCATAAAAATTTTCCTCCAATAAGTTTATTATTTTTTTACTGTTTGTCGTCAAGACATTTTTCACACACACCCGTAAAGGTATATGTACCCGAGTCGACCCTGGCACCCGTTTCTTTTTCAACCTGAGTTCGGGCGGCTTCGGTTTCGATAAAGATGTCGGTGATTTCTTCACAGCACTTGCAATAGAAATGGCTGTGTTGGGTAGTGTCGCCGTCGAAATGCTCGTGATTGTCGCCAACAGGGATTTTTCTGATAAGTCCGTCCTGCTCAAGCAGGGCAAGATTTCTGTACACCGTACCCAGACTTATGTTTGGCAAAACCATACGAACATTGTCGTATATCCAGGCGGCGGTGGGGTGGGATTTTGTAGAGCAAAGCACATTTAAAATGGCTTCACGCTGCCTTGAATAGTTTCTCATTGCGACCTCCTTTTCAAAATCAGTAATCTTTACTGATTTCATTATATCAGAAAATTTCTGTTTGTCAAGTTTTTTATTTACTTTTTTTAAAAAAGTGATATAATAATAAAGAATTCTTAACGTGGGAGGCATATATATAATATGAAAGACAACAATAACATATCTATATCGGTCATTAAACGCCTTCCCAGATACTACCGTTTTTTAGGAGAGCTTAAAAAACAGGGCTTCACGCGAATTTCCTCGGGAGAACTTGCTAAGAGAATGAATCTTACTGCAAGTCAGATAAGGCAGGATCTCAACTGCTTCGGCGGTTTCGGTCAGCAGGGCTACGGTTATAATATCGAAATGCTCTACGACGGAATAGGCGAGATACTCGGTCTTAAAGAAGCCACTCCTGCCATAATGCTGGGTGTGGGTAAGCTTGGTATAGTGGTTGCCGAAAATATGAACTTTCAAAAACAGGGCTTTAATCTTATAGGCGCCTTCGATGTTGACCCGCAGGTCATTGGAAAAAGGGTTGCAGATATAACCGTCAGCTCTCTCAACGAGCTGGAGGCTTTCTGCAAAGAACATTCTCCGAAAGCCGCCTTTATGTGTGTACCATCTTCTGCCGCACCCGAACTGGCAGAAAAACTTATTGAGCTTGGGTTCACAGGCTTTTGGAACTTCTCCCACTACGATATAGGAATAAAACACCCTGAGGTTTCGGTAGAAAACGTCCATTTTGGTGACACTCTGATGCGCCTTTCCTACAAAATTAAAAACTCATAAAACAAAAATCACCGTAAATAATAATTATGGTGATTTTTTTATGTTTATAACCGTCTACAGAACGATAATTTTATATATAATAGTGATAATAAGCATACGTCTTATGGGTAAACGGCAGATAGGGGATATGCAGCCTGGGGAGCTTGTGGTTACCCTCCTTATATCCGAAATAGCGGCTATGCCCCTTCAGGATACCGACCAGCCCATACTTTTCGGAGTTTCGGCAATATTTACCCTTGTCACATTAGAGATAATGGTCTCAATCCTGTCTCTTAAAAGCTTTTTTATACGAAAACTTATATCGGGAAAAAGCGTTATACTTATAAAGGACGGAATTATAGACCAAAGGGAGCTAAAAAAGGTGCGAATGACGGTGCTCGACCTTGTGGAGATGCTCAGAAATCAGCAGGTGTTTGATATATCCACCGTCTCCTTTGCCGTGCTTGAAACGGGAGGGAACCTGAGTGTGCTGCTTAAATCTAAAAGTCAGCCTGCCACTGTTGGAGATATAAAGGTGCAAAAAGCACCTGCCGAACTGCCTCTGCCCGTTATAAGCGACGGTAAGATACTTGCCGAATCGGTAAAGTCGCTTGGAGTTACACGACAGGAGATTATAAGAAGACTGTCTAAAAAGGGAATGCGCCCGAGTGATGTAATGCTGATGACGCTCGACTCAGGCGGAGCCGAAATCATAGTTAAAAAGGAGGCGGCAGGTTGAAGCGGTTTATAATAAGTCTTGTGATTTTAGGGCTAGTGCTGGGGCTGAGCCTTTACGGTACTCGGTTTGTCACCTCTACCTATGAGCAAATAGATGATGCGCTTACACAGGGCGAGGAGCTTATGGACAAGGGCAGTTACGATAAGGCTAAGGAACACTGCTCCAAGGCGGAAAAAATCTTCGAAAAAAGGGAGCCGTTCCTAGCAGCCTTTGTTAATCACAGCATACTCGACGAGATAGGGGAGAGGGTAGCATCGGTGTCGCCTCTGGCGGATAAGGAGAGTATCCCCGAGTTTAAAAGCAATTGTAGCGAGGCAAAAATAGCCCTCCGCCATATGAGAAACGACCACGTTTTTATACTGGGGAATTTGTTTTAGATAAAAACAAGGCAGGAACTTACGCTTCCTGCCATATTTTATTTAATTTCCTGTTCTAAGCTGTCAAACTCTGGAGTGGAGAAAAATTCGCCCAAGGTTATATCCAGTCCGTCGCAGAACTTTTTTATTGTAACAATGGAAACATCTCTTCGATTTTTGTCCAGCATACTATATGCCGTTGATGGAGTTACTCCCGAAATGTTTGCTAATTCGTTGACTTTAATATTTCTTTGATCGCAGAGATTTTTAAATCTATCTGCAACAGCATCTTTAACGCTCATCAAAAATCACCTCAAGGATAGTGTATGTTGATTTGCGTCTCCGCGTATACGCACTTGCGTAAGTTTTGGAAATATGTTATAGTTAGAGTATAATATTAAGTTTATGAGGTGTTGAAAATTGAAGTGCGAAAATAGCTTTTGTATATATGAGTCTGAAGGCAAATGTATTATTGAAGAGGTTAACCAAACCCTTTAAACCCGAACCAGCCTTAAAGGGTGGATTTTAGGCATCTTTTGGCTCATCGTCGTTCGTAGGCGTCAGCCTTATGAACTTCTCTTCACCAAAATCTACTCAAAAATCCACTCCTTTAAGGTCGAAGAGTTTTGTAAATAACGTTATTTTTTGATATACGAGGAA
>JAZQGH010000128.1:0-2990 GCA_045539925.1 Acutalibacteraceae bacterium | reverse complement strand
GCATCCTGCATATCGTATACCGGCTCATAGGTATCCAGTCCTGCACGCTCTGCTTTTCTGGAACGCCATTTTGCTTCGGTTTCCTGAATGTGTGCGGAATCACGCAACATAATGTCACATAAATCGCAGGTTACATCGGTTGCATAGATTTTTCCTTTAAAGCCATCCTTATATAACTTTGGCAACATGCCGGAATGGTCAATATGTGCGTGTGTCAAGAAAACGGAATCAATTTGATTTGCGGCAATCGGCAAGCTGATATTTTGGAAAATATCCTTACCTTGCTCCATTCCGCAATCGACCAAAAAGTATCTGTTATTTATTTCCAAGAGAGTACAACTTCCTGTAACTTCATGTGTTGCTCCTATAAACTGTATTTTCATTAAGAAAACCTCCTATATGTTTATTATACAATAATTAAGGATATACTGCAACTTAAGTTTAATGCACTTTCGATATTTGTTGTGTTTGTTGATTAAATATGATATAATGAAATTAATATTTATCATTATATAAGGAGGAAATACAATGAGCTATTCCGAAATCACACCGTATATTAAAGAACTTGCTTCTTTATCAGATATAAGTAACCATATTGTTCCGGATATGTATACAAAGCACGATGTAAAGCGTGGACTTCGTGACATTGATGGTAATGGCGTTGTTGCCGGACTCACAGAAGTTTCATGTATAAAGGCCAAGACAAAGGATGCTGAAGGAAATGATATTCCTTGCGAAGGACAGCTTTATTACAGAGGCATCAATGTTCGTGACCTTGTAAAAGGTTTTGTTTCTGATGGTCGTCCCGGTTTTGAGGAAACTGTATTTTTGCTTTTGTTTTCTAAACTTCCAACAAGCGATGAGTTGAATCGTTTTTGTGAACAGCTATCGTTTTACCGTTCCTTGCCGCCTTCCTTTGTGCGTGATATGATTTTGAAAGCTCCCGGCAAGGATATGATGAACATTTTGTCAAGAAGTGTATTGGCTCTTTATGCTTATGATGATAACCCTGATGATATTTCCACTGCAAATATCTTGCGTCAATGCTTACAGTTAATAGCAGAATTTCCGCTTCTCGCCGTTTACAGTTATCATTCTTACCAGCATTATCACAAAGGGCAAAGTTTATTCATTCATCATCCCAAAAAGGAATTGAATACGGCTGAAAATTTGCTCTACATACTACGAGAGGATGGACAGTACACACCACTTGAAGCAGAGCTGCTCGACCTTGCACTTGTTCTCCACGCTGAACATGGCGGCGGTAATAACTCAACATTCACTACACATGTCGTTACCTCTTCCGGAACAGATACCTATTCCGCTATTTCGGCGGCACTCGGTTCCTTAAAAGGCCCTCGTCATGGCGGTGCAAATATCAAAGTTATGCAAATGTTTGATGATATGAAAGCCAATATTAACATCAAAGATAAAAATGAGGTTAAGGATTATCTTGTTAGGATTCTTGATAAACAAGCATTTGATAAATCGGGACTTATATACGGTATGGGACATGCAGTATATTCATTATCTGATCCGAGAGCCGACATATTACGCTATTACGCTGAACAACTTTCGGTGGAAAAAGGTCTTCACGATGAGTTTGAGTTGTATCAAACCGTAGAAAAAATGGCACCCGAAATTATTGCCGAGAAGCGTAAAATGTATAAAGGTGTCAGTGCCAATGTTGACTTTTATTCAGGTATGGTCTATAAAATGCTTGGTCTACCCTACGAATTGTTTACGCCCATATTCGCTGTTGCAAGAATTGCAGGTTGGAGTGCACACCGTATGGAAGAAATACAAAACGCAGGAAAAATTATTCGTCCCGCATATATAAATGTGAAAGAAGAAAACGAGTATATCCCTCTGCAAAATAGATGAATTAAGGATTGACAAATAATTTTTCGGAGTAAAAATCATGAAATCACATAAAAGAAAAATATTAGCACCAATTATTATTTCGGTAATAGTGGTATTATATTATGTTGTTTACTTTGGTATTTTGATAGCATTAATAGACGGTATTTGGAAATGGCTTTTAGGCATTATTCCACTTGCGCTTTCTGCTGTTATGCTCAAAGTTTGCATAGAAAGAATAAATGAAATAAAGAAAGGTGAAGAAGATGATCTTAGTAAATACTGATTACATTACTGGAAAAGAATTAGAAATGTTAGGTCTTGTAAAAGGCAGCACAATCCAATCTAAACATATTGGAAAAGATATTTCCCAAAGTTTCAAAACCTTAGTCGGCGGAGAACTTAAATCTTACAACGAAATGATGAACGAAGCTCGTGCTCTTGCTACCAAGAGAATGGTTGCTGAAGCCGAAGAACTCGGTGCAGATGCGGTGGTTAATATTCGCTACGCATCTTCTGCGGTTATGCAGGGTGCAGCCGAGGTAATTGTCTACGGAACGGCAGTCAAATTTGTTTAATCAAAGAAAGTGTCGCAGAAATGAACAAGTCCAGTAAAAACGGACAATAGAAAAAGTAAAGTAAATATATACTAAATTTGGGGAGGGCACACAAATGAAAACCATTATTATAGGCGGTGTTGCAGGCGGCGCAACTGCAGCGGCGCGACTTCGCAGACTGGATGAAAAAGCCGAAATTATTATTTTGGAGCGTGGCGAATATGTGTCCTTTGCCAACTGCGGTCTGCCGTATTATATCGGCGGTGTCATCACTGACCGCGAGGATTTGACTCTACAAACGCCTCAAAGCTTTAAGGCACGTTTTAATATTGATGTAAGAGTTTTAAACGAGGCGGTTAAGATAAGCCCCGATACCAAAACTGTAACCGTCAAAAATCTTCGTACAGGCGAAACCTATGAAGAAACCTATGATAACCTTATTTTGTCTATGGGCGCCGAGCCGATAAGACCAAACATTGACGGTGCTCACGGTAGCAACGTTTTCACACTCCGTAACATTCCCGATACCTTAAAAATCAAAAATTATATTGATACGGCAAAGCCTCGCTCGGC
>JAZQGH010000127.1:0-54715 GCA_045539925.1 Acutalibacteraceae bacterium | reverse complement strand
AAGGGCAAAATTCCATTCGTCGGGTGTGGCATTAGCATCAATATGCTTTTCAAGCTCTTCGCATAGGGTTTTGGTTACCATACCACGGATTTTTTGCTTGATATCCTCACCGTCAAGCACCTGATTACGTTGCTTATAGATAAGCGCACGCTGTTGGTTCATAACATCGTCGTACTCCAAAACTCTTTCGCGGATACCAAAGTTTTTAGCCTCTACCCTGCCCTGCGCGCTTTCGATGGTGTTTGTAAGAATCCCTACCTGGAATGCCATATTTTCATCCACCTTAAATACTGAAAGGATATGACTTAGCTTATCACCCGCGAAAAGACGCATTAAATCATCCTCAAGGGATATGAAAAATCTTGTTGTACCGGGGTCTCCCTGACGACCCGCACGACCGCGAAGCTGATTATCAATACGGCGGGACTCGTGACGCTCTGTACCGATAATGAAGAGTCCGCCTGCCTGCCTTACCTTTTCGGCTTCGGGTGCAATTTCAGCCTTAAATTTTGCATAAAGCTCTGCAAAGTCTTCTCTGGCTTTTAAAATTTCGGTGTCTTCGGTGTCGGCATAGCCTGTAGCCTCGACAATTATTTCGTCGGAATAGCCCTTGTGCTTAAGCTCTGCCTTGGCAAGATATTCTGCATTACCGCCAAGCATAATATCGGTGCCGCGTCCTGCCATATTGGTGGCAATGGTAACTGCACCGAGCTTTCCTGCCTGAGCAATTATCTCGGCTTCCTTTTCGTGGTGCTTTGCGTTGAGTACATTGTGTTTTATTCCGCGACGCTTAAGCATACTGCTGAGCACTTCGGATTTTTCGATGGTAACGGTGCCTACAAGCACAGGCTGACCTTTCTTATTGCACTCTTCAATAGCGTTTATTACCGCCTCGAATTTGGCTTTTTCGGTTTTATATACGATGTCAGGCTCGTCGATACGGATAACCTCTTTATTTGTGGGTATCTCGATAACATCAAGCTTGTATATCTCGCGGAATTCGCCCTCCTCGGTCATTGCGGTACCCGTCATACCCGAAAGCTTACTGTAAAGGCGGAAAAAGTTCTGGAAGGTGATGGAGGCGAGGGTCTTGGATTCGTGTGCTACCTTTACACCCTCTTTTGCCTCTATTGCCTGATGAAGTCCCTCGTTGTAGCGTCTGCCCAACATAAGACGGCCCGTAAACTCGTCAACGATTATTACCTCACCGTCTTTAACAACATAATCTACGTCCCGCTTCATAATTCCGTGGGCGCGGATAGCCTGCTGAATGTGGTGGGAGACGGTCATATTATCGGCATCGTTAAGATTGTCGATACCAAAATATTCCTCCGCCTTTTTAACCCCTGCAGGGGTAAGAACGCAGGTTCTTGCTTTTTCGTCGACAACATAGTCTCCGTCGAATGCCTGCTCCTCGTCTGACTTTTTGTCGTTGGTCTCCTTGACCTTTACGCATTTAAGACCCTTTGCAAAACGGTTTGCGCGGGTATAAAGGTCGGTGGAGGCTTCTCCCTGACCCGAAATTATAAGAGGGGTTCTTGCTTCATCAATAAGGATAGAGTCTACCTCGTCTACGATAGCAAAGTTGTGTCCGCGCTGAACCCTGCGGTTTTTATAGATAGCCATATTGTCGCGAAGATAATCAAAGCCCAGCTCGTTATTGGTGCAGTAGGTTATATCGGCGTTATATGCCTCAACCTTTTCCTCAGCACTCATTCCGTGAACAATAAGACCGACGGTAAGCCCCATAAAGCGGTAAAGCTTACCCATCCACTCGCTATCGCGCTTGGCAAGATAATCGTTTACAGTAACGATATGAACACCTTTACCCGAAAGGGCGTTAAGATAAGCAGGGAGGGTTGCAACAAGGGTTTTACCCTCACCTGTTTTCATCTCGCTTATACGACCCTGATGAAGAACAATACCGCCTATTATCTGTACGGGGAAATGGCGCATACCAAGCACTCGGTCGGATGCCTCGCGGCAGGCGGCAAAGGCCTCGGGCAGAATATCGTCGAGAGTTTCTCCCGCTTCTATGCGCTTTTTAAACTCGTAGGTTTTATTTTTAAGCTCGTCATCAGACAGGGCTCTATACTCTTCTTCAAGGTCTAAGACCCTTTGCTGTAACGGCTTTATTCTTTTTATTTCCTTTTCGCTGTAGTTGCCGAAAAGTTTAGTAAACAGACTCATTGCTAACCTCACAAATGTTATAATTGTATTTATTATACTTTAATTTTTAAAAAAAATAAAGTATAAATTGTAAATTGTGCGAAAAAGTGTTATAATGCTTACATCATCACTTTTTCGAGGTGTAATTTTATGGAATTTAAGGATTTTAAACGAATTGTTATCAAGGTAGGCTCTTCTACCCTTACATATGAAAACGGAAAGCCTAATCTTCGCCGTATAGAACAGCTTTGCAGAGTTGTGTCCGACCTTAAAAACCGCGATATAGAGGTAATTATCGTATCCTCGGGTGCTGTAGCTGTGGGTGTTAACCGCTTAAGACTTCCCTGCCGTCCCTCTGATACAAAGGGCAAGCAGGCGGCTGCGGCTGTAGGACAGTGCGACCTTATGAGCATTTACGACCGAAATTTTGCCGAATACGGTTATGTTTCGGCGCAAATACTTTTAAACAGAGATGTTATTGAGCACGAGGACAGAAAAACCAATGTTATAAATACCTTCCGCGCTCTGCTTGATTTCGGGGCTGTGCCGATAGTAAACGAAAACGACTCGGTATCGGTGGAGGAAATAGTTTTCGGTGATAACGACAATCTTTCGGCTATTGTTGCCTCCCTTGTAGACGCGCAGGGACTTATCATTCTTACCGATATTGACGGTTATTACGACGACGACCCGAGAGAAAATCCAAATGCGAGAATAATCCATCATTTAAGCCGCATCACCGACGAAATGATAGATGCCGCAGGCGGAAACGGTACAAACCGTGGTACAGGCGGTATGAGAACCAAGCTTGAAGCGGCAAAATTTGCAGGTGAACACGGAATTGAAACCATAATTATGTCGGGTGACAATCCTAAAAAGATATTTGACCTTTTTGACGGTCATTTTATCGGAACACACATAAAGGTAGACTGATATGAACTCACTTAACGATTTAGGAATTAAAGCAAAAAAGGCTGCAAAGGCACTTAATTTAGCCGACAGTGAGCTTAAAAACAGGGCTCTTACTGCTATTGCTGAGGCTTTAAAGGCAAACTGTAAGGAAATAATTGAAGCAAACGGCAAGGATATTGCTGCCGCTAAAGAAAACGGTATGACTGCGGCTATGCTCGACCGACTCTCATTAGACGAAAAACGCATTTCGGCTATGGCAGAGGGTGTTCTCGCCTTATGTGAACTTTCAGACCCTGTGGGCCTAACAATAGAGGAATGTGTCCGCCCGAACGGTATCAGAATCAAGAAGGTTTCTGTACCGATGGGGGTTATAGGTATTATTTACGAGGCAAGACCCAATGTTACCTCGGATGCGGCGGCAATTTCCCTTAAAGCGGGTAGTGCGGTGATACTCAGAGGTGGAAAGGAAGCCTTTAACTCTAACCTTAAAACCGTAGAAATTATGCGAAAGGCTGTTTTGGGTGTAGGACTCCCCGAGGACTGTATACAGCTTGTGACCGATACCTCGCGCAAGTCTGCTGCCGACCTTATGACCTTAAACGGTTATCTTGACGTACTTATCCCCCGAGGTGGTGCAGGACTTATTAAGGCTGCGGTTGAAAACTCCACCGTTCCTGTAATTGAGACGGGAACAGGAAACTGTCACGCTTTTGTGGATGAGTCTGCCGACCTCGATATGGCAAGTGAAATAGTATTTAACGGAAAGGTACAGCGTCCCTCGGTCTGCAATGCACTGGAGAGTTTGCTCGTTCACAAAAACATTTATAAAAAGGCTTTACCGCTTATCTGTGACCGACTGCGCGATGCAGGGGTTGGGATAAGAGGCTGCGAGAAGACCTGCTCTGTTCTCCCCTATGCTATTCCTGCAACTGAGGAGGATTTTGCAAAAGAATTTTTGGGGTATACTATATCTGTTAAGGTTGTGGATGATGTTTTTGCGGCGGTAGAGCACATCGAAAAATATTCTACCCGCCATAGCGAGGTAATTATTACCGAAACTGACGAAAACGCAAAATATTTCACTTCAGCTATAGATTCTGCCGCCGTTTATGTTAACGCATCTACCCGTTTTACCGACGGTGGCGAGTTCGGTCTTGGTGCCGAAATCGGTATTTCTACACAGAAGCTCCACGCAAGAGGTCCTATGGGACTAAAAGAAATAACCTCTTACAAGTATATTGTTTGCGGAAACGGACAAATAAGATAATTTTAAAAATTCTAATTTTTTCACAAAATAAATCCCTCACTTTTTGTCAACAATAATGTTGGAAAGTGAGGGATTTTTGATGAAAGATGCAAAGGGTTTTGCAAAGGGTGCAATGTTAGGTATAGCAGCAGGTGCCGCGCTTACGGCAGTTGGTAAAATGATGATGAACAATAAAAAACATCATGTGCAAAAAGGCTCGTCAAAGGCGGCTAAGGCGGTAAGTGATTTTGTGGACGGCATACAAACGATGATAAGATAAATGCACCCAAAAAACGCACCTCGGATGAGGTGCGTTTTTTCAGTGGTCAGGACGGTTGCCGTAAAGATTTATTATACCGTTTATCTTTCGGGGTGTTTTAAGCCTTTTGGAAGACCTAAAATATAATCGGCGGATACACCGTAAAATTTACAGAGCGCAACAATATCCTCAACCTTATATTTAAGCTTCCCATTTTCATATTTCGATACTGCAGACTGCTGACAATTAAGAATTTTTGCAATTTCATCTTGCCCTTTGTCATTGTCTTCCCTTAATTCTTTTAGTCTTTCGATATAATCCATACATAATCTCCTTGTGATTTATATATGAATTATACCTTATTCCAAAATAGACTATTGACAATTATTCCGTTTTAGAATATAATCGTGTTACAGACCTCTGTTGTTGCGACACAAACTGAAATATCCGAAAAGGCAAAATGCTCCCGACAAAATCGGGAGCATTTTGTTAACGGGACGGGAGACCCGTCACCTACTGTAACCAGATATCTGTTTTACAGTTTTGCGCCTTTTTCCAAAGCTTCGTCTATATGATTGCAGAAATTTTCTTCGCCAACCATATCGTAAAAGCCCGATTTTTTCATAACCTCAAGGGGCTGCTCGTTAACGTGAGAAAGAATAAGGGTAACTTTGTGTTTTTTACATTTTTCGTAGACACGCTCAAGAGAATTCATAGCAGTGGCGTCAAGGGCAGGGACAGCACGCATACGCAGAATAAGGCAATGGGTGTAATCCTTAAGTTTAATGTCAAGTATTTTATCTGCCGCACCAAAGAACATAGGTCCGCTGATTTCGTAAACTCTGACATTTTTGGGCACCTCACGAAGGTCGATACTGTCGGGGTCGTTCTCGTGGTCAATATATTTCCAACCTGTAACCGCAGTCTCCTCACTCATACGCTTCATAAAGAGCATTGCGGCAAGTACCATTCCCACCTCTATTGCAACAACAAGGTCGAAAACAACGGTGAGAACAAAGGTTATTACCATGACGATAATATCACTTTTAGGTGCGCTTTTAATTATCTTTACAAATTTACGCCACTCGCTCATATTATATGCTACAACGAAGAGTATCGCGGCGATAGCGGGCATAGGTATAAGCTCGGCATAGGGCATAAGGAAAAGGATAACAAGAAGCAGCACCACCGCATGGACCATTCCTGCGATAGGGGTGCGTCCGCCGTTTTTAGCATTTGCGGCGGTACGGGCAATAGCACCTGTAGCAGGAATTCCGCCAAAGAGCACAGAGGCAATATTTGCTGCGCCCTGAGACACAAGCTCGGCATTGGAGTTATGACGGGAGTTAACCATACTGTCGGCAACAACGCAGGACAGCAGAGACTCTATTGCGGCAAGAATAGCTATGGTAAACGCATCAGGTAGGAGGGATGCTATATTAGAAAGGCCGAACTCTACCCCATCAAAGGAGACCTTGGGAAGTCCTTTAGGTATAGTGTAAAGGTCGCCGATAGTAAAGACGCCCTCTTCCATTCCAGGGATAAGCTTCACCATTAAAGCGCCCACAACAACTGCAATAAGGGAGGCGGGAATGCGTTTTTCTACCTTGGGATAAAAAATGAGTATTGCTAGACAGACCGCACCTACTACAAGAGCCTGCCAGGAAAAGGTGCCGATAGCCTCTATGTTGGCTTCTATCTTTTCAAAGGTCTCGATAGGCTTTACACCCTCGGCGTATGTAAGACCCAAAAAGTCTTTTATCTGTCCAACAAGGATAGTTACGGCGATACCAGCAGTGAAGCCTGTGGTTATAGTGTAGGGTATATACTTAATGAGAGAGCCCATTTTACAAAGGCCGAGAACAATGAGGATAATACCTGCAAGTATGGTTGCCACTACAAGTCCGCCCATACCCTTTGTTGCAACTATACCCGCAACAATGGTGGCGAATGCGGCGGTAGGTCCTGCTATCTGCACACGGCTTCCGCCCAAAAAGGCACAGACAAAGCCTGCTGCTATAGCGGTGTATACACCCGCCGCAGGCTCTACGCCCGAGGCAATAGCCAATGCGATAGACAGCGGCAGAGCGATGATTGCAACAATAATTCCTGCAGTAATGTCTTTTATAAGCTGCTGTTTAGAATAGCTTTTCATTACCGAAAAAAGCTTCGGCTTTATATAACACTTACCCACTTTATGTTACACTTCTTTCTTAGTATTTTACTCATAATTTATAGCACAAATAAGCGTCATTGTAAAACAAAAAAACTGAAGAAAAACGAATTTCGTCAGTTCATACAATTTTAGTTATCCAAGAAGTATTTTTTCTATATCTTCTACCCCTTCGCAGATGTATGTTGCACCTGCTTTTGTCAGTTCTTCCCTACTGCCGTATCCGTAGGTCACACCTATACTGTCCATACCAAGCTCTTTAGCACCCAGTATATCAAACTTGCGGTCGCCTATCATAATAGCCTTTGACATATCGGTAATTCCCATATTATTAAAGGCATATTTTATGATATCAGCCTTTTCGATACGGTGACCGTCCATTGTAGCACCTGCAATGCAGTGAAAGTATTTATCTACTCCGAAATGCTCTAAAACCTGACGGGCAAAAAATTCGGGCTTAGAGGTGGCTATCACCACCGTTTTACCCGCTTTGTTTAGATTTTTAAGCAAGGTTTCCATAAAGGGGTATAAAAAGCACTCGAAAATGCCTTTGACCGAATAATACTCTCTGTAACGGTCGACTGCCTCAATAGCCTTCTCCTCAGAAAAGCCGTAATATTTCATATAGGAAGCGTAAAGAGGCGGTCCTATAAACTTACAAAGCTCATTTTTATCCTCAACCTCAATGCCGTAGCTTATAAGAGAATAGGCAACCGAATTTGTTATACCCTCCTTGGGGTCGGTAACGGTGCCGTCAAGGTCAAAAAGGATTATATCGTAATTTTTCATAATATTCCTCATACAAGACGGAATTTTTTAAGCAATCCGAAAAGCTTTTCGCCCTTGGGCAGGTCCTTTATATCCTCTTCCTTAAAGGTGCGAAGAAGAAGGATAAGGGCAACATAGATTATTACACCTGCCAGTATAGACAGCAGGGTAGACACGGTATTACCTGTAACAAGGGAGATAAGTTTATAAATTACAAACACACTCGCTCCCATAACCGCCGCCGACACAAAGGGCTTAATAAAGGTTTTTACATAATCCATTTTTATTGGTATATATCGGTAAACTACAACAGTTTCCACCACAAACACAAAGGTCTGGTAAACTATTGTGCCGATAATTGCACCGTAAATATTAAGGCTTGGGATATTAACAAGCAGGATATTAAGAACAAGCTTTATAAGAGAGCCTATTGCCAAGGTCACAGCGGGTACAAGCTGTTTTCCCGCGCCGTAGAGTATTCCGTTAAGGACATAGGTAAGGGATGAAAACGGCAGGGTTACAGACAAAAGTATAAGCATAAGAGCACCCTCGGGAACGCTGGGGTAAAGTAATTTAAGCACAGGCTCTGCCAAGGCTATGATACCGCCCATACAAGGGAATATAAGCAGTGAGCTTATAAGAACGGCGGAGGAAATCTTTTGGTTTACACCCTTAATATCACCCTTTGCCACAAGGGAGGAAATTACGGGAACGATTGCCGCGCAAAGAGTACCGCTTATGGCAAGAGGTAGGTGGGTTATGACCTCTGCCTTTTGCATTGTGCCGTAAAGCTCCATTGCCTTTTCCTCAAGCTCTGCAGCACTGCCGATAACCGCCGAAAAGGCATTTTGTATACCGTTGCTGACGGTAAAAATATCAATAGCCGAGTTAGCAGTGGTGATAAGAGAGCTTAAGGTTATAGGAATGGATACGGTAAGTATTATTTTAATCAGTTTACTGCGGGATTTTTGCTCCTGCGGTACGGTTTGTTGGCTAAGTGCAGCCTTTATATCTGCCCTACGCTTACGGTAGAAAAACACCAGATATAAAAAGGCTACTGCACAGGCGCAGGTGGTGGAAAGGTTTCCTGCCGCTGCCATAATTGCGGTGTCCTGACCTACGCAGGCATAGACAAAGCCGATGGATAAAAAGCAGTTGAAAAACTGCTCGATAACCTGAGATGAGCCAGAGGCTTTCATACTGCCGAGCCCTGCAAAATAGCCCCTCATTACGGCAGATGCCGCCACAAAGGTAAGGGCGGGTGCTAAAACCATAAGGGTATATTTGACCCCTGCCGCCCTGAGCAGAACGGTAGCAATAAAGTCGGCACTGAAGAAAAGCACCAAGGTTAGCACAAAACCGAAGCCCGCAAACAGCTTAAGGGCGGTTTTGAAAATTCTGTGCGCGCCCCTGTAATCACCATCGGCAACCCTTTCGGAGACAAGCTTGGATATAACATTAGGTATGCCGATAGAGGAAATGGCAAGGAGTATCATATAGACCTGATAGCCCGTGGAATAATATCCGTTTCCCGTATTTCCGAAGCCCTCGGCATCTACGATAGCGACCCTGTATACGAGCCCTAATATTTTTACCACAACCTGCGAGAACATCAGCATAATGACATTCTTAAGGAAGGATGTTTTATTTTCTTTTTTAAGTTTTGAAGCAGACATAATTTCCTTCCTTTCAAAAGTATTATTCGTCAAGCTTAAGCACAGCCATAAACGCCTCCTGAGGCACCTCAACCGAGCCGAGCTGTCTCATACGCTTTTTACCTTCCTTCTGTTTTTCAAGAAGCTTTTTCTTTCGGGTTATGTCACCGCCGTAGCACTTGGCAAGAACGTCCTTGCGCATTGCCTTTACCGTTTCTCTTGCGATTATTTTACCGCCGACAGCCACCTGAATGGGCACCTCGAAAAGCTGTCGGGGAATGAATTCCTTAAGCTTTTCGGCAATGCGGCGGGCTCTGGGATAGGCGTTATCCACGTGAACGATGAATGAAAGTGCGTCTACAATATCCCCTGCAAGAAGAACATCCAGTTTTACAAGCTTTGAGGGACTGTAATCCTTAGGCTCATAATCATAGCTTGCGTAACCCTTTGTACGGGATTTGAGGGCATCAAAAAAGTCGTAAACTATTTCGCCCATAGGCATAATATAATGAATATCCACGCGGTCCCCCATATACTTCATATCGGTGTACTCTCCGCGACGTTGCTGACAAAGTTCCATTATTGAACCCACATATTCCGAGGGACTGTAGATATGAACATCTGCCACAGGCTCATAGGCCTGCTGAATAACCGCAGGGTCGGGATAGTTGGTGGGGTTGTCCACATAAACGGTATCACCGTTTGTAAGGTCAAACTTATAGATAACGCTTGGGGCGGTGGTTACAAGGTCTAAATTATACTCTCTTTCAAGCCTTTCCTGAATTATCTCCATATGAAGAAGACCTAAAAATCCGCAACGGAAACCAAAGCCCAGTGCTGTAGAGGTTTCGGGCTCAAAGAGAAGAGATGCGTCATTCAGCTGAAGCTTTTCAAGTGCTTCACGAAGGTCGCTGTAACGGGCACCGTCGGCAGGATAGATTCCGCAGAAAACAACGGGATTTACCTTGCGATAGCCTGCAAGAGGCTCACTGCAGGGAGTGTCTGCAAGAGTGATTGTATCACCCACACGGGCATCGCCTACTGTTTTAATGGATGCGGCAAGGTAGCCTACCTCACCTGCTTCAAGACAGTCGCATATCTCCAGAGAGGTGGCGCGTTTTCTACCTACCTCTACCACATCAAAGGTGGCACCTGTAGCCATCATTTTAATGGTGTCGCCTGCTTTTATTTTACCGCTAACCACTCTAAAATAAACTATAACGCCCTTATAAGCATCGTAATAAGAGTCGAAAATGAGGGCGGACAAAGGCTCCTCCCTATTGCCCTCGGGCGCGGGGATATCGGTAACGATACGCTCCAGCACCTCTTCGATATTTATGCCTGTTTTTGCCGAAACTCTCGGTGCATCCTGTGCAGGGATACCGATAATATCCTCTATTTCTTCGATAACACGGTCGGGGTCGGCAGAGGGAAGGTCGATTTTATTTATGACGGGAAGAAGCTCAAGCCCGTGGTCTACCGCAAGGTAGGTGTTGGCAAGGGTCTGTGCCTCTATGCCCTGAGATGCGTCTACAACAAGGACTGCGCCCTCACAGGCAGCAAGAGAACGGGAAACCTCGTAGTTAAAGTCGACATGACCGGGGGTATCGATAAGATTAAGCTCATATTCCTCGCCGTCGGACGCCTTATAATAAAGGGTTACCGCGTGGGCTTTTATGGTTATTCCTCGCTCGCGCTCTAGGTCCATACTGTCGAGAAGCTGTTCTTCCATATCACGCTCGGCAACCGACTGTGTAAGCTCTAAAAGGCGGTCTGCCAATGTGGATTTACCGTGGTCGATATGAGCAACTATGCAAAAATTTCTGATTTTATCAAGAGGATGGGACACCTGTGTTATCTCCTTAAGCATTTTTTATTATAATCACTTAATTTTAACACAAAAGAATAAATTTTTCAATCAGAAAAGAATTCGCATTTTGATTAAATATGAAAATTAGTACAGAATCAGAGAAATTATGATGCCTGAAAAGGACAGTTGCAGTGGGCGGTGTTAGAAAAAACTGCGGAGTGCAAAATTTTGCACACCGCAGTTTTTATTATTGCTTAGATAGTTCATAAGCTTCTTTAAAAACAGAGGGAAAGCTATATACTACAGGCTGACTGTTTCCTTTATAATAAAATTTTATATCACAGCCTAAGCTAAAATCCTGATGAATAAGCTGCAGTTGGTTAATCAGACATCCAAGCAGAACTGCAACAATCTCATCCTCTTCTATCGGCTCCTCATAGCTAAGAGTAAATTCAATCGTATTAAAGGATTGGTTTTTAAAGCCTGTTACCGTGTCCGATTTCTCAACCAATGTTTTGAAATAGTTCAGAACAGAGCCCTCTAAATACTCACAGTAGCTTAAATAGTCTTTTGGCGGAATAGTAAAAGTCGCACTTCCGTTACTGTTTCGTGTAACCGAAGTAAACCCTTTATCCCTCATTTCGGAGCTTAATGTAACCTCGCCATCTTCAAAAGCAATATAAACCATATAATCGGGGTAGGTTATATGTACCGTTTGGTTTGTATAAAGCACCGCACCGTCTGTATCCTTTGTACTGAAATATTCCAAAAAGGGGTCCTCGGTAATAGATAATGTATCTTCACTTTCTGCTTTTGATGAAATGTTTGAAGAACTTTTCTCGGAGGAAGTGGTGACCTTTGAAGAATCGGTTTTGCTAGAGGTCTGCTGAGATGATGTATCTGCGCTTGATGTGTCGTCTGAAGAATTGTCTTTTTTATCTTCAAACTGTGAATAAAGCTCCTCACTGTCAACAACCTCCGAGGCAACATCAGTTCCTTTGGGCGCATTATCTAAAGCGCCAAGGATTATACCGATAACTGCGAATATGCAAACGGCAGAAACCACAACTATTGCCGATATTTCCCTAAAACAAACTGTATATTTTCCGCACTGTGGACAGCGCGCAAGGTCGGTATGATAATGCTGTCCGCAATTTTTACAGTTTATCCATTTTCCCATTAGAAATACTCCTTTTTGAAAGCCGCCGTTTGTGATAAAAACGCAAAAATATTATATCATCAAAGAACCTAACATACAAGTGCGAATTTGCACACACTGTCCCCTGTTTTTTCCTCTTGACTTTTTTCTTTGGGTGGAGTATGATATTTTATGCGAACATTTGTTCTTTTATTTTCGTCTTTTTTGGGGGTGACGGTATGGACAGGGTGATTTTTCACATAGACTGCAACAAATTTTTCGCTTCTGTTGAATGTCTGCACCGTCCTGAAATAAGGGAATGTCCCGTTGCGGTTGGAGGAAGCGCTGAAAAGCGTCACGGAATAGTGCTGACGGCAAATCAGATAGCGGCAGGCTACGGTGTAAAGACAGCAGAGCCCCTTTGGCAGGCTGTGGGAAAATGCCCTAAGCTTATAGTAGTACCTCCAAACTATCCCCTGTATGTACGCTTCTCCAATATGGCAAGAAAAATCTACTCGGATTATACCGACAAGGTAGAGTCCTTTGGACTTGACGAATGTTGGCTGGATGTTACCGACAATGTCGGCAGCCTTGAAGAGGGTGCCGCCCTTGCTGATAAGATACGGCTGAGGGTTAAGGAAGAGCTTGGCATTACGGTTTCTATCGGGGTCTCCTGGAACAAGGTTTTTGCAAAACTCGGCTCAGACTATAAAAAGCCCGATGCTGTGACGGTTTTCTCCCGCGAAAACTTTAAGGAAAAGGTCTTTCCTCTCCCCTGCCGCGACCTGCTTTATATCGGTCCTGCCACCGAAAAGAAGCTTCGGAGTCGAGGCATATATACCATCGGAGAGATTGCCTCTGCCAACCCCGATTATCTCTGCTCTTTTTTAGGCAAAAACGGATATATGCTTTATTCCTTTGCGACAGGTCTTGAGGACAGTGGGGTTAAAAGCATTGACCACGAGCGGGGTATAAAATCGGTAGGAAATTCGGTTACGGCACCCCGCGACCTTATATCGTTTGAGGATATAAAGCTCACCTTTACGGTGCTTTCCGAAACGGTTACCCGAAGGCTTCGCGACCAAGGTCTTAGGTGCAATACGGTAAGCATTTCGGTTCGGGACAGCAGTCTTAATACCTTTACAAGGCAGATAGGTCTACCGTCTCCCACCTCCTCGGCAGAAATCCTTATAAAGTATGCTATGAAGCTTTTTTATGCCGATATGACCGAGCCCTTTAAGGTAAGAAGTATCGGTATATGCGGCAGTGACCTTTGCTCTGCCGACCGTTCGGTACAGTTTGACATATTCGGCGAGGTAAAAAGAAGCGAACGGGCAGAAAAGCTTGAAAAAACGGTGGATGTGCTAAAATACCGCTTTGGAAACGACTGTGTGAAAAGAGCTTCTATGCTATCCGACATAAAGCTTACCGATTTTGACCCTTATGAAGACCATAAGGTGCATCCCGAAGGGTGGTTCAGACTGTAAATGGCAAAATTTAAAAAAACTTATGTGGAGGTTACCGCCCGTTTTGACACCGAGGGCAGAATACTTCCGCTGAAAATTCTTTGGGAGGACGGTTCCTCCTTTTTTATCGACAGGGTGCTGGATATACGCCCTGCTGCATCCCTAAAGGCGGGTGGGGCAGGTATAAGATACACCTGCCGCATAAATATGAAAGAGCGTTTTTTGTTTTTAGAAGAAAACCGCTGGTTTGTTGAAGAAATTCTCAAAGAATAGTGTTGTAAAATTCCACTTCTTTTGATATAATGATAACACTTAGTTTTTTGAGGTGACACAAATTGGATTTTAAACAAAAATATCTTCACTGGATAGAAAAAGCCGATGCTACTACCGTAGCCGAGCTTGAGGCTTTAAAGGACAACGAAACCGAGATTAAAGACAGATTTTATAAGGATCTGGAATTCGGTACTGCGGGTCTTCGCGGCGTTATCGGTGCAGGAAGCAACCGTATGAACAAATATACCGTATCAAAGGCTACCGAGGGCTTTGCAAATTATATTTGCTCTAAAGGTGATAAAGCCAAGGAAGACGGAATCGTTATCGCTCACGACAACCGCAGAATGAGCCGCGAATTTGCCGAGGTTACGGCAGGTGTTCTTGCCGCGCACGGTATAAAGACATATCTTTTTGAGGATCTGCGAACCACACCTGAGCTTTCTTTCTCGGTAAGATATTTAGGCTGCTTCGGCGGTGTTGTAATTACCGCTTCCCACAATCCCCCCGAATACAATGGATATAAGCTATACGACGAAAACGGTTGTCAGCTTATCCCCTCTATTGCTGATGAGGTAACAGGCTTTGTAAACGCTGTTACAGATGAGCTTGATGTGAAATGCCTTTCTCTGAGCGAGGCTGGAGAGCTGGTTGAAATCGTTGGAGAAGAGATTGACGAAACCTATTACGAAGAGGTTCTGGCTCTTCAGTTCGACCCCGACGAGGAGAAAAACATAAAGGTGGTATACACTCCGCAGCACGGAACGGGAAATATTCCTGTTCGCGATGTTTTAGACGAGGCAGGATATACCGTTTTACCCGTACTTTCCCAGTGTGAGCCCGATCCCGATTTTTCGGGCACAAAAAGCCCCAATCCCGAGGTTCCTGCGGCATACGATGCGGCAATAGAGCTTATGCGCGAGCACAGCGCTGATATTGCTATCGCAACCGACCCCGACTGCGACCGCTTAGGTGCCGCCATAAACTGCGGTAACCGCTGTGAGCTTATTACGGGAAATCAGTCAGGAGCACTTCTTCTTCACTATATTCTCACCCGTATGACCGAGCAGGGATGTCTGCCCGAAAACCCCATTATGATAAACACGGTAGTCACATCCACTATCGGTGACCTTGTTGCAAAATCCTTTGGAGTTGAGGTTGAAAAAACCCTTACAGGCTTTAAGTTTATAGGTGACAGAATAAAGGTTCACAATGCCCTTGGTGACAAGAACTATGTATTTGGATATGAAGAAAGCTACGGCTGTCTTATAGGTGATTTTGCCCGCGATAAGGATGCTGTTCAGGCCTCTCTTATGTTCTGCGAGGCGGCAGATTACTATAAAAAGCAGGGCAAGACACTTATTGATGTTTTAAACGAGTTGTTTGAAACTCACGGCTATTTCCTCGATACCCAGACCAGCACCTTCTTCAAGGGTATAGACGGAGCCGACAAAATGAACGCTTTGCTTGACGGTATGAGAAAAAATCCCCTTACAGAGGCTGCAGGTATCAAGGTCACTTCGGTAGAGGATTTCCTGCTCAATCCCCCCGAGGGATTTGTACCCTCTAATGTTCTGCGTTATAATCTTGCTGATGGTAGTTTTGTTGCTATCCGTCCCTCGGGCACCGAGCCTAAATGCAAGGTTTATTACTGTGTAAGAGGTAATGATAAAGCTGATGCCGAAGCCAAGCTCTCTTCCCTTAAAGAAATTTTTGATATAAAGGCTTAAAGCTATGATACACCCACTAAAGCATTTTCTAACCGTTTCAAAACACAGAAACGCAGTTATGCGACACTGCTTTAAGGCAGGAATTCCGATAAGGGGTCTTCTTCACGACCTTTCTAAGTTTTCCCCTGCCGAATTTATTGCAGGTGTTAAATATTATCAGGGAAACCGCAGCCCTAATGAGATGGAACGGGAGCTTTTCGGCTATTCGTCTGCCTGGATGCACCACAAGGGCAGAAACAAACATCATTTTGAATATTGGAACGATGTAAGTCCTGTTTCTAAACGGTATGAGCCTGTGAAAATGCCTGTTAAATATTTTAAAGAAATGTTTTGTGACCGTGTGGCGGCAAGTAAGATATATCAGGGCAAAAACTATACCGACGCCCACCCCTATGATTATTTCAGCCGCGGTAATGCCCGTCTTTATATGCATAAGGAAACGGCAGAGCTTTTGGAAAAGTGCCTTATAATGCTTCGCGACGAGGGTGAAAAAAAGACCTTTGAATACATAAAGAATCTTAAGGAGTATTAAAAAGGCTTCTTCAATAAGTCATATGCACCTCGAAAACCAGACACTTTTGGAGGTGCATATTTTTTATGTCAAAACGCACAAAATCTTTGTTAAAAAAATATCAATATTGTGTGAATAAACTGTTGACATTATTCGATAAAATAACTATTATTATATAGTACATATTACATAATGCACCCGAATGGGCTTTTTTACTGTTTGTGTGCATAGAAAGGTCAAGGCTATGGAAACATTCATTGCAATCTTAATTCTTTTCCCCTTCCTCGCGGCTTTGGTACAGGCCTTTGTGAAGAATAACAAGCTTCGTAAAGTATCGGTATACATAAGCAGCGGTGCCATTATTATAGCTACCGTAATTTTTGCGGTGCTTAATTTCGGCAAGGAACAACACTTCATCCCTCACAATTTTACTTTGAGCGGATTCGATATTGTCGGCACCGTTAACTACGGTATGCTGGCTATCGAATTTATTCTTATGGGTATAATCATCTACCTGAGCTTTAAGTACAAAAAGTACTATGCTGCTCTGCTCTCTGTTGTTCAAACCTGCTTTATTGCTTGGCTTGAGCTTTCGGGTAACGCTCACGCAGTAAATGAATATCTTTTCTGCGACAATCTTACCCTTATTCTCTGCCTTATGATAGCAATTGTCGGCGGTCTTATCTGTGTATATGCCGTTGGTTACCTTAAGGATTATCACCACCATCACGGTGACGAGGTTAAGGACAGACGCTCCTTCTTCTGCTCTATGCTCTTCGTTTTCCTTGGTGCTATGTTCGGTATTGTCTTCTCGGCAAACCTTATCTGGATGTATTTCTTCTGGGAGATAACCTCTGTAGTTTCCTTCCTGCTTATCGGCTATACCAAAACCGAGGAGGCTGTAAACAACTCCTTCCGCGCCCTTTGGATGAACCTTTTAGGCGGTGTAGGTTTTGCGGCAGCTATCGGCTATGCGGCACTTAATATGCATATATTCAATCTTCAGGATCTTGTAGAGTCTAACAATCCCGTTATCGTTATTCCCCTTATCTGCCTTGCTCTTGCTGCTCTTACAAAGTCGGCACAGCTTCCCTTCTCACGCTGGCTTATGGGTGCAATGGTGGCTCCTACCCCCTCCTCCGCACTGCTCCACAGCGCTACTATGGTTAAGGCAGGTATCTATCTCCTTATTCGTATAGCTCCTGCTATGACAGGTAATCTTGTGGGTCTTACCGTTGCTCTTATCGGCGGATTCACCTTCTTTGTTGCCTCTATCCGTGCTATCATACATACCGACGGTAAAAAGGTTCTGGCTTATTCCACAATTTCCAATCTCGGTCTTATAGTTGCCTGCTGCGGTGTAGGTATCAACGAAACTATATGGGCTGCAATCTTCCTTATGATGTTCCACTGCGTATCCAAGTCTCTGCTTTTCCAGACCGTAGGTTCTGTAGAGCACGCTTCAGGCAGCCGTAACATCGAGGATATGCACGGTCTTATTAAGAGATATCCTGCCCTCGCTATAGCAATGGTTATCGGTATCGCAGGAATGTATCTTGCCCCCTTCGGAATGCTTATTTCCAAGTGGAGCGCACTGCAGGCCTTTGTAGATGCAGGTAACATTATACTCGTTCTGCTTCTTGCATTCGGTTCTGCAACCACACTCTTCTACTGGACAAAGTGGATCAGTAAGCTTCTCGCTTATGCCCGTCCCACCGTTCGCAGAAAGGACACCACCAGTCTTGATCAGTGGATCTCTATCGGCGGTCACACCGTTATGATGGTAGCCCTCTGTCTGGTATTCCCCTTCCTGTCAGGCAGTCTCGTTACCCCCATTGTTAACTCACTTTACGGTACCGTAGACTTTAAGCCTGTACTATCCGACGAAAATCTGTTTATCCTTATTCTTATGATAATCGCTCTCGCGCTGGTTATAGTTGCAGGTTTTATTATCACCCGCTTTGTTAAGACCCGTAAAACAGGCGTTTATATGTCGGGTATTGACACAGGAGACGAACGTCACTATGTTGGTGCCTTTGACGAGGAGCGCACAATGTACCACGCAAACTGGTATCTTTCTGATATGATCGGTACCGACCGTCTTATGAATGTTGCCACCGCTATTGCGGCAGCAGGACTTATAATCGGTATGGTGCTTACTGTAGGAGGTGTTCTGTAATGACTGCTTTACGAATTATTTGTGCTATCTGTTATATCCTTTTAGGCGGACTTGTTGCAGGACTTCTTGCAGGTATTGACCGTAAGCTTTCCGCCCGTATGCAGGGCAGACGCGGTCCCAGTGTCTTCCAACCCTTTTATGATGTTGCGAAGCTGTTTTCGAAAGAAACCCTTGCCCTTAACCACGGACAGTTTGTTATCGCATTCAGCTTTCTTATTCTCATAATCTTCACCGGTGTTCTTTTCTTTGCGGGTGTTGACCTTCTGCTTGTATTTCTGGCTCTTTCTACTGCTGCTATGTTCCTTGTGTTTGCCGCTACCTCTTCTAACTCGGCAATGTCGACAATGGGTGCTCAGCGAGAAATGATGCAGATGCTCGCTTATGAGCCTATGGTACTTATCACCGCCGTTGGCTTCTATATGGCAACAGGAATTATGAACAACGGTGTCGGCTCCTTTAAGATTATGGACATCGGAAGCAACGACCTTCCCGCTATCATTTATCTCCCCGGAATATTTATAGGTTTCCTCTTCATACTTACTATTAAATTCAGAAAATCTCCCTTTGATATTTCTACATCCCACCACGCTCATCAGGAGCTTGTTAAGGGTGTTACCACCGACCTTTCGGGCAGAAATCTCGGTATGATAGAGGTTGCTCACTGGTATGAAAACACCTTCCTTTTAGGTGTTGTAGCTCTCTTCTTCCTCTGCAATAAGTGGTGGAGCATACCCGTAGCTATTGCTGCTGCTATAATCGTCTACTTCCTCGAAACACTTATTGATAACATCAGCGCACGTGTTAAGTGGGAGCTTATGGTTAAACTCGCCTGGGGCGTTACCATCGTTTGCGGCGGACTCAACCTTCTCTTTTTAGAGTACATTTTTTAAGGGAGGAAATCTAAATGGCTAAAATTGCAAAATCACCCTGGTTGCTTCATTACGATGGCTCCAGCTGTAACGGATGTGACATAGAGGTTCTTGCCTGTCTTACTCCCGTTTACGATGTAGAGCGTTTCGGTATTATCAACACAGGAAATCCCAAGCATGCCGATATCTTCCTTGTTACCGGCGGAATAAATGAAAAAAACAAGGCTGTTGTTAAGCAGCTTTACGATCAGATGCCCGAGCCTAAGGTTGTTGTAGCTGTTGGAATCTGCGCCTGCAACGGCGGCGTTTTCAAGGATGCTTACAATATAATCGGCGGCGTGGACAAGGCTATTCCCGTGGACGTTTATGTTCCAGGATGTGCCGCCCGTCCCGAAGCAATTATCGACGGTGTCGTTAAGGCTTTAGGCGTTCTTGACGAAAAACAGAAGGCTTTCAAGGAAGCAAACAAAAAGAAAGGGGAAGAAAAATAATGAGAGAAAACTACGAGCTTAAAATACTTTCTCCCGACCAGATAACCATTAAAGCCCACTCGCTGAGAAACAAGGGTGCCCGTCTTTCACAGATCTGCTCGGTAAGAACAAAGGACGGCTATGACCTTCTTTATTCTTATGTTATAGGATACACCTTTAAAAACTATAAGGTATCTATCCCCGAAAATGCCGAGATTGAAAGCATCACCGCTATTTTCCCCAACGCTTTCCTCTACGAAAACGAAATGAGTGAGCTTTTCGGAATAAAGATCAAATATATCGCTCTCGACTACAAAAACAAGCTGTATGATATAGCTGTCGAGACACCGTTTAAATAAGGAGGGTAATGAAATGAGTAAAAGAAGTATTGTGCCTTTCGGCCCTCAGCATCCCGTACTCCCCGAGCCTATTCATCTTGACCTTGTGCTCGAGGACGAAAAGGTTGTAGAAGCTATTCCCTCTATCGGATTTATTCACAGAGGTCTTGAAAAGCTTGTTGAGAAGAGAAATTTCCACGATTATATGTATGTTATCGAGCGTATCTGCGGCATCTGCTCCTTTATGCACGGAATGGGTTACGCAGAGGGTATCGAGCGTATTATGGATGTAGAAATTCCCGACAGAGCCAAATATCTGCGCACTGTCTGGTGCGAGATGTCCCGTCTTCACAGCCATCTTTTATGGCTTGGTCTCCTTGCAGACGCATTCGGCTTTGAGAGCCTCTTTATGCACTGCTGGAGAATGAGAGAAACCATTCTCGATATGTTCGAGGCTTCCACCGGCGGACGTGTTATCTTCTCGGTTAACAAAATCGGCGGCGTTCTTAAGGATATGGATAACTCCATGCTCAGAAGCTTTGTTGATATGTTCGACAAGATGGAAGAGGAGGTCAGAAGCCTTACCAACGTATTTATGAAGGATTACACCGTTGCATCCCGTCTTAAAGGTGTAGGTATCCTTACTAAGGAAGACGCTATCTTAAACGGTGCAGTAGGTCCTATGATGAGGGCTGCAGGCATCGAGCAGGATACCAGAAAGCTTGGTTATGCCGCTTACGGCGACCTTGATTTCGATATAATCACCGGTAAGGACTGCGACAGCTATGCTCGTTGCGAGGTCCGTGTTGAGGAGATTTTCCAGTCCTTTAGTATTATTCGTCAGGCAGTGGATAAGATACCTGAGGGTCCCGTTGCTGTTGACGTTAAGGGCAACCCCAACGGCGAAGCCTTTGTCCGTCTTGAGCAGCCCAGAGGTGAAGCTGTATTCTACTTCCGCGGAGACGGAACACAGTTCCTCAACCGTGCCCGTGTACGCACCCCAACCTTCGCTAACATTCCTTCCCTCGTTAAAATTCTTGAGGGTTGTGACTTCGCAGATGTGCCGATTCTGGTTCTCACCATCGACCCCTGTGTAAGCTGTACCGAAAGATAAGGGGGATATAAAATGAATAAATACGGCTCCTTTACAGGCGGTGTTTTAAAGTCGCTCTTTAAAAAGCCTGCCACCTACGGATATCCCTTTAATAAAAAAGAATTCCCCGAGCGTACCAGAGGAAGCATTGTTATCGATATTGATAACTGTATCTTCTGCGGACTTTGCGAAAAGAAATGTCCTTCTGCCGCAATTAAGGTAGATAGAAACGCAGGTACCTGGTCTATCGACCGAATGGGCTGCGTTCAGTGTGAAAACTGCGTTGTGGGATGCCCCAAGAAGGTACTTTCATCCGATGTTAACTACACCGCACCCAGCACCACCAAAACGGTAGATACCTTTAAAAAGGCAGGTGCTGAGATTTCTGAGGCTACAGGCGGAGCTTCAATGCCCACTGCCGACCTCGACAAGTGTGTATTCTGCGGACTTTGCGCTAAAAACTGTCCTCAGGGCGCTCTCTCGATAGACCGCGCTTCCAAATCCTGGAAGCTTGATGAGACCCTGTGCGTAAGCTGTGGACTTTGCGTAGAGAAATGCCCCAAGAAATGTCTTGAAATGGGCGCTGACACAACTAAGACTGAGGTTTCTCTTCCTCAGTATGATGTTGACGATCTGCCTATGGCTGATCTTAACACCTGTGTGTACTGCGGAATCTGTGCTTCGGCTTGTCCTCAGGGTGCTATTGAGCTTGACAAAGATTCCAAGGTCTGGAAGGTAAACGAAGACAAGTGTATCCACTGTGGAATCTGCTACTATAAGTGCCCCAAAAAGTGCGTTAAGATGGTTGATGCCGCTACTGCTACCGCAGGCCCCGAAACTAAGGCTGTGGAAGACAGCGGTGCAAGTCTTCCCAAGGCAGACCTTGACAAATGTGTTTTCTGTACACTTTGCGCTAAAAACTGTCCTCAGGGCGCTCTAACCGTTGACCGTGCAAACAAGGTATGGAAGCTCGACGCAGAAAACTGCGTAAGCTGCGGACTTTGCGTAGACAAATGTCCTAAGAAGTGCATTGATATGTCGGCATCTTCTGCCGCAGAGGCTAATGAGCCTGAATTTAAGCGCGGATATGATGTTGACGCTACTCCAAAGGCGGATCTTGACCTGTGCGTATTCTGCGGAATCTGTGCAAAGGCTTGTCCTCAGGATGCAGTTACTGTTGACAGAGAAAATAAGACCTGGGTCATTGACGAAGAAAAGTGCATCCACTGTGCTATCTGCGCCTACAAGTGCCCCAAGAAATGCATTGATATGAAATAAGGAAGTGTATGTATGCACGAGCATCATGAAGCTGTACATATTATAGAACATGCCCAGATGGCTCTTGAGGAAAGAGGCCATACTAAGGTTAAACAAATTAACCTTGTTATCGGCGAATCCAGCGGATTTTCTCCTGAAGCGGTTATTATGAACATCGAGATAAATGCAGTAGGAACCTGCTGCGAGGATGTTCCCGTAACCGTTCGCAAGGTGAAATCTATGCTTAAATGCCCAAACTGCGGCGAACTCTTTATGAAAAAGCCCTTCCACTTTGAGTGTCCCCATTGCGGAACAGCCGGAGTGCCCAGCGAAATCGGAAAGGAAATGGCTATAGACAGCATCGAAACCGAATGACAAAAAGAATATTTATAACCGGTATCGTGCAGGGAGTGGGTTTCCGTCCCTGCTGCAAGAAGGTTGCAGACGAAATGCAGCTTTCGGGCACCGCCCGAAACCTTGGCGCCAATGCCGAAATTGTCATACGAAGTGATAACCGGGTGACGGAGGAATTCCTCCGTCGCCTTGTTTCTTTATTGCCTGATACTGCCCGTATCGACAATATTGAAGTAAGTGAAGCTGCCGAATTTGAGGGTGAAGGCTTTACCATTGCAGAAAGCGGAAATGATACTGATCATCTCCCCGAAATAATACCCGATATTGCAACCTGTGATAACTGCCTTGCTGAACTGAGCGATAAAAACGACCGCAGATACCTGCACCCCTTTATCAGCTGTACCGTATGCGGTCCCAGATATTCTATAATTAAAAAACTCCCCTACGACAGGGAAAACACCCTTATGGATAAATTTCCCTTATGTAACAAGTGTCAGACCGAATACACCTCACCTCAGGGTAAACGGCTTCATTCCCAGACCATTGCCTGTAAGGAGTGCGGACCAAAGCTTCTTTGGTACCCCGAAGGCAGTGCCGCAGATCCGCTGATCTCAGCCGTGAGCTGCGTGTCCGATATGGGTGTTATTGCAGTTAAGGATATTGGCGGATACCATTTTGTTTGCAGTCCGTTTGAGCCAAAGGCGGTTGCAAAACTGAGAGAACTGAAACTCAGAGAACAAAAACCCTTTGCGGTAATGTTTCCGAGCATTGAGTCGGTTCGTCAGTTCGGGGTCGTGTGTGAACGGGAGGAGAAACTGCTTAGCTCCCCTGCCCGTCCTATTGTTTTAATAGAAAAATTAAAGGATTTTTGCGAGGGCGTATGCGATGGTAGCCGTTTTATCGGCGCAATGCTGCCCTCCAATCCTGTTCAGCATCTGCTATGCAGTATGCTGGGCCCCGTAATTATGACCAGCGGAAATATTTCGGGAGAGCCTATTATTACCGAAAATAAAATTATGCTGGATATTGCTGAAAATAACCCTTGTCTTGACGGAGTATTATATCACGACCGCGATATAGTGACACCCCTTGACGATTCGATATATTATGTACCCGACGGTAAGGTCCATATTATGCGCAGAGGCAGAGGAGTTGCCCCTGCGGGTATTTCTGTCTGTGCAGGAAACAAAACGATCTTTGCCGCAGGCGGTGACCTTAAGTCCTGCTTTGGATTTTATAAAAATAAAAAAGCTGTACTCTCTCAGCATTTTGGAGATTTAGAGGATGACGGATGTGCGGCAGTTTATGAAAAAACAGCCGACCACATATCAAAGCTCTACGGCTTTACACCCGATATTACGGTTTGCGATATGCACCCTGCTTATTTTAGTTCGGGTATTTCACGCAGACTGTATGGAAAAGAAGCTATTACCGTTCAGCACCATCACGCTCACATTGCCTCGGTTATGGCAGAGCACAATCTTGATAAGGTTTTAGGCTTTGCCCTTGACGGTACGGGTTACGGTCCCGACGGAAGTATATGGGGCGGAGAGGTGCTCTATTGTGAGGGTGCCGATTTCAGGCGTGTTGCTCATTTAAGGTCTGTTACTATGTGCGGGGCAGATGAGACAGCAAAAAATGCAGGACAAGCTCTTGCTTGTTACTGTACTGCAGGAGGAATAAAACCACCTGCCGACATATTTTCTCCAGATGATGCAGCGGTAATATCCGCAGCAATTAAAATGAACTTAAACTGCATTAAGTCTTCGAGCTGTGGCAGACTTTTTGATGCTGTATGCGCACTTTTAGGCTTTGGCTCCTACAACAATTATGAGGGCGAATGTGCGGTAAAACTTGAAAATGCGGCAAATTTTGCTATCAGCCGTAAAGCAGTTGCATATCCTCTTGATTTAGATTATAATAACGGTATACTTGATACCGTAAAGCTCCTTTGCGATATTGCGGTGGCTAAGAGCCGCGGGGTGAGTGTCTACTCACTGGCGCTGGGCTTTCACTACGCACTGGCAGACGGTCTCTTTAAGGTTGCAAAGGCCGAAAAGGTGCAAAAAATCGCTCTATCGGGCGGTACATTTAACAACCGTATTCTCACCTCTTATTTAACAAAACGGCTGACAGCGGCAGGTTTTGAGGTTTATTTAAACGAAAAAGTGCCCTGCGGTGATGGGGGAATTGCTTTAGGTCAGCTTTACATTGCAGGAAGAAAGGAATAGCATATGTGCGTTGCATTACCCGGCAGAATTGAGAAAATAGAAGAAAATATTGCCACTGTAAACTTTTCGGGAAATATCGTCCGCGCTCACACAGGTGTTGTTAAGGTTTCGGTGGGTGATTTTGTGCTTGTTCACGCAGGTCTTATAATACAGAAGCTCGACGAAGAGGAAGCCGAAAATATGACCGAGCTTTTTGAGATGATAAAGGAAATTGAAAATGAATAAATTCGGCGAAATTGCAGATTTTTTAAAAAACTATGACGGCGCACCCGTTACTCTTATGGAGGTTTGCGGCACCCACACAGGCGCTATCGTCGAAAACGGCATTGAAGAAATGCTCAGCGACAAAATAAGGCTGATAACGGGCCCCGGTTGTCCCGTTTGCGTTACGGTTGCAGCATACATTGAAAAGCTGTGTGAGCTTTCTCTTATGGCAAACACCTGCGTATGCAGTTTCGGTGATATGATAAGGGTACCGTCACAAAAGGGCTGTCTTCGAGATGCACAGGCTCAGGGTGGCAGGGTTATGATGGTATACTCCCCTCTCGATATTATCGAAACCGCTAAATCGGAGCCTGAGACCACCTTTATTTTTGCGGCGGTGGGTTTTGAGACCACCACTCCCCTTTATGCGGTGCTGTTAGAGGAGCTTATCGCTCAGAAGATAAAAAACGTAAAACTGCTCTGCGCCCTTAAAACTATGCCTCGTGTTATTGACAGGGTGCTCACCGCTTCGGGTGAGATAACGGGTATGATAGCTCCAGGTCACGTAAGCGTCATTACAGGCAGTGATATTTTTAAGGAGCCTGCTGAAAAATTTCAGATACCCTTTGCGGTTGCAGGATTTGAGGGCAAACAGCTCCTTACTGCAATATGGGCACTTACTAAGCTTCAGGGAAAGGGTGTTGTTAAAAATCTTTACCCCGAGGCTGTGCAAACCCACCGAAATGAAGATTCCTACCGTCTGGTAGAAAAGTATTTTGAGCCTTGTGATGCCGCTTGGCGCGGACTGGGAATAATTCCCCTTTCGGGTATGAGATTAAGGGCAGAATATTCTCATTTTGACGCGGGAAGCAACAATCTTTATGAGGACTTTGTTCCTAAGGGATGTTCCTGCGGAGAGGTCATTGCAGGGCTGAAACGACCTGAAGAGTGCCCTCTTTTCGGTAAGGTATGCACTCCCGTAAACCCTGTAGGAGCTTGTATGGTTTCCCACGAGGGAAGTTGTTTTAATCATTACAGTAACAAAGGATAATTGCTATGAAAATAACCCTTGCACACGGTAGCGGCGGACAATCCACCAAAGAGCTTATAGAGCAGATATTTGCCGCATCCTACAAAAATCCCGTACTTATGCAGATGGAAGACAGTGCTGTAGTAGACGGCAGCAAAAGAATTGCTGTTACTACCGACAGCTTTGTTGTTGACCCCGTATTTTTTAAGGGCGGAAACATCGGCAGACTTGCCGTTTGCGGCACGGTAAACGATCTGCTTATGCGCGGCGCTGTGCCTAAATATATAACCAGCGCATTTATTATTGAGGAAGGCGCAGACACAAAGGAGCTAAAGCTTATTGCCGCCTCTATGGCTCAAGCCGCCAGAGAAGCAGGTGTTCAGGTAGTGGCAGGTGACACAAAGGTGATAAACGGAAACGGCGGAATCTATATAAACACTGCGGGTGTCGGCTTTGTTGAGGGAGAAGACTACGCCTCCACTAAATGCCGCGAGGGAGATGTTATAATCGTTTCGGGCAGTATGGGAGACCATCACGCCGCTATTCTTTCAGGCAGAATGGGAATAAAAAACGATATTTCCAGCGATGTTGCCCCCCTTTGCGAGATGGTGCTGAGTCTCAAAAGCGAGGGTGTCGAGGTACACGCTATGCGCGATATTACCCGAGGAGGTCTTGGCACCGTTTTAAACGAACTTGCAGAGGCGTCGGGTAAAGGCTTTGAGATTTCTGAAGAGGCTATCCCCGTAAACCCTCAGGTAAGGTCGTTTGTTAAACTTTTAGGTCTTAATATTATGCATATGGGCAACGAGGGTAAACTTACCTGCGTTGTGGCTGAAAAAGATGCCGAAATGGCTCTTGAAATCATCAAAAAAAGTAAATACGGCGAAAATGCCGCTATTATAGGTAAGGTAACCTCAGGTGAGGGTGTTACTGTAAACACCGCTATCGGCGGAAAGAAAAAGGTTGGCATCCTTATCGGCGAGGGTTTGCCCAGAATTTGTTAAGGATCTGATACAATGCGAGATTTTACTTTTTATGCTCCCACAAAGGTGTTTTTCGGCAAAAACAGAGAAAAAGATGTGGGAAGCATTATAAAAAGCTATGGCTTTAAGAAGATTATGCTCCAATACGGACAAAACAGCATTAAGCAAACAGGACTTTATGATGTTATTGTGACTTCTCTTAACGCTGAGGGAATTGAGGTTGTCGAAATGGGCGGAGTAGAGCCCAATCCGAAGCTCAGTTTTATAAGAGAGGCCGTTAAGGTAGCCAAAGCCGAAAAGGTTGAGCTTATTTTGGCTGTAGGCGGCGGAAGTGTTATAGATTCCTCGAAATTTACCGCTCTGGGCGCCGCAAATGACTTTGACGTATGGGAGCTTCCCCTTGGCAAAAGTCAGCCCTCAGCTGCTCTTCCCGTAGGCTGTGTACTTACACTTGCGGCGGCAGGAAGCGAAATGAGTGCTTCTGCAGTTATGACCAATATGGAAGAGAATATCAAAAAGGGCTTTGGCAGTGACTATAACAGATGCTTATTTGCTATATGTAATCCTGAGCTTACCTACACAGTAAACAAATATCACACCGCTTGCGGAATTGTGGATATTATGTCACACACTATGGAGCGTTATTTCTTCCCCTGCGAGGACACTCCCCTTACCGACCGCATTGCCGAAGGAATTTTAAAATCAGTAATTACAGCAGGAAGAACTTTAATGAAAGACCCCGAAAACTATGAAGCGCGAGCGGATATGATGTGGGCGTCATCCCTTTCCCACAACAATCTTACAGGCTGCGGCAGAGAAAATGCACTTGCAGTACATCAGCTTGAACACGCGCTTTCGGGCGAATTTGACCATATTGCTCACGGAACAGGTCTTGCGGTCCTCTTCCCTGCCTGGGCAAGGTTTGTATACACTGCAAACACAGCACGTTTTGCTCTCTTTGCGCGTAATGTATGGGAGATAAACGATGCCGATGATAACAGTGCCGCCCTTAAAGGTATTGAGGCAATGGCAGATTTCTTTAAAGAAATCGGTATGCCATCGACCCTCAGAGAATTCGGCATTGAAAACTGCGCTGACCGTCTTGCCGAGCTTTGCTCCTTTGGTAAAACCCGTGTAATAAACAGCTATATCCCCTTAGACTTTGAAACGGTTAAAGCCATTTTTAATATTTGTTATTAAAAAGATTTATTACCAAAAAGATATATGTTTATGTTCCACAATAAGCAATCAGCACCTGCAGTAATGCAGGTGCTGATTGCTTATAATATTGGTGATAATTGATAAACTGATTAAATCATTCCGTATGCACGGCAGATAATGTAGGCGGTGTATCCGAGGTATCCTGCAAAGGATATTATGCCTTCGATTCGATTGCAATGCTTTCCCGTAAAGGAGAAGAGCATCATCATAGCGGTGGCAACAAGAAGGATGATTGTATCAATCATCATATCTGCATTTACCGAAATGGGGCTTATGATAACGGTTGTTCCCAGAATGAAGAGCAGGTTGAAAATATTGGAGCCAATAACATTACCTACTGCAAGTTCACTTTCACCCTTACGGGCAGCAACAACAGAAGTAACAAGCTCGGGCAAAGAGGTGCCGATAGCACAGATGGTAAGACCGATAAGGGTTGAATCCATACCAAGATTCTCTGCTATCGTGGTAGCACTGTTTACAACAAACTGTCCTCCGCATATTATCATTGCAAGACCGATAAGGAGCAACAGTATACTCTTATAAAGAGGCATCTGCTTTGTTTCATCTTCAGAAACTACGCGATTTTTTATGCTCTGATACACCATCCAGCCAATGTATATAACGAAAAGAGAGAGCAGGATTATTCCTTCTAAAGCGGTGAGCCTTCCATCCATTATCATAGGAATGAAGAGTATGGTGGTGCATATAGCCCAAGGAAAATCGCGTTTTATGGTGCCCAGTGATGTGGGAATAGGCTTTATCATCATACAAATGCCAAGTATGAAGAGAAGGTTAAAAAGATTGGAGCCGAGAATGTTTCCCACTGCCATATCACTGGCACCGACAACTCCGAAAAACTTTGCCTTAACACCTGCGGTTATACTTACTGCCGCTTCGGGAGCACTTGTACCCATTGCCACAATAGTGAGACCTACGATTGCTGCAGAAATACCCAGTTTGCGGGCAAGTGATGCTGCTCCGTCTACAAAGAAATCCGCACCCTTTACCAAAAGAGCGAAACCTACGATAAGTAAAATATATTCCATATTTACTCCTCCTGATATGAATTTTATATAAAAAACAAGACTGCTGCCGTAAAGAATTTACAGCAACAGTCTTGTCATTTAATACATTACCCGACCCTAAAGGGCGTGATGACGAATAATGCAACACCGTTTTCAGTGCCGACTACTCCCTGTTTACAATATTTAAAGAGTATATATTAGATTGTACCGAATGCTCTTAGTATAATGTATGCAAGATAGGCAAAATAGAACACAAGCGAAACTGCACCTTTTCCCTTTTGAAGCTTGGTGCCGTGAATGGAGAACAGATACATAATAACGGTAAATACTAAAAGCACAATTGAGTCTACAAAAATTCCTGCAGCAAGATCTATACCTAATATCGGAGTGATGGTAGTGGTTATACCGAGGATAAAGAGTAGGTTAAACATATTTGAGCCTACAACATTGCCGATTGCCATACCGCATTCGCCTTTTTTGGCGGCAACGATAGAGGTAACAAGCTCAGGTAAAGAGGTACCAAGGGCAACGATAGTAAGACCTATAAGCATATCGTCTACTCCCCAGCTCCTTGCAATAGCGGTAGCGCTGTCAACAACAAAGTCACCGCCGAGGACGATAAGAACAATTCCAACAAGGAGAAAAAGAATACTCTTTGCCCAAGAGATGTCTTTAATTTCATCATCGTCTGAGGTTTCACGATTTTTTATTGCCTTATAAACCACATATGCAATATAGGTTACAAAAAGTGCAAGAAGTATCAAGCCTTCGAGACGGGTTATCCGTCCGTCTATTATGAGGAGAATGACCACCGCGGTTGCGAGGATATTCCAAGGATAGTCACGCTTTAATATCTCCTTTGTAGTAGGAACTGTTGTGATAAGCATACACACGCCAAGCACTACGAGCAGGTTAAAAATGTTTGAGCCAACAACATTTCCTAAAGCTATTCCGTTGCTTTTATCTAAAGCGGCTGTTATGCTTACGGCGGCTTCAGGGGCACTGGTCCCCATTGCGACAATAGTAAGACCTATAATTGTAGGCGAAATTCCCAGCTTGTTTGCCATAGACGCTGCTCCGTCTACAAACATATCTGCACCCTTTATAAGGGCAAAAAACGCAACAACAAGGACAATATACGGTATAACTGGACTGAGTGCTAATATCGGTGCTATCATATTTTACTCCTTTTTTCAAAAATTAAAACGAGACTATTATTGTATGCAAAAACACACAATAATAGTCTCGTTATTTAATGCATTAACCGGTGGGTTCTCCACGTGATGACGATTAAAGCAACGCCCAAAGGACGCTAACTACTCCCTAAAATTACTATATAATAGTATCAAACAGATTTTAATTTGTCAAGAAAAATTTAGTATTCGGTGGTTACATCTTTCCTAACATCACAGGTTTTATTGCAGGCACGGACACCAAATTAAAGAAGCGCAAGGTTAAGTTTTTATAAAAAATGCTACGGCCTTTCGGTCGTAGCATTTTTAGGTTTAGGGGATTATTTTCCGTAGAGCTCTGCAAGCTTTTCGAGGTGTGCGCGAGCTTCCTTAGAAGTCTCAGCAGCCTTATCGAAGAGAGCCTCAGCGCGTTCGGGGAAGGAGCGGGTAAGAGATGCGTAGCGAGCTTCACCGAGGATGAACTCCTTATAATCGGTGGTAGCAGGCTTGCTGTCGATGGTGAGAGGATTCTTGCCCTCTGCCTTCAGAGCAGGATTGAAGCGGAACATATTCCAGTAGCCGCAATCAACAGCCTTCTTCATTTCCTTCTGGCAGTTTACCATACCGCCCTTAATTGCGTGCATTTCGCAGGGGGCATAGCCGATGATGAGGGAAGGTCCGTTATAAGCTTCTGCTTCCTTAATAGCCTTCAATGTCTGATTCTGGTCGGCACCCATAGCTATCTGAGCAACATAGATGTAGCCGTAGGACATTGCGATCTCTGCAAGGGACTTCTTAGCGATAGCCTTACCTGCAGCAGCGAACTGTGCAACCTGACCGATCTGAGAAGCCTTGGAAGCCTGACCGCCTGTGTTGGAGTAAACCTCGGTATCAAATACCATAATGTTTACGTCGTTGCCCGAAGCGAGAACGTGGTCAAGTCCGCCGAATCCGATATCGTAAGCCCATCCGTCTCCACCGAAGATCCAAACAGACTTCTTGGAGAGGTATTCTTTCTTAGAGAGAACAGCGGGTGCTGTGGGGCAACCTGCCTCAGCAGCCTTTTCGAGCTCTGCAACAAGTTCGGTAGTAGCCTTAGCGTTAGCCTCACCGTCATTAACGGTTGCAAGGTACTTATCGGCAACAGCCTTGAACTCATCAGAAGCCTTGTCGGAAGCAGCCATTTCGCGAACATTTTCAATAAGCTGGTCGCGGATAGCCTTCTGTCCGAGGTACATACCCATACCATGCTCTGCGTTATCCTCGAAGAGGGAGTTAGCCCAAGCAGGACCGTGACCGTTAGCGTCTACGGTGTAGGGAGAGGTAGCAGCAGGGCCGCCCCAGATGGAAGAACATCCTGTAGCGTTGGAGATGTACATTCTATCACCGAAGAGCTGGGTTATAAGACGAGCGTAGGAGGTTTCAGCACAGCCTGCGCAGGAGCCCGAGAACTCGAGGAGGGGCTTCTTGTACTGGCTGGTGATAAGGTTAGCACCAGATGCAACATCAGCCTTCTCGGTAACGTTTGCTACGCAGTAATCAAATACCTTCTGCTGGTCGTCCTGACTCTCGCGGGAAACCATCTTAAGGGAGTTTGTGGGACATACGCCTACGCAGACTCCGCATCCCATACAGTCGAGAGGAGATACAGCAAGAGTATACTTATAAGCGGTCTTGAAGATGGGCTTGGTGCCAAGCTTCATATTTTCGGGTGCGGCTGCAACCTCTTCCTCGGTCATAGCGTAAGGACGGATGGTTGCGTGGGGGCATACGAAGGAGCACTTATTACACTGAGCGCAGGTGGTGTTATCCCACTCGGGAACCATAACTGCAACTCCGCGTTTCTCGTAAGCGGATGCGCCCTGCTCGAAGGTACCGTCTGCATAATCTACGAAAGCAGATACGGGGAGGGAGTCACCGTCCATCTTAGCAACGGGCTTCATAATTCCGTCTACCATACGAACGAGCTTCTCTGCGCCAACCGAAACAGCCTCTACAGCATCGTCGGTTGCGTCAGCCCATGCAGCGGGAACGTCAATCTTAACGAATGCGGTTGCACCTGCGTCGATAGCCTTATGGTTCATATCAACGACATCCTGACCCTTCTTGAGGTAGGACTTGGTAGCAGCATCCTTCATATACTGGATAGCATCCTCACGGGGCATAATATCAGCAAGTGCGAAGAATGCAGACTGGAGGATGGTGTTGGTGCGCTTGCCCATACCGATAGATGCGGCAAGGTCGATAGCGTTAACGGTGTAGAGCTGAACATTGTTCTTTGCAATGTAACGCTTGGCTTCAGCATTTAAGTGCTTGTCAAGCTCTTCAGCAGACCACTGGCAGTTAATGAGGAATACACCGCCCGGCTTAACGTCGTTAACCATCTTATAGCCCTTAAGTACATAAGAGGGGTTATGGCAGGCAACGAAGTCAGCCTTATTTATATAGTAGGGAGATTTGATAGGCTTGTCACCGAAGCGGAGGTGGGAAATGGTGATACCACCTGTCTTCTTAGAGTCGTACTGGAAGTAAGCCTGAACATACTTATCGGTATGGTCGCCGATGATTTTGATAGAGTTCTTATTAGCACCAACAGTACCGTCGCCGCCGAGACCCCAGAACTTACATTCCTTGGTTCCTTCAGCTGCGGTGTTGGGAGCTTCTTTCTCTTCGAGAGAGAGGTTTGTAACGTCGTCTACGATACCGAGGGTGAACTGAGCCTTGGGAGCATCCTTAGCCAGTTCGTCATATACAGCAAAGATGCTGGAGGGAGGAGTATCTTTAGAGCCAAGACCGTAACGTCCGCCAACAACCTTAAGGTCACTTCTGCCCATAGCGGCAAGAGAAGCAACAACATCGAGGAAGAGGGGCTCACCAAGAGCACCAGGCTCCTTAGTTCTGTCGAGAATGGCAACCTTTTTAGCGGTTGCGGGGATAGCTGCAGCAAGTTTTTCTGCAGAGAAGGGACGGTAGAGACGTACCTTTACGAGACCTACCTTTTCGCCTTTAGCGGTAAGATAGTCGATAACCTCTTCTGCAACGTCGCAGATAGAGCCCATAGCAACGATAACGCGCTCTGCATCCTCTGCACCGTAGTAGTTGAAGAGCTTATAGTCGGTACCGAGCTTAGCGTTAACCTTGTCCATATATTCTTCAACGATAGCAGGAACTGCATCATAGTACTTGTTGCATGCCTCTCTGTGCTGGAAGAAGATGTCTCCATTTTCGTGAGAGCCGCGCATTACGGGACGCTCGGGATTGAGTGCGCGCTTGCGGAACTCTTCTACAGCGTCCATATCGCACATTTCTTTAAGGTCTTCGAAATCCCATACCTGAATCTTCTGAATTTCGTGAGAGGTACGGAAACCGTCGAAGAAGTTGATGAAGGGAACGCGTCCCTTGATAGCTGCAAGGTGAGCAACAGCACCGAGGTCCATAACCTCCTGTGTGTTGGTTTCAGCAAGCATTGCGAAACCTGTCTGACGGCAGGCATAAACGTCGGAATGGTCGCCGAAAATGTTAAGTGCGTGTGAAGCTACGCAACGTGCAGACACGTGGAATACGCAGGGTAAAAGCTCACCTGCTATTTTGTACATATTGGGTATCATAAGAAGAAGACCCTGAGAAGCGGTATAGGTGGTGGTGAGTGCACCTGCTGCGAGAGAGCCGTGTACGGTACCTGCAGCACCTGCTTCTGACTGCATTTCTGCAACCTTAACGGTGGTGCCAAAAATGTTTTTGAGTCCCTGAGCCGACCACTGGTCAACATAGTCTGCCATAGGGCTGGACGGGGTGATGGGGTAGATTCCTGCTACCTCGGTGAACGCATAGGACACATGAGCCGCAGCGTTGTTACCGTCCATGGTTTTGAATTTTCTTGCCATGAAGATTTTCCTCCTTAAATTTGTGAATAGAGTCTATGCTTTTGCACATTCCCATACATCGTATATTGTACTACTTTTAAAACGAAAAGTAAATAGGTAAAATGTTATTTTTTTGACAAAATTTATTGTGTTTCTACTTATAAGGTGTAATTTCGCGATATTTGGTGTGTGTTAGTGTTAATTTGCCGTATATCACAGCGCATTTAGGATGCCGTGCACTACAAAAAACGCAGACTCAATTAAGTCTGCGTTTTGGCTATTCGTTATAACCGTTGGGATTGTTCGACTGCCAGTTCCAAGAGTCTTTACACATATCGTCGACATTTCTTTTAGCTTCCCAGCCTAGGAGGTCCTTTGCCTTCTTAGCGTTTGCATAAACCTCGTCGGGGTCTCCCGGACGGCGGGGGTCGATAACATAGGGCACCTCTGCGCCCGAAGCCTTAACAAAAGCTTCGCGAAGCTGAAGCACCGAAATTCCGTTGCCTGTTCCGAGGTTTATTGCCTCGCAGCCCTCATTTCTAAGAGCCCAGTCCACAGCCTTAACGTGGCCGTCTGCAAGGTCTACAACGTGGATGTAGTCGCGGACACCTGTTCCGTCGACAGTATTATAGTCGTTACCGAAAACGTGGAGTTTTTCTAATCTTCCTACGGCAACCTGTGCTATGTAAGGCATAAGGTTATTAGGAATGCCCTTGGGGTCTTCTCCGATAGTTCCGCTTTCGTGAGCACCGATGGGGTTAAAGTAACGGAGAAGCGCTATTGACCAGCTGTTATCCGAAACATATACGTCGCGAAGCATTTCCTCAATGAAATACTTGGTTCTGCCATAAGGGTTGATAGCACCAAGAGGCATATCCTCGGTAAGGGGCATCTCCTTAGCAACACCGTAAACGGTAGCCGAAGAGGAGAATACTATCTTCTTACAATCAAACTCTCGCATAACCTCTAAAAGGACGAGGGTTGAGATAAGGTTGTTATCGTAATATTCGATAGGCTTGGCGACCGACTCGCCTACAGCCTTAAGTCCTGCGAAATGAATTACCGCCTCAATATTATTCTCGGTAAAGATTTTGCGCATAGCCTCTCTGTCTCGTACATCATCTTTATAAAACTTTATCTTTTTGCCGACGATTTTTTCGACGCGCTCAAGCGATTTTTCGCTTGAATTGTCGAGATTATCTACAACAACTACCTCATAACCAGCTTTTATGAGCTCTATACAAGTGTGGCTGCCGATATATCCTGCGCCGCCTGTCGTTAAAATTGCCAAAACATATCACACTCCAAAGACATTCTGTTTGAGTATTATACACTTTTTGCACAGTATTGTCAATCTGCCTTTGTTAAAATTATCGTATTTACAAGTTGAGCAAATTAGTATATAATTGTATTACTTATCACTTTTTATGAAAGGAGCCACTATGAATTACATACCCTGCACCGACCAAAGCACTCCCCCCTTCTGGATACCCGCAAGTATTGCAGACAGTCATTTAAAGCTCGCCACCGGCACACAGCTTAAGGTGCTTCTTTACTATATGCGCAATATGCAGTCGGGTATAACCGAGGAAGCGGTTGCACAGTATTTTAAAATGCCCCTTTCAGAGGTGATAGACGCTCTCGAATTCTGGGTGCAGGCAGGAGTTCTTATATCAATTGCGGCACCTGCTGTCTCGGCTGATGAAAAAACACTTCCTGCTAAGACGAAGCCCGTTAAATCAGCAGTGGTCAAGCCTGCCAGAGAAGAAATTGCCGCTATTGCGGCAACTGATGAGCAACTCTCCATTTTAATTCAGGAAGCCGAGATGAAGTTTGCAAGGGCTTTGCGTCAAAGTGAGATCAGCACCCTCGCCTGGCTTTATCTTGACCTTGGAATGAATGCTTCGGTAATCCTTATGCTGGTGGAGTACGCAATAAGCGTAAAAAGTGCTACGACATCCTTTGTAGAAAAAACTGCTGTTAAATGGATAGAGGCAGGTATAGATTCTATTGAAAAGGCTGATGAAGAGATACGGGCTATGACCCGAAGACGCACTGCCTGGGGAATAATTGCTTCAGCCTACGGCTTTGGCGACCGAAAGCCCAGCAATAATGAGCTCGAATACGCCCAGAGCTGGATAATCGACTGGGGCTTTTCAAGAGAAATGCTAATTGAAGCCTACAACCGATGCATCGACCAAAAAGCCAAGATAGATATGGCGTATATAAACGGAATTCTTAAAAAATGGCAGGAAAAGGGCATAAAGACGGTAGCAGATATTCCCGAAAAGGACGCTGCTGACCAAAAACAGTCTGACAAGAAGAAAACCGTTAAGACCGATATGGGCACTTATGATAAGGAGCTTGTTAAAAAGCTACTGAAAAAAGACGAGTAGGATAATATTCTGCTCTTAAAGAAAACGAAAGAAGATATATAAATGGGATACAGTAAAGAAATTTACAGTAAAGCTTTAAAAATTAAACAGGATAAGGTAAGGGCTGTTAAAAACGCTTATGATACCGCTCTTAACGATTTGAGAGACACAAACGATGAGTTTTACGAACTCGAAACCGCCCTTAGTAAGGCGGGCAGTGCCATTGCTCTTACCGCTTTTTCGGGTGATACCCAAAGGCTCAGCGAGCTTAAGGAATTTTGTCTTGTGCGTAATGCCCGCAAACAGGAAATTCTTGATGCCGCAGGCATTAAAAAGCCCGATTTTCTCTGCAAAAAATGTGAGGACAGTGGGTATTCTTCGGGCGGTATGTGCAGCTGTGTTACCGATATTGCCAAAAAACTCGCCTACGAGGAGCTTTCGAAGTCCTTGCCTCTGGAAGATTGCAGTTTGGAGAATTTTGACCTTAGATACTACTCGGAGGAAGCCGACAGCGAGGGTGCAGTCCCCCGAAAGAGAGCAACCGCTATACTAAATCTTTGCAGACGCTTTGTTGACGGTTTTTCTCCCGACACCCGTTCACTCCTCTTTATGGGCGGTGCAGGACTTGGAAAAACACACCTTTCCCTTGCTCTTGTGAGAACAATTTCAGAAAAAGGCTACGGGGTGGTTTACGGCTCGGCACAAAACCTGTTTTCTGCGGCAGAAAAGGAGCATTTCTCATTTAGCGGTGAAACTACAGCCGAGGAATCCCTTATAAACTGCGATCTGCTTGTTATAGATGACCTTGGTACAGAGTTTTATTCCTCATACACATCCACACTCTTCTATAACATCATAAACTCGCGAATACTTAACAAAAAACCGACCATTATAAACACCAATCTCACCTTTGATGAGCTTGAAAAACGCTACACGCCGAGAATTACCTCCCGTTTTATCGGAAACTATGAAATGAGAGAATTCATAGGCAGTGACATAAGACAGCAAAAACTACTCGAAGGATAAAAGGGTTGTCGCATTAACCAAAGAAAATGTAACTTAGACACAAAATTTTAAGTCTTGCAGAAGATGAATTCTTTTGCAAGACTTTTTTATATTTTGTATCAATATTCAATATGAGAAAGAACTGCGAAGTCGTACATAGAGAAGGCGGTTACATCCTGTTCGGTCACAAGATAGAAATTTTCACCTATCCAGACAAAACGGGAATCATAAGCAAACTTATCGCCAAGCACCAGTTCTTTTCTGACGACAAAGCCTTCCTTTTCGTCATAACCGTAGACATACATACGGCTGCCATCATTATAGTTTGAGGCAACAAACGCAATGATGTTCTTCTTGTAATCCACCATTATCGCCTTGTGATTATAGCTTACATCAGCATAATCTGCATCAACGGGCAGAACATTCTTTTCGGTAACATTCGACGGGTCACTTACATCGAACATCGATATTTTAACCCCTGTGACCGAGCCTGTTTCGGTAGCCGACATACCGAAGCCAAAGAGCAGATTTTCGCCAAAGGGATGGAGATACTCGGAAAATCCTGGGATCTTAAGCTCGCTGAGTATTCTGGGATTTTCTGCATCAGACAGGTCTACAGTGAAGAGGGGGTCGGTCTGACGGAAGGTTACAAAATAACCGATATTGCCATCAAATCTTACCGAATACACCCTTTCATCCTTAGCAAGGTCTTCAATGCTGCCTATTATTTTAAGGTCTTTATCCAGTACATAAAGAGAATTATAGGTGGTTGAGGTCCACGCAACATAGGAAGAAACAATATCCTTTGTCTTATTTGTGCCCGATGTAGACTCGACTTCGACAACTGCCTCTATCTCCTTTTCTTCACCCTTAGTAACGGTTGTGACTATACGAAGATTTCCCTCATACTCGTCCATAGAAAACTGATTTAAAGGCACTCCGTTCACCTTACCTGTTGCGGCGGTGGTGATATCATTGGGCGAAAGATTGAGTTTTACTATATTAGTAGAGTTTTTATAGGTATTTTCACCCTCGTCCTGCTCGCGGAAATTTGTAAAGGTATAATAAAGATTATCTGCATCGGCATAGATATTTTCGGCATTACCCAGCACCGCTTCGCTTGCGGTGCACTCGCCCGTATTTATATTACTTGCAGTAATTACGGTGTATCTGGGGCTTGATGTAATATCAATTATAGCAATATCCTCTGCCGCCATTGTCTTATTTGAAATACAGGGCACATAACCCTCGGGCTTGTTTTTATAAATTCTGTTTGTGTTCAGATAGTAGGTTGACACTACATACACCGTATCCCCTATCATTCGCGACTGCTCGTAGTTGCCGCTCTGGTTTACGGTTTCGACAACAACAGGAGCCGCCTTGTCCGAAATATCCACAAACTTAATCTTGGTTATAGCACGCTGGCTGTCATAGGTTCTGATAAGCACCGCAACACGGTCGCCGTTTACAAAAATATCGGCAGCGTTTTCGTTATAGCCTGCAACATTTTTAGAAGAAACCAGCTTTACATCTCCGCCGTTAGAGTCGAATATATAGAGTACGCCGTTCTTTATGCGGTAGATATATTTACCGTCGTTTTTAACGATATCTGCCTCGTCTACTCCCTCTACCTGATTGTTTGTGGTGGAGCTTTCTTCGCCTTCACCCATAGCACCTGCCATATTACTTCCTGCATCATCGACAGTGCCTGTTGCAGATTCGGGTGCGGCGGCGTCAAAGCCCTTGTTTTGTAAAAAGAGACGGTCTGAAAAATATTCGAATATACCTTTGCGGTTTTCTTCGATATACTCGTTTATAGAGTTGTAGATATCGTCATAGGTGACCGCTGCGGTTATAATTCCTTGGTCATCGGCTGTAGAGGGTGTAGCCCTCTGCGACACCCACACAACACCTAAAGCCAGACAAACCGTAAGAACAGCTGCAATCAGGGCATTAAGATTAGGCTTATAATGGACTTTTTTCTCTTTTTCGGTTATTTTTGAACGGATATATTTTGTTACTGCTTGGTCGGGGATGATGTTTTCGTTATCCTGAGTATATTTATCCTTAAACATCAAAAATCTCTCCTTTCAGTCTTTGTGCAAGGCGTTCCCTCGCTCTTTTTAGGCGGGTTTTAACGGTTGCTTCATTGGTTCCTGTAATGTTGGCTATTTGCGCGCAGGAATAGCCTTCATAATAGTGGAGGTGAATAACGGTGCGATATTTGACTGGGAGACCCAGCACCTCGGTATAGACCTCGCTGACCTCGTGGGTCGGAGCGGTAACATTCTCGCTTATAGCTTCGGTAAGCCGCATCCATGCCGAGGTTAACAGATTTTTCGAGGTGTTTACAGTGACCTTTAAAAGCCATGCCTTTAAATGCTCCTCATCGGTAAATTCAATTACCCCAGAGTGAAGCTTTAAAAATACAGACTGAAGAATATCCTCCGCATCAAACCTATTGCCTACCCTTGCATAGGCAAGACGGTATACGGTGGTGCAGTATTTATCGAATACCTCTTCAGTTTTAAGCTCACGCAGGTTTATTTTACACATCGTTACACCCTCTTTCACCTATAACACAAATCAAACGCCCCAAAGGTTTCAAAATTTTTCCTATTCGGGAATTTTTTTACTCAGAGAATAATTTCTATAGGCTTTATCGTGTGACACTTCTTTTATGATGCTGATAAATTCAGGAATAGAAAAATCCTCATCCTCACTAACAAGTTCAACCTCCAGAATAGCCCTGTCCTCCCAGAACGGGTAAATATCTATTTCGATAAACTTACCCTTATAAGGATAGCGGTAGCGAACCTTGGTGAGACGGCTTTGCTCGGTTTTAAGAAGCTGTTTGTACTCCTCTTCGGTTATTTCGTTTTCCACCTCTATGCGGGTGATGTGGGTGACGTGGGTCTTTACGGTTTTGATATATGTAGTTATGCCCTTTTCGGTCCATTTGCGGAGTCGGGCACCTGAGGAAGTATAGCTTTGTACTATTTCTGCTACCTGTATCTGCGGCAGGGAATTCAACAGCAACTCTTCGGGTTTTTCAATCAAAAATTTGCGCTCTATTTCGAAATTTTGCACCTTATCTCTCCTTTTAAATGTTCTCTTTTATTATCTTAACAGAAAGCGAACGGCAAGTCAATTGCCGTTCGCTTTGCTTCTTATATACTCGAGCTCTGTAAGCGCATCCGCCACAGCTGCAAAAACACTGCCGCAGCCTGCAGTTGCATTCTCAGACAGCACTGTTACGGCATACTTCGGAGCGTCAAGAGGAAAAAAACCGCAAAACCAAGAGTTTGTGACCTTTTTTCCGTTTTTTAAAACACCTGTTTGGGCTGTACCTGTTTTTCCTGCCGCAGAGGTAAGCTGAGGCCTTGCGCTTTGACCAGTACCACCCTCGTCTAGCACCTGAGAAAGGTCATATTTAAGCTTGTCTGCGGTGCCTTTGCTCATAACCCTCACCTCTGCAGCCCTTAATACCTCTTCATAGGGTTTGCCGTTTTTTATTGTAGATTCTATAAGAGACAAGGGGCGATAGCTTCCCGAATTGGCTATAGCGGCATAGACCTGAGTTATCGCAAGAGGGGTAAGCAGCATTTCGCCCTGCCCGATAGAAAGGTTTGCCAGTGCTCTTTTAGAGCTTCCCAGCACCTGCATATTGCCAAGCTTACCCTTTGGGCATACAAGCCCGTCGGCAAGGTAGATGTCGTTTAAAAGACCTGCCGATTTCGAAATTTTCACTACCCTGTTTACCCCTACGCTCTGTATATACTGATAGAAAAAGGAATTGCAGGAAAACTTCAGTGCGTGGGTAATATCCACCTCTCCGTGGCCTCCCGCTTTATGGCAGGCAAAGGTAAGACCGTCCACATCGGTATAGCCAACACAATTTGTGTGGTAGGTTACCCCTGCCTCATACCCTGCCGCCGCAACAACGGGCTTAAAGACCGAGCCGATATTGTAAAGACAAAAGAAACGGCTGAGAAGAGGCTCGCCACTGCTCATTATTGCCTCGTCAAGAATGCTGAGCCTATAATCGGGACGGCTTACAAGGGCTTTGATTTTGCCAGTTTTAACCTCGGTTATTATTAAAGCACCGCTACTGATTGCCGTAGCCTGCTGTTCGGCTATTTGCTGAATATCCCTGTCTATTGTAAGTTTTACTCCGCTGTTTTCGGCAGCGTAATCATAACTAAATATCGGCTCTTCGCCGTAAAGTCTTTCACCGCCGCCGCTTATAGAAAAGGAAAGGGTGTTTTCGGTACCGCTGAAAAGTAATTCATCAAACGCCGCCTGTATTCCGCTAACTCCCTTACCCTGACCGTTTGTATAGCCGATAAGATGACGGGCAAGGGTGCTGTCGTCGATATGGACCGACACGGGAAAGCTGTACACACCCTCTGCACTGAGCTTACGACTGAGTTTTCTAACTGCAAAGCCCTTTTGCAGTATTTCTTCTGTAAGCTCCTTGGTCTCCTCCCCCGAAAACCAACCGTAAAGGGAAGAAAGGGCCGTGGGCTCATTAAAAAACAGAGTATAATACTCGGTCCGCTCGTTAGTGAGTTTTTTCATATTACAGTCGAATACCGTTCCTCTGCTTTGTCCCAGAGAAATTACCCTGCGGCTTTCACTTTGGGCGGCTGCCGAATATTTTTCCTCGGTAGCAATAGCAAGAACTCTCAGCACACACACAAGAAGCATAACTACCGTAAGCAGATAACAAACTGCTGCTCTTTTATAAGAAAAACACATAAAAAAACCTCCCGAGTTTATTATTGACCCGAGAGGTTTTTATTAATCACATTTCATTCGAAGCATTGAACCCGTTTTGACCTTGCTATGATAGGGAATCTTTATCTTCATCATAGGATGGGGAGCAGACTCAATAGCATTGCCCTCACCGTCAAAAAGCTCGGTTGCTTTTACAGTAAAGGGAGGCTCTTTTGGAGAAAGGCAGTCGAGCTCCTGACCGCGCCAGAATTTGTTTTTAAGGGTGGCTATTATACATCCGTCTTCATATCCGTCTACCGTAGCCGCAACAGCATAATCCCTTACATAACCCGCATTTGAATAGGTCTGTGCGTTTTGCGGTGTGCCGAAATAAAAGCCTGTGGAATAGTTTCGGTGGCTTATTTTATTAAGCTCCTCCTTGACCCATAGGGGAAGCTGCCAATCCTCATAGTTATCTTTCAGACTGTCGAGTGCTCCGCGGTAGGCATTGGCGGTCACTGCCACATAATACTGTGATTTGGCTCTACCCTCTATTTTAAGGCTTCCTACCCCTGCAGCATACATCTCTTTAAGGTGCTCTGCCATACAAAGGTCATTAGCATTAAGTATATAAGTGCCTTTATCGGTTTCGGTAATATCGAAATGCTGACCCTCGCGGTTAGTCTCCACAAGAGAATAGGACCAACGGCATGGCTGTGCGCAATCTCCGCGGTTGGCATCTCTTCCGGTCATATAGCTGGAAAGCAGACAACGGGCAGAAAATGATACACACATTGCGCCGTGCATAAAGCATTCTAAAGTGAGCTCTTTAGGGGTTTTTGCCCTTATTTCGGCAATCTCTGAGAGAGAAAGCTCACGGGCAGTAACAACACGGGCGGCACCCATATTATAAAATGCGTTCGCCGTCTCGTAGTTTACTATACCTGACTGAACCGATACGTGAAGCTCGCACTTGGGCGCATATTTTTTTACCATTCCAATAGTGCCGAGGTCCGCGGCAATTACTGCGTCGGCACCTGCGTCCTGCACAAGCCCTAAAAAGGCGGGAATACGGCAAATTTCGTCGTTGTGGGGCAGGGTGTTACAGGCAACGTGTACCTTAACTCCCCTATCGTGGGCATATTTTATACCCTCGCGCATTGCCTGTTCACCGAAATTTGAGGCGGCGGTGCGCATTCCAAACTCTTCCCCTGCGATATAAACGGCGTCTGCACCGAAATCTACCGCTGTTTTAAGGCGGGTGAGGTCTCCTGCGGGGCACAAAAGCTCGGGCAAGGTTATTTTATCAGTAGTATTCATAAATCCATTTACCTGCGTTTTGAAGTTTCTTTATGGTTGACTGATGAGCCGACTCGGAGGAATTGTAATAAAACTTTCCGTCGCTGTCGGTCACAAAATAGGTGTAATCGAAGTTTTCGGTAGGAAGAAATGCCGCCTTTATTGCCGCTTCACCCGAGGAACAGACAGGTCCCGGGGGGAGACCTTTGGTCACATTCTGGGTGTCGTATCTGCCGTCTCCATCCATACTCTTATCGTAGTATATAGTGGGAGAAGAGCCAAGATGTGGGAAAAGCGAAGACTTATTTAAGCGGTTGTGGAATACTGCCGAAACATTTGCCATTTCATTGGTATCGATGCCCGATTCAAGCTGGATTATTGATGCTAAAGTCAGCATTTCGTGGATAGTATAACCCATATCCTTGGCATTTTTTATCATACTGTCGGTTATTACCTCTTCGGTGCGGCTGAGCATTCTTTTTATAGCCTTTTGGGCAGACTCCTTAGAGGTACATTCCTTAGCGGTGCCCTTATCACCTGCGCAGTCCTTACATCCGCAGAAATAGAACTCATAGGTGTCGGCAAAAAGATAACCCTCTAAGGGATAGTATGTATTTTGTCTGTCTATGCTGCTGAGAAGCTCAGACGAAAAATCTACCTCGCTGAGGGCGGCAAAAAAGTCGTCGGGCTGACATACCCCTGCGTTTTTAAGCAGGGTTGCTATTCCCACAACCGTTACATCCTTATTGTTTACATTTTTTGTGTAATCATAGAGGGTTGTACCCTCGGGTATAGTTACGGTAACCGTCTCAGCCTTTGTACCCTGATTTATGAGCAGCTCTGCTATCGCCTCAAAGCCGATATTGTTTTTAAACTCGTAAACACCGTACTGATAAAGAGTTTCGGTACCTGCAAGACGGGAATATACCCTGAAAAGCAGTGCGCTATTAATAGCACCTGACTCCTCAAGACGGTTTGCAATGGTAGAAACTGCGGCACCCTGAGGAATGGTAACTGTGCAGATCTCACCCTTTCGGGCAGTACCGTTATAGTCTGCCACAGCCGAAGTAACAACTATTACTGCCGACAAAATTATTGCGGCAACTACTCCAAGCACTACAAAAAGTACAGTATGCTTTTTTCGGGACTTTTTATCTTCTGTTTTTTGCGGCTCTTCTACCTCAAGCTCCGAAATCTCGATATTTTTCTCGTTTTCCATAGTTTTATCCTTTATTGTTACAGGTTTTTATTCTTTTATCGGTGACTACGATATCGACACTCTGGTCGTATCTTCCATGGTACATAAAGGGCTTAAGCTCGTCCGAATAGCAGATGCCTGCGGAAATACCCGTAAAGCGCACCATATATCTATCGTAATAACCCTTTCCGTAGCCTATTCGGTAGCCCTTCATATCGAACTGCATCCCAGGGACTATCATAAGACATCCCGAAAAATCGTTAACCATAGGAAGCTCGGGGTCGGGCTCCAGCACAGAAAAGGTACCAGGGGCGAGACAATCGAGAGAGTCAATGTAGTGAAACTCCATATCTCGGCTGTCAGGTATACAGCGGGGTACCGCTACTTTTTTTCCATCCTCCCAGGCGTTCTCGATTATTCTTATTGTATCTACTTCTACAGGAGTAGACATATATATAAGCAGAGTTTTTGCAGGACGGTATTCTTTAAGACGGCGGACATTATCGGCAATACTTTTATCCAGTTTGCTTTTAACTTCGCTTTCCATACCCGTGCGTTTTTCCCTGCACCTGAGTCTTAACTCCTGTTTATACTTTCTGATGTCTATCGGGCGCATTGCATCGACTCCCTGAGTTTAGCAGATGCATCGGTAGATCCTGTAAGCGTATCGATAATTGCAAAGCCGAAATCAAAAACAGCACCTGCACCGCGGGCAGTGATAACATTTCCGTCGGTAACGGTGGGAGCATTCACATATCTTGCCCCCATAAGCTCAGCCTCGAAACCTGGGTAGCAGGTTGCTGCCTTACCCTTTAAAATGCCGAGTTTACCGAGCACAGAGGGTGCGGCGCAGATAGCAGCCACTACCTTGCCTCTGACAAAGGCATTCTTTGCCGCATCGCAAACGGTCTTATTTGCTCCAAGATTGAGGGTTCCCGGCATACCTCCGGGAAGAACTACACCCTCAAGGTCGATTGCGGCATACTCCCCTGTTTTTATATCTGCGGTGATTTTTATACCGTGTGCACCGACTATTTCCTTTTTGTCTACTCCGACACAGATAACCTTGTAGCCGGCACGTCTGAGTATGTCGACCGTAACCAGAGCCTCTGCTTCTTCAAAGCCGTCGGCTAAAAATACATAAACCATACATTTCTCCTTTATAAAACCTTAAGAGTTTCTGCCAGAACATCTGCGGCAATATCTTCGATACTTCTGGGCTCACCATCCTTGGCGCAGGATATTTTTACCCAACCCGAATAATCTGCTGTAAAGAGCGCTGCCTTACGGCACTTATTGAGATAATCTACATCACATTCGTGAATATCCTTTTTACCTCCGTCGGCAGTATAGCGTTTATCCAGCAGTTTTTGGGAAACCTCGGTGGGCATATCAAGAAAAATTACCTTGTCGGGAGCGGGAATTCCAAGCTTTTTATACTCGAAATCGTAAAGCCAAGAAAGAAAACTCTCCCACTGGCTTTCGGGAAGCTTTGAACACTGATGAACAGCATTTGAAGTGGTATATCTGCCCGAAACTATAATTCCGCCGTCACCGTAATAGTTTCCCCAATCCTTTTTAAACGAAGCGTATCTGTCGCAGGCGTAAAAGCAGGATGCGGCAAAGGCATTCACATCGTCGGGTTTAGAGCCGAACTGACCTGCAAGATACATTTTGACAAGTGCTGAAGAATCGTCATCGTAATTAGGGAAAGAGACGGTACGGCAGTCTATTCCCTTGGATTTAAGACCCTCAGGCAGAAGTTCCAGCTGTGTAGATTTTCCGCTTCCGTCGAGGCCCTCTATAACAATAAGTTTTCCCATAATTATTTCATTCCTCTGTAAAATTCGCGTACCTGCTTTATTTTACCGCAGGTCATTTTCCCCTCGGGGCAACCACCCGCTATGCAGGAGGGTCCTGCATTTTTGAAGAGATTGGGCGCTACCTCAGAAACCAGCTTTAACATCTGATCTGCAACCTCTTTTATCTCCCACTGTGCGCGGTTGCAACAGCGGTGACGGAAGAAGTTCATAAGGCTTCTGGCATTCATTGTAACAACGATTTTGGTCTCACAGGCGTTAGGCAGCAGGAAACGGGCGTCCTCGATAGCCTTTTTCTTAGCCTTCGACCTTGCAGTCTTTTCGTCGAGACCCTCTAAAATAAATGCCTCGGTATGTTTTTGTGTCAAAAGCTCGGCAAGGTTTTTATAGCCCTTGTCTATTGCCTCCATCTGACGGACGAATTCTTTCTTAGCCTCGGGAATAGCCTCAACCTCGGGAGGAATTATGTACTCGAAGCTGTCCTCGTTTACATAGCGCTGACTTTTCTGACTGTATGACGCTATTCTGTGGCGGACAAGCTGATGAGAGCAGGCACGGGAAATTCCCTCAACACCGAAAGTGAAAGAAACATGCTCTATAGGACTTTCGTGACCTATTTCAGCAAGCATTTCTACAAATGCGGCGGTTTTTTCGGGGGTGAGACCCTCTTTTATGGTCTCGATGGTGGAGGGAGAATAGCAAAGCTTAGCGGCGGCAGCCACGGTAGCTTCGGGGTTTGGAGTATGAGCGAGTAAGGTTACTTTAGCCATTTTAAGTCTCCTTTAGATATTCTTTTAGATACAATTTACTTTATTATAACAAATTATCCGTCACTTTACAACAAAAAATCATAGCTATAGTTTAATTTCTCAATTAAAAGGTGCAAGAGGGCTTTTTTATATATTTTACTTGCCGTATTAAGATTATTGTAGTATAATATATCTGTTAAATTGTATTTTGTTTATCTTTGAGGTAATTTATATGGAAATGGAAGCTAAGAAAAAGGTTTTAAGCTGTATTCAGCCCAGCGGTATGCTAACTCTGGGAAACTATCTGGGTGCGCTTAAAAACTGGAAAAATATGCAAGAGGAATTTAACTGCACCTTTGCGGTTGCCGACCTTCACGCAATAACCGTCCGTCAGGAGCCCGCAAAGCTCCGCGCTCAGATTTATTCAACCTATGCACTTATGTTGGCACTGGGTCTTGACCCCAACGAGTCTACCCTCTTTATTCAGTCACACGTACCTGCACACAGTCAGCTCTCATGGCTTCTCTCCTGCTACACCCAGTTCGGCGAGATGTCACGTATGACACAGTTTAAGGATAAGTCGGCAAAACACGCTGACAATGTAAATGTAGGACTTTTCTCCTACCCTGTTTTAATGGCTGCCGATATTCTTCTTTATAAGCCCGATTTTGTGCCTGTGGGTGCCGACCAGAAGCAACATTTAGAGATTGCCCGCGATATTGCCGAGCGTTTTAACGGCATCTACGGTGATGTATTCACTGTACCCGACCCTTATATTCCAAAAATCGGTGCTCGCGTTATGTCTCTTCAGGACCCCACAAAGAAGATGTCGAAATCGGACGAAAATCTTAACGCCTGGGTTGCAATTCTCGACACACCAGACGATATTATGAGAAAATTTAAGCGTGCTGTAACCGACAGTGAGGCAAAAGTATGCCTTGGCGAAGAAAAGCACGGTATAAACAACCTTATCGGTATTTATTCTGCCGTTACAGGTAAGACTGCCGATGATATAACCGCCGAATTTGAGGGCAAGGGCTACGGCGACTTCAAGATGGCTGTAGGTGAGGCTGTTGTTGAAGAGCTTCGACCCATAAGAGAAAGCTATGAGGCTATTATTAAGGATAAGGCCGCTTTAGAGACTCTTTACCGCGAGGGTGCCGAAAAGGCTTCCTATGTTGCCCGCAAGACCCTTTCAAAAGCAATGAAAAAGGTTGGTTTCGTGCTATGAGTTTCCCCCTAGCAGGAAATAAGCGAATAAAGGATTCTATTGATGCCCTTATCTCATCACGCCGTCTGCCCCACGCAGTAATAATTGAGGGTGATTTAGGTGTAGGAAAGAGGACCCTTGCAAAATATCTTGCCAAGGTTGCAGTCTGCGACAGCAATGAGCCGCCCTGTGGTATTTGCCGCAACTGTCATCTTGCCGACTCAGGTACTCACCCCGACATTGAGACGGTGACTACCGAGGAAAAAAAGAAGAATATTACAGTTGACCAGATAAGAAGTCTCAGAAGTACGGCTTATCATTCGGCACACACCGCAAAAAGACGCGCCTTTATTATAGAGCAAGCCGACACGATGAATCAAAACTCCCAGAACTCTCTCTTAAAGGTTTTGGAAGAGCCGCCCAGCGATGTACTGTTTATTCTTATAGCTTCTTCTGCACAGTCGCTTTTAGATACTGTGGTTTCCCGTTGTCTCACCCTTTCCCTTTCAGCTCCCACATTAGAGGAGGGTGTGCAGATTTTATCGGGTGTGCACGGATACGCGCAGGACGAAGCACGACAGCTGCTTTTAGAGGAAAAGAACAACATCGGCAAGGTTTTAAGCCGAAAAAACGCCAATAAGGAAAGTAAGGGACGGGCTGCCGCACACAACTTTTTTGATGCAATGCAAAAAGGTTCTCCCCTTTCAGCCCTTCTTTGCACTACTCTTCTTGAAAAGGACAGACCCGAGGCAGGCAGATTTGCCGAAGAGCTTCAGGAAATACTGATAAACAAAATTAAAGAGTCGGGCAGGTTGCCCCAAACTGCAAAAGAATATACCGAAATGTATACAGCACTTTGTGAGCTTGTTCCAACTCTAAATACAAATATAAACTTAAGCTTGTTTTTTGCCGCCCTTGTTTCAAAAATGACGGCAGCAAAAAATAAATAACGAAATGGAGAAAAAGCATGACCGAGGTAATCTCAGTTAAATTTAAAACAGACGGCAGAGCATACTTCTTTGACCCTGCAGGAATAAACGCCAATGTAGGTGACCTTGTTGTGGTTGAGACAGCGCGGGGTATTGAATGTGCCACCGTTTGCGAGTGTGTAAAAAAGGTTGACGATATAAAAATCGTCAAACCCCTTAAAAAGGTGCTCCGCCTTGCAGATTCTATCGACCGACGCAAAATGGAGGAAAACCGCAAAAAAGCACACGAAGCCTTTAAGGTTTGTGAAAAGAAAATAGCCGAGCACAAGCTTGATATGAAGCTTGTTGATGTGGAATACTCCTTTGACGGTACTAAAATTCTTTTCTACTTCACCAGTGACGGCAGGGTAGATTTCCGTGAGCTTGTTAAGGACCTTGCAGGAAGCTTTCACACCCGAATTGAGCTTCGTCAGATAGGTGTTCGCGATGAGGCAAAAATGCTTGGCGGACTTGGAATTTGTGGTCAGCCCTTCTGCTGTGCCCGTTTCCTTGATGATTTTCAGCCTGTTTCTATTAAGATGGCAAAGGAGCAGGGACTTTCCCTTAATCCTACCAAAATATCGGGAAGCTGCGGCAGACTTATGTGCTGTCTTAAATACGAGCAGGATGCCTATGAGTATCTTAACTCTATTACACCCCCCGTGGGCTCTTATGTGAAAACCGCTTCGGGTAACGGTGTAGTTGTGGACGAAAACCCCCTTACAGGTAATCTTTATGTTCGTATCGGCGAGGATGCAGCCCCCATTAAGGTGCATAGAAGTGAGGTAGAACTCCTTTCGAGAGGTAAAAACAAAAAGCCCGCGCCGAAACCGGAGCAGACAGAAGAATAATTCCACAAATTTGTACTTGCTTTTTTTTATTTATATGTTAAAATAAAAACAGACACAAGGAGGTGTATTTTAAATGGCATACAAAATTTCTGAAGATTGCATCAGCTGTGGTGCTTGCGCAGCAGGTTGTCCTGTTGAGGCTATCTCTGAGGGAGATAACCAGTTCGTAATTGACCCTGATAAGTGCATCGACTGTGGCGCTTGTGCAGCAGGCTGCCCCGTAGAGGCTATCTCTGAGGCTTAATTACTTAAACATAACCGACGGTTCAAACGAACCGTCGGTTATTATTTTAAGTTTGCTTATTGCAAATTAGTGTTTAAATATAAAAAGAATACATACATATATCCTTTAAATTTGCAAAACCTCTTGAAAAATCCGACATTATTGTGTACAATTATGTAGTAAAGATATTTTTCTTTAAAGGAGTATTTATTATGGTAAAAGAAGTATTAGTTGAAATTTCCGCACGTCACGTACACGTAAGCGAAGAGCATCTTGAGATTCTTTTCGGCAAGGGCTACAAGCTCACCCCCAAAAAGGACCTTTCTCAGCCCGGTCAGTACGCATGTGAAGAGAGAGTTACCGTCGTAGGCCCCAAGAAGGAGCTTACAGGTGTTTCTATACTCGGACCCTGCAGAAAGGCTACTCAAGTTGAGCTTTCTCTCACCGATGCCCGTTCTATAGGCGTTAAGGCTCCCATCCGCGAGTCGGGTGATGTCGCTGGTAGCGGTGCTTGTAAGCTTATCGGACCTGCAGGCGAGGTTGAGCTTACCGAGGGTGTTATCGCCGCAAAGCGTCACATCCATATGACCACCTCTGATGCTGAGAAATACGGTATCACCGATAGTCAGATCGTTTCTGTTAAGATTCCCACCGAGGGACGCGCCCTTGTTTTTGGTGATGTTGTTGCCCGCGTATCCGACAGCTATGCACTCGCAATGCACCTCGACACCGACGAGGCTAATGCAGCAGGTATTCCCGGCAGCTGCATCGGAGAGATCCTTGACTAATACTTTAGGAATTTATATACATATTCCTTTTTGTCTTGAAAAGTGCAACTACTGCAGTTTTTACTCGGTTACTCCAAAGGATACTATAAAAGCGGAATATGTTAAAAGAATTTCGGAAGAGATAAAAAAATGGGGCGGGCAAACAGCACGCCCCATTGATACTCTTTATATAGGCGGAGGCACCCCTTCCCTGCTGAGCGACGCTGAGCTTTCGGATATTCTGATGGCAGCGAGGGAAAGCTTCACCCTTTTGCCCGACGCAGAAATAACGGTTGAGATAAACCCCGCTGATAATATCGAGAGGTTTTTGGCGTGTGCAAAAAAACTCGGTGTAAACCGCATTTCCATCGGTGTTCAGTCGGCAAACGAGGAAGAACTTAAAATTTTGGGCAGACGGCACAACTTTAAAGATGCGCAAAATGCCGTAAAGGCAGCCCGTAAGTTTGGTTTTGATAATATTTCGGCAGATATTATGATAGGTCTGCCCAAAAGCAATGCCGATACTCTTAAAAAGAGCCTTGATGGAATACTGTCTCTGGGTACCGAGCATATTTCGTCTTATATTTTAAAGCTAGAAGAGGGTACCCCCTTATTTGATGCCGATATACACCTGCCCGATGAGGACGAGATTGCAGACCAGTATCTTATGATGTGCAGTACCTTTGAATCTGCAGGTTTTGACCACTATGAGATATCAAATTTTGCAAAATCGGGATATGAAAGCCGACACAACAACCGCTACTGGCTTTTAAAGGATTATATAGGCATCGGACCTGCGGCACACTCTTGTTTTGAGGGTAAGCGGTTTTACTATCCCGCCGATTTATGCGAGTTTTTAAAATGCTCTGCCCCCATATCTGACGGCAAGAGTGGAGATAAAGAGGAGTTTATAATGCTCTCCCTCAGGCTGTCGGGAGGTATTATATTCAGTGAATACGAAAAGCGTTTCGGAGAAAAAATAAACGGGGATATTATAAAAAAAGCAAAGCTTTTTGAAAAACAAGGGCTTTGCTTATGTGACGACAGGCATATCTCCCTCACAGACGAGGGTATGCTTGTATCAAATGCAATTATCGGAGAATTTATATGAAAACTTTTAAGATACATCTTATCCGCCACGGGCTTACCGAAGGCAATCTTAAACAGCAGTATATCGGGAGGACCGACCTGCCCCTCGCAGGTGTTGGCGTTACCGAGCTTCAGAGACTTAAAGAAGAAATAGAATATCCAAGGGTGGACAAGGTTTATTCCAGTCCTATGCTCCGCTGCAGACAGACTGCAAATATTCTCTATCCTTCTAAGGATATTCAGCTTGTGGATAATCTCAGGGAAATAGATTTTGGCGAATTTGAGGGCAAAACCGCAAACGAGCTTGAGTCCAATCCTGCTTACAAAGACTGGGCGGCAGGCAGAATCACCGCCGCACCCTGCGGTGAGGATAACACCGAATTTGCAAAACGCCTTTGCGTAGGTCTCAATCAAATAGTACGGGATATGATGTCTAACGGTGCCGAGCACGCTGCAGTAATTATGCACGGAGGAGCAATTATGATGCTTCTCTCTGCCTGTGCTGTGCCCCGTAAGAGTATGGTAGAATGGACATGTTCTGCAGGCAGCGGATATTCTATTCTCGTTACCCCCTCCCTCTATCATTCAAGCGGTGTTGTTGAAGTTATAGATTATGTTTGATTGTATAAAATTAAAGTACGGTAGAACTGAATTTTTATAAAAAAAATAGAAATTATCGGAGAAACAAAATTTTTTGCAAAAAAAACTATAAATTTAGCGTGTTTTGTGTTATAATGCTATCTGTAATTTTATTGCTTTAAAAGGAGCGCATAATATGAAAAAGATTTATGAAGGAAAAACAAAAGACGTTTATTCTCTTGACAACGGCAATGTAATGCTCAAGTTCAAGGACGATTGCACCGGTAAAGACGGCGTATTCGATCCCGGCGAGAACGCTGTCGGCCTTACTATTGAAGGAATCGGTAAAGCAAACCTTATCTCCTCTGTACATTATTTCGAGCTTCTTAAAAAAGCAGGTATAAAGACCCATTATGTATCTGCCAATGTTGACGAGGCTACTATGGAGGTTCTCCCTGCAACCGTATTCGGTCACGGTCTTGAGGTTATCTGCCGCCTTGTTGCTACAGGAAGCTTCATCCGTAGATACGGCGAATACATTAAGGACGGTACTCCTCTCGAGGGCGGATATGTAGAGTGCACCTTCAAGAATGACGCTCTCGGCGATCCCCTTGTTACAGGCGAAGGCCTTGCTGCTCTCGGTGTTATGACCCCCGAAATGTTCGAGAGCATGAAGGCTCAGACCCTTGCTATCACCAAGATTGTTGCTGATGACCTTAAGTCTATCGGTCTTGACCTTTGGGATATTAAGTTTGAGTTTGGTTTCAACAACGATGAGGTTATGCTTATCGACGAAATTGCTTCGGGCAATATGCGTGTTTATAAAGACGGCAAGATTGTTGATCCCGTTGAGCTTACTAAGCTTATTAACAACAGATAAGAACAGTTTACAGTTTACAGTAAAAAGCAGACTCAAAACGCCCACGCCCCATAACCAAACCATTCAAACCCGAATCAGGTTTTGGAAGACAAATTTTTCGCTATACTTCGTCAAAATACTCGCAAATCCGACAGGATTTACTGTGTTTTTTCCTCGTATATCAAAAAATAATGTTGTTTACAAAACTCTTCGACCTTAAAGGAGTGTTTTTTTGAGTAGATTTTGGTGAAGAGAAGTTCATAAGGCTTACGCCTATGAACGACGATGAGGCGAAATATGCCTAAAACCACCCTTTAAGGCTGGTTCGGGTTTAAAGGGTTTGGTTAAGGATGTATTTCCTTAAAAAGCGAAATTTTTGCGCCATAATTTGTTAAAAACCTCCGATACGCGTCAGCGTTATCGGAGGTTTTTGCCTTTTCTGTCACTAAAAATTTTCTTTTTAAGGTGCTTCGCAGTTTCGAAGAAACCGAAAATTTCCTATATTTAAGCCGTAAAACGCAGAAAGGCTGTCGCCTTTCGAGGCTTTTGGCAACAATATAGGGAATTTTGTTCGAGAAACAAATACTGCCCTATGAGGCGTGGGCGAA
>JAZQGH010000126.1:0-7421 GCA_045539925.1 Acutalibacteraceae bacterium | reverse complement strand
CTGCGTCTTTTATTTATGCAAAGAGGAAGGGACTCGAAAATCATAAATGCAATATGCCGGTGGCATATTGCTGCCACCAGTGCAAACACTGGTGGCTACCTTTATTTCTGCCCAAGGGGCAGAAATGCAAACGAGTCCCTTCCGGCGTACCAAATAAATGAGGGGATACCCGAGGGGTATCCCCTCATTTATTTCGCCCTCCGGGCGGGAGGGACTCGAAAAGGCGGCACCAGTGCGCACACTGGTGTAAAAAATGAGAGCTGGCGAGCAATTTTTAGCCCGTGGGAGAGTCCATAGATACGGAAGCGCAATCCGTAGGATTGTGAAGCCGTATCTATCGATGTGTACCACATTTCCCGTCTAACTTTGATAGAGTTAGACGGGAACTTTTTACATTCAAAACGATATGGAAATACACATATTTTATATAAAAACAGAACATTTACAGAAATCTGCTGTTTGGAAATGTGTATTTCTTTGAAATTGCCCTTATTCAGCCGTGTAACGAATTGCCGCTTCCGTGTAACTAAATAAAGGGCTCCGTGTAACCAACAGCGCTCTCCGTGTAGCGAATAGGGTCTGCGTGTAACGAATAGCTAAATAAAACAATATTTCAAACAACACACCGCTTTGTTGCAAATCTAAGCCGCTGTGGTATAATTAACGCAAGAAAATAAGGAGGTGAGCGTTATGGCGGAGAAGATGGAAAAGCAGTACTTGATCGATAATGCTCAACTTATGGCGGAATGGGACTGGGAAGAGAACAATAAAATTAATCTTTATCCTAATGAAGTTACTCATGGTTCAACGAAGACTGCAAGTTGGCGTTGCATAAATGGGCATCATTTTTCCGCAAGAATAGATCATAGGACAATTATGAAATCAAGTTGCCCATATTGTGCTGGCAAACGTCCTATTATTGGAGTAAACGATCTGGCAACAACCTATCCGGACCTACTGCAAGAGTGGGACTATGAAAACAACGAGCTAAGCCCGGATAAGTATCTTCCAGGCTCAAACAAAAAAGCATACTGGATTTGCAAGCGTTGTGGAAACCGTTGGCAAACCAAAATTATCAATCGTGCGCTTAAAAAATCGGGTTGCCCGGTCTGCATGGATATTCAGCGTGGCAAAATCAGAACCCAAAACACAATCGCTAAACGAGGCTCGGTGGAAATTGAATTTCCTTCTTTGAATTCTGAGTGGGATTATACAAAAAACTTTCCGCTTCAACCAAGAGATTTCCATGGCAATTCTAGAAAAAAGGTATGGTGGATTGGAAAATGTGGTCACACTTGGCAAGCTACAATTCAAAATCGTGTATCAGGTAATGATTGTCCTGTTTGTGCAGGAAAAACCGTCCTTGCAGGATTTAATGACTTGGCATCAAAATACCCGGAGATTTCCCGCCAATGGCATCCTACCTTAAACAATGGTTTGCTACCCAATCAAGTTACAGCGCACAGTGACCGTAAAGTTTGGTGGCTATGCCCTGAATGTGCAGAGGCTTATAATACTTCTATTTATTCTCGTACGTCTCTTCGAACAGGTTGCCCGGTATGTGCGAATAAGAAAATCGTTGTAGGAAAAAATGATTTGGCAACCACGCATCCTGACCTTGCAAAAGAATGGCATCCCTCAAAAAATGACAAGTTACGGCCGTCAGACATTGTAGTAGGTTCAAATAGAAAAGTGTGGTGGCGTTGCGAGAAAGGCCATAGTTGGCAGGCTACACCTAGTGATCGGAAATCCGGTAGGGGATGCCCAATATGTGCTAAAGAGAAACGCCCAATCAATCGGCAAAAGACATATTTAATAAAGAATGGTAGTTTAGCAGATAATTATCCAGCCATTGCTGAGCAATGGCACCCTACGCTAAATGCAGATTTAACGCCCTACCAAGTTACTTCCGGATCAAGTGCTTTGATTTGGTGGATATGTGAAAAAGGCCATGAGTGGGAAGCGGTAATCTCAAGTCGAACTGCGGGCAGAGGCTGTCCGTATTGTAACAATGAGCACAGCACATCTTTTCCGGAACAAGTTTTTCTTTATTATCTATCAAAAGCTACAACGGCAGTAAACAGATATAAATATAAGAATAGAGAGCTTGACATATATCTCCCAGATTTGAATGTTGGTATAGAGTATAACGGTAGATATTACCATCGAAATCGAACAAAACAAGATAACGAAAAGTACAGCTTTTTCAAAGACCAAGGCATTCGAGTGATTGTTATTTATGAAGGAGATATAACTGCGGTAGAGGGAGATGTGTTGTACTACCAATACATAAATAGCGATTACCTGAATCTTGCTGAAACAGTACTATGTATTCTACGGTTATGTGGTTTACCAGCGACGGATGTTGATATTCGCCGAGACCGTGCGAAGATCTTTGAACAGTTTATCTTGCAAGAAAAAAGCCAAAGTTTAGCGGTTAGATATCCTTGGCTAATTGAGGAATGGGACAACGAGAGAAACGGAAACCTGACGCCATGGCAAGTTTCGTATGGATCAAACAAAAGAATACATTGGAAATGCAAGAAGTGTGGGTATCGATGGGAGGCAGTTGCTCATTCCAGGAAGAAAAGCGGGTGTCCGTGTTGTGCTAACCGTGTTGTAGTAAAAGGAATTAATGATCTATGTACAACGCACCCATCTCTAGCACAGGAGTGGGATCATAAAAGGAATAAAAAGGAACCGGAAGAAGTGGTTGCGGGAAGTCATCAGTATGCTTGGTGGATATGTCAGAACGGACATAACTGGAGGGCTCAGATAAAAAGCCGCACACAAGGCACAAGTTGCCCTAATTGTAGAAGGAAAGACAAGACTTCTCCAAGAACTGGAAACACCTCCCTTTGAAGTAAATGCGCCCCAGGGTAGTGTTTTGCACCCCGCCCGGAGATGGCTGCACCCCACCCGGTTTTGGGGTTGCACCCCATTGGCGCCCCAGAGAAAGGGAAAACGCACCCACCCCAAAGTGAACTGCACCCCGGTCTATGGTATTCTATTAAACCTGTTCGATATACCCAATAAAGGACGGTTACTTTGATAGAGTAACCGTCCTTATTGTTTTTGCCTTAAAATACTTGATTTTCGGCGTTTTCCTAACTTTTATGAGAATTATCAAAAGCGATTCCGCAATATATGCGCCTATACGGGTAGCAAGACGCATATTTTAGTAGAAAGAAATTTTGACGAGTTCGACGGACTATCACCTTGGGTTCGATGGACTATCCTATTTCGCTGATTGAAAAAACACGGTTGTGTGATAATATGTCACTAAAGGAGGGGTTTTTATGAAGTTTTGCGTTGAGAATGATCTTAGTATCTTTGAGTTCCACGATTCCGAATTTTCTTTTCTCAGTTATGATGGGACAGACTTGGTTGTTTCTGCTTCGATGCTCAATATCCACAAGGATACACCCCAGAATCCTTCCGATTATGATATGGAAATTGCTTCTGCGCAAATCACTTTCAAGAATTTTAATTCATCAACTTATGAGCCGGGCAGAGCATGGAAAACAGGAGAAGATGGTAAATCGTATCCGATTGGTCCGCAAGTGATTTTCCGTGAAAAGGATGCAATTGATCGAATTTTAGAAGAATTGCAAAACGAGATTACTGTTTATCATTTCGTAAAAAAAGAAGAAGGCGCCGGTTATTCAATTGGTGGCTGCGGTATTGAACCTTACTTTGAAATTGAATTTGATTTTGACAGCATTACTATTTCTTGGAACGAATACAAAAAGAAAGCGTGGTATGAATTGCATCGGCAATAGAAGAGCCGGTATATTGTAAAGGAAAACTTGAGCAACCCCCAACCGTTAATGTTGGATGTACATTTGAGGGAAAAGAATACTGGGGACATGGCAGCGATTATTTATGGATCGATGCATTTGCCAACTTACAAAGACAACTTCCGGAAGGTGTTTTGCTGAAGTGCTGCTTGACTTGCAGACACGGCAACCTGTGCCCTGTTGGTAATAATGTGAACGAAGTGTTTTGTACAAAGGATGTTTTGATTACACAAAAGAGCAATTTATATTTTTATACCGAGGATCATAAAGAACGAGAGAATCGGTCAAGACAGTATTGCGGTTTGTGTGAAGGTTATCATCCTCAAACTGATGGTTTTTACACTTACAACGATTACTTCCTTTATCTGAAAAAAGCGTGACCCTTACTCCTAAATGCACCTCCCGGGATTTTGGTCCCGGGAGGTGTCTTAGTTAGGTGGCTTATTCGATTTCCAGGCGTCTGCCTTCGGGGAGACGCTGCTCCAGTTTGGGCAGGGTCAGGCGCAGAACGCCGTCCACATACTTAGCCTTGATCTTGTCGGCATCCACGCCGGAGATGTCAAAGCTTCTCTGGTAGGAGCCGTATATTTTTGAGACAATATCAACTGAGGGTTGATTTATCCCTCTCGCAACCGGTCATTGACGAATAATATCGGGAAAGATATAATGACATCAAAGAACAACAGGGGGAAAGACGATGTTTCATAAGAATCTTAAGGCTCTACGAATAAAAACGGGTTTGACGCAAAAACAGGTCGCAGAACAACTTCATGTATCGGCTCAGTCTGTATCCAAATGGGAAAAGGGCGAAGCGGCTCCGTCCATTGACTTTTTGCCGACGCTTGCTTTGTGCTTAGGCTGCGATATTAATGCTTTTTTTGAAAAGGATCGAAGCATAAACACAAACTGTGAAATCGTGGCGAAGTTTTTCGAAATCATGGTCGACGTACTGTACCATGCTGCACCGGTGATAGACACGGTGGGACCGCTTATCTCTGGGCATCCTTGGATCATAGATTATATAGAAAACATTGAGGAAAAGCTGTTAAAGTACAAAACAGTAAACGCAAAAACTATCCAGATTATTTTTGACTGTGATGAAAACTTTGCCAAGGTATTCCTGGAATATTTGGTAAAACTAGAAAAGTTGGAAAAACTGGATGTTGGCGATACCTATTTTGTGATGAAGGATGCAATCGAAGGGTTTACAGCACTAATTAAAATCCAAAAATTTACATACGAGTTGATAAAGGAAAAAGAGGCGGCTAATCCCGAGCAGGCGACCCCGGGGCAGAAATAAGAACCCAAACATAAGAGGACTAAAGTGCTTTCATAGGCTCAACCAAGGAGTATGTCTTTGTTAACCTGTTTGTTGGGGGCAAATTAGACAAAGCACAAAAAAACACCTCCCGGGATTTGGATCCCGGGAGGTGTCTTAGTTAGGTGGCTTATTCGATTTCCAGGCGTCTGCCTTCGGGAAGACGCTGTTCCATCTTGGGCAGGGTCAGGCGCAGGACGCCGTCCACATACTTGGCTTTGATCTTATCGGCATCCACGCCGGAGATGTCAAAGCTTCTCTGGTAGGAGCCGTAGGAACGCTCCATGCGGATCACTTTGTCCTTCTTGTCCTTTTCCTCCACCTTGGATTTGCGCTCAGCCCGGACGATCAGAGTATCATTCTGGATGTCCAGAGTGATGTCCTTCTTCTCAAAGCCGGGCAGGTCAGCCTCCAACAGGTAGTGGTCGCCCTCGTCCGTCACATCGGTGCGGAACTGAGCAAAGGCAGGCGTGTCAAAGAAGCTGCCGAAAGGTCTTCCGAAAAAGGCTTTTTCAAATTCCTCCATCTCCCGCCAGGGGTTAAAAGTGGTCATATCCTGATTTCGTCTTGTAAGTCCAAACATAATTATACCTCCATTGTTATGATGATATTATATGCCGACTTGTGTAGGTCATACGGCAAGGTCGGCACTTGCCGAGCCTAGTACGCGTTTTTGCTGATCAGCTTGTTCTTGCTTACTGTCTGTATTATAAGCCCTCGGAGACCCAAATGTGTTACGAAAATGTAAATTTTAGCACTCTCGTCTTGAGAGTGCTAAAAACCTATATACAAAAGATATTGAACTTTTGAGTATATAGGACTTGTTATTTAAGCTGGTTTTTATGGTCAGTCTCTTTTTTTGGGAGCACGGCAGCGGGTAGGCAAACCCAGATCCTGCAGTTTTCTTCCAAGCTCATCCTCCTTGGCAACCAGAAGCAGATCCTTATCCATTCCACTCAGTGCATGCAGCACTGCGGCATAGCTGCCGATAGAAACAGATGGGCTGCCTTTTTCGATATTGCTCAAAGTCACCCGACGGATTCCGGCACGCTCTGCTACCAATTCTGCAGTTAAACGCCGCCTCAAACGTGCTAAACGGATCTGCTCGCCCATCTGATTTAGCATTCTTTGTATCTGCGGCAATATTACTGTGGTTCTTTTGTCCATTACATGCACCGCTCTTAATATAAACAATTATAGTCGTTGCAATTTGTGTGCACCGTATTCAACATACTGCATTGTGCTTCACCTCTAACAGTATTATAGTTTTCCCCAATATAGCCGTCGACATCTTTATACAATCTTAACACTGTCTGCGTGAGCCTTAACACCTTCTTTATGCGTTTTCTTATATGATAACAATGAGAAAACAATCAGGAGGTATCGCCATGTGGGCGGTTTTACATAAACGAAAGCTCAGCTCGTCCCAGATTATCCTCTTTGGTTTTGCCGCGGTGATCCTTGTGGGCACATTGCTGTTGCTTCTTCCGTTTGCCACAAACAGCGGTCAAAGCGCTTCCTTTTGGGACGCTCTGTTTACATCCACTTCTGCCGTCTGCGTAACAGGACTGATCGTGCAGGACACGTCAACCTACTGGTCAGGGTTCGGTCAATCGGTGATTTTGCTTCTAATCCAGATTGGCGGTATGGGTGTGATCACTGTTGCCGCAGCCATCACCATGGCATCCGGCAAGAAGATCTCTTTAATGCAGCGAAGCACCATGCAGGATGCTATTTCTGCCCCACAGGTGGGAGGAATCGTCCGATTTACGGGCTTTATTCTGAAAGGCATTTTCCTCTTTGAACTGTTGGGTGCGTTGGTGCTGATGACCGTATTTGTTCCGGAATACGGTGTAAAAGGTATCTGGCTGGCGGTGTTTCATTCCATCTCCGCATTCTGCAACGCAGGCTTTGATCTAATGGGTACGAAAAGCCCCTATTCTTCCTTGACTTCCTATGCGGCGCACCCCGTGATGAACATCACCATTATGCTGCTGATCGTCATTGGCGGTATCGGTTTTCTCACCTGGCAGGATATTCGTCAGAACGGCATCCACATCAAACGTTACCGAATGCAAAGCAAGGTGATCCTTGCCACTACAGGCATTCTGCTGATTGTCCCGGCTATATATTTCTTCTTTTTTGAGTTTTCCGCGGAGCCGATGGGAAGAAGAATATTCCTGTCGCTATTCCAGTCGGTTACACCCAGAACCGCAGGCTTTAATACCGCAGACTTAACGGCGCTGAGCGAGACCGGTCAGACCCTCACCATTGGGCTGATGCTCATCGGCGGCGGTCCCGGC
>JAZQGH010000125.1:0-2446 GCA_045539925.1 Acutalibacteraceae bacterium | reverse complement strand
TACTAAGGCAAAAGAGTGGCGAGCTGCTCTATGCTGCTGACGACAACCAGTGGCTCACGCGCGAGGCGTGGATAGAGAGATACGGACGTAAGGAGTTTAGGCTGACGTTTGGCAACGACTCGCGATATGATCACGCTCAGGAGCTGGGTATGGTGCGCACCGATATCCTGCCGAGTGTAAAACTTATTGGCGAAGGAAACATCATTTGGGAGCGCGTCATAGAGAGCGATGCCCCTGTTGAGCAACTAAAGCTCGCGGTGCGTAAACGTGTGGCCAGCGTGCTCTATGAGTCGAAAGATAAGATTGTCGGTGGCGTCATCGAGCACGGCTTTGTCCGCGACGATAAGGGGCGTCCGTGGGGTATTAAGAATGCCCATTGGAAGGGCGTGGTGACCTATGAGTTTAAAGAGGGTCGATACAAGGTGTCGCTGTCGCACGTGCAGTATAAGACTATGCGTAGTAGCTCGCTTGGTATCTATAGCCTCGGCTTTGCTACCGAGAAGACCTATATCCCTTTAGCCAATCTGCTTTATCCTTACAGCCAGAGGACCAACACGGAGCGCTACTATCGCCTTGTTGACCAATAAGCCCAAAAACAAAAAAGTCTCAGAAAACTCTGAGACTTTTGATTTTGAGAGGGAAACGAGAGTCTGTCTATCTGCTCCCCACTCTGTATATCAAGCAATTGCCTTTGCCCAGTACTATACTCCCAATTCGAGGGACACTTGGGAGGGCTCAGGGTGTCGTTTTCGAGTCCGACTTTTGCCATACAAACTTCAGAACTACAGTTGCTTACGACAAATGTACGAATAATTTTTGAATTGACAAAATCGTAGAGAGATGGCCTCTATTTGTAGCCACCTCTCTACGGTTTACTGAACATTAGCACTCGCCTTCATCTTGCTATTACGCTTGTGGGCGATTAGGTTTTGCAACATCTCCTCGCTACTCTTGATTGTGTGAGCACGCAGGCAACGCTTAATCTCCGCAATCTGGTAGTAGTACTTGTTGCCGATGGTGCTGTAAGTGATTTTGCCGGCACTGCGTAGGCGTTGCAGGGTCTTGTCGCAGATGCAGAGATACTCGCAGACGGCTTGCCCATCAACCCAATCATCGTCAAGGGAACTTTGCTGCTCTAACTTGGCTTTGCGGATGAACTCATCCATTGCATCAATTTTGCTAATCAGCTGCTGAAAAGCGCTGTGTTCGATTGTTAATACTTCCATAGTTCTTGGTTTTATTGGTTTAACATAAGTTTATATCTGTGCGATTTGGGTCGCTCCATTGAAAGAGTAGGGACTTACGCCCGAAAAGGTTGGACAACGACACAAAAAAAGCAGAGGGGTTGCCTCTGCTTAAGTATAATATTACAATGTAGTTGTATTACAATTCGAATGTTTCAACAAAAGTTAAAAGTTTACATGCTTTTGTTGTATGAAACGATAATTGGTCGAATAGCTGGTGGGTATTAAGTTGCTTAATAGCAGCATTCGCATCCAATATGCCGTTTTCGTAAAGAGTGATTGTTGCATAGAGTTTGTCATTTGCTACGGGCCCCATAATCAAATCAAAATTGTGATGCACCTCACCTCGGCGATTACCAACAACAAAATCTAGCCATTCAGCCGTTGCGCCGTCAAAATGCCTTGTATGATATGCTGGGTTATTCAGTACAGCGTCATCCAATTCAAAAACGGATACAATCGCGTGGGCTTCATCACCCATTCTATCTCTTTTGATTTGGGCCCATTTCTCAGCTTGTTCACGGCTAGTCGTGGTATAAAAACCCTTGCCAAAATCGGTTTTGCCTCGACCTCGGCTTACGATAGGCTTGCGTACTGCCATTGTTGATCCGTGATATAACAGCATATTCTATCGGCGTTTTCTGATGAATAAATCAATTTCGTGAAGGATATACTCTGTACTTTGAGAGTGTAGCACCTCAAAGTTGCGTGTAAGAAACCTATCTAACTTTAAGTTTTGGAACATCGCCAACACTCCCGCAGACGGAAGATTATCTCTCAATCGATATTGCTCTATGCAAAAAACAAGAAATTGTGCCTCGGCCTTGTTTACTGGGCGTTTGCGAATGTCAAATTTTTCCTCTTCGAGATAGTCGTAAAGCTGAGAACCACTGTAATACCAAAGTTTGAGATTAGGGTTTATCAGATCATGATACAAATCAGAGTTGTAGAGATAAAACAACGCATCTTCCAATGATAGTCGTTTTTTCTCCGATATAATCTCCGCCAATTCTAACACCTTGAACGGAAGTATTGCCACCTCTGTTGTCTGTTTCATATCTTATTCAACACAAACTACATACCTTGCTTATGCAAAGGTAATAAAAATTTATAGAACTACAAACAATAACTGTCTATGACGAGTAGCTAAGATCTTTATTACTTAGGATATCCGCAATGATATAAACAAAATTTAAGTATAG
>JAZQGH010000124.1:0-53201 GCA_045539925.1 Acutalibacteraceae bacterium | reverse complement strand
AAATGTTTTTTCACGTATTTAATTTTTTCTTCCGCTGTATATTGTCTGTTCTTTCGCATTTCTTTTCCTCCTTTTTTTATATTTTAACACATAAAGAAAAAGTAGACACTTTTTTGTGTCTACTTTTATCTTACACCTGCACTTGCGAGGTCGTTTTTTAATCGAACAATTCCTTTACTTTATCGAAAAAGGACTTTTTCTTGTTATAGTTTTTATCGTCGGTAGCCTCGTCAAAGGCTCGGAGTAACTCCTTCTGCTTTTTGGTAAGGTCTTTTGGTATCTCCACATTTATTATTACATACTGGTCGCCCTTGCCCGAATAGTTAAGCCGCTTTATACCCTTGTCGCGGAGCTTGAACTTCTCTCCCGGCTGTGTGCCCTCGTGTATGTTGAACTTTACCTTTCCGTCGAGGGTGGGAACGATTATCTCTGCACCCAGAGCCGCCTGAGCAAAGGTAACGGGAATCTCGCAGTACACATCAAAGCCGCTTCTTTCAAAGAAGGGGTGAGGACGGACGCCGACATCAATAATGAGGTCTCCTGTGGGACCGCCGTTGGCACCCACATTTCCGCCGCCACGGATGGAGAATGCCTGACCGTCGTCGATACCTGCGGGAATATCAATCTCTCGGTCTACAGTATGTCTTATTTTGCCCTTACCCTGACAGGTTTTGCAGGGCTTTTCGATGGTCTTACCAAGTCCGCCACACTTATCGCAGGCACGCTGACTCTGCATCACGCCGAAGGGGGTGCGCTGCTGAACCGTAACCCTTCCCGAGCCGTGACAGGCGGTACAGGTAACGGGAGAGGTTCCCTTTTCTGCGCCCGAGCCCGAGCACTCCTTACAGTCCTCGATTCGGGTAACCTTTATGGTCTTTTTACTGCCCTTAGCCGCCTCTTCAAAGGAGATTATAACATTTACCTCTACATCAGAGCCGCGTCTTGGTGCGTTGGGGTTTCTGCCGCCTCCGCCGAATCCGCCGCCAAACATAGAGCCGAAAATGTCGCCTAAATCTCCGAAATCGAAGCCTCCGCCAAATCCGCCGCCGAAGGGGTTTCCTCCCCCTTGACCTGCGCCGAAGTTGGGGTCTACTCCTGCGTGACCGAACTGGTCGTAACGGGCACGTTTTTCAGAATCGGACAGCACTTCATAAGCCTCTGCCACCTCTTTGAACTTCTTTTCTGCCTCGGCATCTCCGGGGTGAAGGTCAGGGTGGTAAAGCTTGGCCTGTTTTCTGTATGCTTTTTTTATCTCATCGTCAGAGGCACCCTTTTGGACACCTAAGACCTCATAAAAATCTCGTTTATCAGCCACGGCATTGCTCCTTACGGAATGATTTGTTTAATGAAATCGCATCTTCGATGCGATGAAATCATAAAACTAAAGTTTTATGATGAAATCTTATGCTACGCATAAAATGAAATCAAATCCGTTTCATCCGCCGCAGCGGATTTCATCACGCAGTGATTTCATCCCGTAAGGGATTTCATTCGTTTCCAAAGGAAACGGATTTAATTGCAAATAAGCCCTTGGCTTATTTGTTTGAATCATCTACATCGGTATAGTCTGCGTCGTAGACCTCGGGGTCGGAACCGTCGTTGCCCGAATTTGTACCGCCTGCAGCCTGCTGAGCCTCTGCGGCAGCCTTATACACCTTTTCGCTTACGGCATATACCTGCTTCTGCAGTTCCTCCTGCTTAGCCTTAATTGCCTCTATATCCTCGCCTTTAAGGGCTTCCTTAAGAGCTTCCTTAGCCTCTTCAATACCCTTCTTTTCCTCTTCGGTAATCTTGTCGCCGAACTCGGAAATGGTCTTTTCGGTGGTGTATACCATCTGGTCTGCAGCGTTTCTAACGTCTACAGCCTCGCGGCGCTTCTTATCCTCTGCGGCATACTCCTCAGCCTCTTTTACAGCCTTGTCAATATCGTCCTTAGACATATTGGTGGATGCGGTAATGGTGATAGACTGCTCCTTACCTGTGCCAAGGTCCTTTGCAGATACGTTAACGATTCCGTTAGCGTCGATATCAAAGGTTACCTCAATCTGGGGGATTCCGCGGGGAGCTGCTGCGATTCCGTCAAGCTTGAAGATACCAAGGGTCTTGTTGTCCTTAGCAAATTCGCGCTCACCCTGAAGAACGTGCACCTCAACCGAGGTCTGATTGTCGGCAGCGGTAGAGAATATCTGACTCTTCTTTGCGGGGATGGTGGTATTTCTGTCAATAACCTTGGTGGAAACTCCGCCCATGGTCTCGATTCCGAGAGAAAGGGGTGTTACGTCGAGGAGGAGGAGACCCTTAACGTCTCCGCCGAGAACACCGCCCTGAATTGCGGCCCCCAGAGCAACGCACTCGTCTGGGTTAAGACCCTTAGAGGGCTCTTTGCCGATAAAGTTCTTAACAGCTTCCTGAACGGCAGGAATTCTTGAAGAACCGCCTACCATAAGCACCTTGTTTATCTCGCTCTTATCAAGACCCGAGTCTGCAAGGGCTCTGCGAACGGGATCCATAGTAGCCTCTACAAGGTCGTCGGTAAGCTCGTTAAACTTAGCGCGGGTAAGGGTTGCCTCGTAGTGGATGGGGCCGTTGGCATCAGCCGAAATGAAGGGGAGATTGATGTCGGTAGCGGTGAGACCCGAAAGGTCTATCTTAGCCTTTTCTGCAGCCTCTTTGATACGCTGCATAGCCATTTTATCAGAGGTAAGGTCGATACCGTTCTGTGCCTTGAAGTCGGCAACGATCCAGTCCATAATACGCTGGTCGAAGTCGTCACCGCCGAGACGGTTGTTACCTGCGGTTGCAAGAACCTCCTGAACGCCGTCACCCATCTCGATGATGGAAACGTCGAAGGTGCCGCCGCCAAGGTCGTATACCATAACCTTCTGGTCGTCTTCCTTGTCGATAGAGTATGCAAGAGCAGCTGCGGTAGGCTCGTTGATAATTCTCTTAACCTCAAGACCTGCAATTTTACCTGCGTCCTTGGTTGCCTGACGCTGAGCGTCGGTGAAGTATGCAGGAACGGTAATTACAGCCTCGGTTACGGGCTGACCGAGGTATGCCTCTGCGTCTGCCTTTAATTTCTGAAGAATGATTGCAGAAATTTCCTGAGGAGTATAGGCTTTTCCGTCAACATTTACGGTGTAAGCAGTACCCATTTCGCGCTTGATGGAAATGACGGTACGGTCGGGGCTGGTGATTGCAAGACGCTTTGCGGTCTGTCCTACAAGACGCTCACCTGTTTTTGAGAAGGAAACTACCGAAGGGGTAGTTCTTGAGCCCTCTGCATTTGCGATAACTACTGCCTCGCCGCCTTCCATAACAGCAACGCAGGAGTTAGTTGTTCCTAAGTCGATTCCAATAATTTTTCCCATTTTAAATTTCTCCTTTTATAAAAATGAATTATTTATTTAATGAAATCAAATCCGTTTCATCCGCCGAAGCGGATTTCATCACGCAGTGATTTCATCCCGTAAGAGATTTCATTCGTTTGCCTTTTGGAAACGGATTTAATTGTTTCCCTCAACAGTATTTATAGACTTAATAAGCATTCGCCTTATTGCTCCACAATCATGTTTAAATTTTTTAAGACTTTCCTTTTCAACAAGATTTGTTCTATAAAAAAGATCTATCCAAAATTCTGTTTCGAAACATTCTTTTAGAGCAATCTGCAGCTTTGCCGCAAAATCTGTTTTGGAACGGGCATAGTTTGCTTCGCGTATATTTGCCCCAACACTTGTGGCAGAGCGCATCATTTGATCTCGGATGCTTCCGTGCCCTTTTATGCTGTCGCAAATTTTTACAGCATCCACTGCAAAATCAAGCGACATATCAACCAAAAGATTCTCTTTCACCGTCTACCTCCTCTGATGAAATCGTGCCTACGGCACAATGAAATCATAAAACTAAGGTTTTATAATGAAATCTTTTGCTACGCATAAAATGAAATCAAATCCGTTTCATCCGCCGCAGCGGATTTCATCACTTCAGTGATTTCATCCCGAAAGGCATTTCATTCGTTTGCCTTTTGGAAACGGATTTAATTGCAAACTAAAACAGAGTTTTAGTTTGCTACCTGTACCATTGCGGGACGGACAACGGTATCTCCGAACTTATAGCCCTTCTGGAGCACCTGAGTTATGGTGTTTTCTCCGAAGTTATCGTCCTCGATATGCATTACTGCCTCGTGAATGGTGGGGTCAAAGGTGTCTCCTACAGCGCCGATTTCCACAAGACCGAGTTTGCCCGAAAGGTCGAGAAGCTGTTTTACTATCATCTCGATACCCTTGTTATACTGCTCTGTTCCTGCCTCAAATGCGGCGGCGCGGTCGGCATTGTCGAGAATGGGTAATAGAGTCTTCATAACCGATGCCTTTGCATACTCTGCAGTTGAAAGCTTTTCCTTTTCGGTGCGCTTTTTGTAGTTATCAAACTCAGCCGCTGTGCGAAGAAGCAGGTCTTTATTCTTTTCCAGCTCTTCTTTCAGTTTTTCTGCCTCGGCATTTTTACGGGGCTTTTTTTCCTTTTTGGGAGCCTCTGCCTTCTCTTCGGATTCGGTTTTTACCTCTTCCTCAGCAGTCTCTTCCTTTTTTATGTCTTCTGCCAAGATTATTCCTCCAATCCTTTAAGGACTTCATTCATTATTTTTCCAACCCTGAGGGCAAGATATTCCACGCTGGGCAGAATGGTGTCGTAAGCCATTCTTGTAGGTCCGATAACAGCAATTCTTCCAAGCTCGAAGCTGTCACCCAAGGAGGCGACCACCATACCCGTCGGGGCCAGCTCATCATAGTAGGTATCGTCTCCGAAGACCACTCCCACAGGCTCCTTAACCGCCGATAATATATTCTGAACGGCCTCTCCCGTGCGGAGCAGGTCGAGAATCCGCCTTGCCTCATAATCAGAGGGGCAAAGGGAGAATATGTTTGCGGCACCGCCCATATTTATCTTAGCATCCTTAAGCTCTCCTGCCATATCGAAAACACAGGATAAAACAGGCGCCAGAGCCAGTGCATCAAGACCTGCAGAGACCACAAGGCTTTGAAGATATGCCATATCAAGGGTCGACAGGTCCTTCCCGCAGACCTTTTCGGTAACAATGCTGTCGAAACGGGTGAGCAGGGCTGGTGTAAAGGGGGTCTGACAGCGGACAAGTCGGCTTCGGGTCCTGCCGTCGTCACTTATGACAAAGACCACAGCCGAGCCTCTGCCCATTGGCATCAGACTGACCTTTTTAAGCCGTACACCCTTGCCTATACCTGTTGCGGTGATAGATGGGAGACCCGTAAGCTCTGAAAGGATTTCTGCCGCAGAGGTAAACACGGTTTCTGGGTCAGGTCGGATGGTATCGAGCATCGAGTCGATTATTTTTCTTCCCTCGCCCGAAAGACTTTTTCTGTCCATAAGCTCGGCAACATAAAGTCTGTATGCCTTGGCAGTGGGAAGCCTTCCTGCAGAGGTGTGGGGCTGCTTCAGATAGCCCATTTCGCAAAGGTCGCTCATCTCATTGCGGAGGGTTGCGGAGGAGGGAGCATCCGACAGCCTTAAAGCCAGTATCTTAGAGCCTATAGGCTCGCCGTTTTCGATATGCGCCTTAACAATTTCGGAAAGTATTGCCCTTTTGCGCTGTGTAAGCTCCATTTCACCACCCCTTTTTAATAACGGTTACAGTCAGACAAAACAGTGATGAGTGTAAACACCTCGCAACAGTTCACTGTCTACTGTTCACTGAATTAGCACTCTGACCTTGCGAGTGCTAACTGCAATAATAATTTACCACTTTAATCCACCTTTGTCAATAGGTAAATGTGAAAAATTCGTAAATTTAGTTTGACTTTCCCTGACTATAGTTTAGTGAACAGTTTGCAGTTTACAGTAAACAGGTGGCAGCCGTGAAGATTTACTCACGCCGCAGGCGTTACTCTTTTTACTCGCACCGCAGGTGCTTCTCTGTCCACTGTAAACTGTCCACTGCTTACTATTCCAATGTATATCCTCGGCTACGGCGAAAATAATATAAAAGAGGTGTTTTTATGGAAATATTTTTAAACTGCTTAAAGGCGTTTTTTGTGGGTGGTGCTATCTGCCTTATCGGACAGATACTTATAGACTATACTAAGCTTACCCCTGCCAGAATTCTTGTATCATTTGTTGTTTCGGGTGTTTTTCTCTCGGCGGTAGGGGTTTACGGACCTCTTGTTGAGTTTGCGGGTGCAGGAGCCACCGTTCCTCTGACAGGTTTCGGCCACGTTCTTGCTGAGGGAGTCAAAGAGGCGGTAAACCAGAAGGGGCTTTTAGGCGCACTTTTCGGAGGACTTTCGGCAGCGGCAACAGGAATTAGCGCAGCCATTGTATTTGGCTTTATATCCGCACTCATATTCAAATCAGGGGACAAAACAACATCGTGATTGGCTTTACGGCGCCGTTTATATTTCCGTGCCGAAGGCACACCTTCCCTCATCCCTCTTCCCTAAAAAAGTGGCCCTCGGCCCTAATTATAATAATATGCATATTATCTACAACGATATAAATATAATATATCGGTGATAATGTTGCGAAAAACAAAGGTTATATTCATAAAAAACGCTATTATTTTAACCGTTACAGGTTTGCTTATACGGTTTATCGGTATGCTTTTCCGCGTCTGGCTTGCGGGTGCTGTAGGCGCGGAGGGAATCGGTTTATACAATCAGGTTTTTTCCTTTTATATGCTTGCATCCGCATTTGCCTCTACCGGCATAAACACAGCCGTTACCCGAATGGTGTCGGAAGAGCTGTCGCGGTACGGAAAAGCGGTAGGAAACATTATATATAAATGTATAGGCGTAACACTTGTTATTGCTCTTTCTACATCTCTTCTGATGTTCCTCGGTGCAGATTTTCTCGCAGAAACTATAGTTGACGACCCCAGAGCTGCCGACTCGCTGAAGACCCTCACCATAGCACTGCCATTTATGGGCATTTCCTCCTGCTTTAAAGGATATTTTATTGCCCGAAAAAAGACGGCTCCCGCCTCTACCTCTCAGATTTTTGAGCAGCTTGTTCGCATTGCCCTTATTATGTATCTTATAGGAGCTTTCGGGAATGAGGATATAGGCAAAGCCTGTCGGTGGGTGATATTTGGCGACAGTATAGCCGAGATTTGCTCCTTTATATTCATTTATATCTCCTATATTATTGATAAAAAACGACATCTTGTATATAGTGGCAGTGAGAAACCACAATATTCTGTGCTCATGCGTCTTCGTCACATCGCTCTGCCCATAACTGTGGGCAGATACCTTAACTCTCTTCTCCGCACAGCTGAAAACGTCCTTGTTCCCCGTCAGCTTGAAAAAAGCGGATTAACAGGCGGCGAGGCTTTGTCGGTTTTCGGCGTAATTAAGGGTATGGCGTTGCCGCTGATTTTCTTCCCCGCATCGTTTTTAAACGCTCTGTCTACACTTTTAATTCCCGAAATGAGCGAGGCGGCTGCAACGGGCAGAAGCTACAAGGTCAAATACACCGTAGAAAAATGTATTCATATAACCCTTATTTCTTCCCTTCCCCTTGCCGTTATTTTCTTCTATTCCTCTGCCGAGCTTGGAAGCCTTGTCTACAAGGACCCTACAGCGGGTCAAATCATACGGATGCTCTCCCCGATAATTCCGCTGATGTATATAGATTCGGTCTGCGACGGACTGCTTAAGGGTCTTGACGAGCAGCTTTCCATATTCAGAAACTCTATGCTCGACTCCTTAGGCAGACTGGGGCTTATCGTTCTGATACTGCCGAAATATGGGCTTGTAGGCTTTATATTTATAATGTACATAAGCAATTTTTTCACCTGTAGTATGAATCTTTTAAGACTTATTAAAATCTCAAAAGCCAAAATACGTTGGTTTTTGTGGTTTGTCTTTCCTGCGGTGACCGCCCTGTGTGTGGGAACAATATCTTACATCCTCGCAGACAAGTTTATTGCCTCGGACCTTGCTTTTACGGCTATTTTCACGATGTCTACCGCCCTGATGTATCTTTTTATTGTGTTCAGATTTAAATGCATCACAATAGATGATCTGCGCTGATGTTTCACGTGAAACACTCTTGGAGCAAACTGCAAAAGACCGCAACATTTTCGTTGCGGTCTTTTTATCTTTTTTCTTCAAAAAATTTTTTAAGTATCTCGCTGCATTCCTTTTCGCAAATTCCGCCATATACCTCGGGTTTATGATTAAAGGGCATACCGAAAAGATTTACAACCGAATCGTTACTGCAGGAGCCCGACTTTGGCTCGTATGCGCCGAAATACACCCTTTTTATACGGGAATTTATAATTGCGCCTGCACACATAGGACAAGGCTCTAAGGTGACATAGAGTTCGCAGTCCTCAAGATGCCAGTCGCCGAGCTTTACGGCACCCTTTCGTATAGCCTCTATCTCTGCGTGGGCTATGGGGTCTTTATCGGCTTCTCTTCGGTTATATCCTGTACCGATTATTTCCCCGTTTCTCACAAGCAGTGCGCCGACGGGTACATCTCCGTTTTCTGCCGCTTTGTCTGCAAGGTCAAGGGCTTTTTTCATAAATTCTTTGTTCATATTGTGTCCTTTTAATCAATAAATTTGCAATATCGCGCCCTACACAAATGTTTCACGTGAAACATCAGCCGATGTAAGTCATTTGTACGCAGTCTATGGCCGTAAGAATGATTGAAATAATTATCATAGGCGCAGAAAAAAAGCATTTAAGCTTTTCGCTGAGTTTAAGCTTTGTTTCTGAGGGTTTAAGCTGCCATACCTGACTTCCCTGCTTGTTCACAAGAAAAATTCCAACAAAGAAAAGCAGTATCAGGGCAATAAAGTATATTGCGGATATTGCGTTTTGCAGCAGCACAGACTCAATATTTTCGGTTATTATATCAAGTATTACCGATGCGCCGTTATTTACAAAATGTATTAGAGCACCCGTCCACAGAGAGTTCGTTTTAATAACCGCCCAGCCGATAAGTATGCCCATTATAAACGCAAAGGGTATCTGTACCAGATTTCCGTGTATAAGGGCAAAAATCGTTGCAGATGTAAGCAGTCCAAATGTCTCGCCATACCTTTTCATACTGCCCATTACGGTACCGCGCATAGAAAATTCTTCTACCAGAGCAGGAGTGACTGCAACCGCAATAAGGGAAAGAATCATACCGAAAAAGCCCTTTGGAAAATCGTATTCGGGGGATAAAAAGTTTATCCCGAAAAAGGCAAAGAAACTTGCAAAACGGTTTGTTGCAAAATTAGCAAAGGCGGAACCGCCTATACCTATAAGAAGGGCGGGTAAAAACATTTCTTTGTCGGGTCTGCCAAAAGAAATCAGCTCGGTTAATTTTTCTTTTGTTACCGAGGGAATTATCAAAAACGGCAGGGTGAAAAGTGCGAGGGATAAAACGGTTGAAATCACAAGGAAAACGGCAGGGTCTGCATAAAGCTCCTGAAGTGCGGAGGTGAAATTAAACAGATTGGCAATTGCCGCAACTCCGCGATAAAATATCGAGGGTATTGCCCAGACTATCAAAAAAACAACGCCGATAATATTTGCGTCACTTTTTATGTTTTTCTTCTCTCTTAGTCTTATTTCGTCGTGTTGCAGAAAATTCTCAAACCCGAACTGAGAATTATTGTTCAAAAAAATTCCTCCTGTAATAAGCCTTTTTAAAGCGTTTTTACGCTTATATTTAAAAATATTGCATTTTTTCTTTGTTTTTAGCCCATTTTCTTTATTTTTCTCTTGTTATCTCCTTTGTCATTCCGTCGATAACAGAAAATAAAACGGGTAATTGTTTACTGAAAAATAAATTAAAAAACAAGCAAAAGCACCGTTTTTTGCGGTGCTTTTGTAATTTTTAAAGAATAATTTTATTCTTCGTTTTCTTCTGAGGTTTCTTCGGGCTCGTCAGCGTCATCAGCGTCGGCGGCAGAATCTGCATCGGGTGCGTCGGCAACATCGGTTACCTCATCCTCGTCGTGGGGGGTGGCAGAGGCAGAGAGCACAAAGGCATCACTGTCCTTGCCGAACTTCATAACCCTTACTCCCTTAGAGGGACGTGCAAATTTAGAAATACCCTCAACGGCAATACGGATGATAACACCGTCGGAAGAAATCATAATAATATCTTCGTCTTCGGTGACGCAGAGAACTGCGGCAACATCGCCGTACTTCTCAACCTTATAATTGGTGATACCCTTACCGCCGCGGGATTGCAGTCTGTAATCGGTAACATCACTGCGTCTGCCGTAACCTGTCTCGCTGATTGTGAGAATAACAGCCTCTTCGGTGCAGGCAGCCATAGCCACAACCTCGTCGTCGGGGCGGAGTCTGATAGCGCGAACTCCTCTTGCCGTTCTGCCCATCGGACGGACATCCTCTTCTGCAAAACGAATAGCCTTTCCTTTCTTTGTTGCAACAAGGAGTGTTTTTTCACCGTCGGTAAGTGCAACAAAGCGGAGCTCGTCACCCTCGTCAAGCTCAAGGGCAATAATACCCGTCTTGCGGACATTCTTAAAGGCTTCAAGGGCGGTACGCTTGATAACACCGTTTTTGGTGCCCATAACAACATACTTTGCCTCGTCAATATCGCGGCAGGGCAGTATCATAGTAACCCTTTCCTCAGGCTGGAGAGGAATAATGTTTACAAGGTTCATACCCTTGCCCTGACGGCTTCCCTCGGGAATCTCATACGCCTTAAGCTTGTACATACGCCCAAAATTAGTGAACATCATAATATAGTCATGAGAGTTGCAGACAAACATATCCTCAACGAAATCGTCTTCTCTTGTCTGCATACCCATAATTCCCCTACCTCCGCGGTTTTGTACCGAGTAGGTATCGGTGGGGAGACGCTTGATGTATCCGCCCTTAGTGCGTGTAATGACCGACATTTCCTCGGGAATAAGGTCCTCAATATCAACCTCACCCGAAACGGCAGAAATTTCGGTTCTGCGTTCGTCGGCATACTTATCGCGAAGATTTAAAGCCTCGGTCTTAACTATATCGAGAATTCTTGCGTGAGAGCCGAGAATTTCCTGACATTCCTTAATAAATGCAAGTTTTTCGGCAAGCTCTTCCTCAATCTTCTGCTTTTCCATTCCTGCGAGTTTTCCAAGCTGCATCTGTACGATTGCGGTGGTCTGAATATCGTCAAGACCGAAACGCTCGGAAAGACGTTCCTTAGATTCGGGAATGGTCTTGCTGCTACGGATAATCGCGATAACCTCATCGATAAAGTCGAGAGCAATTTTAAGTCCCTCTAAGATGTGGGCGCGTTCCTGAGCCTTGCGCATATCGAATGCTGTACGGCGGCGAATAATATCACACTGGAAGTCGATGCAGTTTTGCAGCATCTCCTTAAGGGTGAGTATCTGAGGTTTGCCGTTAACGATAGCAAGTAAAATTGCGCCGAAGGTAGACTGAAGTGCAGTGTAGGAATAAAGCTTATTAAGCACTACCTGAGGATTAGCGTCACGCTTTAGGTCAACAACCACACGAATACCGCCGTCGCGGGCAGAGGAGTAGTCGACAACATCGTCTATACCCTCAATTTTCTTGTCGGCAGCAAGGTCGTAAATATGCTTTACAAGGTCTTTTTTTCTTACCTTGTAGGGAATTTCGGTGATAACAATGCGGAATTTTCCGTTACTCTGTTCCTCGATTTCTGCCTTACCGCGAACGATTATCTTTCCTCTTCCCGTAGCATAAGCGGCACGGATACCTGCTCTGCCCATAATAATTCCGCCTGTGGGGAAGTCGGGTCCCTTTATATGTTCACAGATGTCCTGAAGCTCTGCCTCGGGATTATCTATAAGACAGCACATACCGTCGATAACCTCGCCTAAATTATGGGGAGGAATTTCGGTTGCCATACCTACGGCAATACCAGAAGAGCCGTTAACCAAAAGCTGAGGGAAGCGAACGGGCAAAACCTCGGGCTCTTTAAGACGGTCGTCGTAGTTGGGAACAAAATCTACCGTTTCCTTTTCAATATCGTCAAGCATCGAGTAGGAAAGACGGTTCATCTTAGACTCGGTATAACGGTATGCAGCGGCAGGATAGCCGTCGATATTACCGAAGTTTCCGTGTCCGTCGATAAGGGGATAACGCAGAGAGAAATCCTGCGCCATACGCACCATTGCATCATAAACTGAGGCGTCTCCGTGAGGATGGTAACGACCCAGCACCGAACCTACCGTATCGGCACACTTACGGTATGCCTTTTCGGGGGTAAGTCCGTTTTCATACATAGTGTAAAGAATTCTTCTGTGAACGGGTTTAAGTCCGTCGCGCACGTCGGGTAATGCTCGGCCCACAAGGACCGACATGGCGTACTGGAGCATACTTGATTTTACTTCATCTGTAATTTCAACAGGAACAATGTTGGTTTCGGTAGATTCGGGCCAACGTCTTTCCTCAGGTTTCTTATTTTTAGCCATTTTTTAACACTCCCCTTTCATTAAATATCGAGGTCAGTTGCGAACTGAGCGTTTTCTTCAATAAACAGTCTTCTCGGCTCAACCTCGTCACCCATAAGCATTGTAAAGGTCTCGTCGGCAAGAACTGCATCTGCCATAGTAACGCGTAAAAATGTTCTGCGTTCGGGGTCGAGTGTGGTCTCCCAGAGCTGTTCGGGATCCATTTCACCAAGACCCTTATAACGCTGAACGTCGGCAGTACCGCCGAGACGCTCTATAACCTCTGCCTTTTCCTCGTCGGTAAACACATCAAAATGCTGTTTGCCCTTAGAAATTCTATAAAGAGGAGGCTGTGCGAGATAAATGTGACCTGTTTCAATAAGCTGAGGCATATAACGGAAGAAGAAGGTGAGCAGAAGTGTTCTGATATGTGAACCGTCTACGTCGGCATCGGCCATAATAACAATTTTGTCATAGCGAAGCTTTTCAATATCAAAGTTCTCGCCGATACCCGTTCCAAGGGCAACTATTACGGGAGTGAGCTTATCATTTCCGTAAACCTTGTCGTCTCTTGCCTTTTCAACATTGAGCATTTTACCCCAAAGAGGCAGAATTGCCTGATAGGTTGAGTTTCTGCCCTCAACAGCGCTACCGCCTGCAGAATCTCCCTCGACGATGTAGATTTCGGTCTTTGTGGGGTCGTCTGAAATGCAGTCGGTAAGCTTTTCGGGCATACGGGTCTTGCCGCCGATACCCGACTTACTTCTCGATGCCTCTCTTGCCTTCTGAGCTGCCTCGCGGGCGTTTGAGGAGGCGATAGATTTTTCAATTATTATCTTTGATTCGGCAGGATGTTCTTCGAGATAGCGGTAAAGCTTATCATTTACAAGGTCGCGAACAACCTTACCGATAGAGGTATTACCAAGCTTTGCCTTGGTCTGGGACTCAAACTGTGCATCAGCAAGTTTAACCGACACAACAGCCACGATACCCTCCATAATATCCTCACCCTTTAAGCGGGCATTACCCTCTTTAAGGTGCTTAAAGTCGAAGGCATATTTGTTTACGGTATTTGCAAGAGCCTGACGAAATCCCTGCTCGTGGGTACCGCCGTCTACAGTATAAAGGGTGTTTGCAAATGACATTATCTTACTGTCATAGGCGGTAGACCACAAAAGGGCAATCTCTGCAGTCTGGTCGCCGACGGTGGTATTAAGATAAATAACATCCTGATGGAGACGGTCCTTTTTTATACCCTCTAAAAGGAACTCTACATAAGAACGGATACCGCCCTCGTAGAAAAATTCTTCGGTCTGAGGCTCATATACATCACTACGGCTGTCCTTAAGCTCAATACGGATACCTGCATTTAGGAATGCCTGCTCACGAAGACGCTTCTTTAAGGTCTCATAATCGTAAACGGTGGTATCGGTAAAGATTGTGGGGTCGGGCTTAAAGGTAACGGTTGTACCTGTCTCAGAAGTGTCGCCGATAACCTCAAGCTCGGAAACGATATTACCCTTTTCGTATCTCTGCTTGTGGATGTGTTTGCCGTCCTTAACCTCAACCTCAAGCCAGGTAGACAGAGCATTAACGACCGATGCACCAACACCGTGAAGACCGCCCGAAACCTTATATCCGTTTCCGCCGAACTTACCGCCTGCGTGAAGAATGGTAAATACAACCGTTACGGTAGGAATACCCTTCTGAGGATTGATTCCAACAGGAATTCCGCGTCCGTTATCTATAACGCGTACAAGACCGTCGTCAAGAAGCTCTACCACTATCTTGTCACAGTAGCCTGCAAGAGCCTCGTCGATAGAGTTATCCACAATCTCATAAACAAGATGGTGGAGACCGCGCTCACCGGTAGAGCCTATGTACATACCGGGGCGTTTTCTTACCGCCTCAAGACCCTCAAGTACCTGTATGGAATTTTCGTCGTAATTGCCTGTTACAGGGATGTTGTTCTGATTATCCATTTTCTACTCCTTAGAAAAATTATTTATTATTTATATCCCAAAAAGGTTTTTGATCTGTTTTCAAGTGTTGTGGAGGAAAGCTGAGTGATATAAACTTTTGTTATTTTGTCATTTTTTCCTTTACAAACAACAAAAGCTTTTGGAAGCTCATAGGATACGGTTACCGCCCGTTTTTCTTTTTCTGCCTTGTTTAAAAAGGTGCGTGAGGATTTCATAACCGTCGTGGTATCCATATCAAATATTCCGATTATATCTTTATTTTTAACAATGGTATCCTCGCCTAAGTGTAAGTACATATATTTTTATCCCACCAATTTTTTTCATTTTTAGTGATGAGGGAGAAGGGAACAGGGGATATAAATTTTTATCTCGAAAAAATGAAGATTCCCTGTTCCCTCTTCCCTTTTCCCTAACTCTGTATCTTTGTTTATTCTTTAATTTTCCCTCCTACAACCGTAAAGACCTTACCCTCTTTAAGGGGTTTTACGTTTGTGGGGTCGCAGCAGGTAATAAAAACCTGCCAATCCTTTATATGATTTAAAATAAAAGCCTGACGGTCGGGATCGAGTTCGCTCATAACGTCGTCGAGAATAGCGACGGGCTGTTCACCCGTAATATCCTTAAGCGTTCTTGATTCGGCAAGTTTAAGAGAAAGTGCAACACTTCTTTGCTGACCCTGAGAGCCGTATGATCTGGCAGAAATTCCGTTAATTTTAAAATCCAAATCGTCTCTGTGGGGTCCTACCGAGGTAATACCCGAAAAAATATCTGTACGGCGGGAATTATACAGCCTTTCTGCCATATCCTCAGGTGGGCAGGAGGGAAGATACAAAATTGAAAGCTCCTCACGAAAGGAAGAAAGCTCACTGTATATGTCTGCGGCGTTTTCGGTTACCTTTTGGCAGTATTTAATTCTATAATCTATTATTTTTTCGCCCAGAGTGGCAATTTCCGCCTCGAAAACATCAAGCATCTCGGTATTTTGAAGTCTGCCTTCCATACTTTTAAGCAGGGTATTTCTCTGGGTTACAGCCCTTGTATATTCCTTTAAAACAGAGCCGTAGGTGGAATAGAGCTGATAAATAGCAAGGTCTATAAATTTTCGTCTGAGTGACGGACCCTCTTTGACTATCTGCAAATCTACAGGGGAAAAAACTGTGGCACAAAAATTTCCTGCAAGAAGTGAAGGAGATTTAAGCTTTTTTGTGTCAAGCTCGGCAGTTCTTCTGTTTGTTATAATAAGCTTTGCTTCTCTTTCTACACCGCCGCTTACAAAATCAAGGGACAGTTTTGCTCTTTCAGCCCCAAAGGCAACCATTTCGCTGTCCTTACCCGTTCTGAAGCTCTTAGCACCCGTAAAGAGCCAGAGCGCCTCAATAAGGTTTGTCTTTCCCTGCGCATTATCTCCGTAGATAACATTCATTTCCTCGCAGAATTCTACCTCAAAGGGTAAAAGATTGCGAAAAAGCTCTCCTGTGAGTTTTTTAGCCTCCATTATCCACTATCAGTCCCATACCCTCAAAAACGGCTGTATCTCCGTTTCTGAGCTTTTTACCGCGCATTTCGCAGACTTCTCCGTTAACGATGACCTCACCGTTTTGAATAACTATCTTTGCGTGTCCGCCTGTAGAAACAAATCCTGCGAGCTTTAACGCTGCATCCAGACGAATAAATTCTTCTTTAATAAATATTTTCTTATAATCCATATATTTTTCTCTTTTCGGTTAACGGCGCGTCGAGGATGTCGCGCCCTACTTATTTAATGCGCATCGGCATTATCATATAGAGAAAGCTGTCTCCCTCTATAGGCTCTATAAGAAAGCCCTCACTGCCTCCCTTAAAGCTCATTTTAACCTCGTCAGCCTCGGTTGCGCGAAGAGCATCAAGAAGATACTGAGCATTTATACCAATTTCAAATTCGGGGCCGCTAAGCTCGGTCTCGTATGTATCGGTAGCACAGCCCACAGCCGAAATACACTTAAAGGTCGAAACAGGATTTCCGATAGAACAGCGTACAGGTGTGGTAAGACGGTCATTTACAACAAGCGAAATTCTCTCGATAATATCGATAATATCTCTGGTTTTAACATTAAGGGTCTGTGTGAAATCTTTAGGAATAGCCTTTTCGTAGTTCACAAAAACGCCCTCAAGCAGACGGGAAACAAGGGTATAACCGTCAATCTTAAAGGAAACGAGCATCTTTGTAACAAACATCTCAATATCCTCTTCGTCGTTTGCGATTATCTTTACTGCCTCGCCGATTGCTTTTCCTGCAATTACAAAATTACAATTTACAGAGGTGTTTATATTTTCTTTTCTTATACCCATTCTTCTGCCGTCGATACCGATAAACTGAGTAACTCCGTCCTGAGTTGTGATATTAAGACCTGTAAGAATAGGACGGGAGCCTTCGGTGGTGGCAACAGCAAAAAGTGTGCCTCTTACCATATCCTTAAGAAGACCGCCTGGCATAACAATCTTTTCGGTCTCGGGAACAGAGGGTGTTTCGGGAAAATCTTCCGCGCTCATACCCATAATGTCAAACACTGCGTTGCCCGAACGGATATGGCACATCAGACGCTCATCAGCCTCTATAGTTACCTGAGCGCCGTCACTTCGACGAAGAATTTCGGTTAAAAGCTTTGCGCTTATTACTATATCTCCCTCTTCATCGCAGGAGGCATAAATTTCTTTTTTCATACTCATTTCGAGGTTGTAGCTTACAAGCGTAAGCTTACCCTTTTCGGCAGAAATAAGAATTCCTTCCAAAACGGGCTGACTTGTTTTTGTAACGATTCTTGAAAGATTTTGTACAGCGTCCAAAAGTTCACTTCTTCCGGTTGTAAAAAGCATAGGGAAAACTCCTTTAGCAAAAATTTTCGTTTTTTAGAAAACGGAAAAATAATTAATTAAATAAAACATAAAAAACAGCAGTATTAGTAGAGGCGGTGAAATGGTGAAAAAGGTTATTTTTGCGTTTATAACACAGTGTTTTTTGTGGTTTGATAAAAACTTGATAAAAATTTAATAAGTTGATAACTTTTATGTTATTAAGAGGGTTGTGAAAAACTTACTGTTAATTCAACTTAATAACTTGAATAAGTCGGTGGGACCGACACCCAATTCGCGGAATATAGTTTTTATCTTTTATTAAGAAGTATTCACGCGTTTGCGGTTTTTGGTATATTGTGGGACGGTAGCCGTTTTTATATTCGTGCCGAAGGCACACATTTCCCTCGGCCCTGCGGCATAAGCCGCTACGCTTCCGTTTTAAGGTTTTTGATAATATCGTCGATTATCTCTTTTTCATAAGGGTTTTCTTTCAGGAAAGCCTCAACCTTTTTAACTGCGTATAAAACGGTGGTATGGTCCTTGCCGAAAGCCTCACCGATGGGTTTATATGAAAGCTCGGTGGTTTCTCTTGCTATGTACATAGCTATCTGACGGGCTTTTGCAAGTTCTGCCGTTTTGCGCTTGGATATAATATCCTTTTCGCTGACATCATAGGTACGGGCAACCTCGGCGATAATCTTTTCAATCTTTATCGGCTCGGGCTTGGTGTCGTTTACGACCTCGCGGATAATATTTTGCACCACAGCAACGGTAGGATGATGATTCTGAATACTGATAAGTGCCTGAAGCTTTTTAACAACACCCTCAAGCTGACGGGTATTCATTGTAATATGCTCGGCAATGAAATGAACAATGTTGTCCTCAACCTGAATTCCTAAGGATTCAGCCTTTTTCTTGATAATTCCCACTCTGGTCTCATAGTCGGGGGGAGTAATATCTGCGAAGAGACCCATCTCTAAGCGGTTTCTGATACGGTCGTCAAGGGTCTTAACATCCTTAGGAGGTCTGTCCATTGTGAAAACAAGCTGTTTTCCGCCCTGATGCAGAGCGTTGAAGGTGTTAAAGAATTCTTCCTGAGTCTGCTCCTTTCCTGCGATAAACTGAATATCGTCGATAAGCAGTACATCAAGATTTCTGAAACGGTTTCTGAAAAGGTCGGCAGTGCCTGTATGGATTGCCTCAATAAGGTTGCTGGTAAATTCCTCACAGCGGATATATTCAATGCGCTTTTCGGGGAACTTTTCCTTAATACGGTTGCGGATAGCAAGCATAAGGTGAGTTTTACCAACGCCCGAAGGTCCGTAAATAACAAGGGGGTTGTAGATTATCCTCGGATTATCGGCAACCGCCATAGAAGCAGCGTGGGCGAAACGGTTACAGGATCCCATAATAAAGTTATCGAAGGTAAAGCTGTCTTCAAAGGAAGAGTTTACGGGAGCAACAGTATTAGTAAGAATTTTTCCGTTTTCGTCTTCAACTACTATTTTTATATCCATCTCAATGCCCATAATTTCCATAACGCAGGGTTTGATTATGTTCATATAGTTGGATTCGATAATCTGCTTTTTATAGTCGGAATAAATTCCTAAAACTATCTCGCCGTTTCTGATCTCCAGAGGATGCAGGTCTTTAAACCATACGTTAAAGGAGATTTCGGTCATTTGTTTTTTAAGCTCCTGACAAATGGCTTCCCATATATCGGTCAGAGATTCTATCTGCATATTTCATACTCCTTTTTAATTTTTTTATCAGCTTACTATAAAGTTTTGTTGTTTACAACGACATCTTTCGGGGTAAACCGGACATAAAACCCCTTGTCAAGGACAAATTTCAGGGGAAATACGACATTTTTCGAAGAAAAAAGCATACTGCCCCGATAATAGTCTATATTCGTATTAAATTATATCACAGTTATTAACATATTTCAATGCTAAATTTAATAAATATATATAATATATATAAGTATGTAGAGCCACTTTTTGTAGGGATGAGGGAAGAGGGACGAGGGATTAGGGAAAGGTGTGCCTTCGGCACGGATATAAAAACGGCGAGCGTATGCCTCCCTTGGAGCAAGGGAGGGGGACCGCTTCAGCGGTGGAGGGATTGGAGTAAACTTAATGTTCTAAAGCCAAGCCCTCAGTCACTCGTACCTCGTGACTGCCGCTCCTCAGAATGACAAACATAATGAATTTTACAGTGAACAGAACACCATAAAAATAATGGTAGATTTATTTTATTATATGTGTTATAATACCCTCGAACAAAAAGTTCTTAATAATTTTAATGAGGTGTTTAAATTGAAAAAATTACTTGCTTTAGTTCTTTCCTTATGCCTTATGGCAACCCTAGTTGCCTGCGGCGGTTCTTCAGACAGTTCTGGCACTGATGCTGTAAAATTGAGCGATTTCGAAGGCGTTTGGAAAATCCAGAAGGGTGAGGTTGATACCGTTAAGATTTCTGCAACCGACTCCTCTGTTACCGCATACGATGCAGACGGTTTTGTAATTGCAACCTTCCCCGTTGCCTCTACCGACAAGGCTGTTGTTCTTAAAATGGGTGCCTTCGGCGAGGTATCCTTAGAGGATGCAACCGCCCTCACCGTAACAACCGTTCCCACCCCCGCAGCTGCTCCCGACCTTGTTGGCGACTGGACCTATCTTTTCGGCGACCTTCCCGAGGATACCGTACTTCAGGTAGTAGACGGCGAAAAGTTCAACATCACAGGCAGCAAGGAAGATACAGGTACATATTCCTTTGACGATAACGATACCGTTGGTTTTTCTCCCACTAAGGAGCTTGGCGGTGTCGTTACCCACGAAATCCTTGGCGGCGGCGACATTCTCAACGCAGTTAGCCCCTCTGTTCGCTTCTATGTAAGAAACGCTGCTCTCACAACCGATACAGGTAAGGCAATCTCCAACTACTATAACCTCTTCGCTAATGAGTGGAAGGATGCAGACGGTGCTATCACAGTAGAGTTCAAGAATAGCGGAAAGATCTTCATTTCAGGAGCTGAAATGGGAATTTGGTATCCCACTGCTACAGGTGCTTCTATCGAGTATCAGGATGGCACTAAGGATGACATCACTGTAACCGACGGTAAGTTCACCCTTGACTACTACGGAAAAGATTTTTCTAAGCAGTAAAAACAGCAAATAAAAAATCCCGAAAGACTGATGTCTTTCGGGATTTTTTTGTTTCTTAGAAATTAGATAAGCTTGTCGGGGTTTACTTCGTACTTGTTCATAGCGATCTTGATAAGGTCGATAAGAGCAAGGATTCCGCCGATTCCGCAAAGGAAGGACATAATGATCTTGAAAACGCCCTTCTTGGTTTCGCCCATCATAAAGTTATGGATACCGAGACCGCCGAGGAAGAGACAGATGAGGATCATAACGATTTTATCCTGTCCGCCGAGGTTACCTGCTGCAGCCTTTTTAACAGCAACACCGCAGGAGAGGCAAACCTCTGCATTTTCGGCTACGGGCTGACCGCAGTTTGCGCAGAACTTGTTACCGTCACCGGTCTTAACGCCGCATTCGATGCAGACAGCCTGATTATCGTTCATTTCTTTACCGCAATTTTTACAAAACATGGATAACTCCTCCTTATGTTTTAATTTTTAATAAGTATATCATAGCAGGACAGAGACTGTCAACAAAAAGCAACAAAACAACTAAAAACAAAGCAAAATCTACATTTTTTCGGCTAAGTTTTTGGTAAATTCTCTATAAAATTTTCTCTTTAACAGGTTTTTACAAAAAACTGCTAAACAGTGCTGTTCAAAGAAAAACCGTGACGGTTTGACCGCCACGGTTTTTGTCTTATTTCTTATTGCGGAAGCCCTGACGGGGTCTTCTGGGTTTTCTGTCGGTCTCTTCTGCGCCGTCGTCTTCTATAGTTGCGCCCTCGATTTCAACAAGAGCATCTCTTCTGGAGAGATTGATTCTGCCCTGATCGTCGATTTCGGTAACCTTAACGATTATCTCATCCCCTATAGCAACAACGTCCTCAACCTTTTCGGTGCGCTTGACGTCGAGCTTGGAAATGTGAACAAGACCTTCCTTACCTGGGGCAATCTCAACGAATGCGCCGAAGGTCATAAGACGGGTAACCTTTCCGCGGTAGATTGCGCCGATTTCGGGGTCGTTAGCGATGGTCTCAACAATCATAAGAGCGCGCTGAGCCTTCTCTGCGTCGATAGCGGTGATGAATACCTTTCCGTCATCGTCGATGTCAATCTTACACTCGCAGTCTGCCTGAATCTTCTGGATAACCTTTCCGCCCGAGCCGATAACCTCGCGGATCTTGTCGGGGTGGATAACGGTGGAAATCATCTTGGGAGCATACTTGGAAACTTCAGCTCTGGGCTCTGAGATAGCCTTGAGCATAACCTCGTCGAGGATGTAATTTCTTGCCTTGTGGGTCTTAGCGAGTGCCTCTTTAATGATTTCGGGGGTAAGACCGTGAACCTTAAGGTCCATCTGAATAGCGGTGATACCTTCTTTAGTACCTGCTACCTTGAAGTCCATATCGCCGTGGAAATCTTCAAGACCCTGAATGTCTACCATTGTCATCCAGCGGTCACCCTCGGTGATAAGTCCGCAGGAGATACCTGCAACGGGCGCCTTAATCGGAACACCTGCATCCATAAGTGCAAGGGTGCTGCCGCAGATAGAGCCCTGAGAGGTAGAGCCGTTAGAGGATAAAACCTCAGAAACAAGGCGGATGGTGTAGGGGAATTCCTCAGCAGAGGGAATTACGGGAACGAGAGCACGTTCTGCAAGAGCACCGTGACCTACCTCACGACGGCCGGGGCCTCTGGAGGGCTTGGTCTCGCCTACCGAGTAGGAGGGCATATTATAGTGGTGGATATATCTCTTTTCGGTCTCGCTGTCGATACCGTCTAAAAGCTGACTGTCGCGGATAGAGCCTAAGGTTGCAATGGTGAGAACCTGAGTCTGTCCTCTGGAGAAGAGACCCGAACCGTGTACGCGGGGAAGAAGACCAACCTCGCTGTGGAGAGGACGAATATCGTCGATTCCGCGTCCGTCTACACGCTTGCCCTCGTCAAGGAGCCAACGGCGTACAACAAACTTCTGAAGCTTGTACATACAGTCGTCAATCTTGAGCTCCTGCTCGGGATAGATTTCGTCGAACTTAGCGTGAACCTTGTCGTAGATGGGGAGCATTCTCTCATCGCGAACGGTCTTATCGTCGGTATCAAGAGCGAACTTAACGTCGTCGATAGCAAACTCTTTAATAGCCTCGAACATTTCGGTGTCGGGGTTAGAGGATTCGAAGGTGAATTTCTCTTTACCGATTTCAGCAACTATTGAGTTGATGAAATCAACTATCTTCTGGTTCTCTCTGTGTCCTGTCATAATAGCGTCGAACATAACATCGTCGGGAACTTCGTTAGCACCTGCTTCAATCATAGCAACAAGGTCGCTTGTAGAGGAAACGGTAAGCTGAAGGTCGTTCTTTGTCTGTTGCTCAGCGGTGGGGTTTAATACGATCTGACCGTCAACAAGACCTACGGAAATACCCGAGATAGGTCCTTCCCAAGGAATATCCGAAATGGAAAGTGCAATAGATGCGCCTATCATAGCGGTGATTTCGGGAGAGCAGTCGGGGTCTACCGACATAACGGTGCAGACAAGGGATACGTCGTTTCTCATATCCTTGGGGAAGAGAGGACGAACGGGTCTGTCGATAACGCGGGATGCAAGGATAGCCTTGTCAGAGGGCTTACCCTCACGACGGGTAAAGGAGCCGGGGATACGGCCTACGGAATAAAGCTTTTCTTCAAAATCTACAGAAAGGGGAAGAAAATCGATTCCGTCACGGGGCTTTGCAGATGCGGTTGCTGCGCAGAAAACGCTGGTTTCGCCGTAGCGGATAAGGCAGGAGCCGTTTGCAAGCTGACCCATTTTACCGGTTTCAACCTTTAAGGGACGACCGGCAAATTCGGTTTCAAAAACTTTGAAATTTTCGTACATAATGAACCTCCAAAATATATTTTTTCGGGGTGTCACGGTTAAGCAATAAAGCCAATGCCAAAGGAAATTTGACACTCGATTTACCGCTTTACACGCAACAACCCAATGGTTTAAAAAACAATCAAGCAGACCGCGAAAGACTTCACGGTCTGCCTTTTTCCATAATTACTTACGGATTCCGAGACGCTTAATGATTGCACGGTAACGCTCAATGTCTACCTTGGTAAGGTAAGCGAGAAGGTTACGTCTGTGACCAACCATTTTAAGAAGTCCGCGGCGGGAGTGATGGTCCTTCTTGTGTACCTTAAGATGCTCGGTGAGCTCGTTGATACGGGTGGTGAGAAGGGCAATCTGTACCTCGGGGGAACCTGTGTCTCCCTCGTGGGTAGCATACTCAGCAATAATAGCCTGCTTCTGCTCTACTGTCATTTGTTTCACCTCATTTAAAATTTTGTACGCCGAAAACAAAGCAATAGGTCAAAGGTGGTCCTCATAGAGGCAGTCACCCAAAGCCTTGTAAACGGTAGCCATAGTAGTATATCACAAAGGTCTTAAAAAGTAAAGAAAAATTTTTCAGGGCTTAGCCTCCCTTTACTGGGGGGAGCATTATTTTTACAGCAATTCGCACACAAGCTCGGTGTAGGCGGCGGGGTCGTCGATTGGGAGCCCTGCGATAAGTGTTGCCTGAGCAAAGAGGATATTACAAAGCTTTCCTGCTCTGTCCTTGTCGGTGACATAAAGCTCCTTAAGCTTTGAGAAAACGCTGTGGGAGGCATTAAGCTCTAAAACACGCTGAGCCTTGGGCTTTTGCTCCTCGTCACCCGGTATCTGTGCAAAATATTTTTCCATCTCTAAGGTGACAGGACCTGTTGTGCTGAGACATACAGGGTGGCTTTTTAGCTTTTTGGAGATGATTACCTCTGCAGCCTTACCGTTCAGGGAGGATTTAAGGAAATCGAGCATTTCCTTATTTTCCTCTTCGGCGGTTTTTGCCTTTTCCTCGTCGGCACTATCAAGCAGGTCGGCATTTTCGGAGTTTATGGAGCAGTAGTCCTTTTCTCCCTCTGCGCGGAGGGTCTGCATAACAAACTCATCCACCTCGTCGGTGAGCATAAGCATATCGTAACCCTTGTCGCGCACAAGCTCAACCTGAGGCAGTGCGCCAATCTTTGCGACGGTCTCACCGCAGGCGTAATAGATGTGCTTCTGGTCTTCACCCATTGCGGAGATGTACTCTGAAATGGTTATCATTTTATCTTCCTTAAGACTGCGGAAAAGGAGCAGGTCTTTGAGCTTGTCCTTGTTCATTCCGTAGTCGGAAACAATGCCGTATTTAAGCTGAAGACCGAAAACAGAGAAGAACTTTTCAAATTTTTCGCGGTCGTTTGTGAGCAGTTTCTTAAGCTCGGATTTTATCTTCTTTTCAATACTGCCTGCAATGGTTTTAAGCTGACTTGTCTGCTGAAGCATCTCGCGGGAGATGTTAAGGGAGAGGTCCTCACTGTCCACAACACCCTTTACAAAACGGAAATGGTCGGGCAAAAGGTCCTCGCACTTGTCCATAATAAGCACACCAGAGGAATAGAGCTTAAGCCCCTTCTGAAAATCCTTGGTGTAGTAGTCATAGGGGAGTACCGAGGGTACGAAAAGCAGAGATTTATAGGAAACAAGACCCTCGGTAGAGGTATGAACCGAAAGAATCGGCTCTTCAAAATCATAAAAAGTGTCTTTATAGAAGGATTTGAGCTCCTCTTCGGTAACATCGTTTTTGCTCTTCTGCCAGAGGGGAATCATAGAGTTTACAGTGTCCTCTTCGGTGTAGGGGACGCTCTTTTTATCCTCCCCTTCTCCCTCTTCTTTATACTTTGTCACCTCCATTTTTATGGGATGGCGGATATAGTCTGAATAGGTCTTAATAAGGTTTTTAAGGCGGTATTCGTCTAAAAATTCGCTGAATTTGAACTCCTCGGTATCTTCTTTAAGGTGCATTTCGATAGTGGTGCCCACGCTATCCTTTTCGCATTCGGTAACGGTGTAGCCGTCGATACCGTTTGACACCCATCTGAATGCCTTGTCGGATTTATAGGAAAGGGTGGTAACGGTCACCTTGTCGGCAACCATAAATGCAGAATAAAAGCCCACACCGAACTGACCGATGATGTTTGCCGCCTTTTCCTCGTCCTCGGCGGTCATATTCTCCTTAAAGGCAAGAGAGCCTGAACGGGCAATGGTGCCTAGGTTGTCGGTAAGCTCCTCCTCGGTCATACCGATACCGTTATCAGATACGGTTACGGTACGGGCATCCTTATCGAACTCTACGCGGATAGAAAAATCCGAGCATTTTCCTCTGGCTGCCTCGTCGGTGAGTGAGAGATAATAAAGCTTATCTATCGCGTCGTTTGCGTTGGAGATTATCTCACGCAGAAAAATCTCCTTGTTGGTGTAGATAGAGTTGATCATCAGGTCAAGAAGTCTTTTAGACTCCGCCTTAAACTGTCTTTTTGCCATTTTTAATTCCTTCTTTAAACTGTTTTATTTTCATCCCACAAAAGCGGGTTGGTTACGATGTTGTCTAAATATACCACTAAATATTATAACCGTCGGTGAATTTTTTGTAAACATCTAAAACAAATAAAACTTTACAAATTTATAAAATAGGTTATAATACAGGTGTAACACCTACTAATATATTTTTGAGGTGATTTTATGCTACTTGCAATAGATATCGGAAACACAAATATAACGCTGGGTCTTTTCTGTGATGAGGTGCTCAAACTTACTGCCCGTCTTTCTACCGACACTCGCAAAACCGCCGATGAGTACGCCATAGACATTAAGGATGTTCTGGCTCTTCACGGCGAGGAGGTAAGCGAGGTTGAGGACTGTATAATTTCCTCGGTTGTACCTGCGGTAGGTGCATCGGTAAGTGCGGCGGCGGCTTTGCTTTGCGACACTGTTCCCCTAATGCTTGGACCGGGTGTTAAAACAGGACTTAACATCAAGATAGACAATCCCGCTCAGCTTGGCGCAGACCTTGCGGCTGGTGCGGTAGGGGCTCTTCACGAATACACAATGCCCTGTATAGTAATTGATATGGGTACCGCCACTACAATTTCGGTGCTTGACAAAAACGGTGCATTTTTAGGAGGCACAATCGGTGCGGGTGTCCGTATGACAATGCGTGCTCTTGCAGAGGGCACTGCGGCACTTCCCGCCATTGGGGTCACAAGCCCTAAATCGGTCATCGGTAAGAACACTGTCGACTGTATGCAATCGGGCATCGTTCTCGGCACAGCTGCTATGCTCGACGGCCTTATTGACCGCATTGAAGAGGAGCTTGGCGAAACAGCTACGGTGGTCGCTACAGGCGGACTTTCAAAAGATATCATAGTCTTCTGTAAAAACGATATTATATATAACGAAAACCTTCTTTTAGAGGGGCTTCGCCTCATCTACGAGAAAAACACATAATATGTATCTTGATTGTCTTAGGAAACGGGGCAATTCTGATAAATTTTTGAACTGCATCCCAAAGGGAGCAGTATCGGAGGTAAAAATTATGTCAAATCAAACAGAAAAAATCCGCAGACTTGCGGTAAACGGACTGCTTTCAGCCGTTATCTGCATTATTTCCTTTCTGCCTATCCGCACCTTAGGGCTGGAGATAACCCTGTCGATGGTGCCTGTGGCTATAGGCGCCTGTCTTTACGGACCTGCTTCGGGCGCGGTGCTCGGCGGGGTGTTCGGAATAGTCAGCTTTATACAGTGCTTTGGATATTCTCCTTTCGGGGCGGCACTTTTGGGAATGAACTTTGTTTACACCGCCATTATCTGCATACCCACGCGAATTCTCGCTGGCTGGCTTTCGGGACTTGCCGCAAAGGGTATTGGTAAGGTGCTTCGGGATAAGACCCGCCTTGTGTCAATGGCGGTAGGCTCTATTCTGGCACCTGTACTCAACACTCTTTTCTTTATGTCTGCCTTGTGCATTTTCTTCTACGGCTCGGAATATATTCAGGGCTTTGCACAAACGCTCGGCAGCACAAGTGTAGTTTCCTTTGTGCTCCTCTTTGTGGGCATTAACGGACTTGTGGAGATAGTAGCAGGTTTTTTACTTGCACTCCCAGTCTCCAAGGCACTTTCAAAAGCACTTAAATAGAAAATCGGGGCTGTCTCACTGATATAAAGTGAGACAGCCCTTAATTTTTTGTTATGCATTTACCTTTATTGGGATGTCTTCGCGGGTGGCCTTCCAATCGGCTATTTCTCCTATATCACCCTCAAAAACCTTGCGAATGTTCGCAAGTGTCATATAGTCGCTGGGCCGCATAAGACAGCAAATTTTCGGCAGCTTTGCGGCACCGCTGCGGGTAAGTATCTCGGCAACAAACTGAGAACAGAAGAATTTGCTTCTTCGTTGCCAAGCCATGCCAAATTTACAGGCAATTATTCCAAGGGCGCTGAACTTAAACTCATCCTGATGCTCCATAAACCACTCGACCTCAAGCTTAGCCCGCTCGTAGGCCTCATCGGTAACAAGAAGCTCATAAACAGCACAAGGGGTCCTGCCCACACGGGTATAAAAGCCTCGGTCAAGATGTTCTCTGCAAGGACCTGCAGGGAACATTTTTATACCGTTTTTTCTACCCGAGCTGTAAAGGTAAACAAGCTCTCTGTCAAAAGCAATGGCAGAATGAGTGTAAGCGTCTTTTGTAAAAAAATGCACTATTTTAGAGACAACACTTTCGGTACGGGTCAGAAATATATAAACAGATTTCATAAAGTCTCCTTGAATTTAATTACATACCGATTATATCACATAATCCACCCCGCTTCAAGTGGAGAAAAAAAGGCATAAAAAAGGTTCCCTTAGAGTAAGGGAGCTGTTTGCGAAGTTTACGGCGCGTCGAGGGTCTCGCTTCCTCGTCGGCTTTGACGATCCACTGTGTCGTCATTCACTTGCCTCTTCTCACGCTTCGCTTCCGCCACGCTCTACAAAGGGATTGGCATTCCTCGAAGGGAGGCTCACGGTTGTCATTTGGTTTTTGGCAATCTCCATATCCGCTTTGATAAATTTATTTGCAACAAAAGGGTTAAGATTTTTTGCGTATTATCCAATAGCTTATCCAGTAGATTATAATCAAAGCGCAAACCGTCCCCGAAAGAAGGGTAGAAAACAGGGTTTTGTTAAGCAGCTCCAACACAATAACCAAAACACACGCCAGTATAACATAAATAATAAAGGAAACGCTTTTTGCTTTGTTTGCAATAGCGATATTGCGCTCGTCGGCCTCGGCTATCTCCCGTTTTGTTATGGTTTCTTCGCTTTTGGTTATCATAAAATATTTTCTGACATTTGCAATGCCGATTACAACCAGAGCGAAACCGAAGGATGACAAAAACTCGTTTTCGGTTCTTATTAAATTGAATGTAACAGTCATCACGACGCCCAGAACAATATATCCTATGGCAACAAACAGTCTGATTTTAAGCTTTTTTCTGAAATCCATAATTAGTCCTCCTCAAAAATAAATACATCTTCTATGGATGTGCTGAAAAATTTCGCAATTTTATAGGCAAGCTGTATTGAAGCGTTGTATTTTTCGTTTTCCAATGAGATAATCGTCTGTCGGGTCACGCCCACAGCATAAGCCAACTCTTCTTGCGTAACATTATGCCCTTTTCTCAGAGCCCTTATCTTGTTTTTCAAATAATCGCCTCCAAAAGTAAAGTGTGCTTTACAATTTGGATTATATAACAACTCTTTGAAAATGTCAAGCATCTTTTACATTTGCGTTTGAATTTCTGCGCTATGTGCTCGAATCTTTACATATTTTAGTGATATTGTGCCTTTGGCATAGTGATATTTTCGCATTGCGAAAGTGATATTGAAACCTATGGTTTCAGTGATATTATATTCACCTCTTAACTGCCCGAAGGGCAATATCACTCGGCTTTAGCCGAATATCACTGCGTAGCAATATCACTCGCCGTAAGGCGAATATAACTGAAAAAACCGACTTGTTGAAACAAGTCGGTTTTTCTGGCCCGCTCGAAGGGATTCGAACCCCCGTTCTTCAGAATCGGAATCTGCTGCGTTATCCATCTGCGCCACGAGCGGAAATATTAAATTCATTATATATGTCATTCTGAGGAGCGGATGCGACGAAGAATCTCTCGGAATGATGTGCCTATACGGGCATTTTCATCAAATTTGCGATTCTTCGCATCGCAGATGCTCAGAATGACGTTTTCCGCAGGGTCTTCATAAAGGCTCCCTTGTGTAAAGGGAGCTGTCACGAGGTACGAGTGACTGAGGGATTGGCGCATTTTTACGGGACGGGAAACCCGTCCCCTACGCTTGTCGTTTATATATCCGTGCCGAAGGCACACATTTCCCTCGGCCCTCGGCCCTTGGCACTCGGCCCTACACCATTGCTTTGTCATTATATCATCAAAACCGAATACCTTCAAGAGAATTTTGTCATACTAATATCAGATTATGAAAAAAAGGTGATGTTAGATGAAAAAAAGCAGAAGAGGAATAATTGCCGTTCTTGTAACCCTGATGATAGTTTCGGGATTTCTCACCGTTTTTGGTATTATCCTTATTCCTGCCCAGCTTGTCACTCCCGAGATGTCGGCGCAGGAAAATCTGTCGGGTGTGGGATATTTTGATTATCCCCCAAACTGCGGCATACTGCTCTATGATGAGCAGGAGAGGGGAGTTTTTCTCTTTTTTGATTTTGAAAACATTCTCACCGAGGTGAGAATGTTCGAAAGCGCTGCACTATCCTCCGCCGAAAACGCCTCCTGCAGGGTGGACTATACAATGTTTATTCCAGAGGATTTCTGCGGTGCTCTTTGCGACCGTCTGGGCGGGATAGAGCTTGTCGACGCAAACGGGCAGAAATCCCTCTATTTTTCTGCCGCTCTTGACGAATTTACCGAAAAAAATCTCACCTCGGAAAAGATGGCACAAATTTCTTCTGCTTTTTTTGAAAAAATTTCAAAAACAGGCTTGTCTTCGGGGGATTTTATGTTTATAATTGAATCAGCGGATACCGACTTGCCTTATTCGGTCTGTTATGACTGGATTCCCTATATGGAGGATATGTTTCGCAACTTTGTGTTTTACTGATTTTAAGGAGGGGAGAAATATGAAGCGGATTGTCGCGCTGTTGCTCTGCGCTGTTTTGCTGTTTAGCTTTGCTGCCTGCGACGACGAGCATACTACAAGTCTGCCCTCTTCTGCCGACCCTAATCCCGCAGTTCCTCCTACCTCCTCAAATATGTCGTCGGATACACCCGAGTCGGAGCCTGTAGACTCTCAGGACCCTGTTCCTCCGCCCGTTTCCTCTGAGATGAACCCGTCTCTATCGGGACCCAGCTCCTCTCTGTCGGGCTCTAATCCTGAGGATCAGGTCGTACAGCCCGAAGCTCCTGAGAGCAACTCGGAGCATTTTTCCCACCACTGCTATTCAAAACTTACAGACATCCAAAAGGAATACTATGAGGTAATGTATAACGCGGTGCATAACATGCAGACAGGGTGGATACCTCTTGGTAAAAAAGGGTCTGACTACAATACCGATGTAGCGGTAGTGCGCAACGCTATAGCTAACGACCATCCCGATATTTTCTGGATTCCCCCATACTATGCCACTGCTGTGGGCAACACCGCCGAGGGAGAGCCTACCGTGTTAGTATATTTTGCAGTTTCTGCCGACAGTGAGCCCTCATACCTTGTTTCACGCAGCGTCGCAGAACAAATGAAGGGCGCGCTGGAGTCGGCGGTTAACGAAATAACCTCAGCCGTTACGGCAACCGATCCTTATGAGATTGAGCTGCAGCTTCACGACCTGCTTTGCCAGAGGGTAGAATACTCTACCGACCCTGCTGACAGTATGATATATTCCGCCTACGGTGCTATTGTAAACGGAAAGGCACTTTGCGAGGGATATTCAAGGGCAATGCAGCTTCTTCTTGGCAGGTTTGGTATAACGTCTGTCACCGTAACGGGTATGGGTGGCGGTGAGGGCCATATGTGGAATGCGGTAAACCTACACGGCGAATGGTATCATCTTGATGTGACCTGGAACGACACCAAGGGGGACACAGTCTCCCACGAATATTTCAATCTTTCCGACAGTGCTATTCTGCTTGACCATACTTTTAGCAAGAATTATTACGAATTTGCTCCCGAAGAGCTTAGCGGCGGAACGGTTTCCTTTAATATTCATCGACCCGTATGTGAAAATACCGAGTATAATTATTTTAACCGTTCGGGCTTTGTTTTCTTCCCTGACGCAATAGAGGCACTTGCAGGCTATCTCACCATACAGTCTGCCGATGTGGTAGAGGTGAAATTTTCCGACAACGCCTTGCGTGATGCGGTCTATAACAATCTAAATTCCTACATAGAACAGCTGAACGCTACCCTTTCTACTTCCTATCCCGATTGCGGATTTTACATAGGCGGAGTATCAATCTCCTCCACAGTGTTCAGGCTTTATAAAAATAATCCGTTGTAGTGGACAGAGTAGCACCTGCGGTGCGAGTAAAAAGAGTAACGCCTACGGAGTGAGTAAATCTTCACGGCAACCGTAGGGCGGTGCCTTGGTGCCGCCGTGAGATATTGCAAACTTAATGAACAACCCCCGCGCCTCGTAGAGGTGCGGGGGTTTGTTGCAACTTAAAAATTTTTACGAAAATTTCTTCCAGGTTGAGGGAGCGAAGAGAATAAGCATGGGAAAAAGCTCCAGTCTGCCTGTGAGCATATTAAAGCATAAAATCAGCTTTGTGGGGTCAGAAAGAGGAGCAAAGCTATCTGTAGGACCGAGCTCTCCCAAGGCGGGACCTACATTGTTAAGACAGGTTGCTACCGACGAAAGCCCCGTTACTATATCACAGCCTTCAATGGCGGTTATAATCAAAGAAGATGACAGCAAAAGTGCGGCAAACATAATGATGTATGATGTGGTTCCGCGTATCGTTTCGTGATCGACGGTCTTACCGTCCAGTTTAACCGACATAACAGCTCTCGGATGGGTTATATACCGAATTTCCCGTCTTCCGTTTTTAAGGAGCAGAAGCCATCGGGAAACCTTCATTCCTCCTGCCGTCGACCCTGCACATCCGCCGCTGAACATAAGAATGATGATTATAATCTGGGTGAAAGCGGGCCAAAGCTCAAAATCGGCGGTAATAAAACCGGTTGTGGAAATGATGGAAGCAACCTGAAAAAGGGCCTGACGGAAGGTAAACTCAGCATTTTCCACAGAGGGATAAAGGCAAATCGAAATTCCCGCTATGGCGCAGGCTATAAGACCTAAATACCACCTGAGCTCCTCATTTTTAATGGCACGGAGAAAATGTCCTGTTAAAATCAGGTAGAAAATGCTGAGATTTGTGCCGAAAAGCAGCATAAACACCGCAATAACATACTGACTGTATGCCGAATAGGAGGCGATGGAATCGTTCTTTATGCCAAAGCCGCCCGTACCTGCGGTAGAAAAGGCGTGGTTAAGGGCTTCAAAAAGGTTCATTTCGCCAAAAAGTAAAAGAACAAATTCTGCCAAGGTAAGGAGAATATATATACCGTAAAGCACTCGGGCAGTATCGGAAATTCTGGCAACCAATTTGCCTACCGACGGACCTGTGGATTCTGCCTTCATAAGGTGCATATAGCTGTTTGATTTGCTGTTGGATTTAGGCATAATTGCCAGAAAGAACACCAGAACGCCCATACCGCCTATCCAGTGGGTAAAGGAACGCCAGAGAAGAATACTTCTTGCCTGAACCTCAACATCGGTCAGTATGGTAGCACCTGTGGTGGTGAAGCCCGAAACACTCTCAAAGAAAGCGTTGACAAAATGGGGGATAGCCCCACTTAAAATATAGGGCAGACAGCCCACAAGGGACATCACTATCCAGGAAAGACCAACGCTCACAAAGCCCTCTCGTGCAAGCATTCTGCGGTCGTCGGGTGTGCGTCGCGAAAGGAGGAAGCCCACGCAAAGACACAAAGCCATAGGTATAAGGAAGGGAAGCACAGGCTCCGAATAAATAACGGCACAGACAAGGGGCACAGGCATTAAAAAGCCTAAGGAGAAAAGGATTTTTCCCAGTATATAAAAGACTACTGTGTAATTCATAATATGCTACTCCAGAATTTCGGCAAGGGAGCTTACCGTATGGCCTGCCGTTATAACGATAACGCTGTCGTCGGGGAGAATGGTGGTGTTACCGTCAGGAATCATTATCTCTCTGCCTCGGCTTACACAGGCAATAATTGTGTTCTTTTTAAGATTGATCTCTTTAAGAGGCTTACCGATAATCGGATCGTTTTTGTGAGCGATAAACTCAGTTGCCTCGGCACCGCCGCCCAGAATTTTATAGAGAGTTTCAATATGACCCTCTGCGTTGGTTACTGCGCGTACATAACGAAGAATGATGTCGGCGGTGTTTTCCTTAGGTCTTACTACACTGCAGTCGGGCAGAAGCTCATCAACCATTTTTGCCAAAGGATCGCGGTTTATTTTACAGGCGGTCTTTTTAACCCCTTGTTTTTTTGCGTGCATACAGAAAATAAAGTTTTCCTCGTCAATCTGGGTGAGTGCCACAGCGGCATCAAAGTTTGAGAGTCCCTCTTCGGCTAAAAGCTCGGGGTCGGTACCGTCGCCCCACACTACAGCGCAGTCTTCCAGCATCGACTCCATCTCTGCGGCGCGGTTACGGTCGGCTTCGATAAGCTTTACTTTTCTGCCTGTTTTTACAAGGTATTTTGCAAGATAGAAAGCAGTGCGGCTACCTCCGACGATAAGGACGGAGTGTATCTTCTTCTTTTCCATACCAATGATTTTAAATATTTTATGAAGAGCCTTTTTAGGCGCGGTAAAGTGAAGCTTGTCCCCCGCCTCGATAACAAAATTACCTGAAGGGATGAAAACCTCGCCGCCCCTTTGAACGGCGCATATAAGCAAAGAAACCTCAAGCACCTTTCGTATATCGCGGAGCATAACACCGTTAAGAGGACTGTTCTCGGGAAGGGTTATCTCAGCGAGGTCGATGCGTCCCTTTGCAAAGGTCTCGATTTTGGTGGCGGCAGGGAATTCAATAGTGCGTGCAATATCTGCCGCGGTTTCAAATTCGGGGTTTATAAGCAGGTCGATACCTAACTTGTTCTGCATAAAGAGGAGCTGACCCGAGTAGTCGGTGTTGCGCACGCGGGCAATAGTTTTTGCATTTCCTATTTTACCTGCAACCATACAGCTCATAATATTAAGCTCGTCGTTTCCTGTTACGGCAATAAAAACATCACAGTCCGAAACGCCCGCCTCTTCCTGAATGGGGAAGGAGGCACCGTTGCCGCAATAACCGATAACATCATAATCGTTTACCACCGCGGTAACCAGCCTCTGGTCGGCGTCGATAACCGTAACGTCGTGCTTTTCATTAGCCAGAAGTTTTATAAGGTTGGTGCCTACTTTACCGGCACCCACAATAATGATTTTCATCTCGTCACCTCTTAAATCTCACCTCAATTATAACCCAAAAGATAAAAATATTCAACAATATGTTGTTTTGGCAAATTTATTGGATGTTTTTCGCAGTTTTTTCTTGAAAAGATATATGTTATATGGTATTATTTCAATATATGGAGAAATGCGCCCTGATGCCGCATAGACAGCCTTCGCACGCTTCGCTTACTCGGCACTACGCAGTCTGATATAATTTGCAGTTTTAAATCTCTAAAAAGCGTCCTCTCAAGAAAAATAAATGACGGGCAAAAATTATAAAGACATTGAACAAAAAGACAAAACAAAAAACCACACAGCAATATTTGACCATAAATTGCCATAGTTTTGACTTGCCGAAAGGCGCATTATCTAATAAAATAAACCCATAATGGCAAAAAATGGCCAAACAGAGGTTTATCATGCTTAAAGCAACTGATGCTATAAGCGTGAGCTTGGAAGGATATTCTACTTCCAGCCCGGTCACAAAAGCCATCCCACTTATTACAACGAGGATGTTATAAAGGTTATTAAAAACGCAATAAATTGGGCATATTCCCCTTATAGAATTCCTATGGAATGTCCCAATGTTAAAAAACCCTTAGAGGAATAATTCATAGCAGGAGTTTTTATTATGAAAAAAGTTGCAGTAATCGGTTACGGCGGACAGGGCGCTTGGCATTGCGATCAGGTGCTTAAGAGTGATGTTTGCACACTTGCCGGAACCTACGACATAAAAGAGGAACGCCGTGAGGCAGCAAAGGCAAAGGGCATCTTCGTTTATGAAAGCAATGAGGCAATTTTTGCCGACAAGGATGTTGATATTATCGTTGTGGCTACCCCTAACGACGTTCACGAGGCACTTGTGGTAAACGGACTCACCTCGGGTCATAATGTGGTTTGTGAAAAGCCCGTTGCACTCTCGGTTGCCGAGTTTGACCGTATGTGTGCCGCCGCAAAGGAGTCGGGCAAGGTCTTCACCGTTCATCAGAACCGTCGCTGGGATGTTGACTTCCGCGCTGTAAAACAGGTTATCGAGTCGGGAGAGATCGGCGAGGTATTACGCATCGAGTCCCGTATTCACGGCTCCCGCGGTATTCCTTCCGATTGGCGTTGCCACAAGGCTCCCGGCGGTGGAATGATTCTTGACTGGGGCGTTCATCTTATCGACCAGATGCTGCAGCTTGTAAAAGAAAAAATCGTTGGCGTAAACTGTGTTTGCACTAATATAACCAATAAAGAGGTTGACGACGGCTTCCGTTTAGAGCTTGATTTCGAAAGCGGAAAGACCGCTCACGTAGAGGTTGGTACATATAACTTCCTCCCCATGCCCCGTTTCTATATGCAGTGTAAGGAGGGCTCCCTCTACCTTACCGATTGGCAGCAGAAGGCTCACGTAGCCAAGCTTACTGCCTGGATTGAGAAGGATGTTACTCCAGTACAGAATGCCGCAGGTATCACCAAGACCATGGCTCCCCGCGACGAGCTTACTCTTGATGAGTACGATATTGAGAGACTTACCAGCGATGTTCACGAGTATTACAGAAACCTTTGTGATGTTATCGACGGCAAGGCAGAAATTATCGTAAAGCTTTCCGAGGTTCGCCGTGTGCTCTCTGTAATGGAAGCCTGCTTCGAGTCGGATGAGAAGCATCAGACCATAATCCTAAGCATTTAAATCGGGTTTGAGTTTGAATGCTTAGGGTTAAAGGTAGAAATATAAATGATAAAATACGCTACCATAGGCAGAGGCGTAATTGCCGAAACCTTTATTGAAGGCGCAAAGCTTACAGGCAGATTTGAGCTTGATGCTGTCTATTCACGAAACGAGAAAACAGGCAGAGAATTTGCCGACAAATACGGAGCAAAAAAGGTATACACCTCTATCGATGAGCTCTCGGCAGACACCGAGATAGATGCGGTGTATATCGCATCTCCCAATTCCTGCCATTTCGAGCAGTCGAAGGCACTGCTCCTTGCGGGCAAACATGTTATCTGCGAAAAGCCAATCACCACAAATGCTAAAGCCTATGCCCTGATTAAGGATATTGCCGACAGCGAAGGTCTTATATATATGGAAGCGATAATCCCCATATATACCGAGTTTCGAAGTGCGATAAAAGAGGCACTGGGCGAAATCGGAAATGTGGCAATGGCAAAGATAGATTACTGTCAGCGCTCCTCGAGGTACGACGCCTTTATGGCGGGAGAGGATATGAACATCTTCGATATGTCCCTTCACGCAGGCACTCTTATGGACCTTGGAATCTACTGTGTTTATGCCGCGGTTGACCTTCTGGGTATGCCGAACAGCATTACCGCTACAGCCTCCTATCTCAGAAACGGCTGTGACGGTGCAGGAGCGGCTCTTTTCTGCTATGACGACTTTACCGCGGTGCTTTCCTACTCTAAAACCGCACAGTCCGCCGTAGGCTGTGAGATAGTAGGGGACAAGGGCAGTGTGGTAATTGATAAAATCGGTCTTTATGCTGAAGCAAAGCTCATAAAGGACGGAGTTACCACTCCCCTCACCGTTTTCACCCCCAAGGCTGAGCTTATGGGAATGGAGGCAGCCGCCTTTGCTGACTTTATCGAGGGCAAAGACCTAGACAAATATACAGCCGCAAGCAGGCTTTGTATAGATGTTCATACCTGTATGGACGAGATAAAAAAATCCGCAAATATAGTATATTAGGAGGAAAACTTAATGAAACTTGGTATTGTAAGTGCTATCTACGACGGCTTCACCTTTGAAGAGATGATAGATAACGCATCGGCTAACGGCTACGAGTGTGTAGAGGTTGCTTGTTGGCCTCAGGGCAAGGCTGAACGCCGTTACGCAGGAGTTTCTCACATTGATGTGGATAACACCTCGGCAGACTACATTAAATACGTTAAGGATTACTGCGCTGCTAAGAATATCGAAATTTCTTCTCTGGCATTCTATCCCAACACTATGGACGGTGACCTTGCTAAGAGACAGGCCGCTATTGACCATCTTAAGAAGGTCATAAATATGTCGGCTCTCCTCGGTGTTAATATGGTTACCACCTTTATAGGAAGAGACCAGACCAAGACGGTAGAAGAAAACCTCGAAATCTTTAGTGAGGTTTGGCCTCCCATTATAAAACTTGCCGAAGAAAAGGGCGTTAAGGTTGCTATTGAGAACTGCCCTATGCTCTTCGGTGCCGACCAGTGGCCCGGCGGACAGAACCTCTTCACCACACCCAAACTCTGGAGAAAGATGTTTGAACTCCTCCCCTCCGACAACTTCGGCATCAACTACGACCCCTCTCATTTTATCTGGCAGCAGATAGATTATGTAAAGCCCATTTACGAGTTTAAGGATAAGATTTTCCACGTTCATTATAAAGATATCAAGGTTTATCCCGATAAGCTCAACGATGTTGGAATTATGGCATATCCCCTCGAATATATGAGTCCTAAGCTTCCCGGTCTCGGCGATGTTGATTGGGGCAAGTATGTATCCGCTCTTACCGACATCGGCTATGACGGACCCACCTGTGTAGAGGTTGAGGATAAGGCTTTTGAGGGCTCTAAGGAGCGCGTTCTCGATTCTGTAGCCCTTTCCTATCGCTATATGCGTCAGTTTGTAATCTAAAAATATTGTTTCACAAGAGAAATAAAAACACAAATAGATCTTAATGTCCACATTGCGCAGCTGTTTAAACAGAGGCATACCGTGGTTGTGATGACATACAAATTAGAGCTTTTAGGCGCAAACCACAGAAAATAGGGCACTAAAAACCCATTTTTATAAAAATTTTTATGGAGGTAAATCCAAATGGCAGAAGCATTAGACAAATCTTTAGACGCGTTCAAAGACGTGAAAAATGAAAAGGCAATCGACGCATCCAAAAAGGTGAAAATCGGTATTATCGGTACCGGCTGGATCGCAGAGGCTCACATCAAAGCTTACAAGAAGCAGCCCGATGTTGAGGTTGTAGCGTTGGCAGATATCGTTCCCGGCAAGGCTGCAGCTTTCGCAGAGAAATTCGAAGTAGAAGGCGCTCGCATATACAACAGCGATGAAGAGCTCCTCGCAAACGAGAAGGATCTCGACGGTGTTTCCATCTGCACCTACAACACCCAGCACGCTCCCTGCGCTATCCGCGCACTTGACGCAGGAGTTAACGTAATGTTAGAGAAGCCCTTCACGGTTACTCTTGATGAGGCTGTAGAAGTTATGAAGGCTGAAAAGAGAAGCGGAAAGATTCTTACCATCGGCTTCCAGCCCAGAATGAGTGAGAATATGCAGATGATCAAGAAGATCGTTGAATCGGGCGAACTTGGCGACATCTACTACATTCAGGCAGGCGGCGGACGCCGTCAGGGAATTCCCTTCCCCTACGGCACCACCTTCATCGAGAAGGAAACCGGCGGTATCGGTGCACTTGGTGACATCGGATGCTACTCTCTCGATATGCTCCTCGGCGCAGTAGGATATCCGAAGCCCCTTACCTGCACAGGCTACGTTTCTTCATTCTTCGGAAAGAACCCCAATTACGCAGGTTATCAGGCTGCAGGTCATCCCGAGTATGCTGAGAAGTTCGGCGTTGACGATTTCGCAGCTGCATTCGTAAGACTTGAAGGCGGAATCATCCTCGACTTCCGTATTTCCTGGGCAATGCATATGGACACCTGCGGTGACGCACTTATCCTTGGTACTAAGGGCGGTCTCCGTATTCCTTCTACCGAGTGCTGGAACGGAGAATTCCACCAACCCCTCAGAATCTACAAGAATGTGGGCGGAAAGAACCTCGACTTTGAAGTTCCCTATGCTCCTTCGGGCGACCTCTTCGGCAAGAAGATCCGTTCCTTCTTAGATTCCATCAAGGAAGGCGGCGCACCCACCGTTCCCTCTTCCCAGATTATCTACAATCAGGCTATTCTCGACGCTATTGCTAAGTCCAACGAGGCTGGTAAGGAAATCGAGATCGTTATCCCTGAAATCTAATTTAAAACAGTGTTTTGCCGAGCAGTTTTATCGCTGCTCGGCATACCCATATACTAATATATTATATATAATATATAAGGAGTTACATTATAATGAAAGATTTCCCCATTGCTTTACAGCTTTATTCGGTTCGTGACGATATGGCTGCCGATTTTGAAGGAACCCTTAAAAAAGTTAAGGCTTTAGGCTATGACGGTGTTGAGTTTGCTGGTCTTTTCGAAAACACAGCTGCTGAAGTCAAGGCTATGTGCGAAGAAATCGGTCTTACCCCCATTTCTGCACACATTCCCTTTGTTGATATGATGAACGACCCAGAAATTTTAAAGGTTTATAAGGAAATCGGCTGCGAATTCGTGGTTATTCCTTACCTCACCGAGGAATACCGTCCCGGTCAGCCCAAATTTCAGGAGGTTATCGACGGAGCTAAGTTCTTAGCAGGCAAGTGTGCCGAGCTTGGCCTTAAGCTTTGCTATCACAACCACGATTTCGAGTTCGTTAAGGTTGGAGACGAGTACGCAATCGACATCCTTTATGCAGAGGTTCCCGAGCTTATGCCTCAGTTTGATACCTGTTGGGTAAATGTTGGCGGCGAAGATCCTGCAGAATATGTGCGTAAGTACAAGGGCAGAGAAGAAATTCTCCACCTTAAGGATTTCGTAGGCACCAAGAGTGAGAATATGTACGCGCTTATCGGCATCGATGAGAACGAGGAAAAGGACGGTGACGGTAAGTTTGAACTTCGCCCCGTTGGCTGCGGCGTTCAGAACTTCCCCGAAATACTTGCTGCTGCAAAAGAAGTTGGTATCCGCTGGGTAGTTGTTGAGCAGGATAACCCCTCTATGGGCAAAACACCTCTCGAATGCGCAGAAACCTCTATAAATTATCTTAAAGCACTTTAATAGAAAAAGACCGTTCGGAAGAACGGTCTTTTTTGCATAGTGGATGAGGTGTTGTGGGGACAACCCTTGCGGTTGTCCCCAGAAAACCATATTTTTTCATCACAATATTGCGTTTGTTATCAATTTTGCAATATCTCACGGCGGCACCAAGGCACCGCCCTACGCTCGCCGTTAAATTCATTATGCATGTCATTCTGAGGAGCGGTAGCGACGAAGAATCTCTCGGGACGATGTGTTCATACGGTTATTTTCATCAAATTTGTCATTCTTCGCATCGCAGATGCTCAGAATGACATACGGAGGGGTTTTCGCGCCTCCCGTTTATATATCCGTGCCGAAGGCACGCCTTTCCCTCAGCCCTCGTCCCTCATCCCTTTTTTATGCAATTTGCCCAAAAGTTGCTGACCGTTTATGTTAAAGGTTAAAAAACACAGCATTTTTCTGCGAAAGGCAGAAAAACAAGGATTTTAAAGTTTTAAGTTCTGACAGAAAAATCAATTTATAGTGAGTTAATTTTGCCACAAATACAACATCTTGACCTAAAGAAGGGGCTCGAGTTGATATATTTTGACTATTTAGAGCGAAACGGGTCGGAAATGGGTCAAAAACAAAAGAGCAGAATTGTCCGTATTTAAAGCAGAATTGTGTATTTATTTAATTGGGGAAATAGTATATAATAAACAAGCAGAATGTCACATTATAGCCTTTTTATACTTTTTTGGAGCTATAAGACTATCAATTTAATTAAAAAGTGCTTAAGTTTGCTGCTTGTTGTTGCCTTGGCCTTATTGCCTTGCGGCTTGTTGCAGCAACACAGATCAGCCCTAATCTTCCGCTGATACAGGTTCTCACAGAACCGATTATGTGACAGATGATGCCAACAAGCATGAGTGGGTCGATACCGATGGTGATTTCGATAATAAAACGGTTGATTCTGCCGTTCAGAAATTTATTCGTCTTGCTCCCAAAAAGGGAAAGGCAGAAAAGACCGAGCTTTATATAAGCGAAGAGCTTTCGGGATCCACACTGACAGAAAGTAATTTAAGGTCGGCATAAACGACCGAAAAAGGGAGACAAACCAATGCGCAATAACTTAATTAAACTCATTGCCATACTTGCGGTTATAGCCGTGGCTATGACATCCTTTCCGTACAGTGCATTTGCTGCTCCGGAAGAAGAACTCCCCGCTCCTGATGGAGAGGGAACCCTTCTTACAAACACCGCGACGGATGAGGACCTTACAGATTATAAGGATTATATCAAACAAAACGAGAAAGCGCCCTACGTTACTGAAGCCGACAATGTTATAGTTGACGGCTCTTTGGGCGTATATACCCAGGAAGAGGGTAAAGGCGGCACCGCTACTGCTGAAAATGACTATAAGGTCAAGGCAGACGGCAAGGAGGAGACCAGAAACGTCCTCAATTGGCAGGGCGGAAGAGGAACCGTTACATATACCATAAATGTTCCTACCACTGGTTTCTACAACTTCTATCTCGAATATCTCCCCCCCGAAACAGGCGTTAACACCGAATTCGGAATCCTTTTCGACGGTGCGACAGAATTCCTCTTCGACGGAGCAGATTCTATCGAATTTACCCGCGATTGGATAAATGTTTCGAATGAGTTCCGTGAGGATGCTCACGGCAACCAGCTTGCACCCGAGCAGAAGACCACAGGCGAACTGGTTGAGCGTCTTGCTACCGACAACACAGGCGTTCAGGTAGAGCCCTATCTGTTCTACCTCACCGCAGGCGAGCACACCTTCACTCTGGTAGGTCTCGGCCACACTGTTATTATTTCCAAGCTTGGCTTTACCGCTCCCGAAAAAGCTCCCTCTTATGAAGAATATTTCGACGAGAGCAAACTTACCGAAAATAAGGATGTAAAGGACATCGTTATTCAGGGTGAGGATGCTACCCTTAAAAACGACAATTCTCTTATTCCTAAATCTACCAACGGTAATGTTGATATGCAGCCCGTAGATCCTTATCTCACTCTTATAAACAATATCGGCGGCAGCTCCTGGGGTTCAACAGGACAGCAGATTACTTGGGAATTTGAGGTTGAGACCGCAGGCTACTACTCCTTCGGCGCCCGCTATAAACAGAGCGACGTTGTAAACGGAGAAAGCTGGCGTTGGCTCAGAGTTGACGGCAAGACCCCCTTCGAAGAGGCTAAGAGTGTGCGCTTTGCTTACAGCACTCAGTGGGAAGAGTATGTTTTCGGTGAAAACACCGACGACGAGACTGTTCCTTACTATATCTGGCTTGACAAAGGCACTCACACCATCTCCTTAGAGGTAACACTTGCTGAGATGGCAGAGGCTTACGACCGTCTTTACGACATCGTTCAGGCAATCGGTGATATGTACCTTCAGATCGTTATGATTACCTCCGAAAGCCCCGACATCAACCGCGACTACGAGCTTTTTCGTCAGATACCCGCCTTCACCGAGGTTTTAGAGAAGGCATCTGCCGATCTTAAGAGCCTTGTAAAGGATATGCAGGATCTTACAGGCGCCCGCGGCTCTCAGTACATAGCTGCAATGAACAATATGGACCGCGTTATCAACCAGATGCTCGACGCTCCCTTTATTGCTCATATATATGTTAAAGATTATTACACCAGCTACACCACGCTGTCCTCCTGGCTCAGCGAAATGAAGAAACTTCCTGTTTCTATCGACGAAATGCGTCTGTCCTATGCAGGAAACGAGGCAGCGTACGAGAGGGCAAACTTCTTCCAGAGCTTCTGGTTTGAGGTTCTCCGTCTTTACTCCTCCTTTGTAAACGATTACACCCTTTATAAAGAGGGTGAGGACGAGGGCGTTACTCTTAAGATGTGGGTTAACTGGGGCCGTGACCAGACAATGGCTCTCAACTCCCTCATTCAGGACTCCTTCACCGCCGAAAACGGTATCGGAGTTAATCTGCAGATAGTTTCGGCATCCCTCATTAACGGTCTTCTTGCCGACAACTTCCCCGATGTTCAGCTTCACCTCTCCAGAACCGACCCCGTTAACTACGGTATGCGTGGAGCACTGCTCGACCTTACTCAGTTCGACGATTATAAAGAGGTATTAAGCCGATTCCAGGAAGGTGCAGATATGCCCTACTGGTATAACAATCAGCTCTTTGCTATTCCCGACACACAGTCCTTCTTCTGTATGTTCTACCGTACAGACGTATTTGAGGACTTAGGACTCACCGTTCCCAAGACCTGGGAAGAGTTCCTCTACTGCGCAACCATTATTCAGCGCTATAATATGAACGTTTATGTTCCTTACGTTCAGATTACCACCGCAACTACGGTTAACGCAGGTATCGGAAGTCTCCATCTCTATCCTTCAATGCTTCAGCAGAACGGACTCACTCTTTATAATGAAGAGCGAAACGCTACTGCAATCGACAATGTAAGAGCAATTCAGGTGTTCGAAGAGTGGACCGAGATGTATACCGACTATGGTTATCAGAAGGAAGCAGACTTCTATAACCGTCTGCGTAACGGATCTATGCCTTTGGGTATTGCACCCTACGCTACATATATGACAATCTACAGTGCAGCACCCGAAATCGACGGACGTTGGACTGTTGCAAACGTTCCCGGAACCTATGACGAGAACGGAAACCTTAATCAGACTATTGCAGGCTCAGGCTCGGGAGCAGCCATCGTAAAGGCAAGCTCGCACCACGATGAGGCTTGGGAATTCATCAAGTGGTGGACCTCTGCAGAAACCCAGTCTCGTTATTCAAACAATGTTGAATCTATTCTTGGTATGCTCGGCCGTGTAGCTACCGCTAACGTAGAAGCTTTCCAGAAGCTTGCGTGGGATCCAAACGACCTCGAACTTCTGCTTAATCAGTGGGATGAGGTAAAGGAACTTCCTGAGCTTCCAGGCTCCTACTACACCACCCGTGCCGTTGACCAAGCGTTCTGGTCGGTTATCAATGACGGCATTAATGCCAAGGATGCTATTAACAAGTGGTCAATCGTGGCGGATAACGAAATCAAACGTAAGATAGAAGAATATAGCTAAAGGAGGAGAAGAAAATGTCAAAAAATGCATCTGCAACATCAAAACTTCGCAGAAAAGACGCGTTTTACGAGCAACTGCCTCTTGTTATAATGCTTGCTCCCTTCTTCCTCTTCTTCTGCGCATTCACAATTATTCCGATTTTCTCGTCGATAGCCCTTAGCTTCACTTCTTTTGACCTTCTTTCCACACCGCAGTTTATAGGAATCGGTAACTATGAAAGAATGTTCGTAGCCGACGACGTTTTCGGAATTGTAGTTAAAAACACCCTCATTTTCGCAATCATTGCGGGTCCTTTAGGATTTCTCCTTGCATTCGTTCTTGCGTGGTTCGTTAATGAGTTCTCACCCGCTATAAGAACCGTCCTTTCCTTTATGTTCTATTCGCCCTCTCTCGTCGGCGGTGCACTGTTTATATGGAAGGTACTCTTCTCGGGTGACGCATACGGTTACCTCAACAGTATGCTCCTTTCGGTGGGCGTTATTACTGAGCCTATCACTTGGCTTAAAACACCCTCATACCTGATGCCCATCATCATTATCGTTCAGCTTTGGCAGAGTATGGGTGTATCCTTCCTTTCAAACATTTCGGGTCTTCAGAATATTGCTGACGACCTCTACGAAGCAGGTGCTATCGACGGCATCAGATCCCGTTGGCAGGAGCTTCGCTTCATAACCTTACCCCAGATGAAGAATATGCTTCTCTTCTCTGCCGTAATGCAGATTCAGTCGAGCTTCTCTGTAAGCGCACTTGCTATCGAGCTTGCAGGCTTCCCCTCTACACAGTACGCGGTAGATACCATAGTCTCCCATATGACCGATATGGCGACTGTCCGCTTCGAGTACGGATATGCTTCGGCAATCGCCGTCATCCTCTTCATTATGATGGCAGGAACACGTATGCTCATCGGCAAGGTATTGTCACTTATAGGAAGATAGGGAGGTGCTTTATAAATGAAACTTAAAAAACCGCAATTTGCAATGTTCAAAAAGAAAAGCACCTTTGCCCGTCGCTTTACCCGATCTAAGATAGGTAACTTCTTCTACTGTGCTTTCCTTATCTTCGGCGGACTTTTCTCAACACTGCCGCTTATCTATTCGGTTGTAACTTCATTCAAGCCTATCGATGAGCTGCTTATCTTCCCGCCCCGCTTTTTCGTACAGCGCCCCACGATATCTAACTATCTGGCGCTGCCCGACCTGCTTTCAAACCTGCAGGTTCCCCTTTCCCGCTATATCGCAAACAGCTTGTTTGTAAGTGTTATCACCACCTTCCTCTACATCATTACCTCTTCAATGGCAGCTTTCGTACTTGCAAAGGGTAAATTCAAGGGAAGAAAGACTCTTTTCTGGGCAATTCAGATGGCACTTATGTTCAACTCCTACACACTGTCAATCCCCTGCTACCTCATTTATGCAAAGCTCCATATGATCGACACATATTGGATCTACATACTGCCCCACCTTGCTTCTACAATGGGTGTATTCCTTATGAAGCAGTATATGGAAGGCGCAGTACCCGATGCACTTCTTGAAGCAGCAAAAATTGATGGTGCAGGATATTGGAAGGTCTTCTGGAGCATCGTAATGCCCACGGTAAAACCCATGTGGCTGACCCTTATGCTCTTCGGCTTCCGCGATATCTGGAATGTTTCCCCCAACAATACAATATTTACCGAGCAGCTTAAAACACTCCCCATGATCACTCCTCAGATTGTGGCAGGCGGTACCGCCCGTGCAGGTAGTGCGATGGCAATGACGGTAATTATGATGATACCGCCTATCATGGTCTATATGATTTCGCAGAGTAACGTTATGCAGGCTATGACAAGCGCAGGTATTAAAGAATAACTTTTTACGGCAAGGAGATGTAATGTATGACTAAAAAGATGCTTAGACGCATCGTAGCAGTAGTGCTTGCAGCACTTATGCTTGTAGCAGTAATGCTTCCCGCATCCGCAGAATCATCACAGTACGTGCCGTATGAAAGTTACACCTATTGGGCCGATATATCAGGCGCAGGACGTAAGCTTGTATATAATCGCCCGATGTATGAAACGGAAAACGTATTTGATGCAAAAGATTTTGGAGTCTCCGCACTTACCGAGCTTATTGATGTGTGCGTTGATATCGATGGTAATGTTTATCTTCTCGATACCGGCGGTGAAGGCATTGAAGCAAGGGTAATAATGCTGGATTCAAACTATAAATTTGTAAAAGAATTTTCATTTGTTCACGGACCCGAAGGAGATTTGTCCTTCTCGGGCGCAAATGACGTCTATGTTCACACCGATAAGACTGTCTATATCTGTGACACTAGCCACAAGCGAGTTCTTCAGTGCGACCTCGACGGTAACTACATAGATGAATATACCCTGCCCGATTCCCCCCTGATCCCCACCGATTTCGACTACCGTCCCGTAAAGGTGGTAGCCGATTCCAGAGGATATGTTTACATTCTCAGTCAGGGTTCATACTACGGAGCACTGCTTTATGCTCCCGCAACCTCAGGTACCGCTAAAGAATTTATCGGATTCTACGGCGCAAACACAGTTGTAAACAACATTCTGGGCGCAATTCAGGCTGTTCTTAACCGTATGTTCCCCAACAACGAGAAAAAACAAAACTCTCAGAGAGTTCTGCCCTACACCTTCTCCGACATCGTTATCGACAGTAAAGATTTTATCTACACTACCACCGATGCAGAGAACAAGGGTCAGGTTAAAAAGCTTAACCCTGGTGCAGGAAACAACATACTCGATTCTGACTCGGTTTCATTCCAGGATGACGCTGTAAACCGTACATACTACGAGAACGGCGGAGTCTTCGCCCAGAAGCTTACAGGTCTCGCAGTAGATGACGATGAGTTTATGTATGTTCTCGACTCTGCTTTTGGCCGAGTACTTGTATACGACGCAGAGTGCCGTATGCTTACTGCATTCGGCGGAGGTATGAGCACAGGTACACAGAAGGGCACCTTCCAGGCAGCTTCTGCTGTTGCCGTTAAGGAAACAAGGGATGCTGACGGAAAGGTTATCGTTAGCGACGTTCTTATTTGTGATAAACTCGCCAACACACTTACCATATTCCGCCGTAACGACTACGGTAATATGGTAACAGCACTCACCAGACTGACCATCGACGGAGACTATCTTGAGTCCCGCGAGGGTTGGGAAGAGGTGCTCACCCTTGATAAAAATCTTCAGGTAGCCTACACAGGTCTTGCCCGTGCTTATCTCGCAGAGGATAAGTATGAAGAGGCTATGGAGGTTGCTCTTGAGGGTTACGACCGTGAAACCTATGCTCTTGCATATGAGTATCACCGTCAGAACATCGTTTCCAAGTACTTCACCCTTATGTTTACAGTGGTGGTTGTTCTTGCGGCAGGAATTATAGCTTTCGTGCTTATCCGCAAGAAAAAGGGAATAGTTTCGGTTTCCAAGGATACCGAAACACGCCTTGCACTGAAAACCCTTGTTCATCCGGGTCTTGTATTTGAAGAACTCAAGGACAAAAAGCGCGGCTCCCGCAGAGTTGCTCTTGTTATACTCACACTCTTCTATGTTTCGGCGGTTGTTGAGGTGCTTTGGGGCGGATTCCTCTTCACCAACTATGATCCCGGCTCCTTCAACTCCCTTTGGGTATTCGTTCAGAGTTTCGGACTCGTTGTACTTTGGGTGGTAGCAAACTGGCTGGTTACAACCCTTGCAGGCGGTAAGGGTAAAATGAAAGAAATCTTCATCGTTACCTGCTACAGCCTTACACCTATGATCCTTTCACGTGTGATCTACATAATTCTTACAAACTTCCTCTTACCAGCTGAGGGCAGCTTCTTAGGAATTCTCACCACCGTGGCAATGATTTACACAGGATTGCTCCTTACTATCGGAATGATCCGCATTCACGACTTTACAATGACCCGTTTCGTTGGAACCACAATTCTTACCGTACTCGGTATGGCTGCTATCGTATTCCTAATCGTTCTTGTGGCAATGCTTCTGCAGCAGCTGGGCGGTTTCATCACAACGGTATTTACAGAACTTATAATGTAAGGAGGGGACAATATGAAAAAAGTCATTAGCTTGATTTTATGTGCAGTTCTTATCGTCTGCATGACAGGTTGGACTGTCGGTGACATATGGTCCCCCGACGCCTTTGATACAGAGGTAAAAAGCAACTATTCCAAAACCGATAAGGTGATTGCCTCCAACGCGGCTTACGAGCTTATTTGGAAGGGCTCCGACTGTACAGTCGACCTTATTGAGAAGGCAACAGGCAACCGTTGGGGCGTTACGGCCCGTACTGAGGGTGAGCCTACAGAGGACCCGATAACAGGAATGCCCATAAAGGTGCATCCCGAGGTTTCCTCCGCACTCATCATCGAGGTTCTCGACCGTTCCAACAACCAGACCGCAGAGTATCAGTCTGCGGTGGGTGCTGTTAAAAACGGCAGAGTTGTGACCGAGAATATCGAAAACGGTATCCGCATATTCTATTATTTCGATGAAATCGAGATCAGAATTGCTGTTGACTTCGTCCTCAGAGAAGACTCGGTTGCTGCCTCTATCGATCCTAAGCTTATACAGGAGGGCGAAGGCTACAGAGTAGTTGCTGCAAAAATTGCTCCCTTCTGGTGCTTAAACCCCAACGATACAGAGGATGCATACATTTTCTATCCCTCGGGCTCGGGTGCTCTGGTTTCTAACGAGAGCAATTCCGCCGCAGGTATAAAGATTCAGGATCAGGTTTACGGATTTGATCCCGTAATGACCCGCGACAACCTCGAATCGATTAAGAAAGAGGTTCGTCTCCCCGTATACGGTGCTAAAAACGGAAATCTTGGCACCTGTGCTATCATTGAGGATAATGCAGAGTCCTGCAGCATAGGATTCAAGGTAGGAGCTACAGGTATTAAATACAGCGGTGTTTACGCGCATTATCAGATCCGTCCCTACTCTGAAAACTACGCTCAAAGCCTTAAAGCGAAAGAAAGAATGAAGGTTTATAGCCTCAGTCCGCTGGAAAAACCCGTAACTGTTGCTTTCTATCCTCTGGTAGGCGAAAAAGCCAACTACAGCGGAATGGCAGAAACCTATAAAAACTACCTTAAAAAGACAGGCGCTTTTTCCGACAAGGCCGAAGAAGAGTCTAACCTTAACCTCACCTTTGTAGGCGGTATGATGATTAACCAGTCCTTCCTCGGAGTACCCTATAAAGATCTGGTTGCCGCTACTACCGTAAAGGGTGCCCAGAGCATAATTAAAGAACTGTCTGAAGAGACAGGGGTCAAAATCAGTGCAAAGCTCTTAGGCTTCGGAACATCAGGCATAGAGAATAACAGCTATGCAGGTGGAATGAAGATGAATGAGAACATCGGCACCGAAAAGGAACTTTCGGCTCTTAATGACTTCTGCAACCAGAATAATGTCGATCTTTACTATGATTTTGACGTAGTAAAGCTTAAAAACAAGAGTGCAGGCTACTCAACATTCTTTGATACAGCCTACAACAATCTGCTTAAGATATCCACAGTCTACAATTACAATGCTGCGTCCCGCAGTTATGATACCGAGACAGGCTACAACCTGCTCAGCCGTGGTCTTCTTAACGGGGGCTCCGACAAGGTGCTTAAGAAGATTTCTAAGTGGAATCTTTCGGGCGTAAGCCTTGAGAGTCTTACCAGCCTTGCTTATTCCGATCATTCTACAGGTGACACCCGCTATTTCTTAAAGGGAGATATGGGCAAGGACACAGTAGCACTTATGGATAAGTTCGGCGAAAAGTATAAGGTAGCCGCTTTTGAGGCTAACGCTTATGCAGCAGCTGCTGCCGACATGATTTTCAATACACCTACCCTCTCCTCTCAGGAGCGTGTCTTCACAGCCGACGTTCCCTTCTATCAGATGATATTTAAAGGCTACGTTCCTATGGGAACCGAAAGCTACAATATGGCTGTAAACCCCAAAAACCACCTCTTACGTACTGTAGAGGCAGGCGCAGGTCTCAGCTATACCCTTATTGGAGAGTACAATAACGAATTCATCGATTATTCGGGCTACTGCTTCTACGGAAGTGAATATGAACCCATCTCCGATGAAATTATAGCAACCGTCAACAGCCTTAAAGATTACTATGCCGCAATAAACGGTGAAGAGATAGTCTCCCACACCATTTTAGACACGGGTCTGCGTGAAGTTGTTTACGGTAACGGCGTAAGGGTATATGTAAACTACACAGATGCAAGCATAACCGCTCCCAACGGTACCACCGTTGAGGCAGAGGCTTATGTATGGGAGAAGTAAGATATGCTAAAGACAAAAAAGAAAAAGTATAAAAGTATCGAACAGCTGAAAAGCCGTTACGGACTGGGCTTTACCTCTATTTGGATCTTTGGTTTCATCGTATTCTTCGCCTATCCGGTTTTTCAGTCTATCTGGTATTCCTTCTGTGACGTGACCCTCTCTAGAGACGGCGTTTCTACACAATTTGTAGGAATCAAAAATTATTACTATTTGCTCAGACAGCACGGCAGCTATACTAACTGGCTCACGCGTGACCTTACTTCTATTCTCTATTCATTGCCCATCATCCTTCTGCTTTCTCTCGTTCTGGCAATGATGCTCAATCAGAAGTTCCGCGGACGTCTTTTCTTCCGTGCAATTTACTTCGTACCTGTTATCATCGCTTCGGGCGTTGTGCTTGACATTATGTTCAAGACCACTACCGAAGAGCTTACTCAGGCAGGCGTTAACACATCCATCAGCGCAAATCTGGTTTCCATTCAGGACATCATCGGATGGCTCGACCTGCCCGATAAGATAGCAGAATATACACAGAAGATTATCAGCAACATCTTCGACCTTCTCTGGAGCTGCGGAATTCAGACTGTGCTCTTCATTGCAGGACTTCAGTCGATTCCCCGTACTCTTTATGAGGCATCTAAGGTTGAGGGTGCATCAAAATGGGAAGAGTTCTGGTTCATCACCTTCCCAAGTCTGGGCAGCGTAACACTCCTTGTTGCAGTATTCACAATGGTTGATCAGTTCACCAACTCGCGCAACTGGGTTATTCTTAAGGCATATACAATGATAAATTCAGGTAACTACGATGAGACCTCGGCAATGCTTTGGATTTACTTCGTATGTGTAGGTGCAATAATGGGAGTTATCCTGTTTGCATATAATCGCTTCCTGTTGAAGCGTTGGTCGTAAAGGAGGGTGTCTTATGGATAAACTTAAACAATTTTTCGATAACCCCTCCCGCGAGATACTTCGTCGCAAGAAGCTTATAAACAAGGGAATGAGCTTTGCTTGGGCTATCCTTCGTATAATAATTCTTCTTGCTATCGGTTATATCGTTATCTATCCTCTCTTCTATATGATCGTAACCTCACTTCGTTCGCGTCAGTCTTATTATGATTCGGCCCGCGTTTGGTTACCTTCGGGACTTGACCCCGAGTTTACCTACGGCATGGCAATCGATGCACTTACCTATTGGAAATCTCTAGGCGCTACCATCTCTCTCGAGATTGTTGCAGCCGTTATAGAGATTATTACCTGCTCTATCGTGGCTTACGGTTTTGCACGTTTCAAGTTTAAGCTTAAGCCTATCCTTATGGCAGGTCTCTTCCTCACCATACTCATTCCTGAGACTATGGTAATCATTCCCCGAATGGTTAATTACTCCAAGATGGACTTCCTCGGAATTCTGAACCTTATAGGTAAGCTTATCGGCACCGACATCCGTCCCAACCTTATCGGCTCGCCCTTGGCGTTTTATCTGCCCTCCCTCTTTGCAATGGGACTGCGTTCAGGTATACTGATATTTATCTACATCCAGTTCTTTAAGAATCTTCCTTACGAGCTTGAGGAAGCATCCTGGGTTGACGGTGCAGGTCCTATCCGTACCTTTGTATCCATAGCTCTGCCCTCCTCCAGCGTTGTTTTCACAACCGTTACCGTTTTCTCGGTAATCTGGCACTGGAACGACACTTTCTTGGCTTCGATGTACATTAAGTCAAACTATCCTATGTCGGTACATCTTGAGCGCATTGCTACAACCCTTGCAGGACGGGGCTTCTATGCGGGACACAACCCCGAAACCACATCGATCTATATGGCAGCCTGCTTTGTATTCATTCTCCCTATGCTTATCTTCTATATGATAATGCAGAGAAGATTTATCGAAAGCATCGACCGTGTAGGTATTACAGGCTAATATCACAAACACCTCTGCCCTGTCGGGCAGAGGTGTTTGTGATATTGAATATTTCTGCCTTTATCAGAAACCGGACGAAAAGTCGAAAAGTCAAAAATTTATTTCGACAGAACCATTAAGAAAGCAAGATAAAACAAAACAGGATGTCCTTCGCCCACGCCTCATAGGGCAGTATTTGTTTCTCGAACAAAATTCCCTATATTGTTGCCAAAAGCCTCGAAAGGCGACAGCCTTTCTGCGTTTTACGGCTTAAATACAGGAAATTTTCGGTTTCTACGAAACTGCGAAGC
>JAZQGH010000123.1:0-2572 GCA_045539925.1 Acutalibacteraceae bacterium | reverse complement strand
CGATTTCGGATTCACCGTCATCCTTGACGTTTGCCATAGTATATGTTGCGGTATTGCTTGTTTGTATGCTTTGGATTGGTTTGGAATCATTCTGTAAGAAGGATATAAAATAAGTGAAAAAATGTATATTAGTCAATGATGTGACACCTAAAATATAAAATAAAAAAACGATATGATAATATGAAAGTTAATCGTAAATAAGTAGTTGTTATACTAAATCTTAGTCCGCTTAATAACTCTTTATCTACAGAGGCATAGCTTGTCAAGGGTGCAAAGCACCATTCTATGGCGTGCCCTTGAAAAGGTATGCCTTTGTAGATATTATTAAATAAGCGGAATAAGAATTGTTACGATTCAAGTTCAAGCCGTTTTTGTAATGGAGATTTCCATCCTAGTACTTGCATAGGGATTCTGTTTGAACGATATAGATATCGTTTCATTTGTGTTTTTAAATCTTCATAAGAGTAGAAATTTAAAAAATTGTAAAAGCGTTCTTGATCGTTTCTGTGACTTCGCTCGACTTTCCCGTTGTGCTGTGGAGTTCTGGGCCGGATGAGTTTATGCTCGATTTTAAGTTCGTTGCATAGTGTATCGAGAGGATGTGTTCGTTTTGTTTTTTTAGCGTGTGTAAATTCACTTCCGTTGTCGGTTTGAATAATCTGAGGAATATAGCCAAAGTAGTCAATACAACGTTTTACAAAATCTATAGTGGAATAGCTGCTTTGTTCCATGTAGGGATATATAAAACGTTCTCTGGAAGCTTCGTCGAGCACAGTGTATTGATAGAACTTTTGGGGAATATTGCCAGTATAGCAGATAGTTGGCACGTATTTTACATCCATTTGCCATTTGACTCCTAACTCTGTGGGTGTGTCGTATGGTTTTGGTTTGCTCATTTTTTTAGTAGACGGAGTTTTAGAAGAATAACCTAATCTTACAAACACCCGATAGAGTGAACCGGGATGTCTTGAGTATCCTTTTTCAGTACGGAGTTTACCATAAAGCTCACATACAGAAATATGTGGATTACGACGATGAAGATCACGAATCCATTTGATTTCTTGTTCGGTATGAGCATTAGGATGTGGCGACTTAGGTCGGTGTGACTTGTCAACCAAGGATTCTTTGGTTCCATCAAACTTCTTGTTCCAACGCATCAATGAGGATTTAGAAATATGATAGCGTCGGCAGACGAAGCTGATAGAACAGCCACTGCGATAGAGTTTAGTGGCATAAAATTTTGTTTCAAGTTTATGTGGCAAATATCGTTGTAAATGTGGTATAGTATTCATGGCGATTGGGCTCCTTTTTGGATTTGTTTTTTGTGGTGATTAACATTCTAATAGTTCAATCGCTTTTTGTATAGACTAAAAGTCTCACATCAATTGTAACACTACAATATCGGGAATTGAGGTTTCCATACGGTCATTGACAACTATAGCACCCTTGATACCAAGTTCAAGACCTGCTTCTTTGGCAAGAGTTGTATCGGGCGTAACGCCGATAGCGAGCACGACCATATCAGCGTGGAGAGGTGCATCGTCCTTCAGTAACACATCGACACCGCCGTCCCTATCCTCAAAACCTTCAACCGTATGACCGAGTGCCAGCTTTACGCCATGCTTTCTCATCTCATTATGAATGAACGATGCCATGTCATGGTCGAAGAGATTCATCAGTTGTTTGCCGTTCTGAACAATGGTAACGTCCATTCCAAGCTCACGAAGGTTTTCCGCAAGCTCAAGACCGATAAAGCCGCCGCCTGCCAATACTACCGATTTGGGATGGTTTTGATTGATATATTTCTTGATCCGAAGCGTATCCTCTACGGTGCGTAGAGTAAACACCTTGTCAAGCTCCGTCCCCGAAAAACGAGGCTGTGTCGGCTTGGCTCCGGGAGAAAGGATGAGCTTATCGTAGCTTTCCTCAAAATCTTCCCCCGTTTTCAAATTTTTGACCGATACCGTCTTTTTATCGGGATGAATTGCCGTCACCTCGTGATGCACCCTCATATCCACACGAAAGCGAGAGTAAAAGCTTTCTGGAGTCTGAAGTGTCAGCTCCTCGGCATCGGTGATCACATCCCCGATATAATACGGCAGTCCGCAGTTGGCGTAGGAGATGTATCCCGAGCGCTCAAAAACCACGATCTCTGCCTTTTCATCGAGCCTTCGGATTCGTGCGGCGGCGGTTGCTCCACCTGCCACACCGCCTACAATCACAACTTTCATAATTACCGTTCCACCTTTCCGCGATAAGAAGATATACCGCCGATGTTATTAACCTTAGTATATCCCATCTGTCCGAGCATCGTCGCAGCCTGACGACTTCTTGCACCGGAATAGCAATAAACAAACAACTCCGTATCTTTATGTTCCACAACAGACCTTACCTTGTCAAGAGCTTGCAGCGGAACGTTCTTGCTTTCCGGGATGTGTCCTTCACTGTATTCCTGCGGAGTGCGCACGTCAAGCAGCACGGCACCGGTAGAATTTTTATAATCATTTACGCCCTGATTCACATCGGGTTGTCTCAAAAAATCAAAGAATCCCATTTTAGATCTCCTTACAGC
>JAZQGH010000122.1:0-1781 GCA_045539925.1 Acutalibacteraceae bacterium | reverse complement strand
GTGACGGAGAAAACGACCCCATTTTTATGGTAACCGATTTATTACCTCACTTGGCATCCAAACAGATGACTCAGAAAATGACCGAAGGCATCCCCGGTGAAAAACTGATGGTGTTATCCGGTTCCAATCCTGATTTGGATGCAGAAAGCGATGAAGTAAAAACTGCTTTATTAAAAATTTTAGAAGAAACCTACGGCATTACCGAAGAAGATTTCTATTCTGCAGAAATTGAAGTGGTGCCTCAGGGGGCTGCCCGTGATTTAGGCTTTGACAGAAGTATGGTTGCTGCCTACGGTCACGATGACAGAGTTTGTGCCTACACCGCTTTTTGCGGCTTGCTTGAAACCAATGCTCCCAAGAAAACAGCAGTGGTATTACTGGCTGACCGTGAAGAAGTGGGCAGTATGGGAAACTCCGGCATGCAGTCCAAATTTTTAGAATATTTCTTAGAAGAATTAAAACCGAATGTTCGTATCAATCAAGTGATGGCAAAAACCATGTGCCTATCCTCCGATGTGGCAGCAGCATACGATCCTATGTATGCAGAAGTATACGAAAAGCAAAATTCTCCCATCTTTGGATGTGGCTTAACCCTGCTTCGTTACACCGGCTCCCGTGGAAAAGGTGGCTCCTCCGAAGCAAGTGCAGAGCTGGTTGCCTATATCCGCAACATTTTTGATGAAAATGACATTGCTTATCAGTTTGCAGAACTTGGCAAAGTAGACAAAGGCGGCGGTGGAACCGTTGCCCAGTATATTGCAAACCTTGGCGCCGATGTAATTGACGCCGGTGTGGCTCTGCTTTGCATGCATGCACCTTATGAAATTGCACATAAGGCAGATATATACGAAGCATTTCGTTCCTATATTGCTTTTATGGGGGCTCGATAAACAGCGCTAAACAGGTGAACTTCATCGCTCGCCGTACACACGGTACGGCTTCGGGTACGATCGAAACAAGTTTCGATTCGGTTTCTCCATTTTAGTCGAATTTTTCTGCACCTTATACTATAATATATTGTATAAAAAGACGGAAGTCAAAAAAATCCGTCTTTTTTATTTGCAAAAAATCTTCCAAAATCCGCTGATTGCAAGGGTTTTGCAATAATTGAAAAAAATTTTTAAAAAAATTGAAAAAACTATTGACATTTTAGGAAAAGAGTGGTACAATAGTTAAGCTGTCTGTGAGAGACAGGGGATGAACCTTGAAAACTGAATAACATAATGGACCTTGAAAATTCTAGAGTTTTTAATTAAGAAACTACGAACGAAATCAAGTAAATCGAGGAAAAGATTAAAAGAGCGAAGCGAAAAGCTAGCGAACTTCAATTGTTTATTTTTTAAGTGAAATATACGAGAGAGTTTGATCCTGGCTCAGGATGAACGCTAGCGGCGTGCCTAACACATGCAAGTCGAACGGGGTACCCGAAACGGAGACTTCGGTTGAAGTATTGGACTACCTAGTGGCGGACGGGTGAGTAACGCGTGAGCAATCTGCCTCACAGAGGGGGATAACACAGAGAAATTTGTGCTAATACCGCATAACATACAGAGAAGACATCTTTTTTGTATCAAAGATTTATCGCTGTGAGATGAGCTCGCGTCTGATTAGCTAGTTGGTGGGGTAACGGCCTACCAAGGCGACGATCAGTAGCCGGACTGAGAGGTTGAACGGCCACATTGGGACTGAGACACGGCCCAGACTCCTACGGGAGGCAGCAGTGGGGAATATTGCGCAATGGGGGGAACCCTGACGCAGCAACGCCGCGTGAAGGAAGAAGG